>CBCTFW010000004.1:0-168289 GCA_965146285.1 uncultured Collinsella sp.
CGCTCGCCAACAGCCCCTCGGGCGGCGCGGTGGCCACCATCGCGGTCCCCCTGTGAGGGCCTGACGACTCAGGCCCTCACACCGGCGTGTCTCGCAATCAAACGCTTCCCGGATAATAATGCCCGTTGCGGGAATCGCCCTGGCTAGTCGCCGCCCATGTGCATGAGCATGTCAGCGATGCGAGTCGCTATCTCGTCCGCCGCTGCACGGATGGTGGCGACCCAGGACGCAAGGCCGGCCTGATCGGATGTCTCCGCCTCAAACACGTCGCAGTTCGCGGTCACCGCCATGAGCGGGGTGACGAGGCCGTGCGAGGCGGTGCAAACAAACGCGCGCTCCCGCGCCGCGGCCTCCGCCACCGGTCGCATGGCGCGTCCCGCTGCCGCCCACGCCACGGTGAGCGCCGCGAGGAAGATCGCTATGCAGGAGGCGAGGCACCCCAGCCCGAGGCCGCATAGTCATCGCCATATCGAACGGCGTAAGTGTTGAGCACCGACTCAATGGCTTCATTTTGATCCTCACGGGTAAAGGCCGTAAGGTCGACCATTGAGGTAAAGTTGACGTACGGGGAGGCGATCCCCGTACACCCTCTCAAGCATCGATCGCTCGAAGCGGTTGTATGCGGGGATCGCCTCCCCGTACGTCAACCTGGTGCCAACTTCGGGAAAATCGCTGCGTTCCATATGGTCTCCTATCATTTAAATCGAGCGTTGATTCTTTGGCGCGCGTCGCCGGCGTTGCACCCCACAACAGCGGTTATTGTTTTCGCGTGGGTGTATCGCCTAGTACGCAGGGCGCAGGTCTAGCCTGAAATCCCCCTTGGCGATGGCGAGGCTGTAGTTCGACACGGCTAAAATCACGACGCCCATCAAAACCAGGCCGCAAGCGGCAATCAGCTGTTCCGACGAAAAGCCGAGTGCCTTCTTTCCGTCATCGCACGCCATCTCCGCTACGGCTTCGATTGGCGAAATCGTCGGGATGCCTACCGCCTGTCTAGCATTGTTCATGGTTGTCTCCTTCGCTCTTTTCCATTGCTTCGGCCCTTATTTTCAACCGCCATCGGAATTTCGTCTCCTCTGACAGGCTTTGATTACCTACAATTTCATAGGTAATAATGCTGTTTATGGAGGGCCTGCCATGTCTAGGACATTCACCGAGGAGGAGATCTCCGAGTTAAAGGAATCCGGATTCGCAGCGAGCGGCACATCGAGAAGCAGGACCCTGTCCGCCCTCGACCTTCTCGTCCGATTCACTGACGAGAGAACGGGCATATCCGCATCGGAAATCGCACGCGTCATAGGCATCTGCTCCGAAAAGCCGACGTCGGAGAACGCCATCCTCAAGGACCTGCACCAGATAAGCGAAAGCATGCCAATGGGGATCCGCGTAGCGATACCAGGCCACGGCGAGAACGTCGGGTTCAGGGCCGTGAACAAGCCCTTGTCGTCCGAGGAGGCGATTCTCATCTCGGACGTGCTGGGGACGAGCTCCTTCATCGGCGAGGGGCAGAAAGACGAAATCTCCTCGAAGGTGCTTGCATTCTCTTCCGACTACGACGTCGACGAAAGCGTGGAGACCGTGTTCGTCGACCGCAAGGCCGGCAAGGACACTGACGCGATTTTCAGCGTCCTCCATGCCGCATCTCGAGCGATTCGGACGAACGAAAGGATGGCCTTCAAGAAGCAGGTTCACCTGATGAATGGATCAATCGTAAAAATCGGGCCGTACGAGGAGGACCCGGTGGCGATCGTGTTCAGCTTCGGCAGATACTACCTCGAGATCATGCATGTCGACGAAAGCGGTTCCTCAAGCCCCTACTTCCACCGACTAGACGATATCGTAGACCCAGTTGTCACCGGAAAGCCGCTGTCGGACTATGAAAAGGTCGAGGCGCTGAGGACGCGGGTTGTCGCGGACACGCGCCAGCGGATCGACATGTTCGGCTCGGACACCGCCAGGACGCTGTTCCTCAAAGTCTCCGGCAGTCATGCCAAGTACGTTTACGAAAGGTTCGGCCACGACCTCAAGTTCTGCCATATCGACGAGAGCGGCGGAGACAACGTCGTCGGCTACGCCTGCGTCAACGTGATGCTGTCACCCACTTTTTTCAGGTGGCTATTCGGAATGGGCGGCGCGGTGAAGCTGGCGAAGCCGAAGGGAAAACGATGGGTCGGGAGCTTCCCGAATGCCGCCGCCTCCGACTTCGGATCCTATATGCGAGATTACGAAGCGGCCGCAGAGGGCTATAAAGCCGCACTGGAAGCTGCTATTTTGCAATTGGCCTGAAAAGCCGCCAACGAGAAAACAACCCCAATCGACTCGATTCGGAGAGCAAAGCCACCCCTTTTAAAGGCTTTGACCTGCGGGACGGAGCAGAGATGAACGACAGTAGCCAGATTATCTACAACGTAAAAAAGACCGCGACGAGAATAATCCAAGAGTATTTAAAGCTATGGGTCAAAGAAAGGTGCCCGGATAGTGAAAGCTGGACAAGGCAGGTTGAGTCCATTTGCGACGAGGCGCGCCGCAGGGGCGACGAGAACCCTCGCTTTAAGCCTAGCTATGACGCGGTAACCGCGCCACTTGACCGCGTTGGTCTCGAGAAAATGGACATGGGCAGCTGGGACCTAACCGCGCTGCGAACGATCGTCCTGCACATTCACCCCTTGGGCATATGGCTCTCTAAAGAGCAATACGAGCTCTTCGTAAAAATCGTTGATGACAAAAACTACGATTCGCACGAATCGACAAACGAACCCATGGAGTACGTCAAACCGTGGTCATGCGAGGCCCTTGACCGCATGGAGCTTTTTGTGAAGAGCGCAAATAGCTCGCTGAAGGAAAGCCATTACAAGGAGTATTTCGAAGAGTCCATCAAGATGATCCGAGAGACGCGAGAAAGGAACAGGGAGGAATACGATGCGCGCTATGGACAAATAGCGGAGCTAAAACGACAAGCGGAAACCGAGGCGCATGACATAGCGACATCTCGCGATCCCCTGAATGCCTACGGCGCCGCATTTCCGAAATGGATCTGCAAACTCCCTAACGACTCTCGCGCGTCCTTCCACCTTTGGCACAGCTTCAATGAGGCATTAGCGGCCGAAGGATTTACACTCGCAGCATCGAACCTCGCGGATGCGTATTATTCAGGTGATGAAATCACTCCCGTCGACTACGAAAAGGCAGCCTACTATTTTGAAAAACGGGGCGTAGATGGCCTTATGTGGTATCAACGAATCCAGTATGCCGGATTACATTTGCGTGGCTTGATTTCGAACGCCTCAGCCGATAGGGGCAATGCTATTCTTTCCGAAATGGAATCTCCCTCGATGAAACTGCGCCTTGCAAGGGAGTATCTATTCGGCAGATGGATACCGAAGAATTATGCAAAAGCGGCCGCGCTTTACGAGGCTTCCCCCACAAAAAGAGCGACCCCTGAATCCAATTCAAGCATCATGACGCCACAGGACTATGCAAACCTCGCAAGTCTTTATTTGGCCGAATTGGCAAATGAACCCTCACCTGGGAAAGGAAGCGAGATAATCGCCGCACTGGAAGATGCCCTTCGTGGCACCGATTCAACACTCCAGGCCTATCAAAACGAAGACGGCTTTACTTTCTACCGGGTGATAACTGCTGGCGGCAAAAACCATCGAAAGACACAGGGTTGAGATAGGCGGCATCGTTTGCTTCTGATTCGGCGCCAATGTCTACGCCGCTCGCCTGCCTCCCATTGTCAAAACGCTAGCTATGGCGAACCATGTCCCAGCGGGTGGGTACCATTTACCCGGGTGCACCTGAGGCAACGGGCTGAAAACCTGTGCAAGGTCGCTCGCAGAACACGCAACACCAAACACGACAAAAGAGGCGAACGACAGATGCCGGACCCCGGACGACAACACCGCGGAAGAGAAGCATTCCAACCACAACCGAACGAACATCGCTCCTAGGCAGGCGCCCGCATGGGCGCCTTTTACTTTTCAGGGACTTAGCTCGCAGCTAAGGCACGCGACTCATGACCGTTTCGTGAAGGCCCAGCCACCTCGACCCACCTCGACCCGTCTCCACTCCCGCCGTGCGCGCTAATCGCCATCAGGCGGTTCAATCATCGCGCAGACGAAAAGGCACACGGTGTCGTGCGGTGTCCTCGCGCGGTGCCGCACGGGAAGATTGGAGGAACCATGGCACGCACAGCCGAATGCGCCGCGCCCGAGGGAAGCCAAGATCGGGACAAATGGATGACGGTGATCGAGATGCAGGAGTACATGAGGGCGAGCCGAAACAAGGCGTACGACCTCATCTGGTCGGGAGAGATCGACTCGTACAGGCTCGGAAGGAAGCTCCTAGTTTCGAGGGCGTCCGTGGACGCCTACATCGAGTCGAGGGGCGGCAGGAAATGACGGCGGCGACCGCCCGGGAGCCGCTCGCGGCCGGGCACGCGAGGGAGCCTCGAAACGAAAGGAGCTCGAGGACGACCGTGACCAAGAGCATTAGCAGGAGCCAGGTGAGGCTCATCGCATCGACCAACGCGATATTCGGCGCCGACGATGCGTGCGCGATGCTGCGCATAAGCCGCGACGCAATGTAACGGCTCGCCCCCCTTGCACTCACCGCCAGCACATGCTATAAGGTTGTTGGTGGCTCATTAAGCTACCTCCAAGTGCCGGGGGAGTCCCCCGGCTATTTTTTTATCCATTCCATTAGGAGTCCCCATTGGCCAAGGAGCTCAGCATCTTCGTCGACGAGAGCGGCGACCGCGGCGGCAAAGCTCGCTACTACCTGCTCACACTCGTCTTTCACGACCAGGCAGACAGCATCGCCGAGGCGGTCACGGGCTATGAGGCCAAGCTTGCCAGGGCCGATCTCCCTAACATTCCGTTTCACTCCGAGCCTCTCATGAACGGGCACAAGGATTATGAGTTTCTTAACATCGAGCAGCGCAAGGTGATGCTCGCCTACTTCTCCTCGTTCGTCCGCAAACTTCCCATTTCCTATATCACGTTTGTCTACCGTCGCAGCCAGTTCGAAGACCCGGCAAGGCTAATGAAGCGCATGGGGCGCGACATCTCTTCCGCCATGATTGAACACCTGGGCTTCTTCCAGTCCTTCGACGATGTGAAGGTCTATTACGACAACGGTCAGGACATTGTCAAGCAGGCGCTCGACCGCTCGGTGGGCAAGGTCCTCTCAAAAGGGGTCGTCCGACGCCGCAAGACCTCGATGACCGACTACCGCCTTGAGCAGGTGGCGGATTACCTCTGCACTATCGAACTTGCCTTGGTCAAGTACGGGGCCAAGGAGAACGGTGAGACGTACAACAAGTTCTTCGGAGGTATAGGCTCTTTCAAGAGGAACTGGCTCAAGCAAGCCCGCAGCAAGCGGATATAGGAGGTTCCGCGGCTCTGCAGGGAGCCGCCACCCCCTCCTTCGGCGGGAAGGCGGGGCGCCGACGCGGAACTCCCGACGACGTGCTTCGAGCAGCGGAAGCTGAGGCGCAAGCAGAAGCAGCGCGGGCATTGATCAGTGCCGACATGGGCCCAGACGTGAACAGTGCTACGTCCCCTGTTCACGGGGCACGAAACCATAAAGGTTGTCCAGCGGTTGCCAAACGAAAAGCCCCCGACCTGTTTGTGCAGGTCAGGGGCTCGGAAACGCTAGATATCAGCCTACTCCCACTCGATGGTCGCGGGCGGCTTGGACGTGATGTCGTAGCACACGCGGTTGGCGCCGGGAACCTCGGCAACGATACGGCCGGAGATGCGGGCCAGGACATCGTAGGGCAGCTTGGCCCAGTCGGCGGTCATGGCATCGCTGGACTCGACGGCGCGCAGGATGATCGGGCGCTGGTAGGTGCGTTCGTCGCCCATAACGCCGACGGACTTAATGTCGGGCAGAACCGCAAAGTACTGCCAGCAGCTGTGCTCGGAGTTGCGCTCGCCGGTCTGCTCAAACAGACGCTGGTTGTAGGCGTCCAGCTCCTCGCGCACGATGGCGTCGGCGTTCTTGAGGATCTCGAGCTTCTCCTTGTCGACCGCGCCGATGATACGGATGGCCAGACCCGGGCCCGGGAAAGGCTGACGGAACACGATATGCCCCGGCAGGCCGAGCGCCAGACCAAGCGCGCGGACCTCGTCCTTAAAGAAGTGGTCGAGCGGCTCAATGAGGTCGAAGTGCACGCCCTCGGGGAACGGAATCAGGTTGTGATGGCTCTTGATGGTGGCCGTCTTGCCACCCGTCTTTCGAGCGCCGGACTCGATGATGTCGGGGTAGATGGTGCCCTGAGCCAGGTACTTGACCGGCTTGCCATCGGTCTCGAGCTGCTGCGCCACGGCGAAGAACTCTTTCCAGAACTGCGTGCCGATAATGCGGCGCTTCTCCTCGGGCTCGGTCACGCCGGCCAGAAGCTCGGCATAGCGGTCCTCGGCGTGGACGTGGATAAAGTCGACGTCAAACTGCTTGGTGAAGACCTCCTCCACCTGCTCTGGCTCGCCCTTGCGCAGCAGGCCGTGGTTGATGAACACGCAGGTCATCTGCTTGCCTACGGCGCGGGCGCCCAACGCAGCCACGACGGAGGAGTCGACGCCGCCGGACAGGGCCAGAATCACACGGTCGTTGCCGACCTTCTCGCGGAACTCGGCCGTCATGGTCTCGACCAGGTTGTCCATGCTCCAGTTGGGCTCCAGGCCGCAGATCTCAAACAGGAAGTTGCTCAGCAGCTGCTGACCGTACTCGGAGTGCTTGACCTCGGGATGGAACTGCGTGGTGTAGATCTTGCGCTCGGGGCACTCCATGGCAGCAACCGGGCACACGTCGGTGCTGGCGGTAACGGTAAAGCCCTCGGGCACCTCGGACACGGCATCGCGGTGGCTCATCCACACGGTCTGCTCCATGGGCGTGGAGTTAAAGAGCTTTGCGCCAGCCGTGCGCGTGATGGTGGCGCGGCCGTACTCGCCCACCTCGGAGTGGCCGACCTTGCCGCCGAGCGTCACAGCCGTGATCTGGTGGCCGTAGCAAAAGCCCAGGACGGGAAGGCCCAGGTCAAAGATGGCGGGGTCGATGGACGGAGCGTCCTCGGCATACACGGAAGCCGGGCCGCCGGAAAGGATGAGCGCAGAGGCGTTCATCTCGCGAATCTCGTCGGCCGAGATGTCGCAGGGGACGATCTCGGAATACACGTTGAGGTCGCGGACGCGACGGGCAATGAGCTGACCGTACTGCGCACCAAAGTCGAGTACGAGGACCTTTGCGGAAGCCTTTTGATCCATGGTTTCCCCCTCTTGTTGGCGGGGAGCCGGTGCCCACCCGCGTGAATGAACGAAAATAACTTCCATAGTGTACACGTTATATGGGGTTTCTCGTCCCTCGCAGCCATCAGCGCACGGCAAACGCACGACCTGGGCCCCTATTTGACGGCAATTGAAGTGTTACCAGACGTTACAGATGATGTAATACGTTTGAACATTGAACGCTCTGTGCCACAATACTGCCGAACGACTCCGCCTCTGCGGCGGCAAATACGATAGGAATAACAGCATGAAGCGCATCCTTCTCATCGCCACGGGCGGCACCATCGCATCGACCGAGGACGGCAACGGCCTCTCCCCCGCCCTGACCGGTGAGGAGCTCGCCCAGAGCGTCCCCGAGATCTCGGGCCTCTGCGAGCTCGACGTCGTGCAGCCCATGAACATCGACAGCACCAATATGCGCCCGAGCGACTGGATGCGCATCCGCGATGTCATCGTCGAGGGTTATGCCGACCACGACGGCTTCGTGATTCTGCACGGCACCGACACCATGAGCTACACCGCAGCAGCACTTTCCTATCTGATTCAGGACAGCCCCAAGCCCATCGTACTCACCGGCTCGCAAAAGCCCATGGGCAACCCTTTTACTGATGCCAAACTCAACCTGTACCAGAGCCTGCTCTATGCGCTCGACGAGCACTCGCACGACGTATCGATCGTGTTTGGCGGCGTCGCCATTGCCGGCACGCGAGCCCGCAAGCAGCGCACCATGAGCTTTAACGCGTTCATTAGCGTCAACTATCCGCCCATTGCCTACATCCGCAATGACCGTATCGTGCGCAACGGGCTTCACGGCACGCATCAGGACGAAAACCCGGTGCATTTCTACGACAGCATCGACCCGCGCGTATTTGTACTCAAGCTTACGCCCGGCGTAAACCCGGGCATCCTCGACGCCCTAGCCGATAGCTACGATGCTGTAATCCTTGAGACCTTTGGCATTGGCGGTATCCCCGAGTTTGGTGAGTCGGGCGAGTCGTTCCAGGAGGCGATTTTCCGCTGGGTTGATTCGGGTCGTACTGTCGTTATGACCACGCAGGTCCCCGAGGAGGGCCTTGACCTGGGTGTTTATGAGGTCGGCCGCGCCTATGCCGATCATCCGGGTATTTTGCGCGGCGACGACATGACCACCGAGACGCTCGTGGCCAAGACCATGTGGGCACTCGGCCAGTCACGTGATGCCGCCGAGATCCAGCGCCTGTTCTACAGCCAAGTCAACCACGACCGCATCCCGATGGCGTAATTCAGTTGTCGACGGGTATCCCCTATTCGATACCCTCGAGAAGCTCTGACACCGTCATGCCGAGTGCGGGTGCGATCTTAAATAGAACCTTGAGTGTGAAATTTGCCGTCCCATCTTCGATTCGATCGAGGTAGGGTCGGCTGATTCCTGTCGCCACACAAAAATCAACCTTGGAGATACCAAGGTCCCTGCGTGTCTCTTCGACCCGCCTGCCAAGAATCTGTTTCGCACGTTCGTCCATGCAGCCGAGTTTGAAATGGAGTCGAACATAAACGTAAACTATAGTTTACGTTTTGCCGAATACACAGGAGTTTTCTATGTCGGGTTCTTCGGTCCGCATGTACCGAGCCACGCTTCGCACAAACAGCGCGCCGCCCAAGCTCGTCGTCGTTGAAGCAGAATGCCTTTCGCCCGATGAGCGCACAGCATTTGCATTGCTATCAAGTCGCGTCGTCGCCGTTCTGGTCCCTTGCCCGGCGAAAGGTGAACTTGCCATCCAATGCCAAGCGCACAGCTACTCGCTCAATCAGGTTGCCGTAATCGCAACCAGCCAACGCGGCCTGCCGCTCCTTTTAGAAGCCGGCGTCGCGCTCTGCCTTCGCGGCGCCGGATACGAAAACGAGGCCGCCGCCGACATGGTCTTTAAACCACGATCGAGCGGCGGCCTCGCAGCAGCCATCGAATTTGCTTGTAGGCTCGTTGCCTAAAGGTGCAACCTAAAAGCCGAAGCCAAAGCCCGTTCCGGTAATCGCCGAGTACATAAAGTAAACGTTGATCACGTTGAGGAACACACCCGTGATGCAACCGTTGCGCAGGTAGCGCTCGCACACGATGCGCGCCATGGCGGCGGAGTCATCATTGTTTTTAGCCTGACGTCCCGCCGTAAAGTACGTTGCCACGCTCAGCAGCAAATTGAGCACCGGAAGCGCCAGCAGCTCGTAGCTCTTGCCCCAACGCGTCACCTCGCCTGCTGCGTTAAACTTTGTTGCCACCTCGGGACCAATGTTGGGGATAACAAACGCTGCAACCACCAGCGGAATCACCGCGAGCACCAGCAGCGCGATGCCCATGTAGCCGGCTTTTTTGCCATATTTAAACATGCGCGTCGCCCTTACACGTTAAAGCGGAAGTGCACGACGTCGCCATCGGCCATGACATAGTCCTTGCCCTCAATGCGCAGCTTGCCGGCAGCCTTAGCGCCCTGCTCGCCGCCGAGCTCGATGTAGTCGTCGTAGCCAATGACCTCGGCCTTAATAAAGCCGCGCTCAAAGTCGGTGTGAATGACACCGGCGGCCTGCGGGGCGGTCGCGCCCTGACGAACCGTCCAGGCCTTGACCTCCATCTCGCCGGCCGTAAAGAACGACTGCAGGCCGAGCAGCTTGTAGGCTGCCTGCGCGAGCACGTCCAGACCGGGCTGCTCCAGGCCCAAGCTTTCCAGGTAGTCGGCGGCGTCCTCGGGATCGAGCTCGGAAAGCTCGGCCTCGATCTTGGCGCAGATAGGCAGCGGCTTGACGCCGTCGATGGGCGCCAGATCGTCGTTGAGCATATCCTCGTCCACGTTGGCCACATACAGGATGGGCTTCATGGTGAGCAGGAACAGGCCCTTGGCGGCGGCACGCTCCTCGTCGGTCATCTCCATGGATGCGGCGCGCTTGCCCTCGTTGAGCCAGGCAAGCAGGCGCTTGGCCACCTCGAACTTGGGCATGAGCTCCTTGTCGCGCTTGGCCTCCTTCTCGAGCTTGGGCAGCTGCTTCTCGAGCGTGCCCATGTCGGCCAGGATGAGCTCGGTCATGATGGTGTCGGCATCGCCGGCGGGATCGACGAACTCGCCCGTGCGGCCCACCTCACGCATGACGTTGGGGTCCTTAAAGTAGCGCACGACCTCGCAGATGGCATCGGTCTCGCGAATGTTTGCCAAAAACTGGTTGCCCAGGCCCTCGCCCTCGTTGGCACCCTTCACCAGGCCCGCGATGTCGACAAACTCGACCGTAGCCGGCACAATGCGGCCTGGGTTGACGATGTCGGCAAGCTTTTGTAGGCGGCTATCGGGCACATCGACGATACCCACGTTGGGGTCGATCGTGGCGAACGGGTAGTTGGCGGCAAGGCCGGTCTTTTTGGTAAGCGCGGTGAACAGCGTCGACTTGCCCACGTTGGGCAGGCCCACGATACCGATGGAAAGGGACACGACAGCTCCTTTTGGTACAGGTACTTCAAACTGCATAAGTATAGCGCCGCCGCAGCATCCGGGCGAATCCGGACACCGCGGCGGCGCAAATGAAGCAGAGATGCGTGAGGGTTCTAGACAGTAGTCCTTACTTAAGCTCGGGCCAGAAATCCTTGTTGGCCTCGATGAGCTCGTCCAGGATCTGCTTGGCAACGCTCGCCGAAGGAATGGTCTTGGAGAGCGTGAGTGCCTGCCAGAGCTTCTGGTAGCTGCCCTCGACCCAAGCCTGGACAACGAGCTTCTCGACGGAAACCTGCTGCTCCATCAGGCCCTTCTGGAACTGCGGAATCGGGCCCTGGCAGATCTTCTCAAAGCCGTTGGAACCGACGATGCAAGGCACCTCGACCATGGCCGTCGGGTCGAAGTTGGGCACAGCGCCATCGTTGGGGACGATCAGCAGGAAGCGCTCGAGCGTGTTCTCGGCCAGTGCGCAGGCAAGGTCGACGATGTAGTTGGCGTGTACGTCGGGCTCAAAGCCGCCGTCCTTGGCAGTACCCTTGGCGATGATGTTGCGGCAAGCGCCAAAGACCTTCTTCTCGCGGCCGTCCATAACCTCATTGGCGCGAGTGTAGTTGGGGTCAGACGTCTCGACGACATAGTCCGGGTACAGGTAATACTTGAGGTAGGTATTGGGAATCGTCTCGGGATCTACAGCATAGACATCCTTGGCCTTGCCGAAGGTGTGAATCCAGCTCTCCTCGACATGCTGCTCCTTACCGGCCTCGTGCTCGATGCCGTCCAGGTAGCCGTTCTTAGCCATGTGCTCCTTAATCTGCGGCATGAGGTCGTTGCCATCCTTGTCGTAGATTTTGCTCCACCAACCAAAGTGGTTGAGGCCGTAGTAGCTATACTGCAGCTCGCGACGATCCTTGATGCCGCACATACGGCTCATCTTATCCATGAGGTCGATCGGCATGTCGCAGATGTTGATGATGCGGCTGTTGGGGCGCAGCACGCGGCAGGCCTCGGCGACGATGGCCGCGGGGTTGGAGTAGTTGAGCATCCAGGCGTTGGGGCTGTACTTCTCCATGTAGTCCAGGATCTCGATGACACCGCCGATGGAGCGCATACCGTAGGCGATGCCGCCGGCGCCGCAGGTCTCCTGACCAACGCAGCCGTACTTGAGGGGGATCTTCTCGTCGAGCTCGCGCATGGCGTACAGACCCACGCGGATGTGAGCAAGGACGAAGTCAGTCCCGGTGAATGCGGTCTCGGGGTCGGTGGTGTAGTTGAACTCAACCTCGGGGGCGTTCTCATGGAAGTAGATCTCGCAGGCCTTGGCCACGGTCTCCTGGCGCTCGGCGTTGTTGTCGTAGAAGGTCACCTTGTTGACCGGGAAGCGGTCGCGCTCCTCAAGCAGCATCAGGGCAATGCCCGGAGTGAAGGTAGAGCCACCGCCGGCAATGGTCACGGCATAGTTTTTCTTGGACATGATGTCCTCCTCATTCTGGCCGCTTGCTCAATCCATCCCCGCACGCGGCCTGTACGGTTTGGAATTGTTACCTAGAAGTGGAGTTTTTTATCTCTAGAATCGGCCTTGCGGTGCATACCGGCTCTGCAAGACCGATTGTTTCGATGGACGATGGTTTACAGAAGACTCTCGAACTTCAGAAGACTCTCGAACTTCTCGCGAACCTGCGGGACGGTAAGGCCGATGATGACCTGGATTGACTGACCTTGGACCACCAAGCCATGCGTACCGATCGCCTTGAAGGAAGCCTCGGGTGCAACGAGGCCCTTGTCCTTGACGTTAACGCGCAGACGGGTAGCGCAGTTAGTTACATCGATGATGTTATCCGTGCCACCGAGCAGATCGAGGATGTTCTCGGCAAGCACCAAGCGCTCATCATCTTTACTCTGGGCGACCGATTTGCCAGCAGCAGCACCGCTCTGCTTTTGCTTGTAGTCGGCCTTGGACTTGAGCTCGACCTCGACGTCGTCATCCTCGCGGCCGGGGGTCTTAAAGTCGAACTTGACGATCAGGAAACGGAAGACCACGACCCAAAGGGCGGTAAAGCACAGACCGACAAGGATTGAGATGGCGTACTGCAGACCGTGTGCGGCCCAAAGGGGCAGCCAGTCCCACGAGAGCATCGAGATGATGCCGCCGTCGAAGATGCCCACGACGCCAAGGAGGTTTTGAGCCATGCAGCCAAGCGCTCCGAGCACGCAGTGGACGACGAACAGGCCGGGCGCAATGAACAGGAAGGTGAAGTCAAGCGGCTCGGTGATACCGCAAAGCATAGCGGTAAGGGTGACCGGGATCAGCAGAGCCTTGACGCGCTGCTTGCGCTCGGGTTTGGCGGTCATATAAAACGCAATGGCGACGCCAAGCGAGCCGAAGACCTTAGTCCAACCAGGGCAGGTATAGGCAGCCCAGGGTGCGGCATCCTTAAGAGCAATGCTCGGATCGGCAGCCAATTGGGGCAGGATGTTGGCCCAAGCAGCAAAGATGCCGCCGTTGACCGCCGCGTTGTCGTAATAGAACGGCGTATAGATAAAGTGGTGCAGGCCTGTAGGGATCAGCACGCGCTCGAAGAAAGCAAAGACACCCACGCCAAACGTACCGGCGGAAAGGATGAATCCCTGGAAGGCAGAGATAGCAGCCTGAACATGCGGCCACACCAGGCAGGCGATAAGAGCGACCGGAACCATAACGAAGAAACCGATCATATAGATGAACACGGAACCCGAGAACACGCCCAACCACTCAGGAAGTTCGGTGTCGAAGAACTTGTTATGCAGCATCGTGGCGATACCAGAGATAATGAGCGCGCCCATGATGCCCATATCAAGCGTTTTGATGCTTGCGATAGTGGCAAGACCAGTACCGCTGCCCGCCTCGACAGAGTAGTCGACCCCAAAGACAGGGCCCCACTGCCCCAAGATTGTGCTTACAAAGTAGTTGAAGGTAAGGTAGATGGCCAAAGCCTCCATGCAGCAGCGAGCGTTCTGCTTGTTCGCGAGCGAGATTGGCAACGCTACGCAAAACAGCAACGGCATCTGGTTAAAGAGCGTCCAACCACCCTGGAGCAGCACATTCCAGCAATCAAACCAAAGATGGCCCGCAGTGGCCATCTCGCCAAAGATCGCCTCGGTGGTAAACAACGTACCCAGGCCGACGACGATTCCGGAAAATGCGAAAAGAATTGCAGGCGTGTACATTGCACCGCCGAAACGTTGTATCATTTGCATCATGACGGGGAATCCCCCTCTCTTCATTCGGAGCGCTGCGGTTTTGGCTTCACTCGAGACCGCAGTCGCGCCGTTTGCGTGTACCTCGTGCAATAGGACGGGTGGGCCCGCTTCCCTGACTTCTTGCGCTTCCATTTTTATCATATCACTTATCTATACAAGTTAGCATTAATACTACGGTCGGTAAACGGTTGATTATTGGCCGTAAACGGTATATGTCCAGTATTTCGCCTGCTAAATCTGACATAACTGATGGCTACATTTTAAATTTCTTTTCTACTTGTCTAGATGTGCTTGTCTATATCTATATACATGCCTATACTTCATTACAACATTCACCGCCACGTTAAGGAGTCACCATGAAAAGCGCGGTCTTCTATGGAAAGCACGACCTCAGAGTCGAGGAATCGGCAAAGCCGGCCGTGGGCAGGCGCGACGTTCTGATCAACGTCAAGGCTTGCGGCGTCTGCGGTACCGACGTTCATATCTATGAAGGCGACAAGGGTGCAGCCGACGTTACCCCGCCCACGATCCTTGGTCATGAGTTTGCGGGCGTTGTCGAGGCCGTGGGCAGCGACGTCGCTGGCTTTAAACCGGGCGATCGCGTGTGCATCGACCCAAACCATCCCTGCGGCTGCTGCGAACCCTGCCGCGACGGAATCAACCACTACTGCGAGCATATGACCGGTTACGGCACCACCGTTAACGGCGGTTTTGCCGAGTACTGCTCCGTCGATATGCAGCAAGTCTACAAGTTGGGCGATCACACCAGCTTCGAGCAGGGCGCCATGACCGAGCCCGTCGCCTGCTGCCTGCACGGCATCGATATGTGCAACATCAAGCCCGGCAGCACAGTTGTCGTTATCGGCGGTGGCATGATCGGTCTGCTCATGATGCAGCTCGCCAAAAACGCCGGCGCCACCAAGGTCGTCTTGATCGAGCCTGTCGAAGGCAAGCGCGAGGTTGCGCTCAAACTCGGCGCCGACCTGGCAATTGATTTCATCCACGAGGATGTCCCGGCCCGCCTGAAGCAGGAGGGCGTCGGCAACGTCGATGTCGTTATCGAGTGTGTTGGCAAGCCCGTCACCATCGAGCAGGCCATCCAGATTGCCGGCCACAAGGCTACGGTCATGATGTTCGGCCTCACCAAGCCCGATGAGACAATCACCGTCAAGCCCTTCGAGGTCTTCCAGAAGGAGCTTGTGCTTACCTCGTCCTACATCAACCCTTATACGCAGCGTCGCGCGCTCGAGCTCATCGACTCTGGCAGGCTCGACGTATCCTCGATGGTCGCCAAGGTGGCTTCCCTCGACGAACTCGGCGCCATCCTGTCAGACCCAGCTCTGCGTGCCATGGGTAAATATATAATCGACCCCAGCAAGTAAATCGATCGACACCCGCGCGAGCGGTCCTCATCCACCGCTCGCGCACCCAGCTCTAGGAGACCGTCATGGCGCGAGCCATCTTCCAAACTATTTATGACAACGTGAAGCAGTCGATTGACGACGGCACTTACGCCTATCAGAGTTATCTGCCTTCGGAGACTGAGCTCACGCAGCTGTTTGACTGTTCGCGTATGACGGTCCGTCGCGCCATCTCGATGCTTGCGGCAGATGGTTACGTGCTCCCCCAGCAAGGCAAAGGCATGCGCGTCATTCGCAACATCAGTGACGAGAAGAGTCGTGGTGGCGGCGGACTCGAGACCTTCAAGGAAATCGCGACCAGCCGAGGCTTTGAGCTCAAGACTGTCACCACCGTCTTTGAGCTCCTCATCTGCAGCAAGGCGCTCTCCAAGATTACCGGGTTTCCCGAAGGCTGTGAGCTCACACGCGCCAAACGCATCCGTTATGCAGACGGACAAGCCGTGTGCTCCGACGACTCCTATTACCTAAGCTCACAGGTACCGGGGCTGACACCCGAGATTGTCAACGACTCGATCTATCGTTACCTCGAAGAAGATCTTGGCATTAAGATTGCCACAGGCAAACGCGATGTGACGATCGAGCATCCCACGCCCGAGGATACGCGCGTGCTCGATCTCGACGACTTTAACGCACTCGCCGTTATACGCGGGCAGACCTACAACGCCGACGGCATCCTTATGGAATACACCGAGACAAAACAGGTCCCCGGGTTCTTTTTGCTCCATGAAACCGTGACGCGCAACGGTACCGGTCGAACCGGCCACCAAAGCAGCATGAACTAACCATCTATTAGTTGCGGCGGGATAGTTCCTAGAATGGCCAGCTTAAGGGCAAAACAGGAACTATTCCACCGCAACTTTTTTGGCCGGCGGGGCAGTACCTGTCCCACCGGCCATCATTTACGCTCTTTTAACTAGTCCGCGAGCTTTTCCACCTGGTCGAGCATCTTGTCCAGTTTGGCCTTTGCCTCGGCCTTGACCTTCTCAGCTTCTTCGTGAGCCTTCGCCTTCTGGGCGGCCTTTTCCTCGGCTTCGGGATCGACGACGACCAGATTGGACGCGTCATGCTCAACCAACTTGAGCGCATGCTCGGGGCACACCTTGACGCAGGCACCGCAGCCCAAACAATACGTGGACTCCAACGCAAAGCGGCCGCTTCCCACCAAATCGCAGGCGAACGTGGGGCATACATTGACGCACTCGCCGCACGACGTGCACTTGTCAAAATCGCACTCCGGCGTGCTCACCTGCATGTTCTGGGCAAGCTCGGGGTGGTTTTGCAGCGTCGAGAGCACCAGCTGCCGCCCGTGCGTGAGCGAACGGCGACGCTTGGTCGTCGTGGTGCCACACATGGTGTTGAGCGTGCGCTCCAGCTGGGTAATCTGATGGCGATGGGCCTTGAGCTTTTGCGTCACCGAGGCCAGCGCCGCCGTCGCCGGGTTGAGCTTGGTCACCGTTAGGCCCGTGGTGCGGGCAATCTTTTCCATGTACTCCTTGCGCTCGTACTCGCGGCGCTTATGGCATTTGAGGCTCTTGGGGTCGACCTCCAGGCCCATACCCGTGCCAGACCACTCCTCGGCCTTCGCAATCGCCTCGCCCAGAATGTCCTCACCGCCGGTGTTGCGACATTTATCGCACACACCCAACGGCAGGTACACACTCACGTTGGGATAGTCGGCCAGTACCGAGAACCAGGTCTCGGCCGTAATATCGCCCACGCAGGCAACGACGACCTCGTTCTCACGCGGCATGCGCTTGAGGGCGCGCGTGCAGGTGACGTAGGCGGTCTCGTGGCTCGTAGCAGCAGAGACGATATCGTCATACAGGTTTTTGGGCGCCAAGCGCGGCGAGATGATCGCCTCGGTCGGGCAGGCAGCGGCGCACAGACCGCACTTGCGGCAGGAGTCGAGGATCTCGATGGCGTCTTCCTCGACCTCGATAGCGTTGACCGGGCACACGTCCATGCACGCGGTGCAGCCGCTCTTTTCGTTTTTGCAGGTCAGGCACGGAATGGTATTGCCGCGCGGGCGCTCCTTGTAGTCGGCAGGATTCCACTGCGGCGCCGACGGATCGAGTGCATCGGTCACGCCGCCAAGCGGATTTTTAAGAAAGTCGAAACCCTTGCTGATCTCGATAATGTCATCAAACAGATCGTGTTCCTGCGCCATGCGCGGCCCCTCCCTGAGCAGTGCAAACAAGCAAGAGATAATGATACGCCATCGGTTCACACCTCGGGCAAATTACACGCGGCGCACCTTTGAGGCAAATAGTCTATGGCCTATCGCCGCCTCGATTGCACAAGGTCGATCAAGCGCCAAGCTATGCCTCGCGCATGAGCTGCACGAGCTTTAGTTTGGTCACCTTGGCCTGCTCGTTGGCCATATTGCGCTCGTTTCTAAAGACCGCATCCGCAACGCTCATCAGGTCGGCATCCGAAATCTCGCCAAGGCCCAGCTCCTCAAGCGTCGTCGGCAGACCGACGCGTTGGCAAAACTCGAGCACCTGATCAAGCTCGGGCGCACGCTCCAGGCGCAGCTGCACCACCAGACCAAATGCCACGGCCTCACCATGCATGGCCTTGCACTCGGGCAGAATCGTCAGGCCGTTGGCGATGGCATGGGCAAGCGCTAGGCCACCGCTCTCAAAGCCAACACCCGAGAGCAGAATATTGCACTCGATCAGGCGCTCAACCGCCGGCGATATACGGCCCTTTTTGAGATCGCGCTTGGCAGCGACGCCGCACTCCATGAGTGTGTCATAGCAGGCCCGAGCCGCAACCAAGGCCAAGTGTCCCGGCGCGCCACCGTGCTCGTTGGCGCCGTGCGCCGCGGCGCACGAACGCGCCTCGAAGTACGTTGCCAGCGCGTCGCCCATACCAGCGACTGTCATGCGCAGCGGGGCTGCCGCGACCACGTTGGTATCGACCACAACCAGGTCTGGATTCTTCTCGAGCATCAGGTAGCGGTCGAACGACCCATCCTCGTGATACAGCACCGAAATCGCGCTGCACGGACCGTCCATCGAAGCTGCCGTGGGGCATACGCACAACGGCAGCTCGGCATAAAACGCAACGGCCTTGGCGATATCGAGCATCTTGCCGCCGCCAATACCCACCACCATGTCGCAATACTCGGCCTGGGCTTCCTTAGCCATTTTTACAACGGCTTCTTCCGTACACGGACCGTTATAGATCTTAAAGAATGGCTCGCTTAGGTCTTCGTCCAGAAATCCATCGACGATCTGCTTGCACAGCCGATCCTCGGTGCCCTGGTCAAACAAGACATAAGCAGCGCAGCCCAACCATGACAAATACCTGCCCTGACGCGAAAGTTCGCCCGGCCCCTGAACATACCGGCCAGGACCGCCATAAACCATGGGAAGCGCCATACGAGAATCCGCCCTTCATCAAACAACGATTGGTGCAAAGCAACCTGACCCCTTTGCACCATAGCAAAAAGGGGCAAAGCCATCTGCTGGCTTTGCCCCTTCCTTAGCTTGATTTACTCATCCATGAGATAGTAGTGGCCCAGCGCGTCGGCACCCAGGATGGCGTTTGCGACCATCTCGGGCGTCACCTCAAACGGCATGTTGCACATGGTGTCCTCGGGCGCGCACGCGGCCTCGGCAACAATCATGGCCTGCTCGCGCGTAAGCTCGGCAACGCCAAGTTCCTTCATCGTGACCGGTAGGCCCAGCTCAATGCAGAAGCCCAAGACTTCCTCGAGTTTCTCAGTCGGAGCATCTTCGAGTACCAGCTGGACGATAGTGCCAAAGGCGACCTTCTCGCCGTGATACATGCCGTGGCACTCAGGCAGCATCGTCAGGCCATTGTGGATGGCATGAGCAGCAGCAAGGCCCGAGCTCTCAAAGCCAATGCCCGAAAGCAGCGTATTGGCCTCGATGATGTGCTCCACGGCAGGCGTCAGCGCGCCCTTCTCCAACGCGACCTTGGCCTTGACGCCATCGGCCATAAGCGTCTCGTAGCAGAGCTTGGCGAGCGCCAGGCCGGCCATTCCGCCCTTGCCGCCGGCGCAAGTGCCACCGTCGGCATCATGCGTCGCCTGAGCCTCAAAGTAGGTTGCGAGCGCATCGCCCATACCGGAAACCGTCAGACGCACCGGGCTCGCCGCGATAACCGTCGTATCCATCAGGACAATGTTGGGGTTTGCCTTAAGGAACAGGTACTTATCGAACTGGCCGTCATCGGTGTAGAGCACCGAAAGTGCCGAGCACGGTGCATCGGTCGAAGCGATGGTGGGGCAAATGATAACCGGGGACTCCAGGTAGTAGGCAACGGCCTTGGCGGTATCGAGGATCTTGCCGCCACCGACACCGACGATGATGTCGCAACCGTTGTCGCGAGCGAGCGCAACCAGGCGATCGACCTCGCCCTTGGAGCACTCGCCGTTAAAGTCCTCAAACAGCAGCTCGGCCTTAGCCTCGGCAAAGCCGCCCTCGATCTTGGCACCGACGCGCTTCTTGCCCGAAGGCGTCACGATGACGAGAGCCTTAGCGCCGAGCGGCTCGACATAGGAGCCGAGCTTGGCGAGCTCGTCCGGACCCTGGATGTACTTGCTGGGGCTATTGAAAATTGCAGCCATAACTATCCCATTCTCTAAAAGAAAAAAGAAAGGGGCTCCGTACAGATACGTGCGGAGCCCCTCGTTACGATAACAAGAGTCGATTAGAAATCGATGTCGGTGTCGTAGTAGCAGGCCTTGAGAATCTTCTCGAAGTCGGCAGCCTTGGTCTCACGCGGGTTCTCGGGCGTGCAGGCGTCCTGCTCGGCGTTCGCGGCGATCTCGGGCAGCTTGGCGAGGAACTCCTCCTCGGAAACCATCTGCGGGTTCTCGGCGTCGACCTTCACGCCACCATTCGCGTAATCCTTGATGGACTGCGGAATGTTGAGCTGGTCGTTGAGGTCGCGGATCTTCTGGACGAGCGCAGCGATGAGCTCCTCGTTGGTCTCGCCGGGAAGGTGCAGGATCTCCTTGGCCACGTAAGCGTAACGCTCGGCAGCACGCGGGTCCTTGGAGTTCCACTGGATGACCTTGCCCAGGTACATGGCGTTAGCAGCACCGTGGATGATGTGGCCGTTCTCGAAGGCAGCACCGGTCTTGTGAGCCATGGAGTGAACGATGCCGAGCAGGCCCGAGGAGAAGGCGATACCGGCGATGCACTGAGCCTCGTGCATGTGCTGACGGGCCTCATGGTCGCCAGCATAGGACTTGGGCAGCCACTCGACGATCTCGCGGATGCCGTGCAGAGCGTTGGCGTCGGTGAACATAGAGGCGCAGGTGGAAACGTAGGCCTCCATGCAGTGGGTCAGAGCATCCATGCCGGTGTGAGCGCACAGCTTGGCGGGCATGGTGTAGGTGAGCTCGGGGTCGACGATGGCGACATCAGGGGTGATGTTGAAGTCGGCCAGCGGGTACTTGATGCCCTTGGCGTAGTCGGTAATGACGGAGAACGCGGTGACCTCGGTAGCGGTGCCGGAGGTAGAGGAGATGGCGCAGAAATGAGCCTTCTGACGCAGCTCAGGGAAGCTGAACGGCTGGATGATGTTGTCGAAGGACTCCTCGGGATACTCGTAGAAGACCCACATGGCCTTAGCGGCATCGATGGGCGAGCCGCCACCGATGGCGATAATCCAGTCGGGCTCGAACTCGCGCATGGCCTCGGCGCCCTTCATGACCGTCTCGATGGACGGGTCGGACTCGACGCCCTCGAACAGCTTGACCTCGAAGCCGCCTTCCTTAAGGTCGTTCTCGACGTCCTGCAGGAACCCGCCGCGGCGCATAGAGCTGCCGCCAGAAACGATGATGGCCTTCTTGCCCTTGAGGTTCTTCACCTCGTGGCGAGCGCCCTCACCAAAGTACAGATCGCGAGGATTGGTAAAACGTCCCATACTGTGCCTCCTAAACAAGCCCCTCTTAGACTTGCGTATATAACGGAGCACCCAATTGGCTCCGTTAGGACCGGTTTGCGCGTTGCCGGCGATGACAATGCGCGATGTCTAAACGTCTCAACGCTCAGACAAACACTATTTTACCGTTCTGGTTGGTCAGTTATTCACCTAAAGCCGCCAATGATGAAACGTTTTTTCTATCCCTGAAGACCCTTGTGCGGCATTCATACTCCCAAGCTGGGCAAACGTTTTATCAAGGTTGACTACATATCCCGGGCAGGACAGTGCCCCTCCAAAATATGCACCGTTCGCCGCCAAAAATCGACCGTTTGCGGCACCGTGATACCACTCGGCCGTCCATGGTGCCGACATTTGTGCGACATCCGTCTTCGTGGTGCAAAGGTGCAAGTCCAAGTGCGGCACCCCCGGTGTGCCACATGCGGGTAAACTAGAACCTTATATAGAAACATCTGAACCCTAACCGCAGCAAAGGAGGCCCCATGGCATTCGATCCCATTCAAGAGGATTGCCATCGCCTCGTTCTTGAGGCCTTGCGCCGCGACAATATCCCGCTCACCGACGCTGCCGCCGTAGAGCGTCTGATGGAACAATTCACCCGCGACCCCGCACCGCTCATCGTGCACGACCGCGACCGCGCCGGACACCTCATTGCCAAGGTGGTCGAGGCCGTCGACTACCGCATTCCCTTTATCCCCGACGATGCCCAGGCAGAGCAGGAAGAGGCAGCTGCCGAGAACATGCTCCGCGAGGCGGCCGCACTCGATCCGGCCAACTGGGATGCCCAGCGCATGCTGACGGCACTCACCGCCGAATCCAACGAGGAATACGTGCAGTACCTGGTGTCCAAGTGCGACGAGGTGGAGCACGATCTGGCGCTCAAGATCGCTTCGGCGCAGGACCCCTACGAGCGCGAGGCCGCAGGCGACCTTACGCGCCGCCCCTATCTGCGCTGGCTTGCCGCCTTGGCATCGCGCGCCCTCATTAGCGGACGCTACCGCATGTCGCTCGAAGCCGCAAACCGCAGCCTGGACTTTGCACCCAACGACCCCGCTGGTGTCCGCCACACCGCGATGCTCGCCATGGCAAAGCTCGAATACCCCGCCGAGGAGCTCAAGCGCTTTCGCTCTATCCACTCCGTGCCGTACCTCGCGAATACCCCGCTGCGCCGCCGCCCCAAAGATGCGGAGCGCGACTTGGACCCGTGGACGCTCATCGCACTGATGAGCGCAGCCTGGCGCGAGCTGGACTACGAGGGCGCCGAGCACTACCTGCGTATCCTTGCACGCTCGTGTCCGCACGCGGCCGAGGCGCTCTACTTCCAAACCGAGTTTCCCGATGGCGTCTATGCCCGCGTCAACGTGGGTGCGGGCTCCACCGACGAGCTTGTCCTTGCGCTATCCGAGGCGACGCCGGTACTGCAGGAGGGCCTGGGCGCCCCCGACAACGCCAGCTTTGCCGCCTGGGTCGCCACCAACGATATCGTGCGTTCCCAAATCGATGAGCGCATACTGCGGGCGGCCGAGCAGGGTTTGCCGTTTAAGGGAGGAGACCTCTAATGGATCCGAGCGTCTACATCCCCGCCTACCTGGAGCGCGCCTACGTTGCGTCGCACCCCGAGCTCACCGATGCAGCACGCGAGCTTGTCCATAACGACATTAGCGCGAATCCCCAAAAGTACGCGCAGTCCGAGCATGCCCAGGCGCTGCTGTCCTATGCCGGTGTTCATCGCCACCTGCTCGACGAGCTCCATCGCATCGAGGACATGGGCAGCGACGAGGAATTCGAGCAGACGCGCAATCGTCTGTTCGACGACATGCGCGATGAGCTGCTCAAGATTGTCCGCGTCGATGCGTATGTCCTCGATGCCCAGCTGCTCGCCATCATCCTGGCTGACACGCCCGTTGACGCCTGCCTGGGCGACCTGATGAAGCTCGAGGCGACCACAACCGATTACCTGCAGCAAAGCGTGCCCGGGTTCGACATGGAAGCCCCGCACTACTGGGCCAATAAGGTTTTGACGGACGGTGTGACGGCGGCAGAGCTCACCGTGAGCGAGCCGGCTCTTATCGGGTGGCTTCACACACTCGAGGCCATCTCGCAGCTGTGCATGGCGAGCGCTCGCTACCGTGCTGCCGCCAACTACGCCCGCCGTGTTCTTAAGGCGGAAGGCTACCCCACCCGAGCCGCAGGCACCGTGTTGCTCGCCCTCGCTCGCCTGGAAGACCAGGACGGCTTTTTTGCCCTGGCCCACCAGCTCGAGGAAGAGATCGGGGCTGACGCGCTCGAGAACTCTCCTTGGTATCTGCTCGCCCGCACGATTCTGCTGTTCAAAACAAACAAGATGCGCCCGGCGACACGCGCGCTGCGTGAGTTTGCCAACCGTTGCGAGGGCGGTGCGTTCTTCTTACTGAACCCCATGTACCAGACACCGTACCTTCCCTGCCGGCCCGAGCCACACGATCCCTGGGATCTTTCGCACCAGGCCGTTTGGGAAGCGGACGGTATTATCTCGGACACTCCCGACTTTGCCCCCTGGGCCAATGCCTGCGAAGACGTGTCGCAGCTTGCCCAGGAATTTGCGCGCCGCTACGGTTTTTAGTGACGCACTCGACCCGACCATGTCGTTTACGTTAGGAACGGTTTCATGAACCTCCGCTCATCTCTTGCCTGCACCTCGAGCGATATCGCTCGCTGGGGGCTGCGCTCCGTCCTTAAGCGCCAGGGTGGCGTGCTTCCCGGCCGCATCGCCATGAAGATCGACCCCGAGTTGCTGAGCGACCTCGCTGCCCTTGTCGACCGCAGCGTGGTGATCACCGGCACCAACGGCAAGACCACCACCTCCAACCTCATCGCCGACGCCGTTGCCGCCAGCGGCGCCACCGTGGTATGCAACCGCGCCGGCAACAACATGGAGCCGGGCGTGGTGGGCGCACTGCTCGAGGCGCGCAGCGGCCTCAAGCGAGCCGGTGGCAAGCGCGTGGGCGTTTTTGAGTGCGATGAGCTTTACACCGTACGCGTTCTGCCCAAGCTCAAGCCGACGTACTTCGTGCTGCTCAACCTGTTCCGCGACCAGCTAGATCGCTATGGCGAGATCGATCACACCCAGGAGGTCATCGCCCATGCGTTGGAGCTTTCGCCGGCAACAACGCTCATCTACAACGCAGACGACCCGCTGTGTGCCGCGATCGCCGCACGCGTTCCCAATGCAAGCATCGCCTTTGGCATCGACGGCGCCACCAACACCGAGTCCGACCGTATTAGCGACTCGCGCTTTTGCTCACAGTGTAACGCGCCGCTGGAGTATGACTACGTGCAATACGGCCAGCTTGGCGCATACCATTGCCCCTCGTGCGGTTGGGCACGCCCCGCACTGGTCCGCCGTGTGACGGGCGTGAAGCTCGGCTGCGACGGCTACGGCTTCGACCTGGTCTTTGGATCTGCGCCCGACGCGGCTGCCGTACACATCGCCACACGCTACAACGGTCTGTACATGGTCTATAACGTTGCCGCCGCCTTCTTTGCCGCACGCGAGTTGGGCGTGGACACGGCGTTTCTACAGCCTACGCTCGATGCCTACGTCCCCGCCGGCGGACGTATGGGCCGCTGGGAGATCGCCGGCCGTACCGTCGAGGCAAACCTGGCCAAAAATCCCGTGGGCTTCGATCGCCAGATCCAGTCCATTAAAACGGCAGGCGGCAGGCTCTGCGCCTTCTTCCTGAACGACAACGACGCCGACGGCCACGATGTCTCGTGGATCTACGACGTCGACTTCGAGCGCATCGCCGACACACCGGGTCTTGTCGCCTTTGCCGGAGGCACGCGTGCGCACGACATGCAGGTACGCCTCAAGTACGCCGGCATCGATGCCGCGATTATCTCGGACGTCGCGCAGGCAATTGGCGCCGTTGCGGATGAAGCCGCAGGCGACACTTTCTATGCCGTCGCCAACTACACGGCCTTCCCGCCGCTGGTCAAAGAACTCGATGGGCTGAAGGGTGCCGATGCAGCCACGGTTGCTGCCCGCGCTGCAACGTGTGCCGATGGCAGTGCCGTCCCCGTCGGCATCGCGCCAGTCGAGCTTTCGCGCCCGCTGCGCATCGTCTACCTGTACCCCGATGCCCTCAACCTCTACGGCGACGGCGGCAACGTTATCGCCCTCGAGCGTCGCTGCGCCTGGCGCGGCATCCCCGTTCGCGTGGACGAGGTCCGTATGGGCGAGTCACTCGATCTCACCGATGCCGATATCGTCATGATGGGTGGCGGCTCCGACCGCGACCAGCTAGCCGTGGCACACGAGCTGCTCGCCCAAAAAGACAAGGTCGCATCCTATGTTGAGGATGGCGGCTCGCTGCTCGCCATCTGTGGCAGCTATCAGCTGCTCGGCCGTTCGTACTATATGGGCGAGGATCGCATTGAGGGTCTGGGGGTCATTGCCGCCGAAACCGTACGCGGCTCCGACCGCCTGATCGGCAACGTAGCCGTCAAAACCGACCTGGCACCTGAGCCCTTTGTGGGATTCGAGAACCATGGCGGCCGCACGCTTTTGGACGCCGATGCCACGCCGCTCGGAACGTCCGTCGTCACGGGCACCGGCAACAACGGCGACGATGGCTTTGAGGGCCTGATCTACAAGGGCGTCATCGGCACGTACCTGCATGGCCCGGCGCTGCCCAAGAACCCCGAGCTCACCGACTGGTTGATCGCCCATGCCCTCGAGCGCCGTGGCGATGCACAGGCCGCCGCCCTGCTGCCGCTCAAGCCCCTCGACGACACCTACGAGCACGCCGCCCACGACGCCGCCATGAAGCTCCTCCCCTAGCACCTCACCACCACAAAGGGGACAGGCACCTTTGTGGTGGTTTTTCAGTTTGCCAACGATATGTGAACGGCTAAAAAAGTCTGCTATACTCTTTCCCGCTGTCCCCATCGTCTAGCGGCCAAGGACGCCACCCTTTCAAGGTGGATATCGCGGGTTCGAATCCCGCTGGGGGCACCATTTGAATTGAAGAGCCCGTTACCCTCGCGGTAGCGGGCTTTTTGCTACCGATATGCCGGGATTCGAACCCGACAGGGTGCGAAGCTGAGGAAACGCGCAAGCGTTTTCCAGCGCAGCACGCAAGGAGCGGAGCGACGCAGCGGAAGCGGGCGGCGCCAGCCGCACGCGGACATCCCGCTGGGGGCACCATTTGAAACTAGAAGCCCGTTACCCCCGCGGTGACGGGCTTTTTGCTACCGATATGCCGGGATTCGAACCCGACAGGGTGCGGATCCCGGCATCATCGCAAGGCCTGTGGTCAAAAAATGGCAAATATGAGTACTGTTACCATTTTAGTTACAGCGATTTCATGCCTTCAGAAGGCGATTTAGCCGTCAGGCGTCCTACGGCGGAAAAATTGCAGACGTTTATCGGCTAAGTACTTGGATATATGTTGCGTAACACTACATATTTTGCAAATAAATAATGTTACAGGACTTGTGACAGTACTCATATTTGACGTTTTTTGCCCACGGCCCCTTATTACGTGGGCGAATCAGTTGCAAAACGGACTCCTAAACGTCCTTCGCAAACAAAAACCGAGGCCCGCATGATGCGGACCCCGGCTCAATACCGTGACGATATGTCAGTTACGCCCTACACGTAGAACAGGATGTCGTCGTAGGTCGGGACCGGCCAGTAGTCGGCTGCCACGATCTCCTCCATGGCATCCACGGCGGCGCGCAGCGTATCCATAGCGGGAACGACCTCGTGCGCGTACACGTTGGCCTGCTCCTGGCCATCGAGGGCCTCAGCCTTCTGATGCACGGCGTCGAGCGCCTTGATGGAGTCGTTGATGGTGGTGATACCGTTGCAGAGCTTGTTGAGCGTGTTCTGCTCGCACTGCATGGCGGCCTCGGCACCGGCGGCACGAATAGTCTCAAGGCCCTTAGCGACCTTGGTGGCATAGGCGGTAATGACCGGGCGATAGGTACGACGCGCCTCGCGAACCATCGTGGTGGCCTCGATGTTCATGAGCTTGTTGTACTTCTCGAGCTTGCAGTCGTAGCGGCACTGGGCCTCGGCCTTGGTCAGGACACCCGTCTCCTCAAAGAGCGCAATGGCCTTATCGGAAACAAAGGCGGGCAGGGCGTCGGCCGTGGTCTTGTTGTTGGCAAGGCCGCGCTTCTCGGCCTCAACGGGCCACTCGTCGGAGTAGCCGTCACCAGAGAACAGGATGCGCTGGTGGTCGGTCAGGACCTTCTTGCAGTACTCGAGCGCAGCGTCCTGGAACTCATCCTCGGGCGTACCCTCAAGCGCGTCGGCGAAGGACTTGAGCGACTTGGCCACGGCGGCATCGAGCACCAGGTTGGAGTCGGAGACGTTCTGCTCGGAGCCGCAGGCACGGAACTCGAACTTATTGCCGGTGAAGGCAAACGGGGAGGTGCGGTTGCGGTCGGTGTTGTCCTGCATCAGCTTGGGCAGGGTATCGGCGCCCAGGTCGAGCACGCCGCGCGTGGCATGGACGGAAGCCTTGCCATCGATGATCTTCTCGACGACCTCGGTAAGCTGGTCGCCCAGGAAGATGGACATAATCGCCGGAGGAGCCTCGTTGGCGCCCAGACGATGGTCGTTGCCGGCCGAGGCAACAGAGGCACGCAGGAGCTCCTGATAGTTATCGACGGCCTCGATCACCGCGGTGAGGAAGACGATGAACTGCAGGTTGTCGAGCGGGGTGTCGCCCGGATCGAGCAGGTTCTCGGACTCGGTGCCAAGCGACCAGTTGTTGTGCTTGCCCGAACCATTGATGCCCTCAAAGGGCTTCTCGTGCAGCAGGCAGACCAAGTCGTGGCGGGAGGCGATGAGCTTCATCTTCTCCATCATGACCAGATTCTGGTCGATGGCCTCGTTGACCTCGCCATAGACAGGGGCGAGCTCATGCTGGCAGGGAGCGACCTCGTTGTGCTTGGTCTTGGCGGGAATGCCAAGCGCCCACAGTTCATCGTCCAGGTCCTTCATATAGGCCGAGACGGTGGGGCGGATAGCGCCAAAGTAGTGCTCCTCGAGCTCCTGGCCCTTGCAGGGAGCGGCGCCAAAGAGGGTGCGACCGGTGATGACCAGGTCCCTGCGCTTGCGGTAAGCGTCCTTCTTGATCAGGAAGTACTCCTGCTCATCGCCCACGGAAGGAACGACCTTCTTGGGGGTCTTGCCAAACAGCGCCAAAACGCGCTTGGACTCACGCGAGAGCGCGGTCATGGAGCGCAGCAGCGGGGTCTTCTTGTCCAGGGCCTCGCCCGTGTAGGAGCAGAAAGCCGTGGGGATGCACAGGACGTCGTCCTTGATAAAGGCGGGGCTGGTGGGATCCCAGGCGGTGTAGCCACGGGCCTCGAAGGTGGCGCGCAGGCCGCCGTTGGGGAAGCTCGAGGCATCGGGCTCGCCCTGGATGAGGTTCTTGCCCGTAAACTTGGTGATGGCGGTGCCGTCGTGGTTGGGCTCGAGGAAGCTGTCGTGCTTCTCGGAAGTAATGCCCGAAAGCGGCTGGAACCAGTGCGCGTAGTGCGTCGCGCCCTTGGAGATGGCCCAGACCTTCATGGCGTGGGCAACAGCGTTGGCCACATCCAGGTCGAGCGGCTCACCGTCCTCGAGGGTTGCAGCAAGGCGCTTCCAAATGTCCTTGGGGAGGTAGTCCTTCATGACTTCCTCCGAGAACACCATGGTCCCGAAGCGGTCAGTAAGTTCGGCCATACGGAACTCCCTTCGTATCGGCACCGCGTGAGAAGCGGTGTTGATTACTAACGAACGAGTCATAGCTTAGACTCGCCGTGTTTCCGCAACATTACCGTTATGTTGCTGTCGCGAAACCAATCAATGAGGTTACCGCATCGCGGCGGCGTTGCCACCCTCAACAGCCAATCAACTGTATAAATTGCAGACCTTTCCCCATGATTTAAGGGTAGTCAATTTGGGATGGGGCTCTATTAACTGGTATTTCACATCAGATACCAGTCTTTATAGCCCCATCTTAGATTGACCGCCATGTTATAGGGAATGCCGATAGCAAGGCATCTTTGATTGGTATCCCCGAATAACGAGTGAAACTCCGCTGTGACACAGTGGTGCTGTAGAATCCTTACAACACATCACACTATTACGTATCTAGAGGAGCACGATATGCGCGTCGACGAGGTATTTAAGCAGGCAGCATCCCAGGGCACCGCGCCCGTTTCGTTTGAGATGTTCCCGCCCAAGGGCGAGCTGACCCTCGACACGGCTCGCGAGGTGGCAGGCAATCTGTGCAAGCTTTCGCCGAGCTTTGTCTCGGTCACCTGCTCGGCCGGCGGCTCGGGCAACGGTGCCACCACCGCCCCCATCGCGCATATGATATCGAGCGAATTCGATACGCCCTCGGTGGCACACCTTACCTGCGTGGGCCGCTCGCACGCCGATATCGCCGCCAAGATCGACGAGTATCGCACCGCCGGCGTGGAAAACATCCTGGCCCTGCGTGGTGATCTTCCCGCCGGCGCGACCGAGGACGACAAGCCCGCCTCCGACTACGCCTACGCCCGCGACCTCATCCCCGAGCTTGTCGACGCCGACTTTTGTGTGGGCGCCGCAGCCTACCCCGAGGGACACATTGCCTGTGAGGACCTCAACGCTTCGGTCGAATACCTCAAGCAAAAGCAAGATGCCGGCGCGAGCTTCTTTGTGACGCAGCTCTTCTTTGACAACGAGTGCTTCTACCGCTTCCGCGAGCTTGCCGACAAAGCAGGTATCACCGTGCCCATTACCGCGGGCATCATGCCGTTTATGGGCAAGTCACAGATCAGCCGCATGGTCTTTATGTGCGGCGCGTCGCTGCCCTCCCCTGTCATCAAGATTCTCGCCAAGTACGAGAATGACCCCGAGAGCCTGCAGGCAGCCGGTGTAGATTATGCAGCCCGCCAGCTTTGCGACCTCAAGGAGCACGGCGCCGACGGCCTGCACCTGTACACTATGAACCGTCCTGCGATCGCCGCGACCATTATGGAGCGCCTGGGGTAATGGAAAAACCGCACATCGATACAATCGCTGTCGAAGTGCCGGCCGACCTTGCGTCGCCGGCGCTTTACCGTGTCGATGCTGCGCACCATCCCCGTGTCGACCGTGACGAGATGCTGCGGTATCTGGGTTACGGCGGCCAGCAGATTGAGCCCGAGCTGTCGCAGCGTATTGAGCTTGTGGTCGAGCGTCTGGAATTGGACATTGAGCCCCGTGGCGTGCGCCGCGTGTTTGCCGTCGATGCCACGGGTGTGGACGAGCAGGGCAAGCCTTGCATCCGCCTGGTCGGCACCAACGTTGAGCTGCGCGGTCGCGATATCTATCGACATCTCAAAGACGCCCGCTTTGCCGCACTCATGACATGCACCCTCGGCATGGACGCCGAGCGTCGCCTGCGCATCACGGGAGCCCAACATCCCCTGGAGGGCGCCGTGCTCGACGCCGCGTGCTCCGCTTACGTGGAAGCCGCCGTTGAGCAAATGGACCAGCAGGTCAAGACGGACGCCGCCGTTCATGGACTCGCCGGCAACTGGCGCTTTAGTCCCGGCTACGGCGACTGCCCGCTCTCGGCCCAGCGCTCGATCGTCAATGCGCTCAACGCCACGCGGCTCATCGGGCTTACCGTCACGCCCACCAGCCTGCTCATGCCCACCAAAAGCGTGACCGCGGTGATCGGTCTGTTCGAAGGCGAAGTCCACGACGCCCAGAGCCGCCCTACCTGCAATATCTGCCGCATGCGCGAGCACTGCCGCTTCCGCGCCGCCCACACCACCTGCTATTCCAGCCATTAGGAGCCCTCGATGTTTACTCCGCTTATCACTCATGATCTGGACGGTGCCGCGCTGGCGGCACCCGTTGATGCCGCACGTCGCAACGGTGCCACGTACAAGACGCGCACGATCGACGATCTGCGCATTAAGGACGATCGCCTGCGTGCGGCCATAGAGGGCACGGGGCACCTGCTGTTCGACGGCGGCATGGGTACCATGCTGCAGGCGGCCGGCATGAAGGCCGGCGCCCTGCCCGAGCTGCTCAACTTTGAGGAGCCCCAGGTCATCACCGATATCCAGCGTCAGTACGTCGAGGCTGGCTGTGACGTGATCACCGCCAACACCTTTGGCGCCAACGCCCACAAGCTCGACGGCGCCGCCACCGTGGCAGACGTCTTTGCCGCCGCTGCCGCCTGTGCCCGCGAGGCCGGCGCCCGCTACGTCGCCGGTGACATCGGCCCCATCGGCGCGTTGCTTCGCCCCTTGGGTACCCTCAGCTTTGACGAGGCCTACGACCTCTTTGCCGAGGAAGTGCGCGCAGGCGTCGCCGCGGGTGTGGACCTCTTTATTATCGAGACTATGACCGACCTGGCCGAGATCAAGGCGGCGGTCCTCGCCTGCCGCGAGAACTCCGACCTGCCCGTCTTTGCCACCATGACCTTCGAGGAAGACGGTCGCACCTTCCTGGGAACGAGTCCCGAGGTCGCCGCCATCACGCTCGATGCCATCGGCGCCGACGTTTTGGGCATCAACTGCAGCCAAGGACCGGCCGAGCTCCGGGGACTCGCCGCACGTATGCTCACCGTTACCGACAAGCCTGTTATGGTGCAGGCCAATGCAGGACTCCCCCATGTGGACGACGACGGCAACACCGTCTTTGATATCCAAGCCCCCGAATACGCCGAGGCCGTCGCCGGCATGATCGCCGACGGCGTGAGCGTCGTGGGCGGTTGCTGCGGCACCACGCCGGCGCACATGGCGGCCTTGCGCACGCTTATCGATAACCACACGCCCAGCCCGCGCCACCGCAAGCCCAGTATGTCGGTCACGAGCGCCCAAACGGTCGTGGACCTTCCCTGCGACGGCCACAAGATCGCCGTCATCGGCGAGCGCATCAACCCCACCGGCAAAAAGCGCCTGCAGCAGGCCCTGCGCGACGGCGACCTGGACTACGTTGTGAGCCAGGGCATCAGCCAGCAGGAACAGGGCGCCGACATTCTGGACGTCAACGTGGGCCTGCCCGAGATCGACGAGGTCAAGATCATCCAACAGGCGACCGAACAGCTCCAGGGGTCCACGCTGCTGCCGCTGCAGATCGACTCCACCGACCCCGCAGCCGTCGAGGCCGCCGTGCGCCGCTACGCCGGCAAGCCCATCATCAACTCGGTCAATGGCAAGCAGCAGATCATGGACGAGATCTTCCCGCTGGTCGCCCACTACGGCACCAACGTTGTCGGCCTTACGCTCGACGAAGGCGGCATCCCCGATTCCGCCGAGGCTCGCTTCGCCATCGCCGAGCACATCGTGGCCGAGGCCGCCCGTTACGGCATCGGACCGGACCGCATCCTCATCGACTGCCTGGTCATGACCGCCTCGACCAATCAACGCCAGGCCGAGCAGATCCTACGCGCCATGTCCCTGTGCAAGGAGCGTCTGGGCGTCAAATGCGCGCTCGGCGTGTCGAACATCAGCTTTGGCCTGCCTGCCCGCCCGCTGCTGGGCTCGGTCTTTTTGGCTGCCGCTTTTGGCGCGGGTCTGGACGCCCCCATCATGAACCCGGGCTCCAAGCGCTTTATGGATACCGTCTACAGTTATCGCGTCCTGAGCGTTGAGGACGAGGGCTCGACCGGATACATCGAGCGCTACGCCGGTTGGACCGATCCGTATAAGATCGCCGCAAACCCGGCAGCAGCTCAGGCCGCATCGAGTGATGCCGCGCCTGCCGCGGGCACCGCCGGCACCGACGGCAACGACGACCCGATTCGTCGCATGGTCGTCTCGGGCCGCAAAGGCGAGATCGCTGCCGAGACCGAGCGTCTGCTGGCAGACCACGACGCCATGGACCTCATCAACAATCACTTTATCCCCGCCCTCGACGAGGTTGGCGTCCTCTTTGACCAGGGCAAGTTCTTCTTGCCGCAGCTTATGGCCTCGGCCGAAGCCGCACGCGTGGGCTTCGACACCATCAAGCGTCTGATGCCCGCCGGCGAGATTGCCGACAAGGGCAAGATCTGCGTGGCCACCGTCAAGGGCGATATCCACGACATTGGCAAGAACATCGTCAAAATGCTGCTCGACAACTACGGCTACACCGTCTTTGACCTAGGCCGCGACGTCGATCCGCAGGAGGTACTCAAGACCGTCAAGGCGCGCGACATCAAACTCGTCGGCCTCTCAGCGCTTATGACCACCACGGTCGTCGCCATGGAGGAGACCATCAAGCTGCTTCATGCCGAGGTTCCGGGCGTCAAGATCATCGTAGGCGGCGCCGTACTCACCCCCGAATACGCCAAGCAGATCGGCGCGGACTACTACGCCAAGGACGCCGCCGAAAGCGCTCGTATTGCCGAAGAGGTCTTTGGGCAGTAACACAACGGAAACAACCGAGCACCAAAACGTGCCGCATGCGCCACTTGGCACGTGTGGCACGTTAGAATAGATAAGACTATGCTCGTTTTGGCAGATAGGAGCGCAAGGATGGCGATCACGCCCGCAGAAATCGCGGAAACCCGCGGCATGGTTGAGGAGCAGAACCTCGACATCAGGACCATCACCATGGGTGTTTCGCTCATGGGTTGCGGCGACGAGAACCTCGACCGCATGTGCACGAAGATCTACGACCACGTGACGCACACGGCTGAGCATCTGGTCGAGACCGCCGAGAACCTCGAGCGCGAGTACGGTATCCCCATCGTCAACAAGCGCGTTTCCGTCACCCCGGTGGCGCAGATCGCCGCGTGCTGCAAGGATGAGGACCTCACCCCCATCGCGTATGCCCTCGACCGCGTGGCCGAGACGCTCGGCATCGATTACCTGGGCGGCTTCTCCGCACTCGTCCAGAAGGGCATCGGCGACGCCGACCGCCGCGTCATCCAGTCCATCCCCCAGGCGCTCGCCACTACGAGCCGCGTCTGCTCCAGCGTAAACGTCGCCAGCCTACGCGCCGGCATCAACATGGACGCTGTGCTCATGGCCGCCCAGACCATCATCGATGCCGCCAAGCTCACGGCCGACCAGGATTCCGTTGGCGCCTCCAAGTTTGTCTGCTTTGCCAACATGGTCGAGGACTCCCCGTTTATGGCGGGCGCCGTCCACGGCGGTGGCGAGGCCGACGCCGTCATCAACGTTGGTGTCTCGGGCCCCGGCGTTATGGCTGCTGCCTTGGAGACGCTCCCCGACTCCGCCTCGATGATGGAAGTCGCCGAAAAGATTAAGCAGACCGCCTTTAAGATCACCCGTGCCGGCGAGCTCATGAGCCGCGAGGCCGCCCGCCGTCTGGGTGTCGAGAAAGGCATTGTCGACCTGTCACTGGCTCCCACGCCTGCCATCGGCGACTCCGTTGCCCGTATCCTCGAGATCATCGGCGTGGGCACCTGCGGTGGCCCCGGCACGACCTGCGCGCTCGCCATGCTCAACGATGCCGTCAAGAAGGGCGGCGTCATGGCCAGCTCCAGCGTGGGCGGTCTCTCCGGCGCCTTTATCCCCGTGTCCGAGGACGCCGGCATGATCGCCGCCGTCGAGGCCGGTGCGCTTTCGCTCGAGAAGCTCGAGGCCATGACCTGTGTGTGCTCCGTTGGCCTGGACATGATCGCTATCCCCGGTGACACCCCGGTCGAGACCATCGCCGGCATCATCGCCGACGAGATGGCCATCGGCGTCATCAACAACAAGACCACGGCCGTCCGCGTGATTCCTGCCATCGGCAAGGGCGTGGGCGACTGCGTCGAGTACGGCGGCCTGTTCGGCCGTGCGCCCATCATGCCGGTGAACCCCAACGCCGGCACCGTGCTTGCCCACCGTGGTGGACGCTTCCCGGCGCCGCTGAACTCGCTGAAGAACTAGCTGAGGGGGACTGGCGAGGAGCCCCGGGGAGGGCAAATATATAAGGTCGCCTGCTCGAACAGTCCTGACTCGCACGGAGAGCACATTAAGTGCTCTCCGGCTCGTGCGGAACTCGCGATCGACCTTATATATTTGCCCTCCCCGGGGCTCCCGCACAACGGGACCTCAGTTGGGTTCTATCCCGGTTGCAGTTGCTTCGCTCCTGCACCACTTGGCTGGTGCGGCGGTTTGGCGTTGGAACGGTTCTTTTTCTGATATATGCTGGTTGCGGCTCTTCTTTTGGGGGGAGTCGCTTTTTTGTTGCTAGGAGGTTGGCCCGTGGTTGATGGGGATGCTCGCTCTGAGCTTCTTTCTGCTGATTGGAATCAGGAGTGGATGCGCCTGCAAGCTGGTCGGCGGCGGGCTGATGATTCTTTTGAGTGGGATAAAAGGGCTCGGCATTTTCGGCCGTTGGAGACTGCTCCGTATGCTCGGGATTTTATAAAGCTGTTGGCGCTTGAGCCCGACGAGTCGGTGCTCGATATGGGGTGTGGGGCTGGGTCGATTGCTATTCCGCTTGCTCAAGACGGGCATCCCGTGATTGCCGCTGATTTTTCCCCTGCCATGTTGGGCACCCTTGATGCTGGCATTGAGTACTATGGGCTCGAGGACCTGATTACGCCACTTGAGCTTGCTTGGGATGATGATTGGGATTTGGTTGGACCGGTCGCGAAAGCGGTAGATGTTGCCTTTGCCAGTCGCTCTGTCACCACGAGCAACCTAAAAGGCGCACTTGTCAAGCTTGACCGTACGGCTCGTCGGCGTTGCGCTGTCACGATGGTCGCCAACTCCAGCCCGCGCTATGATCTGCACTTGATGAACGCCATCGGTGCCTCGGTTACCTGCAGTAATGGCTTTGTGTATGCTTTTAATATCCTCATTCAGATGGGTGCGTTGCCGCAGATTACATACTTTGAATCGCCTCGTCGCGATACCTTCGATAGCCTTGAGGCGGGCGTGGCAGACTTCTCCCGCATGCTCGAGCACGGTAACGAAGATAAGGTTGACCGCCTGCGCGACTATATCGCTCAACACATGATTGAGAACCCCCATGCCGGTGAGCCGGGCTCCAAGGGCGTGCCGCAGGGGCGCTATATGCTCGATCATGTCCGCAAGGTTCGTTGGGCGTTTATTGCATGGGAGCCGGTCTCTGCACCCCGCTCATAGCCTGTTCACAGCCCGCACCGCCCACTCACTCGGCATCCGCATTCTTTTTGAACTGGGCAAACGCGCCCCACACCGCACTGTTCCTGCGCTATCGTGGGACAGCTCACATAGATTAAGGCCCCGTCGCGGGGCGCCCCATACATAGAAAGCGAGAACCCATGGCACTGACAGGAGCCCAGGTCAAGCAGCTTCGCAGCATGGCCCATCACCTCAACCCCGCCATCATCATCGGCAAGTCCGACGTCAACGAGGGCACCGTCGAGCAGACGGTCGCCTACCTGGAGAAGCACGAGCTCGTTAAGTGCTCCGTGCTCGATGGCTCCAGCCTTTCCGCCCGCGAGGCCGCCGAAGAGCTCGCTGAGCGCTGCCACGCCGAGGTCGTCCAGGTCATCGGCCGCAAGTTCTCGCTATATCGCGAGTCCTCGCGCAAGGACATCGAGAAGATCAAGCTCGTCTAAGAGCCAATGATCCGGCGAGCCAACATATAGCAAGCTTACGGGCGCCCAAGTACTTCGGGCGCCCGTTTTTTATCGCTCGACCAACACGCGATTGAGCCGCCCCTCCACCAAGCGCTCGTATAGACGCCGCGTCTCGGGCTCGGGCACGCCATTGACCTGCTCCCTCAGATGGTGCATATGCCCGCTGTACAGCTCGACGATATCGCGCCGCCGCCCCGCCGCACTGTAGACGCGCATGGCGCAGCGCACCATATCCTCACGCGCCGTTTCCTGTCGAAGCCCCGACTCCGCCAGCCAAATCGCCGACTGCAGATCGTTTTCTTCTAGAGCGGCATTTGCTCCCTTAATCATGCAATCGATGTACTTTGACTGCATAATGCGTCGCATGGGCAAAAAGTAGGTGGGATTACAGCCATTGGGAACATACAGCGGTCCGGCATAAAGCTGCTCAATCTTAAGGCACAGCTCAACTAAATGGGGTCCGCGCGCACCCGTGCGATTTCCCAAAACCTCGCGGCTTATCTGATCAAACAGCCGTACATCGGTCTTGACGTAGTCGCCGTTGAGTCCGATGCATTCATTTTGGATGAGCACACACGACTTGCCATCCGGCGTCGGTCCCAAAGCCGACCGCAAGCGCGATATCGTCGAGTACAGGTTGTTGCGGGCACTATTGAACTCGGCATGGGGCCACAGCTCCATGGCCAGCGTCTCACGATCGACGAGCGCATCCATGCCCAGCGCAAGCCGCTCGGCAAGCGTCGCCGCCTTCTTGCGGCGCCACATTTTGTCCGTGATGGGAAACCCGTCGCGCTCGGCGCGAAACGCACCAAACATGCGAATCTCGATATGGTCGATGGTATCAACGGCTTCAACCTCGCCGGCCTGGAACAGGCGCTCGCCCTCCCCTTCCAAATCGTCGCGCAGCGAGTACCGCGACAGCTCGCGCACGGGAAGCTTCTTGCGTATCCTGCCCGCCGGCTCGCCCAGACAATGCATGGCAAGGCGCGCAAAGAGCCGATACGATGGCTCTAGAATCCCCGCACGATTCATGGACATCCAGGCCGCAAGATCGCTGTCTCGGCCCGCACAGGCCAAATGCAGCGCCACCATCCAGGCCTCCGCTCCACCAACCTGCGTCTGGCTTATATCGAGTAGCTCCGCTTCCTCGCGCACCGAAACCATCGAGGTGTTACGCAGATATGCCGCGCGCTCCAGCAGCAATGCGTTATCGCGCATGTACGCAATCGACTCCTCGGCAAGTTTGAGCACTTGGACCGCACGGAACTTTGCATTGACCGGCCGTCCCTCTGCCAGCGACTGCCAGCCTTCTAGCAACAGCCCAAACAGCTGAATCTGGTTGTCGCGCATGCGCACGGCAAAACGATCGAGCTCGTTGAACGCCGCGTCGTCGGTTACCGGCAAGCCGGAAAGGAGCCGCCGTGCCGCCAACACCATGCGCACCCAGATAGCCATCGCCTTAAGCCCACGTACGTCGAGCGCCTCCCGCACCACCGTCATCTCGTCGTCGCGCTCGTCGGTTCCCGCAAACGACCCGTCAAAGAGCTCCACCAGCATGCTATCGGCCTGTATAACAATCCCCGCGATGTCGAGCTCGCAGTCGTAGGCCTTGCTCGTTTTGAGCTGTTGTAGAACGCCGCCGTCATTTCCCCGCTCGGTCAGACAGCGTTTGACTTCGATATGCGCAGACAACATATCGAGTGCGGTATGGGACGTCTCTATTTCTGGCACGGCCAGGTTCGTAGGAAGCCCAAGCCCGTTGTCCCCATAGCAAACAGCCGTCAGTGTCTGGGCCACCCTCCATGAAACAGGGTCTATTTCGCAGGCCGCCCGTTCGCCCCCGCGTTCGACGACCGATGCCATATAGCGAGCGAGCTTTGTATTGGACACGCTGACCGCTGCCAGATATACGCCAAGCGCTTCGGCAGGCGTTGGCTCTGGAGCCGGATCGTCGGCATCGATCGTGCCCAGCGCCGCTCGGCAGATATCGGCCCCGTGCCCCGTCAGAGCCAGATCGACCCCATACTGCCCAGCAAGTTCAAGGACCGCCTCACGGTCCAAAAAGGCATCCGCCAGGCCCATCGCCGCATCGCATCGGCCCGCCTTAAGCAAAATCCGGGCCGCCCTCGGAACAAGTTCGGGGCGAATCTCGGCCACCAACTTACGCAAGCGCAAGCGTCCGTTATCCTCCGTGCCCAGACACGTAAAACTCCGCTCGGCGGGGTCCAAGCCAAAGATCGGGTAGTCGCGTACAAAGTAGGACTGGTCGACCATCGACAGCCTCACCCCGCAAGCCTCGAGTTCTGCGATATTGCCCTCGCCCATCAAAACCATGAGACATGCCACGCAAAACAGCGCATTATTGTCGAGCGAAGCCAGATCGGCAAGTGCCGCGCCATATACGTTGACAATCTCGTTTTCGAGCAGACCGGCTACGTCACCTTGGCCATACAGACCCGTCTGCAATGCCGAGACGAGCTTGGGCACGCCCTGCGTGAGCTGATAAAAGTCAAGCGATGTGCTGATCGAAAACGCCGATGCCCACGCCGAATACTCATAGGCATGCACCTTGAGCATCTGCGCATTGATCTTAACCGAATCGCCCAGCCCATGAATCAGCTGACGATTTGAAGGACGGCAGGAGATAAAGACCCCTACCCCCATAGCGCGCAGCCCGCGAATCCTGTCGATGAGGTCTTCGGTATCGTGCTGATCGAGGTTTGGCACATTATCAATCGCGATAAGGGAGTGCGGTTTGTCTTTGAGTTCTTCGGTAACCACCTCGAGCTGCATAAACACCTCGCGCCCAGTGGCGCGATCGGCCTCGATAATCCGCACGGGGCCTCGCGTCGGATCGCATTTAACCTCATGGGTGTACTGCAGCAGCACCGAGGTCTTCCCAAACCCATCGGGCGCATAAAGAACCACGATGCCGGCCTTTCGGCCCTTGGCGATAAGCTCATTCATCAAGCGTTCGCGTCGCACCATATAGCCTCCGCCCAGCGGCATCAGCTCGAGGTCGTCTATACCGCTCAAATCGTTTACCATGCCCGCTCCTCAACTCGACCGTATGGACACTGTAGCCGCAAGACCATACAAGCCGCGCTATGAATAGAGCGACCTTGTGTTTTAGGTTGTCTTTTGGTACGCAAGCGGCAAGTTTTTGTACAGCGAGGGCCGATTGTTATTAATCCCCCGACTAATCGGTCTTTAAGCAGGTAAATGAGCTTGTCAGCTTGTCCCATCTAAGCGGCAGTGTAACGCAAATGAACAAGGTTCAGTTATGTCATTCAACTCGCCTAGCACCCGCTACCGTCTACGACCTTCTAGTGGTATTTTTGCATAGAATCTGGTATGGAATGAATCAAGCTGTTGGGCATCCGGCATTCGTCAAGCTTGCGGCAAGATTTTGGTCAAGTGGGCGGACAGGGATAGCAAAAAGGCCCCCGCAAAGCGGAGGCCTTAGGCAAGGCTATGTCGAGCTGCAGGATTCGCGCTACTCGCAGAGCGAAAGGGCGGCCTCGTCGGCAACGACAACGCAGTTGGTGTGCAGCTGCAGGATCGAAGCCGGGCACTTGGGCGTAACTGGACCATAGCACATATCGTGCACGGCCTGAGCCTTGGCCTCGCCGTTAGCGACAACCAGGATCATGCGGGCATACATGATGGTCTGAGTGCCCATGGTGTAGGCCTGACGGGGAACATCGTCGATGCTGTCGAACAGGCGGCTGTTGGCCTGAATGGTGCTCTCGGTGAGGTCGACGCAGTGCGTACCCTTGGAGAAGTGGTCATCGGGCTCGTTGAAGCCGATGTGGCCGTTGTTGCCAATGCCGAGCAGCTGGAGATCCGGGTAACCGGCGGCGGCGACGATCTTGTCGTACTCAGAGCAGGCAGCGGCGGCGTCGGGGTTGGAACCGTCGGGCACATGCGTGTTGTTAAGGTCGATGTTGATGTGATCGAAGAAGTTCTCACGCATGAAGTAGTGATAGCTCTGGGGATCGTCGTGCGAAAGGCCGCGATACTCGTCCAGGTTGTAGGTGCTGACCTCGGCAAAGTCGACGTCGCCCTTCTCGTACCAAGCAGCGAGCTGCTTGTAGGCACCGATCGGGGTGGAGCCGGTGGCAAGGCCCAGCACACAGTCGGGCTTGAGGATAACCTGCGCCGAGATGATATTAGCGGCCTTGCGGCTCATATCCTCGTAGTCTTTAGCTTTAATGATCTTCATTACGCGTCCTTTCTCGTACAAGAGAGGCAAGGCTCCCTTACAAGCACTTGCCCGCGGCCCGCGTCGGCCGCAACCAACGTGTGCGGCCACCAGGGCGAGGTCGCGTAATGTATGTGTCTCGTGTCTAGCCGCGTCGAGGCCCCTGCCCGTCCACGGTGACCCGAAGCTGTTTAGCCTCGGACAAATCCCATCTTGCCACGGAGGGCGTCCTCTTTCAAGGGCGCCCTCCGTAAACGTGTTTGAATTGTAGGCTAATGGCCACGTGCACTTGCTAGCGCTCGCGAGCAACGATGAGCTGGTCCATCTCTTCGACATGCACGCCAACGGAGCCCTTGATACTCGAGAACTCAACGGAGTTGCACACCAAGATGGGAACCGTCACATCGTAGCCCTCGGCAGCAATTGCCTCGCGATCGAACTCAATGAGTACATCGCCCTTATGGACGATGTCACCCACTTGCGCATGTACGGTAAAGTGCTTGCCCTCGAGCTGAACAGTGTCCAAACCAACGTGGATGAGCACGTCCAAGCCATCGACCGTGTTAAGCGCAACAGCGTGTCCCGTGGGAAAAATGGCCTCGACCTTGGCATCAGCCGGTGCAATCACACGCGTTCCGGTGGGCCGAATCGCCACGCCCTGGCCCAAAAGGCCGGTAGCAAACGTCTGATCGTTTACCTCGGAGAGCGGAATGACGTCACCCGAGATGGGAGCATCCAACGTAAGGACTCGACCACGCATACCAAAAGACCTTAGGACCTTAGTGAACATGCTCCCCCTCGGACATACCAATCAATCAAAATAACCTTGTCAGTTTACCACTTGGCACCCGTTTTTGGCCATTAGGGAAGTTCGCGCTTGACAACTTCGACGATATCGTCAACAACGCGCTGGGTCAGCTCGTGCGTCTCCGCCTCGGCCATAACGCGAACCAGCGGCTCGGTGCCACTCGGACGCACCAAGATGCGGCCACGACCGTTGAGCTCCTTCTCGGCGGCAGCGACGGCGTCCCAAATGGGCTGGCAATCGTCCAGGCCGGCCTTGTTGTCCGAATGCACGTTGACGAGCACCTGCGGATACTTCTTCATGATGCCGGCAAGGTCAGTAAGGGTGCGGCCGGTGCGCTTGAGCACGGCCAGCAGTTGCAGAGCCGTCACCAGACCGTCGCCGGTAGTGTTGTGCTCCAGGAAGATGATGTGGCCGGACTGCTCGCCGCCGATGACGGCGCCGTCCTCGAGCATACGCTCAAGAACATAGCGGTCGCCCACGGCGGTCTGGACCATCTCGAAGCCCTGCTCCTTCATGGCGATGGAGAAGCCCAGGTTGCACATAACGGTCGAGACGATCTCGGAGTTGGCGAGCTTGCCGCGAGCGGCCAGGTCGGAGCCGCAGATGGCCAGGATGTAGTCGCCGTCGATCTCGTTACCCTCGCTGTCCACGAACAGCACGCGATCGGCGTCGCCGTCGTGGGCCAGACCGATGTCGGCGTGGGTGCGCAGCACGAGCTCGCGCAGGGGCTCAAGGTGAGTGGAGCCGCACTCGACGTTAATGTCGGTGCCGCAGTAATCGGTGTTGATGGCATGGACCGTGGCGCCCAGGCGCTGCAGCGCGGCGGGCGTGGTCTGGCAGGAAGCACCGTGGCCGCAGTCGACGGCAACGACCAGGCCGTCGAGTTTAAGGCCGTCGAGGGTGCTGATAGCGTGGTCGACATATGCCTTGCGAGCGTCCTTCATCTTGATGATGTGACCCACGCCGGCACCGGTCGGCAGCGTATCGGCAGCCATGGCCTCCTCGGACATGACCCAGGCGCTGATCTCTTCCTCGACAGCATCGGGAAGCTTCATGCCCTTGCGGCTAAAGAACTTGATGCCGTTGAACTCCGGCGGATTGTGCGAAGCGGAGATGACGATGCCGCCGTCGAGCTCGTTTTGGACGGTAAGCAGCGCCACGGCCGGCGTAGGGATAACGCCGCAGCAGTGCGGGCGGCCGCCCTCGGCCATAATGCCGGCGGTCAGAGCGCTCTCGAGCATGGTGCCCGAAAGACGCGTGTCGCGGCCGATGCAAATATCCGGACCAAGGAACTTGGTCGCCGCACGGCCAAGGCGAAACGCGAGGTCGCACGAGAGGTCGGCGTTGGCGACGCCACGGACGCCGTCGGTACCGAAGATGTTCTGGGGCATAGGATCGCTCCTTCCCAAGTGGGCAAAACGCAGTCGCCCACCCTAGTCGAAAAAGAAAAGCGGGACCCGCCGAGCAATCGGCAGGCCCCGCTTGTACATTGTATCTCGTAAGGAGATAAAACCTTAGCGCTTGGAGAACTGGGGAGCGCGGCGAGCCTTCTTGAGGCCGTACTTCTTGCGCTCGACCACGCGAGCATCGCGCGTAAGGAAACCGGCCTTCTTGAGGTCAGCACGGTAGTCGCCAGCGTTCAGAAGAGCGCGAGCGATACCCAGGCGCAGAGCGCCGGACTGACCGGAGATGCCGCCGCCATCGCACAGAGCGATAACGTCGAACTGACCGGCGGTGTCGGTCACCTTGAAGGGAGCAAGGGCGTTCTCAACGAGCTGATGACGGCCGAAATACTGCTCGGCATCACGCTTGTTGATGGTCACCTTGCCGGTGCCGGGGACGAGACGGACGCGGGCGACGGCGTTCTTACGACGGCCGGTACCCTGGTAGACAACGGTGTTCTCAGCCATCTTTAAGCCTCCAGCTCAATCTTCGTGGGGTTCTGGGCAGCGTGCGGATGCTCGGCACCAGCGTAGACCTTAAGCTTGGTCATCTGGGCACGGCCGAGGGTGGTCTTGGGCAGCATACCGCGAACGGCGCGCTCGATGACCTTCTCCGGGTGCTTCTCCATAGCCTGGCGGAAGCTCTCAGCCTTGAGGCCGCCGTTGTAGCCGCTGTGGCGATAATAGGTCTTCGTGTCGGCCTTGTTACCGGTAAGCTGGACCTTATCGGCGTTGATGACGACAACGAAGTCGCCGCAGTCGCTGTTGGGCGTGAACTGGGGCTTGTTCTTACCGCGCAGGATCATTGCGATCTGGGTGGCAAGACGGCCCAGGACAGCACCATCGGCGTCGACGAGAACCCAGTTGCGCTGGACCTCGCCCTGCTTGGCGTAGTGAGTCGATTTCGAAATCACTTAGACTCCTCCATGTACAGTACGTGTTGTTACAGAGATTCACGGGGCTCTGCAAGTAACCCGTCCATATTACCCCGCTCGTCGCCCGAGTCAACAGGTATTTTGGCTCTGACCAGACTTTCTGCACATGTCGTCCATGGGTCATGACGTCGCGACGCTAGCGCTCGACAAATCCCTCGATATCACTCAGTAGGCGCTTTGCCTCCTGGCGGCCCTGAATATACAGGTCGAGGAGCTTTGCCGAATCGTGCTCAACGTGGCCAACCTCGACCGGCTTTTGCGGAGCAATGACCAGCGCACGGCCCTCGCGCTCATACTTCCACAGATGCATGCGCTGGATGTTATAGCGGTCGTGGCGCGTCTCGATAGCCTCGAGCAGATAGGGGTAGTCGGCATAGCGAGCTCGTGCGGCGGGCATAAACTCGTAGGGCTTTTTCTCGTACGAGCGGTCCTGCGTGACAATGACGACCGCGCGATCGAAGCCCGCCTCCTCCAGCACGTGCTCGATGGGGACCGAATCGGCTACGCCACCGTCGACGTATTTGTGCCCGTCAATCTCGACCGGTGGCGTCACCAGCGGCAGCGACGTCGATGCGCGCACGGCGTCGAGGTCAAGTACGGCGCTTTTGACCGGGAGGTACGTGGCGGTTCCAAAGAGCATGTCCGTCGCGACGGCGTACATCTCGATGGGGCTCGCGTCGAACGTCTCGTTGTCAAAGGGATCCAGGCGGTCCTGGACATCGTTGAAGATAAAGTCGTAACCCACAATAGAGCCCGTGGACGCAAACGATGCTGCGCCCATAAAGCGGTTGTCGTTGCAGAAAGCCAGGTTGATGCGATTGGCACGGCCGATCTGGTGCGACTTGTAGTTCACGCCGTTGAGGGCGCCGGCCGATACGCCATATACCGCCGGAATCTCGACGCCGGCCTCCATGAGGACGTCGAGCACGCCTGCGGTAAACTGCCCGCGAAAACTACCGCCCTCCAAAACGAGCGCGACCTTGCCGGCGTTCTTTGCCTTATCTTCTGCAGTCATGTTGACCTCCTGCTGTTTCGTTTTGGCCTTCTTCTACCCAGTTTTGAGATGGAGAGCGCGCAGGTTTTTCCAGGCGGCAGGTGAAGCGGAAAGTGTGTCCCAGTTTGAGGCGGGATTCCGGGACGCACTTTCCGCTTGGACCGCCATTGGGAAAGCGCGTCCCGTTCTGAGCGCGGATTCCGGGATGCACTTTCCGCTAGCCATTCATTTGGAAATTGCATCCCATTCCGAACGAGGATTCCGGGATGTACTTTCCGCTTGAGCTGCCATTGGGAAAGCATATCCCACTCTTCGGCTCGATTCCGGGATGCGGTTTCCGCTTGAGGCGCCATCCGGAAACTACGTCCCAGTCTGCGCGCGGATTCCGGGACGTGCTTTCCGCCTGGGCTGCCATTGGGAAAGCACGCCCCACTCTGCGTCACTGAGGCGTTTTCTTTACGCCCGCGCCCTGCGCAGAGTTCGATTCTCCGCGGTTTGGGGGAATCCGTTGATGCTGGGCGAGGCCAGCTGAGATTCGATAAACATCGCATCTGTTTTGGGCTGGAACATTGCGCGGAGAATCCGCGTATTTGCTTCGCAAATACGCACCGGCTTCGGCCGCCTGCCGGCGTCCTCGCCCGCGGGCTAAAAACGCTTACGCGTTTTCTTTACGCCCGCGCCCTGCATAGAGTTCGATTCTCCGCGGTACGGACTAGAAATAAAAAGGCAAGTAGATACGAACATCTACCTGCCTGTTACTTATGGTGGAGCTAATGAGAAAAACGGCGAACTCACGTGACTTCTCTGAGCAGGGCAATCATTCAATACAACTTGATACTTGCATTGTCCAGGCAACAAATAATTGGTTTGTGATAGTTGGATTGCTGGAAAAAAATCTGATTAAGGCGAAATAACCCTTGCACTTTTATGGGGTCTACCCTATAATAATAACTGTCAGAAGGGAGGTGATTCAGTTGGAAGACAGAGTTTGGGACGTGTTTCTTGTGGTCCTTGGCGTGGTGCTCGCAAAGGTGACCGACGAAACAGTTGAGCGTCTAAAGAAAAAGACCCCTCGCAAGCCCGGTAAGCACACAAAGAGGTCTTAGCACAAGGGGCATCGCTTAGGCGGTGCCCCGCCACTCACGATTTTAGCGCAGGAGGTGCGCAATGAAAACACTAGCAGTGTCGTTCATCGTGTCGTTCGTCGCGTTCAGGATGTGGCGCAGCGCACGTAACCGCAGGGGGTAAATGATGCAGACGGAAGCACAACGCCGCGCAACCAGCAATTACCGCAAGAACGTCAAGCAGTTGACCATCCGGTTCTACCCGAACAGCGACAGCGATGAAGAGATGTACGCGTGGCTGAAATCGCAAGAGAACACAACCGACTACATCAAGAAGCTTATTTCAGAAGACATGCAAAACCACAGATAGGCGACTTGCAAGAATGGCATTTAACGCATTAAAGCGGGCTACCCTAGTAGGGTAGCCCGCTTTTTACTAATAGACGAGTTTCTGGCCGGGGTAGATTGTGTAAGGTTCAACAATTCCGTTCTTGTTCGCGATCGCATGCCAGTCAACACCGAGCTTCGCGCCGATGCCACTCAGCGTGTCGCCGCTCTTGACGATGTAGACGGATTCGGATCCGATTCCGGCACGCTTGTTGACGATCGCTTGCACCGCCTTCGCCTTGCCGCCAAGAACTTCGGCACGGATTGGATTGACGCCGAACATGCCGCGTTCAACATCGTCGGCAAGCTGTTCGCAGCTCGTGCGATCGATGTAGTTGATGAGGTCTTGCACCTCGTCGTAACGATTGCCAAGCTTTGCCTTGCGCTCATCGTCTGCACCGAACTCACCGCGCATGACGCGGGCAGCAAGTTCGAGCGCAGTGCCATTGACTGTGTGCGCAGGAGCGTCAGGCGTCTCCAACTCGGGTTTAACAGCTTCCAAGGGATTGCAGCATTTGTCCCAAACGGCACGCGTCATGTGCGCAATGTCTAGATCGAGTGGGCCGTCATAACCGCCCGGCCTGCCATTCGACGTATATTGATGCAGAGTGCACGTATCCCACGCCCCAAAGCCGCCCGATGGCAGCCAAGGCGAGTTTTGGTACCCGGTCCGTTCGGTGTTCGCATATTGAGCAACCCAGAGGGCGTGATTCGGCGCGATGGCGCTCCAATCTTCCTCGGTGCAGACCGATCGGGACATATATACAGCACAGCGTACCCCCGTAAGTTCGAAAACCCGGTCGAGAAACAGCTTTGCCTTATCGGTTCCGATCCGACCGTACATCTCATAGTCGAGCGCCGGGAAGCCCTCAGTGAAATAGTTCTTGCAGTTCGCTACGAAATAGTTTGCCTGAGCAACCGGGTCAGACGCGTTCATGAAATGGTAGAAACCCCATTTCTTCCCCAGCTTCTTTGCGGTCTGGATGAATCCGTCGCACGTGTCATGCACGATGCTCGTTCCTTCCGTGGCCTTGCATATAACGAAGTCACAAGGAACTTTTGTAAGATCAAGACCGCGCTGGTAATCAGAAATATCGATGCCGTTTAACGCCATGTTAAGACCTTCCGATCGAGATGAAATAGCCCCAGTCAACGCCTGCCATCTGCTCATAGGTGAGAATTACGGCATATGGGCTGCAAGGGTCGTGAATCGTTACACTCTGCCCGTCATATTCGGTTAGCAGGACGATGTGCCCACCGTAGCTCCGCCCGCCGCCTTCAAGTTGCCCCTGCATCTCAGCGAATACGAGAGATTCGGCTTCGAGGTCTTCTAGGGCGCGTGCCATGTCCTCATATATGACGGAGCTGGTTATTGCGGCGTCCCGTTCATGCATCCACGCGCAGAACCCCGGCATGTAGTTTTGGCCGTCCTGCACGTAGTCATTGCCGACGGCGTTCAGCATATCGATGGGCGTCCAGTCCTCTCCACTGAAATAACTCCATGCCATCGCGGCGCACGTGAGGCCGCAACCCGAATCGGCGAGAGTGGCATTGGCGTACGGAAGCCCGCCCCAACGCTCATCGGTCTGCATGTAGATCGGAACGTTTTGAGCGGGCGCGTCTTCAACGGTTGCTGTGCCTTGATTGGCAGTGGACTGTGTTTTAATCGCTGGATTTGGCGCGGTCGCAACCATGGCCACCGTGATAGAAAGACCGGATGCAATTCCAGCGAGGAACGCCGCAAGAACCCTTAACCTAATTATCTGCCTTGGGCTTGTCATATGTCATTGCCTGCTTCGAGTCGCTGAGTCCTGCGGTGGTCGGGTCTGTGACGATGCCGAGAATCGCGAGAACAGCGAACAGCGCGTTGACGATTGCAGCGAGCTGTTCGTTGAGCACGCCGAAGTCCCACTGGTAACCAAATGGGGCGGCGCACACCTGAACGAGCAGAAGCAGGGCCGGAATGAGGGTCAGCCAAAACGTTTTGTTCTTGAATCGTGCGGTGAGGTTAATCATTTCGATTCTCCTTTTCGTAAATCAGGTCAACCCTGTCGTAGATATGATTGACCTTGCTTGCCATGTCGTGCGAATGGGCGCGAGACTCCTTGATCTCGCTGTGAAGGGCGTCGTTTGAAGCCCTCAGCGATTCGACGGCAGCCTGAAGGCTCTCTGAGATGTTGTTGCTGCGTTCCATCTGCGCGGCGATGCGGCCCTCCATGACGGATCTCTCGCGGTCGCGCTTGGCCCTTTCGTTAAGCTCGTCGCGCTTGCGCGCCTCGCGCTGTGATTCAAGCTCGGCCTGCCGCTCGTCGCGCTTCGATTCAAGCTCTGCCTTTCGCTCGTTGTTTCGCCTGAACTCATCAAGAAGCAGTTTGGCGAAGATTCCCAATCCGACGGTCACGACCGTCATGAAGAACCATTCGGGGCCGAAAGCCGCCGCATGGTCTATGACGCTCTCTCCCATGCTCAGCCCTCCGTCACCTCTCGCCAGACGGTTTCGGTTCCGACAGCCCCCGGCTCCCAGACGTTGTTAGCAACGAGGGATTCCCAGACCTTGCCGTTGTGCTTCACGCGGGCACCGAGCTGGTAGGGATTCGTAGAATCGGGCTGCACCCATTCGGGCACTTCCTCTGTCGGCGTGTCGGGCGTGCCTGCTTCAAGCACCTTCGCCCAAAGGCTCGGCGCTGCCGTAGGCGCCCAATCGGTCTGCGACGTGTGCGCCTGAAGGCAAACGTAAAGCTCGCCCTCACAGCTCACGCGCTCGCCCTCGGCGTAGGCGTGGCCGTTGCCGTCCCACGCGGCGAAGAGCGCGGCGCTCTTGGATGCCACGTCACTCGACAGCGACGGAGCCATGCCGTCAAAGATGGCGATGATCGCGCGAACCTTCGCCTCCTCTTGTTCGGTCAGTGCCATACTTTCTCCTTTCCTTGAAAACAAAAGCCCCCGCGTTGAATTGCGGGGGCTGGATGCCCGTCTATGCGCTTTCCATCATCCGAAAAGCTCCTTGTATAGCGCGTCCATGCGCAGGACCGTGTCGTGCGCATCGAGCCGCTTCATGCCGCCGCGCCACGATTGATAGGATTGGTTTACCTGCTCCTTGGTCATCATGCCGCGACCGACGAGCGCCGCCTGCTTCTTGAGCTTCCTGCGCTGCCGCGTGATTGAGCTTCGGCATGGCCTCACGACCACCTTGCCGCCGTCGCCGAAATAGAACCTCTTCTTGAGGAAGACGAAGCCGCGAGACAGCTTCACGATCCTCGTCTTCTTCCGGTTGATGACAATCCCGAGTCCGTCGCATAGCGATTCGATTCTTTTGAGCGCGTCATGTAGAACGCTTTTCTCAAGCGCGATGCAATAGCTGTCATCCATGTAGCGACCGCTTGCGAGGATTCCGGGAGTGGACAGCATGAGGTGGTCGATTGGGGACGGCAGGGCGACGGCGAGCACTTGGTTTGGCTCGCTGCCGAGACCGAGACCGCGAGTCCCGTGCGCGTCAATCTGGTCGAATACGACCGCTTTAACCCGATCGTCGTCAAGTGCCCGGTCGATGAGGCGCTTGCAAGCTTCGTGGTCGATGTTGCCGAAGTAGTTCGCGAAGTCGACCTGAAGGATGTATCCGCGCTCACCGTGCCTCTTGTGATGGTTTACGAGTTGGCGCTTTAGGCGCTTGATGGCATATTCAGTGCCGCGCCCCTTTATGTTCGCGGCGCACCCTTCGGTCAGCGTGGGCCATATCGCCGGTGCCAACGCGTGTCTGCTGATAGATTTCTGTATGACTCGCTCTGAGAAATGGACAGAGCATATGTGCCTGAGCTTTCCGCGCTCGAATATGTCGAACTCGATGAATCCGCGCTTGAAGTCCTTGCCGGATAGGAGGTCTCTTCGTGCGCGCATGATGTTCGGCACGACCCTCAGCATGTACCTCTGGACGCTTGATTTCCAACTAACACCACGTGAGGCGTCGAACGCCGACTGGCATAGGTTGTCGAGATCCGCAATTGATTCGAGCGTGCATCCCTTTATCCGCGCTGAGCGATTTGCAGCTCTTTTGCTGTCGCGCCGTGCCCGGCGCGCCGCTCGGCGATCATCAGAGTTCATGGGAGGCACCCCGAACGGCTTTATGCGGCACCCGCAAGCCGCTTGACGGATGACCATGAAACGCGGGCAGGTGCCAAATCCCGCGCCATGCAAGAAGCGAACGGCAACCGTCTCGGGGTGCAAATTTACGGGCACGCGCCCGATGGTTGCCCCTTCCTTCCTCAAATGCACGGCGCTCAGAGCTGCGGTCTGCGCGGTCTGGCAGGTCTTGGGAATCACGGGAACGGGCGAACCCAGTCATTCGTCGCGGCGTTGTTGTTGGCATTGCCGTTGTTGTTGACATTGCACACGTTGGAGGACGAGCCGCCCATGACGGAGCGGAGCCACCAATTGACGCGAAGATTTCCAAGGGGCAACACGCGTTCATTTTACCCCTTTCCTATCAGCTTCACGCCGGACCGAGCACCCTTGATGAGCTTTATGTCATCATCGACGTCCTGAATAAGAGTCTCGAACCACGATAGGCTTATGTTCGAGTTGAGAGACTTCAGACATTGCAGGTCTTGAAGCAGTTGGTTGCAGTCGGCGATCGCGAGCGTCATAAACCGCTTGCGTTCCTCGACGTTGCGCGCGGTGTTCGGGTAGAACGCATCCGCCTTTACGAGGTTCATGACCAAGCTTCTGGCCGTCTCGGCCATGGGGACGGCGAAGACGAACCTGTATGACTTCGGCAGCTGCTTCGTTGTCACCTTCTTTGTGATCTCGGCCCTTATCTCCAATGCGAGCGTGAAATACTTTTGGGCGCTCAGATGCCTGTTCCGGGCATATACACCACTCAAACGACCATCTCCTTGCTAAGCCGTCTCGACCTGATGGCGCATGCGCAAGGCATGCGCCGGTTCAGTGTTGCGTACGGCTGATAAATCAGCCTACGAGGAAGCACGGGAACGGGCGAACCCAGTCAACCGTCGCGGCGGTGCTGGTGGCATTGCCGCTGCTGTTGACAATGCACACGTTGGAGGACGAGCCGCCCATGACGGAGCGGAGCCACCAAGTGACGCGAGTTCCAAAGATTCGAGATGCCGTGTCTTCGAAAATCGGGAAATGGCAATCGAACCCGATGCTGTAACCCGTCTTGCTCCATGCTTGGAACCCGTAGACCTCGATCTCGGAAAGAGACCATACCTTCCCCAGATCGACCCAAGACCAACCGCTGTCATCGGTGAGCTTCCCGCTCGAAGCGTAGCGCTCGTTGAGCAGGACGCGTTGCGGCATGATGGCGGCTTGGCACTCGGTCGGGAGGGACGGCAGGAAATCGCCGATCTCCCACTCATGCAGCTTCGAGCACAGATAGGGGTGCTTCTCATCTGCGGTGCCGTTGTTGTCGTCCGTGTCGCGCCACTTGATATAGGAGCCGTTCACGGCCTTGTCTCCGGTGACGGACACCGGGGCGGATGGGACCATCGCTATATGGTGGCCCTTCGCCGTGTCCCCGCACTGGTAATACGGGTCGATGGCCGCGATGCGGTACCTGACGGTCTGGGAGGGGACGTTTGCACCGGCCTTCAGCTGCACGTCGATGTAATCGCCGATGCGAAGCCCCGTGAAGTTGGCCGCCTTCACCCGCTTTTGGAGCCACGTCCAGACGTTTGCGCTGCCGATCTCGGCGGCGAAGACCGACGCGATGGAGCGCCCCTTATAGGTTCCGGTCAATTGCTGTCGGTCGTATTCCTGAGCGGTGGTCGCGGCGTTTGCCGTGTTCCGCGCGGTGACGTCCTTGACGTTGCGCGGCGCGCCGTTGAATGTGAGGACTGAGACATCTGCCATGTTGGTTCTCCTTAATTTAGGGTCGCGGTTTCACCGGAAACGCCCGACTGCGCGAGCGCAAGCGTCTCACCGCTGTAAGAGGTCACGCGGGTCGGCGGGACGTATGCCGTCTCACCGATCAGGACGTACTTGTCCTGAAGTTCCGCGACCGCAGAGGCGAGGATTTCGTTGGCCTTCCTCAGTTCCTCGACCTCCGCGTCGCTCGGCGGCTTGATCGATGCGATGCTGTTTGCGATGTTCAGTGCGTTCTGCGCAGCCGCCGTCGCATCGTCAGCGGCACCGTTCGCACGCGCGGCGGCTGCGTTCGCGTTGCTCGCCGCCGTGTCAGCAGCCGTCTTCGCGGTGTTTGCGCTCGCCGTCGCCTTATCGGCGTTCGCCTTAGCGGTGTTTGCCGCCGATGCCGCGTTGTTCGCAGCCGTGGTCGCCTTGTCGGCGTTCGCCTTTGCCGTGTTGGCGGCGGATGCGGCGCTGTTCGCGGCTTCTGCTGCCTGCTGCGCGGCGGTGGCCTTTTCGTTGGCGTTGCTCGCCGCCGTGTTCGCCGCGTTCGCGGCAGAGTTGGCGGCTGATGCGGCGGAATTTGCCTTGTTGACCGCCGCGTTCCCTCGGTCGATGAGATCTTGAACGGCATCGTCCCAGCTCTGCGCGGGCTGCTGTCCGTCAAGAGCGCTGCGCAGGATTTCGATTGCGAAGCGCTCTGTCGAATAGGTCTTGCCGCTCTTCGTGATCGTGAAATAGGCTTCGTCGGTGTAGCCGGACACGCTGCAAAGCTTCGACTCGTCAACCGTGATCGTTACGGCGTTGCCACTCACTGAGCACTGACCGCGATAGTAGTTCCGCTTATTAGGCAAAAGCACGACAAGCCATGCCGTGGCGCCGGAAAGCTCGAACTCAGCGCCGTTGTCGAAGATAAGCGCCTTGATTGTGGTTCCGCCATCGTCGCCCTGACCAACCTTGACGCAGGTTCCCGTTCCCTCCTTCGAGATATCGAGTTCGAGCGTCCGTGTGTTGCTCATTGCGCGCCTCCTTCCTCGCTATCGGGATAGGCAAGCTTCCTGAGCGCTTCCAGCGCTTCGCTGAAGCTCATAGCGCTTCGCGCCTTGCTCGAAACCGGCTGAACGTCGGCGTTCGATGCCACGGCTGGCACGCTCGCCGCCAGCGCGTCGAACACGTCGACTACCGCTTTAAACCTGTCATCGACATACAACGGCTGAACGAAAGTAAAGTGCTCATCTCGGTTTTCCGGCTCTCTCACGTCGGAAACAGGGACGATTGAACGTGTTCCCTGATCGTCCACCGCTATGAACACTATTCCGCTTTCGTCAGCTCTTTTTATAAGCTCAGCGTCGTACTCGGTAAGCACGGCTTCAGAGTTCGATATCGGGTCATGAGCTAGATAATAGAGAATTGCCATTAGATACCTCCTAATCGAAGCCACACGTCGTACACAGACCGTTGATGAAGTTGATAGATTGCCATGAATTAGTCCATCCAACGGTTCCATTGCCGTTGTCGTGAATCTCTCTGACGTAGTGAAACTTATGGTTACCCGTATGGCATATAGTCGCTGTGGTGCTCTCGTTGCTTGAAGCTGCTGTCGAAATCTGCGGCGAGCTGATGCGAACTGTCCCCTCTGCCGTCATCTGTATTCCTCGATACTTGATCGACGGATTGTCTATGTTGTACGAATGCGCGGAGAAATCGATATTTCCAATCTGCGTCCCGTTCTCAAGTCCGAGAATCTCACCGCCTGTAAGACGAATCAGATCCGATGCAGAACCGCACTCGAACGTCCCGCTTGCGTCGATGTTGTTTGCGGTCATGTAGTTTGTTGTGAGCTTGCCGGTGCTGAGGTTCCAGGTGTTGCGCCCCAGACGGTCGCTGATGATGCCCGTTTCAATGTAGCTGGCGTTGATGTAGAGCAGCCCGCCGCTCAGGTAGATTCCCTGAGTTTGCCCGTTGTTCGTCAGGCGGTTGAATACCTCTCGCTGGTCTAGGTCTTCGTCTAGATCGTCGGTAGATTGATTGCCAGACGTTAGGGCGCGCGCCAGCACGGGCGTTGTGTACGTCTTCGTGCCGTCAGACCACGTTATTTCGCTCCGCGTCCAGTAGTAGCGACCGCTCACCCACGTTGGCTGGTAGTAGTACCAGTTGCCGCCGGTCTGCGCGGTGCTGCTCGTGCTCAGATAGTATTGCTCGCGCACCTGAGAAACGCCGATGCCGTCATTGTCCGCCATGCGGTGCGCCGTGGTGTATTCGGTGTTGCCATCTGCGAGCGTGAGCTTTAGGCGCGTCCATAGGTACTGGCCTTGCTTCCAGTTCGCGTATGTTGTCCATGTGGTCGGTACCGTCGATGAACTGGTGGAGTTGCCATATTGCACATCGACCGCCACGACAGAGCTTCCAACATCGCCGTCCCCAACCGAAGCGTCGGCTGAAAGCGAGAACTCGCCGGTGGTCAAGTCCCAGAAGTTCTTACCGGCCTTGTCGGTGATGATTCCAGCCTTCAGCAGGTCAGCGTCAAGGACGCCGGTGTCCATGTAGGTTGCGTTGATATATACCTTGCCGTCTTTGAGGTACACGCCCTGCGTCTCACCGTTGTTGGTGAGACGGTCAAAGATGCTCTTCTGCCCCAACGCTTCATCTAGCGCGTCAACGTACTTCTTTGCCTGATCTTTAGCGTCGGTGCCCGCCGAAGATGCCTGCTCTGCGGCGTACTTCTTAGCTTCCTCTAGCCGCTTCGCGTCCGCTTCCTCAGCGGCCTTGACAGCGTTTTGCTGCGCGCCGCTCGCCGCCGTGTCGGCGATTGATTGAACAGTGTCGCCGCCTACGGTCGCCGTGGCTGAAAGCGAGAACTCGCCGGTGGTCAAGTCCCAGAAGTTCTTACCTTTCTCGTCGGTGAGAAGACCGGCGCGCACGCGGTCTGCTCGCATCGTACCGGCGTTGATGAGGTCTGCGGTCACCATGCCGCCGGTTAAGAAAGTCTTCCAGTCCCACTGTCCGTCTGAGGTAAGGCCGGATGCAAGGCGAAGACCCATGCCGTTAAGGTTGACAGCCCACATGCCAGACGTGCTGCGCAGCGGTAGGCCGTTCAGCGCGTCTATGGGAACGTTGCTGTAGATCGTGCCCAGCTCGAACGTCTCCACCCTGTACGTGCCAACCGCGTTGAACTGAGCGTTGAGCGCCGCTTGCAGCTGTTGGAGCCACGACACGGATGTGCCAGCCGCCGCGTCGTAGAGCGCGTTTTGCTGGCTGTTCCCCTTCAGGGCGTTGCTCACGCTCTGCCACATGTCGGCCATCGTGTCGGTGAGCGTCCCGAACGTGACCGTAGCGTCGCCGGTGAGCAAGTCGCGCTCAATCTGAGACACGCGACCGTGAAGGCGCACGCCCTCGGCAGAAAAGCCCTTGTCGATGATCGCAACGTCATCGCCAACGCCCACGCCCTCCCACGAGCGCCCGAACGCGTATAGGTCGATGACGGAAGCGGTGTAGGTAACTTTAGGCTCCTTCACCTGCTTCAGGTAGTCTTTCGTTTCCCGCAAGAGCTGCGCCGCGTCCTCGCACTGCTCGTTCACGTATGAGGCCACGGCGGGCAGAATGCCGCCCTCTCCGTCGGGGTGCCCCCAAATCTCGGTGGCTTCGGCATCCTCAACGTAGTCCTTGCCGCCGTTTATGTCGCCGAAGGTAAGGCGGCGACCGTAGCCGCCGCCCTCCGTCTTAACGCCCTTGCCGTATCCGTAGACGCGCGTTTTCGGGTTGTCGCTCGCCATTGAGCGCTTGACCGAAACGAGGTCTTTAGTCCACGTGAAGCGCTTTGCGCTGCTCTGGTTCCCGCGAAGGGCGCGAATGTTCACGCGGCGCGCGACGATGCCGGCGCCGTTGTGAACGATGGTCGTTTCAAGCTCGCCGCCCCACGTTTCCAGCAGCTCGGCTATGCCCTCGCGCACGCTGATGTGGTAGAAGGTGCGTGAAGCGGTGCCGCCCTGATCGCACGTGCCAACCTCCCAGCGCGTGTCTGCGAGAATGGATGTGAGGGCTACCGACACGCTGCCAGAAGGCCGCTTATCGTCCAGCCAGTCATCCCACGTCTCGTTAACCGAGTTGATGCACGTTGCCTGCGTCTCTGGCGCGCCGTCATCGTCGTGTACGCGGTCGATGGTGTCAACGATGTGTTCGTGGCAAACTCCCTGAAGGTCAATCCAGACTACGCGGTCGCCCTTCACGAGGTCTTCGGCGCACGTGATGTTGAGTTCGTCGGTGCCGTCCAGCGCGTCGGTGTGCGTCGCGGCGCTCACCGTGAGCCGCCCCAGATTATCGCCCCAGCGGTTGAAGCGGGTGAAGCTGATACGTCTAACTAAAGCCATCGTTCCACCCACTCAAGAATCGCGGTGCCGTTGGTGATGTTCAGGTGGCATCGTCCGTTGATTTCGAAGTAATCCGAATCAATCGTTACCGGCGCGGTCTGGTTGTTGACCGTCGCGTGCTCGGTCGCCATGTCAAGCCGTATGGTGCTCGAAGACGTGAGCGCGGTGTTGATAGCCACGAACTCGCCGGTATCGACGTTCGTAATCCGCCACGTGCTGCCAGCGGAGGGCTTCGCCGTGACCTTCAGATAAGCGGGTCGGTTGCCGCCAGCGTTAACGTAGATGTTGCCAGCCGAAACCTCCATGCGGCGCTTCTGCCCGTAATAGTCGGGGTCGCCGATGTGAAAGGTCACGGTAGTTGTCGGGCAATCGTCCGTGATCTCGTCTAGGTCGGTGCTGCCGCTCACGATTGCAAGCAGGTAGCGCGTCGGGTCATCGGGAAGGTAGAGCGCCGCGGGTTCGTCAGTCCAGAGAGCCGCCGCGAGCTTGTGCCGCACCTCGGCGACCTCGCGGCGGTCTTCAGTCCTAAGCCAAATCTCAACGGGAAGGTCGTAGCCGCCACGGTAGGCGCTCTTGAAGACCTCGCCATGCCGCCCCGGAACGCTCTCGAACGTCGCGTTGACGGTCGCCATGATGGGGCGGCGCACCTTGCAGTAAACCAGCTTCGATAGGTCGGTGCCGTTGAAGATAATTCGGTCGTGCTGGTTCCTAGTCCGTCTAAGTTGCAACCGGAACACCCCTTTGCTTCAGCTTGCTTGCGATGCCAGCGCCTATCTGCTGGCCTGTCTCGTATGCGTCCGCGCCGTCGCGAATCTGAGCGTTAAGCTCGACGTTGACGGACACAACCTGAGACGCGGGCTGCTGCCTGAAAGCGCCAATCTGGTTGAGCGCATCGGCCATGAGGTCGGAAAGGCGGTCGATTGGCAAGACCGCTTCTCGGCCTGCTTCGCCAACGCCGATGACCGAAGGCGCGTCGAAGATGCCGCCTTTCGCGTACCAGCTGATGCTTACGCTCGGCAGCTTCACGGGGCCGAAGTCGTTCCAGCTCACGTTGAAGTGCGGAAGCTTCGGCTTCGGAATGCTTATCCTGATGCCGCCAAAGGCGCTCATGATCTTGCCCGGGATGCTCGAAATCGCATTCCACGCGCTTTCAATGGGATTCTGAATGAACCCCTTGATACCGTCGAACACGCCTTGCACCTTCGAGCCAAGGCCGGGGAATCCCAGCTTGTCGCCGATTCGGTCTGCGATGCTAACCGCCTTGCTCTCGGCAGCGTCAAGCTTCGAGCCGATGTTGTCTTTAATCGCGTTGAAGGCGTTTGCCGCTTGGCTCTTCGCAGTCTCCCAGTCGCCGTTCATCGCGGCTTGCAGAGCGCCAGCCGCCGAGCTGCCGACGGTTTTCGCGGTGTTCATGTCGTTCTGCACGGTCTGACCGATGTTCGAGAATGCCGTTTGCGTGTTGCTCGTGAGGTTGTTCCACCAGTTAGACACGGTATCGACCGCGCCTTGCGCGAGGTTCCCGACGTTGGTTTTAAGGTCGTTCCAAGCGTTCGAAGCTCCGGTTTTGATGTTCTCCCAAGTGTCGGAAGCGCCTTGCTTCAGCTGCTCCCACTTTTCGCCAACGCCGGTGCAGAAATCCGAAACGCCGGTGCTCACCTGCTCCCAGATTCCGCCCCAGAACTCAGGCACGCCAGCGAAGAAATCCTGCACGCCCTGCCACTTCTCCGAAATCCAGCCGGTGAAGTCAGACCACATCTGCTTGCCCGTCTCGGTCTGCGTGAAGAACCACGTAAGGCCGGCGACGGCGGCTGACACGGCGGCAACGCCAAGGCCGATGGGATGCGCGGCGATAAGGCCGGTGAAGCCCGTCCATCCGCTAGAGAGCGTGCCGGTGAGCATTCCTCCCAGACTACCCGCCTTGGTGACGATGTTAGAGAAACCGGTTCCGATCTTCGTCAGGAAGCTCGAATCTCCCATTACCTTTTTAGCGCCGCCCCAAAGCTCGCCAGCGGTCTTGAAGGCGCTCCCCACGCCCTCCGCCGCTTCCATCGTCTTACCTATGGCAGTGGTCACGCCGCCGAAGGCGACGGCTCCTAGAGCGAGGTTGTTAACAAGCGTCTGCTGCTCCGGCGTGAGGTTCTTGTACCAACCCGTGACGGTTTCGAGCGCGGGCGCAAGCGTGTTAAGAAGGCTCGTGCCGATCTCCGTTACCGCCGTCTGAACCGGCATCGCGGCTTCGCCGAGTTCCTGCATGGCCGCGTTCATCTCGTTCTGAGCGTCGCGGGATGCCAGAAGGTCTTTGTTCGTCTCCTGATACTGCCGCCCAGCGTCGGCGTAAAGCCCGGTAAGCGTCTCGGTGATGAGCTGCGACCGCTCCTGCTCGCTTCCACACGCCGCGAGCGCGGCGTTGAAGGCATCTTCTTTTGTCTGACCCTCGGCGACCGCCTGATTGAAGGCGGCCTGAGCCGAAGAGTGGCCGGAAAGGGCGGCGCTCCACTGCTCGGCTGATGCAGTAGACCAGTTGAGCGCGTCGGCAAGACCGCCCGTGACCGTTCCCGTGTGAGCCGTCTCCTGCGCGGCTTCAGCGAGGTTTTCGAGCGGCAGCGCGTCGCCGAACGTCGCATACGCGCCCGCCGCAATGTTCGTCCACTGGTTAAGCTCCTGCTGGTTGGTGGTAAGGCGCGCTAGGTTCTGCGCGGCTTCGGTTGACGTGTCGGATTCGCCAAGCAGACGGTAAAACATGCCGTAGGTGGACGAAGCCTGCTCGGCGGTGCCGCCCGCGTTCTTCCACGCGGTTTCAAGCTGCCCGCTCTGCTGTATGGCTTCCTCTTGGCTCGATGCAAGCCCCGTGAGCGCACCGGCAGCGCCGATGATGCCGCCAGACAGTGCCGTTCCCGCGCTCGACACCTTGGAACCGGCGCTCGAAATCTTGTCGGCGTTGTCCTCGATGGTCTGACCGAGCTTGCCAAGAGCCGTCTTCGAGCCTTCGGCCTGACGCGCGGTGTCCGAAAGCTCGGTACCGTAGCTGTCAAGCTGGCGCTCGCACTGCATGATCGCGCGCTTCAGGCTGTCGTACTGCCGTTCTTCCTGAGCCGTGAGCTGCGCGCCGCTCTGCTTCTTGCTCTCCAACTGCGCGAGCGCCTGCTTGTAAGCGTCAAGCTTCTGCTCTGTCTCGCTGTATGCGGAGTTGAGCGCCTTTACCTTCTGCTCTAGCAGCTCGGTGTTTCCGGGGTCGAACTTCAGCGCCTTGTTGATGTCGCGCAGGTCGCTTTGGGTGTCGCGCGATGCTTGCTGAACCTTCTTCAGGGCGCTTTGCAGCTCGGTGGTGTCGCCGCCGAACTTGATAACAAGCCCCTTGTAAGTGACCGCCACGTAATCACCCCTCTTCGGTTGTCAAAGTCCCATGAGTGCTTGAAGCAACGCGCCCTCGCGGGTGCGCTGCCGTCAAGAACTCACTTCATGTCACGTCATGACCAGAACGCGGCTTCGGCCATGCGCGCCTGCTCGTCCTCGTCGTAGTGCGCCGCAGCGTCGGCGTAGAACGCGTTGATCTCAAACAGGTCTTGAACCTGCCGATAGCTCATCATCTGAAGGTCTGAGAGCGTCAGGCCGCATTGCTGGCAGTTGTAGATGTATCGCGCGTCGCATGCGTCGCTAAGCTCGCTTGGCAGCGGCGGCGCTTTCCTCTTCGGCGGTCGCGGTGTCCATGATCTCTTTCGCCGATGGAAAAAAGTTGTCCTGAACAATTTCCATCACGTCGGAAGCCCAACCGTCCGAGCGCCCCAGATCGTATGCGTCGGCGGGGAATGCCGAAACCCACTCATCGAACATCTCATCGAACTTCGGCGTAGCCGTCTTGATGCACGCGTAGAAGATTTCGAGAAGCGGAGCAATGGGCGGAAAACCGTACTCGTTCTGAGCGGCGAGAATAGCGCCCACGGCTTCGTTAATGTCCTTCGGTCTGCGCGTGCCGTTGGGGTTCACGACATGGAAGTATCGAGAGAACACAATCGGCGTGAACGCGTTGAAGGTCGCTTCGAACTCCTTTTCGCCAACCTTGATAACCATTCGCAACCTCCTACGCGGTCTGGGTCTTGTGCGCAAGCTCGATATTGACCGCATCAAAGAAGGTGTCGTAATCGTCAAGGCCGGTGAAGCTGTCGTATCCGCTCGTGCGGATGTCGGTGGCGGGGATGGTGACGGGTCGCCACGTGAACGGGTAATCGAGCTGCGTGATCTCCGGCGTATCCTGAACGGTGTTAAGCTCCTGCGTCGGCTTCGAGAGCTGGCACATGAGAAGGCAGCGGCGGCGACCGAGCACGTGCCCCGGCTGTTCGCACATAAAGGCGAACTTCTTGGGCGTTCGGTCTGCGCTCAGGATGGTTCGCCCGTCCTGCGCGATCTCGTAGCCCACGAGGTCTGCGATGAGCTGGCGAAGCTCCGGCGTGCTCTCGGTGTCGTAGAAGCTCATGGTTCCAGAGCCGCCGTTGTCCTGCTGCTTGTCAAGCCACGTCTCGTTGTCGGCGTAGCTCGTAGCCGTCTCGACGCTAGGCTCCATGCTGATAGCTACGGTGCCCGCGACATGCACGGGTTTTTCGTAGGTAAGCGCGTCTTCGTCGGTGCAGATCGCGAAATGCGAGTTCTTCACGCCGAAGAATCCGTTTCGTGCCATTTGTTCTCTCCTAACTCTCGGCGACGTTAACGGTGAACGCCGCTTCGGTAAGCTCTTCTGAATCAATTTCGGTGATGCCCAGCGTGTAAGGACACTCTGAGGCTTCGAGCGCATCGCGTATGCGCTGCTCGTTCGCGTAGTCTCGGTGGCGCGTGTAGAGCGCGATATCGTAGGGCATCCACGAAAGATAGGTGTCGTTGTCCGCATATGCCGCTTCGTTGTAGCCAGCGACAAGGCAGATGAAGGGCGGCGTGGGTTCCTCGCCGTCCGCGAAGCGCTGGTTAGCCCACGGTATGCCGAGCGAATCGAGAACGCCGCAAAGCTCGTCTAGACCGATCATCTGCCATCGCCCCCCATATCCGCGAACTCGCGCGCCACCTGGTCTGCCACCTCGGCGATAACGCCGTCACCGGGAACGTCGCCGTAATACTCGCCGGTCTGGTTCGTGATCTTGTGGCCGTTCTCCAGAAGGTGCGTTAGCTGATAGCGCCGGTTATGCACCGTGCATTCGGTACCCGTCTCATCGGTCTTAACGTCTGCCTTCCAGCCCTTCTTGTAAGCGCCGGTGCGCACCTTGCTCTTCTGCTTCAGAAGCTTCACGGCGCTCCTTCCGGCTTCGCCCACGTTCTCAGCGAGCGCGGAAACGTTATCGTCCACGCACTCTTTCATGCAGCTTCGGATGAAGCGCTCGATGCTCTGCTCAGCCACGGTCGCCCACCACCTCTGCGAGCGTCAGGCGCACGAAGTCGGGGCTTGACCTATCCACGCGCTCGACCTTCAGCCGCGCGCCTTCGAACTCGACTAGCCGCTCACCGCTGTAGGAGCTCTTGCGTATCTGCAACACGGCTTCGGGGTGGATGCCAGCGGCAGCGGCGGCGTAGTATGCGGCATCGCCCATAGAGAAGACGTTGCAGAACACCTTGCGCTTGGTTTCCTCCGTCTGCTGCACGCCGTATTCGTCCTTCTTGACGGTCTTAGCGATGAGCTGGCACGTGCCAGCCCACATGCTCATGACGCGCCCCCGAACTCCGAGCTGCCGCGCATCATGGTTAGCAGATCGTCGAAGCTCTGAGTAAGGCGGTCGGCATCGGGGTTGTCCATGCCGAAGTTCGCCTTGCAGTAGACCTTCACCGCGAGCCGAACCGTGGCGTTCGAATCGTCGGCGGCTACGGAAGCGGCAACGCCGCCCGCGCGCATCGCGGCGCGGGCGGCTTCGATGAGGTCTTCGATCTCTGCGTCGAAGTCGGGGCATTCGGCGGGAATCCTAAGCGCTTCGAGGCAAGCGTCAAGCAGCTTCGGCTTCTCTGCCATGCGGCACCTCCTAAGCCTTGGCTGCTGCGGCGGTGCCGATGGTGAGCTGAACGAAGCCCTCCGGGACGGCAAGGCCACCGTCATAGAGCATGTAACCGTCAATGGCAGTGTTCCAGCTACCGTCGGTGAGCTTGACCGCCTCGACGGTGGGGCCGTCGAACAGGTTGCCACGGAACAGGTCGGGGTAGCCGATCATGATAACGCCATCAGCCAGCCCCTCTTCGCGCTTGACGATGCTTCCGAAGATTCGACCCTCGACGGTCGGGTCTTCGTCCTTCTCGTTGACGAAGTAGGCGCGCTTGTTCGCGTCCTCGACGGCGGCAATCTTGTTCCAAATGGTCTGCTGGTTGGCGTAGACGCGCGCGCCCTTGGGCGTGGGGTTGCCAAAGGTCTTCAGAAGACCAAAAGACTTCAGGAAGTCGGCCTTGGCAAGCGTGCCTGCGGTCGCGCAGCCAATCTTGTTGGCGGAAGCCATGCCCAGCGTTGCGTCAACAAGACGGGCAAGCACAATGCCGTTTGCGGCAACGCCGCAACGGGCGCTTACCTCGCGGGTGATGTAGTTCCGGAAGCTGTCAATGCTCTGAATCATCATCTTGCGGGACAGCGTGACGCGCTTCTTGATCTCGTCGCCCGTGAGGGTGATGCGGTCAAAGGTGTTCTGCTCATCGTCGGTGGGCGCTACGCCCTCGCCGGTCTTCGCAGCATCGCCCTTGTCGATGCTCTTATGGCGGATAAGCTCGTACTGGTTGCGCATCGTGTCGCGGGTAACGTCGCTGAAAATGGCGGTGCTGTTGTCGATAAGAGCGATGATCTCGTTCTTCAGCTCGACGGGCACCACCTCATCGGTGTTCGCGGTGGTGACGGTGTAAGCGGCGCGCTGCTCAAGATGCGCGAGCGCGGAGCGCTCGGCATCCGTGAGGTCGTTTCCCTCAGTCAGGCGAACGCCCATCTGAGACGCAAGGCGCTTCAGGAAGCCGCGCGTCTCGGCGGCGCGGTAATCGGTAACGTCGCGCACGTCGGCGACGCTCCCGCGCGCGGTCGCGGGGCTTCCCAGCGGTACGGTATCGACCTGTCGGGCGGCACCGCTTGCGATAGCGGATCGGGCGGCAGCGACGGCGGCGGCGCGCGTCTCGCGGTTCTTCTCGGCGGCTGCGTTGCGCTTCTCGATCTCGGCGGTAAGCTGGCTCATGCGCTCTGCGTCCTGCCCGGTAGGCTCCTGCGCGGCTCCGTCCTCTGCGGGCGCGTCGTACTTCTTGACAAGCGCCTCCAGCTCATCCACAAGCTCCTGCGTGGTCTTGTTCTCGTCTCCCATTTTCTAAACCTTCCTACTCTCGGCGATTGCCAGTGTTGCGCGGGCTTTTGCCAGCGCGTACTTACGGCGCGCAAGCTCCTTGCGCGACTGCTCAATCACTCCGTTGAGCAGGTTTCTTGCTGATATCTCGGTGTTGGGGTCTGCGGGAAGGCTGACGGCTGAAACGTCGTAAACCTTCTTGACCCTCGTAATGGTCGTGGTCTTGCTGTCCCGGTCGTACTCGTCAGCTCCCACGCTGAACGCCCATGACATGCGGGTTACAAGGCCGTTGGAAATCTCTTCGTAAAGGTCGCGCGCAGCCTGAGAGCCGCTAAGGTCTGCGGCGATGAAAAGGCCGTGCGCGTCAGGCTCGACAATAAGCGTCCCGTTGCTCATGCGGGCAAGAACCTTGCCCTCGTGGTCGTACTGCATGATAACGTCACTCATGTCGGCATCTTTGAACGCGTCGGGGCTGATGATCTCGCGGTATTCGTTGCCGTCCCAGTCCTCAAAGAGAACGTAGGGGTCGTTGAATGTCGAAGCGTAGCCCTCAACGTAGAACTCGGTATCGAAGCGCTTATTGTCGCCATCGCCAGCGGCGGGCGCGAGCGGCGAAGACAGGATGCGGTATTGCCGCTCACTTGGTTTTGCTGGCATCGTCTACCTCCTTTTTGCCGTCTCCTGCGCCGCTGCTCGCGTCGATAGCGGCGATGTTCGCGTTTGTCTGCGCCGCTTGCGCGGCCTGTTCAGATGTGTGTTCGCTGATGAGTGCGAGGTCGATGTACTCGCCGCGTATGACGTGGTGCTCTCCGCCCTCGTAGTGCGCGGATTGGAACACGTCAGCAACCTGATTGCCGCACCAGATTCCACGGTCGAAGAGAGCGACGGCGACGTTAAGTTTCGTCGTGTTGCTGGCGAACTCTAGGCGGTTGGCGGAGAACATGACGGCGTTTCCGTGCGCTATCTCGTTGGCCGTGTAGGTCATCGAGGTAATGACGAAGCCAAGCTGAACCGCGAAAGGCTCAATGCGACCCTCGTAGTAGCTGTTGAAGGTGTCTTCGTCGGCCTTGTTCATCACTATGTCTTCGTTCGAGCCGAAGAACCTATAGGCGCTCTTCTCGATTCGCTCCATCTGCGCGGCATCGACTGTGTAGCTCTGAGGCGTGACCTGCTCAACGTCAGAGAAAATCTTGTCGTAAACGGCTATTCCGCCCGCGTTGTCGGCGGAAAGCTGAGCGTTGAACTCCTTTCGCGCCTTGTCCCGGTCGCCATCGTTGCGGTTCTGGCTGAGCTTTCCGATGAATCGGATTGCCGCGCCCTGCTTGATAGCCGCTTGCTCGGCTTCGTTTTGCGCGTGCATAAGCTCTAGCGTCGGCTGAAGAACGTTCGTGCCGTCTCCGAACAGATCACTGCGGTACTGGTGCCGCGTCATAACACCAACGCGCGACCACTCAACAAGCGTTTCATCGCCTGTTGGGAACGTGAGCATGAGCCATAGCGCGCCGTCAACGTCGTATGCGGTACATTGCCCCGGAAGAATAGGGTAATACCCGGTGATGGTAGCGCCATCGTCTGACAGCATGGGAACGATGAGCGCCGTATCGTTCACCTGAAGCATCGTCCAAACGCGCTTGATGAACTGCGGCGTTGTCATCCACGGGTTAGGCTGCTGCGCGAGCGCTCGGGCTGCTACCGGCTGAGCAGAGCCGGAAACCTCCGGTTTCAGCTTGCTCGCATGGTCTGCGCCGCTCTCGATGATGCTTCGCGTAAGCTCGGCTTCGTAAAGCCCGCCCTGCCATGTCGTGAACGACGGAGCATAGGCCGTGAACGTGGAGAAATAGCCGTTGATAGCTTGCATCTGCGGACGGTGGAACACCGCATCGAAGAGCGAGCGCACGAACGGTTGTGATCTGCTCAACTCTAACCTCCTATCATCGCGCGGTAATCGTCCGCGATGTTCTTCATCGCAATGAACGCGTCGCACTCGGCCGCCCAAGCGTCTATGCGGTTGCGCGGGTCTTGGTTCTTCTTGTCCGGCTGTATGTTGCCGTTCACGTCGGTCCTAATTGCGACGTTCGAGCGGCACCACTCAGCGATGGGGTTTCCGTTATCGACAATCCGCCCCTCCTTATAGAGGGCGCGAAGCTCCTTCATCGGCATGCTCAAGGTCTGAGCGCCCTGGACGATCTTCTGCATGTTGTCCGCGCCGAAGTAATCCTCATAGGCTTCCTGCGTCGGCACGTCGCGCATGTGCCACGGGTCGTAACCGCACGCCACGGCGTAGATGCCGTATTCGCTCTGCACCTCGGCGACCCAGTCGAGCACGTCGCGCTTATCCATGATCGGAGTGTCGCACGTCCTCATGAGTCCTCTCGCGATCCACGCATCGTATGGGACTCCATCGCGCCCGCCGCGCCGACCCTCTCGCTCGGCCTGCTCCAAGGCTCGCTGGGGAATCCACGCCATGTGCATCGCGTAGATGTTCGGGTCACCGGGTCGCTGCATGAGCAAACACGCCGCCGTCAGATCGGTCGTGTCAGCGGCATCGACACCAAGCACCGCATAGGTGAACGTCCCGTCACTCGGGTCGAAGGTCGCATCGTTGTGTATCTCGTCCCACGTGAGCCAAGCTTGGCTCTGGTTCTCGATGAGGTTGAAGTCCTTTACAAGCAGGGTCGGCAGGAACGTCGGGTCATCTTTGGCCTTCGAGACGTTCTGACGCAGGGCGGCGAGCGACTTGATGGTTCCCAAGCCCGGATTCGCCTTAATCCAACAGCTCTCGTCTTGCCATTCCTCGCGCTCGTCAAGCTCGAAGATGAAGGCGATGAACCTCTCTGCCTTGTCACCCGTCGCTTGGCCGTCGAGCCACTTGCAGGCGTAGTCGTACTGGGCGTCGAAGATGCCGTTCCGGACGAAACCGTTCGTGGTGATCTCCAAGACCAGCGGCTGTCGGCGCGCCGACGTGCCCTGAATCGTTAGGTCGTAGAGGTCGCGGTTCTTCATGGCCGCAAGCTCATCGACAATCGCACCCGAGATATCGAGTCCGTCTAGGTGGTTGGTGTTCGCGCTCAGCGCGCGGATGCTCCCCATGTTGAGGTCGCAGTAAAGGTCGGCAACGCGCTTACGGATGTGCTTGGCGAGCGCGGGACTCGTCATGACCATGCGCCAAGCGTTGTTGAAGCCCTTAGAAGCCTGATCGTGCGCGGTAGCGACGTTGTAGACCTCCGGAGCGCCCTCGTCATCGTTGATGAGCAAATCAAGCTCTATTGCCGACGCGAGCGCGGTCTTGCCGTTCTTGCGCCCCATGATCCAAAGCACCTCGCGGTACTGGCGCGTGCCGTCGGCGTCAACGAACCCGAAGATGACCGACAGGATCGCCCGCTGGAAAAGCTCAAGCTCGAAGTCGTGGCCCAAGCGTCCAGACGGCAGGCGGCAGAACCGCTCGATGAACTGAACGTGCTTCTGCGCGTATTCCTCTCGGAAGTGGTAAGGGTAAAGCGGGTCGGTGTTGTCCATGTCGCGCAGGATGTGCGCGGCAACCTTGCGCATCTTGGCGCAGGCGGTTATATCGCCGCCGAGTATTCCGCCGAAATACTCCCTGATCGCGCGTTCGCACGACCCGACGGCACCCTTGTAGCGCCTAACACCTCGTCTCATTGATGAAGTCTATGAGCGCGTCGGCGGCGGCGGTACCGTTCGGCATCATGTCCGTCAGCTGCTTGACCGCGCGGCTGAACGTGGTGAAGAGCTTGTTGTATGCGCTGAAGCCCGGGTGCTCCCGCAGTCCCGTCTGCCCGCCGCCGTTGTCATACTCCGTGAAGATGTCCTCATAGAGCAGGTCAGTGCGGGCGTCATCGAGCTTCACCTTCATGAAGGCGATGTTCGCGAGCAGGGGCATGATCGCCTTGCGCTTCTCATCGGGGATCGCGTCCTTGGTCAATTCGCGGAGCTTCTTAAGCTCGCTGTCGATACGTGACTGCTTCGACCTCGGCGCTCTCGGCGGGCTGTTCGCCGCAACTTTGGCAGAAACCTTCGAAGTATTACCAACTTTTGCCATAAGCGCAAGACCACCCCCCTTCGAAAACCTTCCGCGCGCATAAAACTATCTCCCGGCGTTGGTCCCCGGCCACCCATCCTGTGTTTTTGGGATGGGGGGATTATCCGCCGTGTCTACCTGCGGTTTTGTGTTCCGCAGTCGCGCAGTGTCCATCTTGTGCTGTGTTTGTGTGTCGCTAATCGAGCGGCACGAGGTTGCCGTCACTGTCAAAGCCGAAGCCCTGCCGGGTCGCGCCCTGCCTGATCCACCCATGCACTTGCTTGTGGCATCGGTCGCACAGGCTCACGAGGTTGTCAGGGTTGGTCGCTATGTCAGGGTCATCGACGTTCGAAGGACTCAGCTCCTTGATGTGGTGAACCATGACCGCCGGTGTTATGTCCCCGCGCTTCAGGCAGTGTTGGCATAGGTGCGCGTCTCTGGTGAGCGCGGCGTCGCGCGCCTGCGCCCACTCGGCGCTGTGGTAAAAGGCGCGGCTGAAATCCTTGGCCATCGCGCCCCCTTGTCTTAGATGGCGGAGAGCACAGGATTCGAACCTGCGGATGCCTGCGCATCGTCCGGTTAGCAACCGGATGCATTAAGCCGCTCTGCCAACTCTCCGCGTATATCGGAATGTCAGACTCCTATATCGGGATTCTGATATGTCTCGATATGAGGAAGGCCGCGCAGGTTCCCCCGCACGGCCTTTCATGACAATTCACCGTATCGAATCTTAGCAGAACTTGGAAACTGAACGCAACCGACGTTTATCAGGCGTTCTTTATAAAAGCCCATCCGACCGCATCAATATACGCAAAACCTACATCACATAGTTTGCGACACCATTGCTGCGAACTCTGCATAATCTCGGCAATCTCGTCCCACGGCTGGGCTTGCAGATACCCCATGCAGATCGCGTCAGCGTAGCGCGTACCCTTTAGCTTCGCGAGACCTCCGCGCCCGTCAGCGCCATAGAGAAATTCGCACGCCTCGTCTATCTGCTTGCGAGCATCGGCGATGCGCCGCCCCAATCGCTTCTCAAAGTCGATGCGCTGGATGATGGCGAGCGATGCGTCTGTGCAGAATCCACCGCCGCCCGAAGGCTGGTAGCTCTGCGCCTTCGCGCCCTCCTTAGCCCTCATGCACTCCAGCATTTCCCGCGCCCGTTCGATCTTCACCGCCTCGGCGCGGATTCCCTCGAAATACTCCTTTGCCTTCACGCGTTTCACCTACTCGATGCCGGTGCTGCCAAAGCCGTCGGTGCCGCGCTCGGTGCCGCTCAGCTCTTCGACCGGGACAAGCTCGCACGGAACATAAGGCATCACGACAAGCTGGCACACGCGCGTACCCGCCTCGATGGTCACGGTCTCATAGCTGAGGTTGATGAGCGGAGCGCACACCTCGCCGCGATAACCGCTGTCGATCACGCCGACGCTGTGGGCGAGCGTGATGCCCTGCTTGGATGCAAGGCCGGAGCGCGGGAAAAGCAGTCCGACACAACCGCTGGGAATCTCGATTGACAGGCCGCATCCGACGATGCACCGCTGCATCGGTTCGAGCGTCACGGTTTCCGTGATGCGCAGATCGAGACCGGCATCACCTTCATGGGCGTAACAAGGCACCTCCATGCCGTCCGCGACCTTAACGTTGAGCTTTCGTCCGAACATCAGAAGACCTCCTGACTGGTGAGAAACGAAACGTGGTCTGCTGGCACCCATCGCGCCCCGCAGCCGCCGTGCATCGAGACATGACGGATGGCGACCTTTCCACGGTGGCTCATCGCCACGATCCGATATCGTGCGGAGTTGTAAAGCACCACATCGTCAAGGGCGAGCACGCGTCCCTGCTCGTCTCGCGGGTTCGAGCGGGTAACGTCCTCGGCTTGGTTAAGCAGCTCGCGCAGCTCTTCCACCTCTTTGCTCCGCTTGAAAAGTTCCAACAACATCCTTGCTCCTCCTTAAAACGGAATGTCCTAGTCGTAAAGGTCTGGCGCTGTCGGTTGCACTGGCGCAACGGGCGATGGGTCGCCGGTAGCCATTGCAAGACCGGGCGCGGCTGCGTTCGCTGGTGCTGGTGATTGCGCGTCGCGCTTGTACTGCATGAGTTCCACGTCATCAACGCGAACTTCCCATCGCTTGATGCTCTGACCGTCGTTCTGATAGCTGCGCGTGTGGATACGCCCGATAAGTGAAATCTTGGTGCCTTTGCGAAGCCATGGCGCGAGCGCTTCGGCGCGCTTACCGAACATGACGCAATCAGGCCAGTTGGTGTATTCGCCCCATGAGCCGTCGGATTGCGGCACGCGCTCATTTACCGCCAGCGAGAACGAAACGACGGGGTTTCCGCCATTCGTGTATCGTAGCTCCGCGTCAGCGCCGAGATTGCCAGATAGCGTGACCTTGTTAAGACTCATCGTTATCCTTGCCCTTCCTCTCTATGAACACGTCGATGTTTCTTGGGATAACCGAAAAGCTATGCCAGTCCTTTATCGCGTCGAGGATTTCGGTAAGCCGACAAGCAATGCGCGTCAAACACGCAAGCATGACAACAGTAAATATGAAACTGATGATGTACTCGACACTATCAGCGTTCATGCGAACACCTCCATGAGCGCCGCGCGCTGGTTAGCCCCAAGCCCCTTGATGCGCCGCGTCTCTGAGATATGCAGCTGACGCATGAGCTGCTGCGTGCGGGCGAATCCGTAGCCCGGTGCGGCCTTTATGAGCGTGAAAACCTTCATCCGCGAAACGGTCTCGTCTTCGAGCGCCATGTTGAGAACGTCAACGACGCTGTAAGAGCCATCGGCAACGCCCTTCAAGATCGCGGCTCGGCGGCGGCGTGCGGCCTTCGCCTTTTCGAGGTTTTCGCGGCGTTGCTCAGTGGTCAGATTCGGAATCATCGTTTCCCCTTTCGAAAGTCACGTACTCGCATCCGTGCACGATGCGAACAGGTGCCGTGTAGTCGCTCAGCGCATCATCGACGGTGGAGGTCATAAGCTTGTGCTTGATCCGCATCCACTCGTCATCGTTAACCTCGATTTCCTTCACTTACTCCACCTTTCATAATTCGATAAGTTCCGGTGAGCTTCAGGCTCTTCAGCATGTCCAGAGCGTGCCTCGCCTGAAGCTCTCCGCAGATCCGAATCGATTGCGCGGGAATGTCAATCTGGTATGCGGTCGCTGCTGCATCGCGGTCTTTGTCCCATCGATCCTGCAACGCGTCGAAAGACCGCATCATTGACGCCTTAAGCTTGTCGCTCACATCGAGATTCGAGACCAGTTCCCGAGCTTCGTCGTGGTTCATGGCACCCCTCTCGTTACGATTGCTGAATACTTAGGTTGTATTTACTAATACGTTCTTCCCGAGTGTTGAAAACCAACGGTTTACCTGCCGATAAGAGCTGCTTCCCCAACACCCATTGACGACACTGTTTGTCACTCGTTTGTCACACTCCATTCGCTGATGAATAGGCGCTTTCAAGCGCTTGTATCGCCGCCTTGTCGTGCTCCGGTAGGGCGTGGCCGTACTTTCGCAGCGTCGTAGCCACGTCAGCGTGTCCAAGCCACTTGGAAAGGGTCACAATGTCGGCTATACCGTTTGCCAGAACCCACGTCGCGAAGGTGTGCCGCAGCTTGTGGAACGTGAGCGCCTGCGGAAGCTTGCAGCGGTCGCGTATGCGCGCCAGGCCGTCAGATACAGCGTTTGGGCTTACCCAAGAGCCGTCAACGGTGATAAGCGGCGTATCTGGCGTTATCTCAAGCCCCCACGAAGCCTGCAATCTCGTGAATTCATCAATGGCAATCAGCGTCTCATCGCTCAGCGGGATAGAGCGCGTCTTGCAACCCTTCGTCCATTCGCGGCGGTACGGATCCTTGCCGGAGAGCTTCACCACGTTACCGGCCACGTGTATGTGCTCGTCTCCAACAGGCATGCGCACGATCTCGCGGCGCTTCAGCGCACACATCTCGCCAACGCGAACCCCGCATTTGAGGTCAAGCCATGCGGCGAACGCATACGTGCGCATCTTCACCGTCGCGCCATCGTCTTCCTTCCACATCCCTTCGAGGGCTGCGGCTGTCGGCGGGTAGTCGTAGCTATCGAGCGAAAAAGCTTCCTTGTATCGCGCCACCGGCTTGGCAACCTCCATCATCACGTTTCGCTCGCAAACTCCGATCTCGGCGAAATAGGAGAACGCCAGCTTGAGGAAGTTGTGAACATTGACAACGCTATTGCATGAAAGTCCTTGCCCACCGTCCTCCTTCGGCATGAGAAGCCGGTTCTGAAAGCGCCGAAGGTCAGCGCCGGAAACGTCGGGCACCAACGTTCCGCCCATGAACTTAGACGCATAGCGCGTGAACAGCCGCCAAGATTTGGCAGTGTGCGGCGATATTCCGCCAAGCTCCCGCGTCGCTATGTACTCGCTCAAGAGGTCGGGAAGGCGCGTACTGCGCACCTCACCGTCAGCCGATAGCCTTGCAGCCCATGCGTCAGCCATAGCCTGCGCCTCCTCTTCGGTCTTTGCCGTGGAGAACCGCTTGTATGGCTTTATGGGCTTCCCGTTATCGTCAAGACCGAGATACGGGCGGGCATACCAGATGCCGTCTGCGCCGCGCCTGACCTTAACCGCCATCATGACCACTCGCGCTTGCCGCAAATCCTAGACGGGCACTCTTCGTCCACGCACTCGGCGCAATCCAGCGGCTCTTTCCTGATGTGGAACTCAACGATGCGGTACTTCATGGAGAACCGCACAAGCAGCCAAAGAGCGTGGGCAAGTGAGTTAGTGAATTGCCCTTCCCAGAACGGGCAAAGCCCGCTCATAGCGCCGCGAACCTCGTACTTGCCGCCCATGCTACTTGCAAACCTTCAGGAACGCGCGCATAACGAAGGTGAGCGCGAACACGACGAACACGGCAAAGGCGATAAGCCCGAAACCAGCGCCGAAGAACACGCCAACCGCGATGCTCACAACGAGCGCCAGAATGAAAAACAGGACGATTCCGGCGCATCCGAATACGCCCTGCTCGATCTCTCTATCTTCTTTCAGCATGTGAAACCTCCTAAAACGTGAGCGCTATAAGCGCGAGAAACACTAGAAACATCGCGATTGCCCGCATCGATTGATAAGCCCAGTAGCAGACGCACCAGAACGCGGCCACCGTCGCCGCCGTGGCAATCGCGCAAAGAACGATCTGGCTTCGCTTCACTTCTTGCCCTCAATCTCGGCAATCAGGTAGTCAAGGCACTGCTTGCATTTCCGCAAATCCTGAACGCCGCCCTTGCGACGCCAACGCCAGATGTACTTGAACGCTTCGGCCCACCAGTGCGCGGCGATCGCCGGGAGGGCGTAGGTATCGCCGCTCATCATCGAGCGCATGGCATCCATGCATTCGATCTTGCCGTCCCCGGCGTAATGGTCGGGATGCTCGACGGGGTTCCCCGCGAGGCATCCCGAAAGCTCCGAGAGCGTCTTTGCCTGTTTAACCTCGATCATGTCATTTAGCCTTTCCAAACTTTGTGATGCCAACGCAGCACTTGACGTTTAAACCGCTTGCGAGGTCGTAGATGTCTAGGCTGAGATCGCAAGCGGCGTCCCAATCGACATCCGGCTTGGACAACAGCTCTAAAGCGTCCGCGAGCCGACTCCTGATTGACGCGATGGTGGCTCGCGTCGAACTCACAAGCTCACGCTCGATTTCATCCGATGAGGTCATTGCGCGTCTCCTTTTCTGCCTTGCTGCCGTCCCTGCCCGTCTCACGGCAGAGCCAGCACGATTCGTGTTCCCGATGGTTTCGAACGAACCAGTCGATGGGTCGCTCCTTTCCGCAGATTGGGCATCGTCGTATCTCTACGCGCCCGTGATACGTCCCGTATGGCACCGCTAATCACCTCCAAATGCGCAATGTGGAAAACTCTGTGGAAAACCTGTTGAAAACAACGGTTCGAAATCTCCGATCAGCGCGCTTCTGGAGCTTCCGCAAAGAGAAGAAGCAAGAGAAAGAACCTTGCTTGTTAGGTTGACTGACAAGCAAGTGAGTGGGTTTGGTTTGGTTTTAAGAACCAAACCCACTCTGTCTTGTATTGTTTTGTTTTGTTTAAGGGTTAGGCCACTTTTTGCGCACGGGTTAAGCCGATAAATAACCGATGGTTTGCGAGTGGGTTTAACCCAAATAAAAACCGATGGTTTGCGAGTGGGTTTAACCCAAATAAAAACCGATGGTTTGCGAGTGGGTTTAAAGTTCACGTTACGCCTCCTTACCTGCTGAATCTTCTGCCGCCTGCTTTTTTCTCGGTCTTCCGCCCTTGCGACCGTTCGCCTTTTGAGCTCCGAAATAGAGGGCGTTCTTGAACATGCGATGGTTGATGAGATTGCCGTCCCCGTCACCCTCAAGAAGGCCGATATCGATCAGATCGCGCACGAACGACTGGCAATCATCGATGGCAATTCGGTCATCGAACGCGCCGCCCGACCGGAAGCCAAGGACCGTCGCGAGAATCAGGGCGTCTTCGTCCGTCTGGAACGGGATGCGGTGGCCCCGTATGTGCGCAAGATACTCGGCGATGCGCCACCAGCGTCCATATCCCTCGTATCCGCGCCTGAAAATGAGGCGCTGGCACTTCTCATCCTGAGACGCGTTGGAGTCGTGCGGGAAGAACACCATGGACTCACCAGCAGCCTCAAGCTGCTCCTTGCTCGGCATGTCAGACCTCCTCGCAGTCATCTTCATCGCATTCGTCGCACGGCTTCCCGTGCTGGTGCCATCCGTCCCAAATGCAGTGCTCCCATTCGCGGCAGTTGGTCCAGATCTCCCGACCCCTGAACAAGCAGCACGATTTGGTGTTGAACGTCTTCTGCTCGAACTCGCATTCTCCGGGCGTCGGCATCGGCGGTTCGCCGAAATCAAGCGACAGCTGTCCTTGCCCGCTAGTCCTCGTCATCGTCGGAGATGTCGAGCGCGATTGAAGAGCCGATGTATTCAAGCAGGTCTTGCAGGTGCTTTTCGGTGTTCTTCTCGGGGTCAGCCATGCCATCGAGAAGAGTGCAGACCCAGGCGAGGGTCCCGCGCACGACCGAAAAGACGGCGGGCATATCGACTTTGACCTCAGTGCCGGATTTCTTGTTGAGAAGCTTCATGCTCCCGCAGATGACGAAGGTCTTTGCCCCGACCTCATCAATCAGGTCGATGATCTCTTTACGCTTCATGGTTGTTCTCCTTTTCATCGAAGATTGAATGCTTGATTACGATGTCCATGTCCGGGTGCCTGTTTAGCAGGTAACGCGCGAGCATCGGCGTAATGGTGTTGTTGATCCCATAGGTGTGCTCATGGCCGCTCAGGTCGTAGAAGGTGACCGAGTTGAGCTTCGAGCGCCCCTCGTACCGCTGTTTCTCTATCAGATACTTGGTCGATACGCGCTTTCCGTGGGCGGAGATCGCCAGCGCGGTCAGCTCGATTTCCCTGAGTGCCTGCGGGTTGAGCGCGCACCACTCCTCGAAAAGCTCGCGGTGGTCCTGCACCCTGAGCGGCAGCGACCTCGGCTTGCGCTCGTCGCGCATGACCGAATCGAGCGTGCGGGTGTAATCGTCAACATCCATAGCCGCGCTCCCTGCATGCCCGCAGGTAGTGATCCAAGGCACGCTCCGCCTCGGCTCTGGTGGCTGTCGGCGGTATGTGCAGGCGCACGCGCTTGAAGACGGAGCCTACGCAGCCGGTCTCAGGCGTCCTTGCGCCCTGCTCGATGCGCGCGACCCAATAGCCTTCCGGGTCGCGGTGCAGGCACGTGATGGGGAATGGGTTGCTCATCGCGCGATCACCAGCTTGAACAGGTACGCCATGCACGCGATGATGGCGACCATGCACATGCCGATGCCGAGAGCCGCCATCATGCCCGACCCTATAAGGGATTCGAGCGCCATGAGAACTCCGGTGAACGCGTCTGCGACAAGCTCTGCCGCTGCCAGCGGGATGATGCCCGTGAGCGTTCCGGCCGCGAGTGCGTAGATGCCCCAACGCTTCCAGCGCGGCATGTGCGTTAAAATGTCCTCTGTCATTTGCTGTGAGCAATCTGACGCGCCCGTTCGAAGTTGCCGCTTCGGGCGGGCATCTTTCTTGTCATAACCCAGATACGAACCTTGCCGAGCACGTACCTGCACCAACGGAACTGCGCGGCGCGCTGCCGCGCAGTTCCGGGCATCCGTAAAACCACCCCCAAAACCAACGGTTTTAATCTCGGTTTTCATCGTCTGAGACCTCCGCTTTCCTAACCGATTCCGCTGCGCTCTTGCCCATCCAGAAGCCCAGCGCGCCGATGCCGATGAGCCATATAACGAACGTCGGCGTGCTCACGGGGCTGAACAGCGCAATGACGATGAGTGCGATTGCCAGAGCGAGCATTGCTAAACCTCCTTCGCTTGCGTTCTGTGCTTATACGCACGGTAATTGTTAGAATGGAAACGCGATGCTCCAGAGCCGAACCCCTTCCACACTCAGAAAGGGGGTGGTCGCACCGACCAACCTTTTGAGCATCCGGCCCCCATTCAAGCGGTGAGCCACCAGCGCGTGGGCTGCGTTAAGTCACTGCCGAAAAGCGGGCGACGCAACGCCCGACGGCGAGGTGACGGAGTGATCACCGAAGACCCGTGCCTTTGGGGAACAAAGCCCCGCCCAACGACCGGCGCCGGTTGCGTACGCGTTGCCGGTCTGAGGGCGTCACTCTCCCCAGCACATGAGCGTGTTCGGGTCGCATTTCAGAACCTCCGCGAGCGCAACGACCTTGTCAGCGCCCGGAACGTATACGCCGCGGGCGTACTTGTTCACTGCATCCTCGGAAAGCCCTGTAGCTTCCGCGACCTCCGCGCGCGTCATGTCAAGCTCTGCCATGCGCCCGCGAAGCTTAGCGGCGAAAGCATCCTTGTTGAATTCCATGCTTGTTCACCTCCTTCGTGATTCCGCACAGGTCGTTGACCGTGCACCCAAGCGCCTCGGCGAGCTTGTACGCCGTCTCAAGCAGGGGCAGGCTCATCTGCCTCTCATAGGAGCGGATGGCATCGACAGACACGCCGGATCTCTTGGCAAGCTCCTCTTGGGACACGCCCGCCTCGGCGCGCTTGACGCGCAGGGCGCGGGCGATCGTCTCTTTCAACTCACTCATTCCGTCTCACCTCCCATCAATTGGTCGCGCCGACTTTCCTTTGACCATGTCAAGGAAAGTCGTATCTTTCCCCATGGGGAAAGATACGTACTAAGATTCTTAGCACACGCCACAGACTATACCAAGAATAATAATACTGCAATACTCGAATACTAAAAATCTTGTTAGATATACCAATTTCTTTTATACTTATCGGTGTTGAGCTATTAAAGGCGGTGAGACATGCGACTAACCCTAAAGCGCGTGCGGGAAGAAAAAGGATTCACGCAAGGACAGATTGCCGACGCTCTCGGAATGAAAATCTCTACATATAGAACGTGGGAGCAGGGAACTGTAAAGCTAACCCTCGAAAACGCCTGCAAGATTTCTTTGGTGCTTGGATGCACCCCAAATGACCTATGCGGTTGGTACGACAGCCATCCACGTGAGCCTGAATCATGCGGATTAACTTCTGAAGAGCGCGAAATAGTAGGGTGCTACCGAGAAAGCACGCCGCAATGGCGGCAGAACATAGCCATGACCGCCCGCGCCGCCGCGGGCGAGTCTAAAGAGGCTGCCAAGCTTGCTGTATCTCCCACCGAGAAGCGGGCGGCGATGTAGATGAAGGCGCTCCTTCAGTCACTGAAATCACTATATGGCGTGATGAACCTATTTGTTCTGGTTGCCGGAACGGTTGCCGCCTTCGGTTGCAGCGCGCTAATCCCGTCCACCCCGCCGTGGGCCGCTGCGGTCGTGTTTGCCGTTGCTTATGTTTCAGGCTTTCTATCCGGCAGCTTCGGCGCTGACAAGCGCGCAGACATGGAAATGAAAAAGGCTGAGATTACAGCAAGGGCAGAAGTTGAAAAGGCTTACGAAACAGAGCGCGCTAGGGTAGAAGCCGAAGCGGAGGTTAAGAGAAGGAATCTCGCCGACGTCGCGGAAGCTCAAAGACGAGATAAAGAGAAGCGAGAAAACAATTTGTTCCGGGCGCTGATAAAGAGCCTTGATTTCTCTAGCAAGGTTTTGCTTTGGCACATCTACTCAGAAGGAGAGCTGAGAATCGAAGAAGGTGCTTGCCCATACGAGCTTGATAGCGTGATAAGAGAGCTTGAGTCTGAAGAGTTCATAGAGTGCGAGACGGTAGACTTCGGCATTTCTGCATATTGCGTCTGCGACGATAAGAGAGAGCTTATGAGCAATAACGAAGACTTGTTTAGGAATGCGAGGGATAAAACCGTTGACGATTTGCTAGAGGTGTTGGCATAGAAAAGCCCCGTGCGGCTTCTTGGCGGTTGGCGCACGGGGCAAAGGTGAAGAACAGAGCGCTTAACCGCGCCCGTCCTGAGAGGTGATTTTAGCATGGTGAAGAACCGAGCCGCCATATATGCGCGCTTCAGCTCGCACAACCAGCGTTCGGAAAGCATAGAGATACAAGTCGAGAACTCGCGCCGGTACTGCGAGCAGGAGGGCTTGCAGGTCGTGCGCGAATACTGCGACTACGCACAGACGGGGCGCAACGTTGACCGCGCCGAGTTCCAACGCATGATGCGCGATGCGAAGCTAGGTCTATTTGATTATGTGGTGATTTACAAGGTCACGCGAATCATGCGCAACCGCGATGAGATGGCGCTTGCGCGGATCATGCTGCGCAAGTCCGGCGTAGAGATCCTGTACGCGGGCGAGGAGATCGCGAGCGGTTCGAGCGGCGTCTTGCAGCTTGGCATGCTTGAAGTCCTCGCCGAATGGGAGAGCGCGATCGACAGCGAGCGCATACGGGACGGCATCCAGAAGAACGCGCAGCGCTGCATGGCGAACGGTCGCACCCTCTACGGATGGGACATCGTTGATGGTCGCTACGTGGTGAATGAGCGCGAAGCGGCGGTCATGCGCCGCATGAAGAACATGCTGTTTAGCGGAAGCTCCGTGGCAGACATCGTGCGTGCCGTGAGCGCCGAGCGCAGCAAACGCGGCGCGAAGTTCACCAATGACACCGTTTCGAAGCTGCTCAGACGCGTCCAGAACGCGGGCGTTTACAAGTACGCCGGAAACGAGGTGGAAGGCGGCATGCCCGCCCTGTGGCCGCAGCGCGAGCAAGACATGATAAACAGCATCCTCGATGACCGTCACAGGCCGCGCCGCAAGATCGACAGCGCGCGTGAGTTTCCGCTTACCGGAAAGCTCTACTGCTCGACCTGCGGTGCGCCGATGTTCGGGACAAGCGGGACCTCGAAGAACGGTTCCGCCTATCACTACTACAAATGCCGCGAGTGCCGTAGAACCGTCCGGCGCGACATCATAGAGGAAGCCGTCGCCGATATGACTTACGAGGCCGTTAAGCGCGATGACGTACGCAGCCGCATCGCCGAAACGCTCGCAGGGTACGAAGCTGAGCAGGGGAGCGATGAAAAGCCCGAGAGCTACTTCATCAAGAAGGAGATACGGCGCATCGACACGACGTTTGAGCGCATCTGGCATGCGATAGAGGACGGTATCGCGCCTCCCGGCGGCAAGGAGCGTATTGAAGAGCTGAACCGCCAGAAATCAGAGCTTGAAGCCCGCCTGTGCGCCATTGAGAAATCGGAATCGTTCGAGGTGAGCGTCGATGACGTGTTGCTGTGGCTCGATGACCTTGCAAACGACACGACGCCCTTGGAAATCCTCAACGAGTGGGTCCGGTTCGTGGACATCGATGGCAACGATATATCCGTTTACTTCATGTTCGATGATCTGCCGGATGACTTTAACCCGACAAAGAAAAAAGCCGAACACCCTTGCTATCAAAGGTGTTCGACTAATTCTCCTATGGTGGAGGCGCGGAGAATCGAACTCCGGTCCACGAAAGCCCCCTGATTGGCATCTCCAAGCTCAGTCGCTGGTTTTGTCTCGGACGCTTTGCGCGCAGCGACACGCTCGCGGCATCCCAGCCGGTTCGGTCTTAGCCCGCGCCATACCGATTACGTGCGCGGGAGCATTCCCCTAAAATGACGTCGCGCCGGTGTCGGGGAAATCACCGGGTTGACGCGCCGCTATAAACTAAGCAGCGAGAGCCATAGGCTCAAAAGAAGAGTTGTTGTCAATTCAATTTGACGGTACCCCTGTTTAACGAGGCGAGGAGACCTCGGCTTGCTTCCTCTCTCAGAGCTATCGTGTCGAAACCAGTCGCCCCCGAATGTCGGGAAAGTCTGGATGGTATCGGATCTGCAAACACCCGATAACCGTCGACTTTTCAAGGAACACGCGGGGTGAACCCCGCTCGTGGATAGCTATCTTACCACGTTCTAAAGGCAGACAGCTGCTCTATGCACGAGCTGTGAAGACCCTAATGTGCACCATACTTCGCACTTTTGCTACCGATCACGTCACGTATATTTTTCGCCAAGCAAAATTGACCCGTCGAAAGGACCGTTATGGATACCAAGCAGCAACTCATCAATGCCCTCGCAGGCCTAGGCTCAACCATTACCGAAGCTATGGATGTCATCGAGGGCTTTGTCCCCTGCGGACATCCCGCCCTCACGGTATCGAACGCACTCGTCGCGCTGGACGCTGACGATGATGCTGCTCTCGCCCAGCAGCTTGAGACCGTCGAGGGCTTTATCGACCACGTGAGTGAGAACCGCGGCGTGGCCGCCTACCACGGCATCGAGGTCGAGCTCGCGGGTCCCAAAGCTGATCTGCTCGCAGCAATCCGCGAGGTAGGCGCCCTTATGCAGACCGCAGGCGTCAAGAATACCCAGGTCAACGAGTGGGTCTACCGCAGTCTGGCAGCACTCGGCAGCTCCGACGAAAAGGCAACCGAGCAGCTCGCAGAAAGTCCCGCCATTAAGGCCGAGCTTTTGTAAATAGCAGACGCGGGCCCCTTGGCGCATCGTCGTCCAAGAGGCCCGCAAACAGTTCGTGTCAACGGATGGCCACGCCGCCGCGTTCGGCTAAAGCAAGAATCGGCATCATTTGACGAGGTGTCTTTGCTGCAAGATCGGCATGTTCGAGCAGCTTGCGATCGTTGGTCACCAAGTAATCGACCTGCGCGCGCTTGCACGCGGCGAGCACCAAGTTGTCCTCGTAATCGCGATGGAGCGCTAAGTATTTGTCGGCCAGCCAAAGGTCCGACGCATCTGCACCCACGGTCGTAGCGTTTTCGGTCATGTTCCGAACAAACGCCAACGCCGCATCGCCAATTGCACGGGCAGAAGCCTCGTCGAGCGCTCCCCCGTTGGCAAGAACGCTACGCTTCAGTTCGTGTTGGACAACGTACAGCACGTCCTTGGCGATATGCACCGGGAAGAACAGCAACGCCCCCGTCTCCGTCGCCTGCCCAATAAACGCACGCGCGGCAAGCGACTCGACATGGTCGACGCAAAACGAATCAACCCATACGTTGGCATCCACCATTATTTTGAGGGGAGCCCCGCTCACAGGATCATCCCCTTTTGGCGATAGCGCTCATCCATGGCTTCGGAATAGATTGTGTCCCAACCGCGATCGTCAGATGTAGACGATGTATCGATACCCAGGTCCGCGTAAAGCTGATCCGCCGCCGCCCATGATGCGGCGAACGGAGTATCGGGCGCGACGGTCTGCTGCCGGTCGTCGACGGCCGCAAGCACTTCCTCGCACTGCCCGCCACCCTGCGCGACCTTGTCCACCACCTTTTTGATGAGCTCGGGCAGCGACCCGCCCGAAAGCCGCAGCGCTTCCTCGGCACGGTTCTTGACCTGGCGATCCACGCGAACGTTCACCTGCGCCATGCCGCTAACAGCACCCACGTTGATCCCGCTCCCTTCAATTGCTAGCACAGCTAGCAACACTATATAGAGATGCTAGCAAATGGTCAAATGCAAAAGGCCTGCGCCCGGACGGCACCGATGCCGTCTGGACACAGGCCAGATAACGTGAGCGAACACGTCTGCTAACGCAGGTAAGCCTTCGCGTTGCTCAGGCTGTAGGCAATCGTCGAGCCATTGTGCAGCAGTGACGACGCCTGCGGCGTAATCGTGCCGGTAATGCCGAGCGCCAACAGCGCCGAGTTGGTAAGCATTACCTTAGAGTAGGAGCTCGTCAGGCGATCAATGAGGCCCTGGCTCATGCGGCGTAGGCGCACGATTGCGGCGAGATCCGTGTCGGTCAGGATGATGTCGGCGACCTCCTTGGCGATGTCGCTTCCGCCACCCATCGCCAGGCCCACGTCGGCCAAACCGAGCGCCGGCGAATCGTTGACGCCGTCGCCCACCATGGCAACGTGGCGCCCCTCGCTCTTAATGCGCTCCACATAAGCGTACTTGTCCTCGGGCAGCAGCTCGGCCCTAAACTCGTCGACCCCTGCCTCTCGCGCAATGCGCTCGGCCGTGCGCTCGGAATCGCCCGTGAGCATGACCACGTGCTTGACGCCCAACGCGTGCAGGTCGGCGATGGCCTCGCGGACCCCGGGCTTAAGCGGGTCCTCGATACCGAGCACGCCCACAACGGTGCCGTCGACCGCCAGATACAGCGGCGACAGTCCCTGCATCTGGGACTCAATGCGCTCCTTAATGTCGGAATCGAGCTGCGCGCTCTCGTCCTCAAACACAAAGTGTGCCGAGCCGATAATCGCGCGACGCCCTTCGATGGACGAAGCGATGCCGTGCGCCACAATATACTCGACCGCAGCGTGACGCTCGCGGTGCTCGAGCCCGCGCTCGCGGGCGGCGTTGACCACGGCACGCGCCACCGGATGCGGGAAATGCTCCTCCAGGCAGGCAGAAAGGCGCAGGACCTCGTCCTCGCTCCAGCCGTCGGTCGTGAGCACGCAAGCTAGGCGCGGCTGGGCCTCGGTCAGCGTACCGGTCTTGTCAAAGACAATGGTATCGGCCTTGGCAAACGACTCAAAGTACTTCGCGCCCTTGACCATAACACCCATCTTGGCAGCGTCGCTCATGGCAGTCATGACGGCGACGGAACCCGTGAGCTTGAGCGCGCACGAGTAGTCGACCATCAGTGCCGCTGAGGTCTTGATGAGGCTGCGGGTGGTAAGCGCGACCAGGCCCGCGAGCAGGAAGTTCCACGGGACGATCTTGTTGGCGAGGTCCTCCATATGCGACTGGCCCTCGGACTTGAGCGAGTCGGCCGTCTGCACGAGCGAGACGATTGAGCGCAGTTTGGTTTGCGCCGTATTGGCGCGCACGCGCACCAAGATGCTGCCGTCTTCCACGACGGTACCGGCGAACACGTCGTCGCCTGCGCTGCGCTCAACGGCAAGCGGCTCGCCAGTCAGGGTCGCCTGGTTGACCATAGCGCTCCCCTGCTCGACAACACCGTCGATGCAAATGGACATGCCGGTGCGCACGGCGACCAGATCGCCGGGCTCAAGCTCGGTCGCAGCAACGCTTACCTCGGTGTCGCCGACGACCTTTTGCGCCTTGTCGGGCACATCGAGCAGCGAGTTGATGAGCTCGTTTTCGCTCATAGCGCGGGTGTAGTCCTCGAGCAGCTCGCCCACGTTGAGCAGGAACATCGTCTGCCCCGCGGTGTCGACATCACGCTTGACGAACGAGATGCCGATGGCCGAAGCGTCGAGCACAGGAACGGTCAGGCGCGGCTGCGCCAGCTCATGAAGGGCAGCGCGCAAAAATGCCATGTAACCGGCCGCGACAAACACCGCACGCAGAGGCGTCGGCAAGAACCAGCGACGTGCGTAATGGGCACCGACGAGTGTCGCCAGGTCCATAACGAGTTTGTGCTTGCGCGGCTCGAGTTGCATCACGTAGCCCGACTTGGCATCGGCGATAGCTTGAGCATCGAGTGCGCCTAGGGCGTCGAGCACGCTTGCGCGGCGCGGCTCGTCGTACTCCAGTGCCATCTGGCCAATGCGGCCATACACGCGCACCTTGTGCACGCCGTCGATGTCGCCGCTAAGCTTAAGAAGTGCATCGAGATCGCCCTCTGGCACAGGACCCGCCAATTGAAGACGGGTCCTGCCGGGGATCTCGCTGATAATCGAGAATCTCATAGTTTGTGCCTGGGAGCGTTACTCGGCTGCCTCGTCAGCAGCGGCCTCGCTCTGGGTGATGTAGGCAGCCTCGGCAACCATGTCATCGACATTGGCCTTGGCCTGCTCGACCATGTCCTGGTAGCAGTTCTTGACGCGCATACCGCACGCGATGCCCTGCACGCAGGCGTTCTTTACCGGAGCGCTGGTGAGCAGCTTGATGCCAGCCGTACCAAGCAGAAAACCGCCACCGACAAGCAGGGTGTTAAACGTCGACTTCTTCATGTTGCTTCTCCCTTTTGCCGCACAAGCGCGGCATGGTGCCTTAGCACCCGAGTTCATTAGTTTGCTCGAGCACGCTTTTGAGAACAGTTTAGTATAACTATTTGGTCAACAATGGCTAACTTTTTGGAAACTATGGGGGGTGAACTCAATATGACAAAGGGACAGTCCCTTTGTCATATTCCTACAGCTGCCAGGCAGCCGCCTCCTTTTGCAGCGCAACCATGCGGGCGAATTCTCCACCTGCCGCCTTGAGCTGCGTCGGAGTGCCCTGCTCGGCAACCACACCATCCTTGAGTACAACGATCTTGTCGGCATTTTCCACCGTGCGCATACGATGGGCGATAACGATAACCGTCTTACCTGCAAGCAGACGGGAAAGTGCCTGTTGCACCACGGTCTCGTTCTCCACGTCCAAGCTCGCCGTCGCCTCGTCCAACAGCACGATGGGCGCATCTTTGAGCAGCGCGCGAGCGATGGAGATGCGCTGGCGCTCGCCGCCGGAAAGTTTGGAGCCGTTCTCGCCGATCATGGTGTCGTAGCCCTGTGGCATGCGGTTCACGAACTCGTCGCAGTTGGCGGCACGCGCGGCCGCAAGCACTTCCTCATCGGTGGTATCACGACGCCCGAGGCGGATGTTTCCCATCACTGTGTCGTCGAAGAGCAGCACGTCTTGGAACACGATGGCGTAATCACGCAGCAGTACCTCGGGATCAACGCTCGCAACATCCACACCGCCCACGGTAACCTTGCCCGCGGTGGCATCCCAAAAGCGCGCGGCCAGGCGGCTCACCGTAGACTTACCGGAACCCGAAGGACCGACCAGCGCCGTAACTTCGCCTTCCTTGGCGGTAAAGCTCACATCGGTAAGAACTTTCTCGCCGGCGCGGCCGTCCTCGCCCGCACCATAGCCAAATGCCACGTGATCGAACACCACATCGTGGCCCACGGGCTCAAATTTCTCGCTGCCCCGCGCCACAGGCTCTTCCATGATGGAACGCATGCGCTTGGCAGACGACTCGGCGGCAAACAGCTCGGACATTAACATTAACGCCTGGTCAAAGGGCGCATAGATACGGCTCACCATAAGCAGGAAGGCAAACATCACCAAAAAGTCGACCTGCCTGGAGGCGACCACCGCGGCGCCCGTGACCAGCGTGGTGGCAATGCCCAGACGCAGGATGACAAAGGCGGAGTTGACCAAAAGCCCGTTAGCGAGCTCACCCTTGGTGGTCTCGCGCTCCTCGGCATCGATCACGGCGTTGAGTCCCTCAAGATAATGGGCCTCCTGGTTGGTGGCGCGGATCTCGCGAACGCAGTCGAGCGTCTCTTGAATTGCCTCGGTAACCTTGACCTTCTCGGCACGCACGCGATCGAACACCGGAGTCATGGGGCCGCGTGTTAGATACAGCACGGCAAAGGCCACGGGAACGCTCCAAAACGCCGCGATCGCCAGCTGCCAGCAAAAGAACAGCGACGCCACGAACACAATGGCGCTTGCGATGATGGCGCCCCAAAGCTCTCCCAGTACGTGGCTGTAGGCGTGCTCCATGGCCTGGACGTCACCCATGATGGTCTCGGTTAAATCGGCCAGATCACGACGACCAAAAAACGACAGCGGCAGTTTGCGCAAGCGCTCGGCGATCTCCATACGCTGCTTGCCGCACTCCTCGTAAAAGATGCAGTAGGTGTAGTAATACTGCTGCCAGTTAGAGGCAAAGAGCAACACGAAAAAGACAAGGAGGCCACCCACGATCGGCAGGGCATCCGGCAGGTCAGCCCCGCTGGCGAGATGCTCGACAAAGCCGGCCATAACCAGGAATAAAAAGCCCATGCCGGCCATGGTAATAAGATTGGTGAGCGTGGTCCAGAAAATGCCGCGTTTTACGCCGGCGACGCCTTTATCGGATAGGAAATACTTCTTTTGGAATGAGGCGAACATTTAGGCCTCGCCTCCCTTCGTGACGGCGGCATCCACGGTCGCTGCAGTGATTTTCCAGCTCGCGGCCTGTTCGTATTCGGCCCACATCTTGGCATACAGACCCTCTTGGGACAGCAACTCGGCATGGGTACCCGACTCCTGCACACTGCCCTGGTTGAGCACCACGATTTGGTCTGCGCCCACTACAGTCGAGAGTCGGTGCGCAATCATAATGACCGTGCGACCCGCCGCCAGCTTGCTAAAGGCGCGCTGGATGAGCGCCTCGTTCTCGGGATCGGCAAACGCCGTGGCCTCATCGAGCACCACGATAGGCGCGTCTTTAAGGATCGCGCGGGCGAGTGCCACGCGCTGGACCTCGCCGCCCGAAAGATATGCTCCGCCGGCACCGAGCATGGTATTGATGCCCTGTGGGAGCTTGACCACAATGTCGTCGCACTGAGCTGCGGAGAGGGCCGCACGCACTTCGTCGTCAGTGGCCGTAGGCTTGGAGGCGCGCACATTATCGGCAAGTGTTTGCCGGAACAGCTGGTTGGTCTGGAACACGAAGGCGACCTGGTCCATAAGCTCGTGCGGATCCATATCGCGAACGTCCACACCGCCTACGAGCACTCGACCCGAGGAAACATCCCAAAAACGCGGGATCAGGCTTGCGCAGGTTGACTTACCGCCACCCGAGGGACCTACCAGGGCGAGGGTGCTACCAGCGGGAACGCTAAAACTCACATGGCTAACGGCAGGTGCTTCGGCACCCTCGTACGTAAAGCTCACGTCCTCAAATCGCACGTCGCCGCCGGCAGGGTGCTTGGGTTGGGCGGACACGGAGAGCTGCTTGGAATCCATGACGCTTCGAATACGAGCCAGCGAATCGGCGCTCATCTGAGAGGCCTCGCCCACAAACATGAGCTTGGTCATGGCCGTCGGTACCACGGCCGAAAATATCGCGTAAAACGTGAAGTTTGCCATAAAATGCGCGAAGTCCGTCTCGCCCGGCGCCAACAGCAACGCCACGGGCAGCAGGAATGCCACAAGACCATTGAGCGCGGTAAGGTTGAGTACCTGCGGACCTCGGCAGAACGTGCCCGCATAGCTTTGTGCCATGTCGGCGTATTCGGCGATCGCATCGTGGAAAGCCTTAAAGGAGTAGACCGTCTGCTGAAACACCTTGACCACGGGGATGCCGCGTACGTATTCGGTGCCCGTCTTGTTCATTTTGACCAGTGCACCCATGTAGGCCTTCATGAACTCGGCGCCTTTGCCGCTCATCATGGTGGCCATGGCGCCAAACGAAATGGCCACCGAGATGAGGCATGCCGCGCCCAAGCGCCAATCGAGGGCGAAAAGCAGCACGAGCAGACCTGCGACCATTGCGACGGCGCCTGCGATATCGGGCAGCATGTGTGCGAGCAAAGTCTCGGTGGAGGCGGCGCACCCGTCTACAATGCGGCGCAGCTCGCCGGTAGCATGCGTGTCGAAGTAGCCGAGCGGCAACTTAAGCAGGTGCTCGCTCGTAGCCTTACGGATATTGGACGCGCAGCGAAACGCGGACAGATGCGTGCACATGAGCCCCACGAAATAAGCTACGATGCTTGCCAGCGCAAACCCCACGGCCCACCAGCCATACATCGCGATGTCGCAGGCTTCGCTCCAGTTAGGTGCCACGGCGATCAGATCGCGCGCGACAAGCCAAATGCACACGTACGGGCCAAAGCTCAGCAGCTGCGAGAGCGCCGAGAGCGCCATGCCCAAATACGTTAGGAATTTACGGTCGCCGGCATATGCAAGCAGCTCGCCGATACCGCCGCCTTCCCTTTTTGATCCCTTTGCCATGAGATTCCTTTCTAACGGCTTGAGAGTTAACCCTAATCAACTTATCATTGATATGTTAGCCATGGCTCACAATCAAGCCAGGCGTGGACGTTTCTGTAAAGGAAAGGGACGCTTTTGCAAATACGGCGGGCAGCGACCGACATAACCGAGCTCTACGCACCGCAATTTGAGCAGTTTGGCCTGGAGCTTACCGGCAAGGGCGCCGTCTTTACCGGCGAGGTGGCAAACGACCGGGCGCACGGCCGCGCATGGATCATGCCTCTCTCCCCTGCCTGCATCGTCATGGAGCATTTCATCACCCCGACGCACGATATGTACCTGGCCGAATACACACCCGAGCCATACGCCTGCGTGAGCGAAGTCAGCGCGCCCACACTTACATGCATGCCCGAGGCTGGCATAACGCCCGCGAACCTTAAACCATTGCATGGACCGTGGCCAAACAATGCCGTTTGCAGCTTTATCCAAGATAGCTGTGGCGAGGAATTAAGCCCGCTGTTTGCGGGGGAGCTTTATCACTCGCGCTCGGTGCTCTTTTTGCCTGGATATTTTGACGAACTGGAGCACCACTATCCCACCGAGTTCACGGGAATCTTTGAGGCGTTTGCCGAGCCATGGCACGAGGAAGCGACGTCTGCCATCTGCCACACGCTGCGCCGGATTAACGAGGACCGCGCCCGCACCGTAGGCGGACACGTCTATATGCAAGGCATCGTGGAGACCATGGTCGCGGAGCTCGCCTGTTCGCGCGCGGCCCACAAGCAGGCGCGGCAGGCGGCAGACACACGCGTCAGCATAACCATTGCCGAAGAAGCAACGGCAATGATTGAGCGCGCGCTCGACAAAGGCAGACGTGTGGGTATCAACGAGGTGGCCGAGAGGCTCTACACAAGCCGCTCCAAACTATGCGCCACCTTTAAGGCCCAAACTGGCGAGTCCCTGGGCGCCTACATTCGCAGACGCCGTATGGAGCGAGCACAGGACCTTTTGGCCGATGGCGCGCTCACGATAGCGCAGGTGGCAGAGCGTCTAGGCTACCCCCAGCAGGCCGCCTTCGCCCAAGCCTTCAAACAATACACCGGCATGACACCCACGGCTTGGCGAAGCAAGCATCGCTAAGGCCCAAGCTCCCCGGCCGTAACGGAGCGATTAATTAGCCTCCGCCCGTCAGCTCACCCAGGATCTAAACGTCAAGATGCACACAATCAAGCGCCTTTTTGATAAGAGGGACAGATCGATCAGCCAAATACAACGGAATGTTGAGCACCCCGTCATCGAGCTTTAGGTTCTTAAGTGAGTAGCGGACCCTCAATGGAGTCGTCTCCGCATGCTTGTCGACATAGTACTTAAGGCTCTTGGAATGAACGACCTCTCCCGATTTGACCTCGACGGGAACGATTTCGTTTCCGACTTGAATCAAAAAATCGACTTCGTGCTTCGGCTTCTCGTTTGTCCAATAACGCGGAGCAGCATCTAACTGTGAAAGTAATGCCTGAAGCACATAGTTCTCGGCGAACGAACCTTTGAACTCCGAAAATAGCGCATCCGAGATGGCAAAAGCGGACGCATCCAGCCTTGCCATGCGGCGCAGTAAGCCGACATCAAGACAGTAGACCTTAAATGCCTTGAGGTCATCGTACGCAGAGAGCGGCACACCACCAGCAGCATTAAGGCGAACCGCCGTGATGAGCCCAGCATCGGCAAGCCATTCCAGAGCATCCTCGTATTCTCGAGCACGAGCCCCCTCGCGCACCGCACCCCAAACGAACTTTTTGTTCTCGCGCGCCAACTGAGCTGGAATCGAGTTCCATATTTGTGAAAGCTTGGCGAACTGCGCACGGCCACCATGCTTGGCAAAATCGCGCTCGTAGGAATCCAAGAGATCAGACAACACCTTATCGACCTGAACGATATCGCCCGTCTCCACCCACCGGCCAAGAGCCTCTGGCATGCCGCCGCATGCAAAATAACGACGAAGATGCTCGACGAGACGGACATGGAAGAAATCGGGCACTGTCTCGATCTGATCCAGGCCGCCAAGGTATTCGTCGTAGTTTGCAGCGCCCTCGGCTTTCAGAAACTCGGAAAAGCTCATGGGGCGCATCTCCATGAACTCGACCTTTCCCACCGGAAAAGCGCTGGTCTCACGGGACAAGCGAACGCCCAACAAAGACCCTGCGCATGCGACGTGATACTCGGGGGCCTCGTCACAGAAGTATTTAAGGGCGCCGACTGCAGAAGGACAATCCTGGATCTCATCAATAATAAGCAGCGTTTCGCCGGGATTGATAGGCTGTCCAAGTGCCAGGGAAAGATTTGAGATGATCCGTCGAGGGTCGCGCGTACCTTCGAAAAACTGAGCGTACTCGCTCTGTACCCCAGGTGACGGCTCCTCGAGCGTCAGATACACAAAATTGAGGTACGAGGTTCGGCCGAACTCCTTAAGCGCCCACGTCTTTCCAACCTGGCGCGCCCCCTTAAGGATAAGCGGCTTACGATATTCTGACGCTTTCCAAGCGTTAAGCTTGGCAATGATATCTCGCTGCATGACCGAACCTCCCGCAAAGAAACTTCCGTAAACGTGATATTTCCCACATTTTACCCTAGGTAAAACGTGACATTTATCACATTTACGGAAGTTTTAAGCTCATTTCGCCACACTTTCATCACATTCAAAAGGCGGAGGCGCATTTTGCGCCTCCGTCACCATCTTTCCTATCAGCCCACCTGACCCGAACGGCCGAGTCGTCACGGAACCGAGGGGCCGGGCGCAGGGCCTTGCCTCTCAATGAGTTCCGCACGAACAGGAGGCGCCGGTGGCGCCTCCGTCGTGAGTCAGGACTGTTCGAAATTGAGAGGCAAGGCCCTGCGCCCGGCCCCTCGGTTCCCGTTTACGAGAGCGACGTTCTCAGCAACTCGTTGAAGAGCTTCGGGTTGCCCTTGCCGCGGCTCGCCTTCATGCACTGGCCCACCAAAAAGCCGATGACCTTCTGGTTGCCGTCACGATACTGCTGCGCCTGATCGGCACAGTTTGCCAGCACCTCGTCCACGATCGGCTGCAGCGCGCCGGCATCGCTTACCTGACGCATACCGCGCTCGTCGACGATCTTGTTGGGGTCGTCGCCGGTCTGGGCCATGGCCTCAAAGACCTCGTGTGCCTGGTTGGAGCTGATGGCATCGGTCGCGAGCAACTTGGCAAGAGCTGCCACCTGAGCCGGCGCGATGCCGGACTCGGCCAGCGACACGCCCGCACCCTTAAGGTAGGCAATCATCTCGTTGACCAGCAGGTTTGCGACCGTCTGGGCCTCCTTGCCAGCCATACCGGCAGCGGCAGTCTCAAAGAACTCGGCAAACTCGGGGTCGCCGGCGATTTGCTCGGCATCGGCCGCCTTAATGCCAAAGTCGGTCTCAAAACGGGCACGCTTGGCATCGGGCAGCTCGGGGATCTCGCCGCGGCAGCGGTCGATAAACTCGTCGTCCAGGTCGAACGGCGCCAGGTCGGGATCGGGGAACAGACGATAGTCGTCTGCCGTTTCCTTCACACGCATGACCACGGTGCGCTTGCGACTGGGCTCCCAGTGGCGAGTCTCCTGGTAGATGATGCCGCCCTCCTCGAGCACCTCGGCCTGGCGGCAGATCTCGTAGGCAAGGCCATCATGCAGGCTCTTAAACGAGTTGAGGTTCTTGAGCTCGGTCTTGGTGCCCAGCTTGGTCTCGCCGCGGCGGCGCAACGACACATTGCCGTCGCAACGCATGGAGCCCTTCTCCATGGAGCAGTCGGAGATGCCCAGTGTCACAAAGATGCGACGGAGCTTCTCCATAAACAGGCGAGCCTCCTCGGGCGTGCGCAGATCGGGCTCGGTGACGAGCTCAATCAGCGGCGTGCCGCAGCGGTTGTAGTCGACGAGTGACTCAGCCGCGGCGGTAATGCGGCCCTCGGCACCTCCCACGTGCACCATCTTGGCGGCGTCCTCCTCCATGTGGATGCGCAGGATGCGAATGGGCACCGTGTAGGAACCGTCCTCGCGACGCTCGGGCATCTGAAGGTTGGACGCATCGTAGCTGGCCAGGTGACCGGCGCGCTGGTTACCCTCGCGCATGGTCGACGTCATGGACGTGGACAGGCCCTCGGCGTTGGCCGAGGCGCTCGCCAGGCTCTGAGCCTCGGCCTCGCCAAACGCGCAGTCGGGGCGCTCGGCGGCACCGCGACCGGTCACGTCCAGGTCCAGGTGACCGTACATGGCAAAGGCGACCGGACCCTGCGTGGTCTGGAAGTTCTTGGCCATGTCGGGATAGAAGTAGTGCTTGCGGTAGAACATCGAGTGACGCTGGATCTCGCAGTTGGTGGCGAGACCGGCCTTGACGATGCTCTCGATGGCGCGCTTGTTGGGAACCGGCAGGGCGCCGGGCAGGCCCAGGCACACCGGGCACACGTTGGCGTTGGGCTCGTCATCGTGGCTGAGCTTGCAGTTGCAGAACATCTTGGTATCGAGTGCGGTGAGCTCGGTATGGATCTCCAGGCCGATCACGGCCTCCCAATCCTGCAGGACCTCGGAAAGCTCCTTCATTACAGCTCGCCTCCCTTCCCGGCAAAATCGGGCGCGACGGAAAGCGCGGGCGCACCCGTGGCGGCATCGGCAAAGCCGCGCTCCAGGGCGCGGGCAAACGTGAGCAGCTGACGGTCCTTAAACGCCGGACCCACCAGCTGGGCAGAAACAGGCAGCTGAGTATCCTCACCCAGGCCCAGCGGCACCGAGATACCGCCGTTGCCGCAAATGTTGAGCGAGATGGTGTACAGGTCGGAAAGGTACATCTGCGTGGGGTCGCTGATCTCGCCAAACTTAAAGGCCGTGCGCGGCGAGGCGGGCATGAGGATGGTGTCCACCTTGGCATACGCGGCATCGTAGTCCTGCGTGATGAGCGTGCGGGCCTTTTGCGCAGCGTAGTAGTACTTGTCGTACACGCCCGAGCTCAGCAGGTAGGCGCCGAGCATCTGACGGCGCTTGGCCTCGGCGCCAAAGCCGTGGGCGCGTGAGAGCGAACTCTGGTCGGACAGGTTGGCGCAGCCCTCCTCCTGATAGCCGTAGCGAATGCCGTCGAAACGTGCCAGGTTGGAGAACGCCTCGGCAGGCCCGATGACGTAGTAGGCGGCGATGGCGGCGTCCAGGTGCGGCAGGTCGACCTCGACCAGCTCGGCGCCCTGGTTCTGCAGCTCCTGGGCGGCGCGCTGAACAGCGGCCTTGACCTCGGGCGTCAGGCCCTCGGCCTCCATAAACGCGGGGATAATGCCCACGCGCTTGCCCTCGATGCTGTCGTTGAGATGCTCGGTAAAGTCGACGGCGCAGTCCTGGCTGGTGCAGTCGTACGGATCGTGGCCCGCACCGGTAAGCGCGTTCATAGCCAGCGCGACGTCCTCGACCGTGCGGCCAAAGGGGCCCACCTGGTCGAGCGACGAGCCAAAGGCAACCACGCCGTAACGGCTCACGGCACCATACGTGGGCTTAAAGCCCACCACGCCGCACAGCGACGCCGGCTGGCGAATAGAGCCGCCGGTGTCCGAACCCAGCGAGAGCGCGACCTCGCCCGCGGCGACGGCGGCAGCGGAGCCGCCCGAGGAGCCGCCGGGCACGCGCTCGGTATCCCAGGGGTTGTTGGTGCGATGGAACGCCGAGCTCTCGGTGGAGCTGCCAAAGGCAAACTCGTCCATGTTGGCCTTGCCCATGGGCAGGCAGCCGGCATCGAGCATGCGCTGGACGCAGGTGGCGGTGTAGACGCTCTGGTAGTTCTCGAGCATGCGGGAAGCGCAAGTGGTGCGCGTGCCCACGAGGTTCATGTTGTCTTTGATGGCCAGCGGCACGCCCGCAAGCGGGGGCAGCGGCTTGCCTGCGGCGCGGTCGGCATCCACACGCGCGGCGGCCTCGAGCGCAAGCTCGGGCGCCACCTGCAGGAATGCCTGGACCCCGCCCTCGCGCGCCTCGATGGCGGCAAGGGAGGCCTGGGCCACCTCGGTAGCGGTAAAGTCGCCGGCGGCAACGCCCGCGGCGATCTGGGCGGCGGTAAGGGAATCGAAGCTTAGCGCCATTACTCGCTCTCCCCCTCTCCCAAAATGGACGGCACGCGGAAGTAGCGGTCGCGCGCGCTGCCGGCGTTCTCGAGCGCGACGTCGAGCGGCAGGTCGCGCTCGGGCTCGCGCAGGTCATCGCCCATCACGTTGGACAGGCTTCCGATGGGATGGAACGTGGGCTCCACGTCGGGCAAGTCATATTGCAAGACGGGCTCGAGCATCTGGACGGCGTCGTTCAGGTAGGACGTCATCTGGGTGAGCTCGTCATCGGTCAGTGCGATCTTTGCGTACTCGGCGATGCCGCGCACGTCTTTCTCGCTGAGTGCCATAGGCGCTCCCTTCCGCATAACAGATAAACCGCTCTAGTATACAAGGCAACGCCGCTTGGAGCAGGTGCTTTACCTAAATGCAGCGAAAACGTAACGAGGACGGCGGGCTGGCAGGCGGCGGGCCGGCGGTTCTACAGCGAAACCGCACCGTCCATAGCGAAAGCCGTACTGCCCACAACGAAAACCGTCCCGCCCACAACGAAAAGCATCCCGTCCGAAACGAAAAGCATCACAACATTCGACGCTTTTCGTCAAAATCGAGATTTTCATCGAATGTTGTGATGGCTTGGAAGTCCCGACCACCACAAAGGTGCCTGTCCCCATTGTGGTGGTTCTGAAGAATGTCTTATGCCGAGGCCTTGGCCTTGCGGCGCCTGCGGACCGCGTGGATCACGATGTCCAGCAGCAACAGCACAATGGCTACGACCACGATGAGCACGGCAAACTCGCGCTTGCCCCAGTGGCGGCCGGCCAGCGACTTTTGCTTGTCGACGTCCTTCTTGTTGTACTTGGTGCGCACGCAATGCACCAGCAGGCGATGGTCGTTCACGCCGTAGGGCGTGCAGGTGACGAGCGTCACCTTGTCGGCACCGGGCTCGATGGTCAGCGACTCCATCTCCTCGGGCAGCACGACCTCGGAGTCCACCATCTTGTAGGCGAGCGTCTTGTTCATGGTGTGCAGCAGTACCAGGTCGCCGGGCTCCAGCGAGTGGATGTCGTCGAACATGCTCAGGTTGCGCATGCCCGAGTGCGCGGTGAGCACGCAATGCGTCGAGGCGCCGCCCACCGGCAGGCTCGTGCCCTCCAGGTGGCCGACGCCCGCCATAAGGACTTCTTCGCTCGTGCCGTGATAAATGGGCATACTCACGTCGATGGAGGGAATCTCGACCCAGCTCATCATGGGGTCGCGGTCAAAGATAAGTTGCTGGGCGTAGGGCTCGATCTGGTCGGCGGGAAGCTCGGTGGCCTCGCCCGCCAGCTGCTCGTTAAAGGAGCGAGCCTGGAGCAGGATGCGCTCCCTCTCCTCGGCAGACAGCGCGTCCACGGTGCTGGACACGGTGCTGATCTGGTTGAACACGCCCGAGGCCTCGAGCCGGTCCAAGATCCACGGCCAGGTCATAAGGCCCACGCCAATAAGGATGATGACGATGGTGATGAGCCGGTCGGCCCAGCGCGGCAGCCGCTTGCGACGGCGCTTGGGCTTTGGTTGAGGTTTGGGCTGAGGGCTTGAGCCGCCGTTGGCCGCAGCGTTATTGCTCTTCATATGTTTGGCGCCCTGCACCATCGCCGGTCACTCCTCTACAGCTCAGGTTGTCTAAACAAATAATAGCCGATTAGCGAGCTTCCGCGCCGGACAACGCAGCTAGACTGCACCGTCCAGTCGAGGATAAGCCAGCATTTGAGTTTACAAAATGTCCCGGATCGGCGGGGCGATTCGGGATACAATATCAATAGAAAACGACGCACCCCGCGTAAATGTTTGGGAGCGCGGGCGGCCTAGTTTTCTGGTTTTGTTAAATGCCCGGGATCCGACCCCCGGGCATTCTTATTTGCGCTTGTTGCGGCGCAAATGCCTTCTACCGTCCGCACCGCGCGTGCGCCTACGGACCTTAAACCGAACCTCATACGAGTCAAGAAACGCGATGACGGATGAGTCCGCATCGGACGGTGGAGGCTGCCTGCGTTATCCCAAAAAACGGGGCAGACTCCAGCACGGAGTCTGCCCCGAAAAGAGAATGGCAAAGCAAGAACGTGGATAGACGAGAAAAGTGTCCGCAAGTCTCATGGCCATCACATCCCACCTGCCAAAGGGATGGGTGAGCGAGCGTTACTCCTGCTCGGACTCCTCAGCCTGCTTACGGCTGCGGATGAGGTGCGCCACGCCGATGCACAGCACCGCGCCACCAGCGATCCAAGTGAAGGTCACGCCGTTGAGACCGGTGAGCGGGAGGCCGACCTGCTTGGTATCGCCAACGGTGATGTTGAAGGTGCCGTCGTCGTTTGTAGCTGTGCCAGCCTCGGCTTGGAGCTTGTTGTCGTCCCTCGCATTGTTCGGCGTGCCGATGATGACCTGGTCTTTCTGACTGGTATTAATCTCATACTTGGCTCCAACCGGGCTTTCGCCTGAAGCCTCGCTGTCCCTGTTTGGCGTAATCGTGAAATCGAAGGGCTGCACTTTATCGTAATTAGCGGGAGCGTCCGTCTCCTCAACCGTATAGGTTCCCGCACCAAGGCCCTTGATAGTAATAGCACCGTTGGTGACGGAAAGCTCGCACTCAGTGTCTACGAGGGTTCCATCGGACTGAACGTATTTCCCCACCAAGTTGGAATCCGCCGCTGACTTCACCTTGATAGTAAATTTAATATTCGAATCCTTAAGCGCCTCCTCGGTGCCAAGGTCAACCTTATTAAGCTTGAGACCATAGGTGTAGGTCTTGACCTCATCGGGCACCGTCGTGCCGGTTTCGTTGATCATAGGGTTGTTTGAGTACGTAAGCGTAGCGGTGTTGGTGTTGCCTGCGTTGCCTCCAATGGCGGCCTCGCTGTTGATCTTTGCCTTATAGGAGACGACAATGCAGGATTTCGAGGTAACACCCGCCATACTCTTAAGATTGCTGCAGGTCCAAGTCGTCGTCTTGTTGCCGCTTTCATCCACACCGCCATCTTGCTGATCAAACGAATTCGTAATGTTCAACGTCGGCTTCTCGCGCTTAAGATCTGCCTGCGCGGCATCCTTGCTCTCATATAAATACACCTGGGCACCATCCTGCAGCGTCAGGCCCTTGGAAATTTGATCGGAGAACTGATAGTAATACGTATCGTACGTGTCATAGTTGTCAGCGATAGTACCGTAGAGGTTGAACGTTACGTCCTGCCCAACATGGGAGTCGCTCGCATCGAGCTCTTGATCGCCCTTGGCGCTCACGATTTTCTTATCGACGGCAGGGACGCTCTTCTTGGGAGTCACCACTTTATTATTCGTGCCATCAACGACCGCATATACAGGCGAGGTAAAAACGTCCTTCGATTTGATATTCGAACCTTCCGCAACGCTATTGGTCAGGAAAAGCCAGTAACCAGCGGTAAGACCAGAAAGGGACGCGTTACCCGCAGCCGTCGTCTCCCAGCCACTGCTGTTCTTCAGATCGGCAGCAATCTTGTTCAGAACGTGGCCGCTGCTGATTCTAGTACTTTCATCGGTCTTCTCGGTGCCTGCGTTGTGTTTGTTCAGCCAATCAGCGGCATCCTGCGCGTTATTGCTTTTGTAGGATTCATCCTTTGTCTTGATGGCGTTTACGACAGCGGTTTGGACGTCGGTGCTGGCCCACGCGATGTTGCTCACAGTCGTGCCCTCGGCGGTCGTCGTAACCGTAGCCGTAAAGATTTGAATGCCCTTATAGGTCGTGGACGCTCCATAATCAGGATCGTTGAACGTCACAGTTGAGCCGCTCCCAGCCGCAAACGCCATGGTCACCGGGGCCATGACGCCGCCGAAGCTCAGCGCTGCTGTGAGGCCGGCGGTTACTGCCAGGCGTGCGATGTTCTTGTTCATATGCATCTTCTTTCCTCTGCTTTCTACTTCGTAACTCATTCGATCGGTCATCATCTGTCTGTGTCTTAGCATCTGCTTCGCTACGTCTCGCCCCGCTCTCTGTGGGGCTGCCAGCTACTCTTTATGGCTGCCACCTCCCCGCTTGACCAGGAGCGCGACCACGATGAGCGCGGCTCCGGCGACCGCTGCGGCGACCGCGGCGTACATTGCCATATCGCCAGTCGAGGGCATAAAGCCTCCGGTGGTAATGCTAGGGGGTGTGCCGGTGGGCGTGTTGATGAGCGACGCCTCCAGGCTGCCCGTCGACCCGTCCGCGCTGTCGGCGCGCAGGGGCGACTCGGCCGTGATGGTGAGTTTGGGCTTGGCGGCGGCCACCTGGTCGACGTCCAGGCCCTCGGCCTTGACCGTCACGGAGCGCGTGCCCTCAAAGGCAGTGTAGCCCTTGGGCGCCTTGAGCTCGCGGACCTCCAGCTTGCCCGAGTCCACGCCCGAGACGGTCACGCGGCCGTCCTCGCCCGTGGTGACGGTGGCCTTGCCCTCCGCATCCCACGTGCCGTCGGCCGCCAGCGTGCGACCGCGGTCATCGATGATGCTCAGGACCGCCCCGGCAAGCGGCTTGTCGCCGTCGCTGCCGCGCTTGGTGAGCGCGAGATCCCAGGTGTAGGCGCACGCGTCATCGCTCGGCGTGCGGGTGAAGCCTGCGTCGCCGGACTGGTCGGCAAAGGGAGAGCGCGGGTAGCGCAGGTAGACCTCGTTGGGATTGCCCTTCGCGATGCCGTGGTTGCACGCGCTGCTGAGCGGCGCATTGTACACGGCGACCACGCGGGCGCCCGCGGTGAAGGCGTCGGCCCCGCCGAGCGCGGCGATGAGGTCGCCGGTGCGCACGGTGAAGGTCTTACCGTCGGCCGCTACCTTGGTTGCGCACTGGGCCGTGATGTCGGTCCAGCCCTTCGCGGGCTCGGAGCCGGCGCGCCCGTCCTTACCGGTCGAGACGGCGTCGAAACCGCCGTCCGCGCCCGCCGCCGCGTACACGCGCATGCTCGCGGCCACCTTGGAGGGGTCGAGCCCCGCGCCCATGGTGTCGACGAACCGCACCGTATAGGTGTCGTAGGCCGTGAGGCCCGCCGGAACCGTGGCCGAGAGGCGCCAGTACAGGTCGTCGGCGACCGTGGCGTCGGCGGCCTTCTGCCATGCGGCGGTGCTGTCCTCCAGCACGTGCTTGGCGACCTTGGGCGTCGCCGCCTTGGGCTTGACGGTGACGGCGCTGCCGCCGACCAGGGTCATGATCGGCGCGGTGCCGGCCTCGCCCTGGGCGATGGCGTCGTCTTTGGCAACGATGAGCCAGTAGCCGCAGGACAGCTCGGCCGCCGTGCCCGCGTTAAGGGCCACAGACTCGGCACCAGAGCTCTGGAGGGAACGAGCGAGCTGTGCGCTCAGCGCGCTCGTAAGGTGGGGATCGGTGTTGAGCCACTCGGCAGCTTCCTGCGCGGTGGTCTGGGAATTGGGCATGCCGGCGCTATGCAGCACAGGCAGCGCGGCGTCGCGCGCGGCGTCGCTTGCCCAGGCGAGGTCGGTGGCGATCTTGGCGTCGCTGTCGCCGTCGACGACGTTGGCGCTAAAGATCTGGTAGGCGTCGTAGCTGCGCGCCACGGTGCCGCTCACCGTGATGGAACCGGTCGAGGTCGGCGCGGCCTGCGCGGATGCGGGGAACACAACCGCGCAGGTGCCGATCAGGAGGGTAAGCAGCGCAAACAAGATCGGGAAGGAGCAAACTTTCTTATTCATGACGCTTACCTCCCTTCGCATTCGCCTTGCGACGAATGTGCATCCAGGCCGCGGCAGCGCAAAGCACCGCCGCGCCGGCAAGGTACGTCAGAGTGACGCCCGACATACCAGAAAGGGGCAAAGAGGTGGAGTAGGTGTTGGTGAAGGTGGGGTTGAGGGTTGGACTCGAGCTCTCATTACCGTTGGCGTCGACCTCGTAGTAGGTCGGCGTGCATTCCAGCGTGCCGTCACGGTTGTCCTTGGCCGTCACCACAACCTTGAAGGTCTTGGTGTCGTTGGTATAGCCCTTGTGGCTGGTGCCATCGTCCACGCGGGCGGGGCATTCACGGATGTAGTAGGTAAACTGCGCCTGCCGATTTTTATCGAGATTCTTAAGGCCTAGTGGGCCGATTGGTACCGGTTTATCGAACTTTACTATCTGAAGGTTTCCCGACTCAGCAGAAGTACATTTGGTCTGAAGAGATGTCTCTCTGTCTTCCGAATCCTTGGTATACAGCTCGAACTTAAACTTCTTCATCTCGCCGCCGTCGACCTTCTTGGTCACCTGAGGTGTCCAAGAGCCCGAGGTCTGGTAGGGCGCGAGCTCGTTCGTAAACGCAGGTTTGGAGGCGTTGCCGATTTTTACGGTCGAGACGGTCTTATCGTTCGCATCTTCGCTCCAACCATAGAAGTCAGATCCGCACGCGGTGAAGTCCGCTGCGCCTTCCTTTTTTACGGATACTGTGGAAGCGCTCCTATCAACTCCATAACGATTAATCTTGATCCCCAAGAGGCTGGTCGTATTAACTAGTGTCGTACCAACCTTTATATGTATTTTGTAAATAGACTTATCAAACTTTGTTCCTTTTTCGTTGACAGGAACGTTATCAGGGTCAGGGGGAACTTCAACAAGGTAGAGGTCGTAATCGCCCGATTGGTAGTTCGCGCCCGTGTCAATGAGAATCTCTCCGTTTTCATTGACAGGAACCGCCGGTTTCGCCTCACATCCGTTTTCGTTAAGCGTGCCGTCCTTATTCCAGTATGGTGCCTTGGTTGGATCGGCAGGTGCACCCAACAGCTTAAACTGATAGTTGTGACCCGAAAGACCTTGCTCTTCGCCGTCCTTCATAAGGACTTTATTAGCCTTGACTTTGATTGCGGGATACACGTTCAAAGCCTCGACCTTGCCAACGACAAGATCGCCGTTGGTCATGATGCCGCCACCGTGGGTGTAGGAGTAGTTGCCACTGATGATGGTCGTAGCATCTCTCTGCGCATCACTTTTAGCCATATCGGAAGGATTAGCCTCAAGGCCGAACATCCACTTAGCCTCGGCGCCGCCGTTGGCATCGATCTTAATCTCGTTGCCATCGCAGGTGCCCTTCCAGCCAGCCGAGCCGCCACCGAGCATCTTGCCAAGAACGACAGCGATTGTCTTATCCGCGCCAGTCTTATTACGGACCAAGAAGAAATCCTCATGACCGGAATTTTGGAAGAGATGAGTAACGTAATTTACTTCATCGCGGTCTTCAATTTTGTTGTCGCCGCCAGCGGAATAATGAAACGCTGGATGTTTATGTTCATTTTGATCAAGGTCTGGCAGCTTTTTGCCATCTTGATCAACGTTATCTGTGTTGTCATAGATAGCAGCGCCATTTGAGTGCGAAACGATTGTCTCGCCCGTAGGACAAGCACCGACGCCACCGCCCCAGCCACCGGCGCGATTATTAGTGATCAGCGTCTTGAAAATATTGAGCCTGCCGCCCTTCTGGATAAAGACACCGCCACCGCCCCAGTCGCCGCCGCGGCTCTCACCCGTCATGGTCTTGTTGTTGGTGATGTAAATCTTGCTGGACGTGCCCGGCCTAGTCCCAATATCGCCGGTAGTACCGGTGGAAATACGGAGACCACCGCCCTCAGCGTTTGCAGATTTGTTGCCGGCAATCGTGCCACCTGTCATGGTAAACGTAATCGCCCGGTTCCAGAAGCCAGCATAAATTCCGCCACCGGCCTCTTTGGAGTAGTTGGCCGTAACAGAACCGTCCGTCATGGTCAGTGATCCCTTTTTATTATCACTGCTCGTTGATGCAATGCCGCCGCCACCGAGGAGACCGTTGTTGTAAATGTCCTTATTAGTGACTTGAGCTTCAACTCGGTTGTTAGTTATATTGGCAGAACCACTGATGGTTACGGTTGCACCCTTGGTATAAACACCGCCACCGTAGCCGCCGGTGTCGGCGGTATCGCCGCTGCCGACAGAAACGGGATCCGTAGCGTTACCCGAAATGAAACCGCCGGAGAGATCCAACGTGACACCGCTGTCGGCAAAAATGCCACCACCGGAAGCAGCCTTATTCGCTGCAATCACGCCGCCGGTCATATTGAGTGAACCCGCTGCCATGCACAGGCCACCGCCCCAGCCGCCGCCGTTACCGTTGGTGACATACCCGCCAGAAATATTGACAGTGCCCTTAGAGAAAATAACGTGACCGTTGTAGCCCAGGGTACGAGGCGTTGTGATCATGCCGCCATCAAGATTGAGCGTGCCCCCTTCCTCAACGGAAATGACTTGATTTACAAAGCCCGTTTTGCATGCAACGATAGCGCCGAAATTGGTAACAGTGTGCTGATAGGTCGTTTCGCTTGTACCAAGACCGTTAGGCGTGCTTTCAGTTACGTAGTATGTGAGTGATTGTGGAACACTTTCATCATCGAACTGCATCTGTGCTGGCCGACCAGGTTCAGCACTGGCAGCTTCAGTCCGCGAGTCATTCGCCTTACCTTCGACAGTTAGCGTAAAGCCTCTTTTAATTGTGATAAATGTACAAACAGAATTTCTGTCGTCCTTGTTAACGTTACCGTTGCTGTAATAAAGCTTGTGACCCGCAAGGTCGATCGTAGTGTCTTGTTCGATGGTGATCGGCGAGCTCGAACTAATATCAGCAGCCAGACGCAGCTGTGTGGGCTTGTTCACCGCGGCAAGGTACGCTGTCAGGTCTCCGCCACTCGTCAGCAGCGTATACCCATCCTTATCTTTTTTAAGTCCCGGAACCTCACCTTCATTTGCAACAGTAGCGACCTTATCGACAGACTGTCCATCATCCGCGGGCTGCGCAGCGCTCTCGGCTCCCGCGCCATCGGCAGCCGGATCCGCCGCAGCAGCGTCTTCTCCCTCGCCACCCTCAGCGTCGTCACTTTTCCGGTTTTCGGCGTCTTTGCCCGTGGAATTGCCTGCACCGGCCTCCTCGCCCAAAACGTTCTCGTCTGCACCGGCGTCCTCGCCCAAAGCGCTCGCGTCTGCAACGGTCGCCTCGGTAGAAACCGCCTGATCATCGTTTGCAATTGCCTGCGAGATCGGAGGCATGACGAGTGACAGTACCAGGCTCAACACGGAGGCTCCGCACAAAACGCCTGCCAGTACACGGCGCGTCGCTTTTTTACTCTGCTTAGTTTTTTCTGAATTCGCTTTCATCGATGTCTCCTCCCCAAGAGACCGCGATCTTGCTCTTTCACTATCAAACGTATCTGCACAATCTGTAATTGCGCACGCTTATAGATCATATTGTAACGATTGTTTGAACATCTAAGCAAAAATACCGATAGTTTTGTAGCGAATTCTCAATTCTCTTGACATTTGCTCGGATTTACCTTCGTTTATTCGCTATGAAATATCTATTTCTACTGGTAATTAAGCTAGTTATCATTTTTTAATAGCATTTTATTTATTTGCACAACATTTTGCTCAAGAGCATGCGTCCTGTGAACGGTCGAAAATCGACCGTGAACGATAGATCATTAACCGGGAGGAATAGACTACCAAATTGATGGGAATATCTTTAACTCACCGGTGGTTTGAAGCATGATGTTCAGACAACGTTATTTGAATTTTCGCGCAGATTTTCGGTATCAATTCGCCCAAATCGCCTGAGGCCACCACAAAGGTGCCTGCTCCCTTTTGCGGTGGTTCTCCCCCAGCGCTACAGCAGATGTTCCTCGATAAAGATCGCGATGCCGTCTTTGTCGTTGCTCGCGGTTACAAAGTCGGCGGCGGCACGGGTGGCATCGCTACCATTTGCCATGGCCACGCCCACGCCGGCGTCGGCCACCATGCAGGCGTCGTTATCGGCATCGCCAAACACGCAGATGTTCTGGAGCTCCATGTCGTTGAGCTCCGCCACGCGCACAAGGCCGCGCGTCTTGGACACGCGCGGATCCATGAACTCGTAGAGCCGCTGCGTGGTTTGCAGAGCCGCCGCCTTAACAGTGTTATCGGCAAACGTCGACGCCCGCTCAATCACCCGCGGCATTACCTCGGGCGCCATGGTAAACATCACCTTGGGCTGCGGCTCGCGCAAGAACTCGGCAAAATCGACCACCTGGTAGGGCACACCGTCGACGCGCGACAGGTGCTCGACGCACGCGTTGCTCTCGGGCACGTAGAACACGCCGTCTCGGGGGCAGACGGGCGTTGCCGGAAGGTCCGCCATGTGCTTGCAGATGCGCGCGATGGTCTCGCCCGGCAGCGGATAGCTCAGCTCGTTGATGTCGTGCGCGCGGTCGATGACCTCGGCGCCACCGCAGCCCACGAGCACGTCCACCAGGCCTTCGATACCCCAGAGCTCGTACATGGCCTCGGTCGCGTGGGCGTCGCGCCCGGTGCACAGGCCAAACAGCACGCCGCGCTCGCGCAGGGCGCGGATCGCCGCCACGGTGCGCGGGGACACCGTGTGCTGGCTCGTGAGCAGTGTGCCGTCGATATCGCAGAACACGGCTTTGATGTGGCTGAAGGTGGTGTCCATGGGGGCCTTTCTGGGTTGTGCGGCGGTGTGGGGTGCATTCGCAAACGGCGTACATGGTATACCAAGGCACAGGCGCGGCCCGTCAAAGCAAAATCCACCACAAAGGTGCCTGGCCCCTTTGTGGTGGCCGGATCCGCAGAGGGGCTTGACTCGCAGGATGGCCTGGCCCAGAGCGCAAACCATCACAACATTCGACGTTTTTCGGCAAAATCGCGATTTTCATCGAATGTTGTGATGGTTTTTACTGCAAAGCAAAAACCACCACAAAGGTGCCTGGCCCCTTTGTGGTGGAAATGACGTTTGCCCAGATAAAACCTGCCAAAATAAACCTGTCCCTTTTTGGCAGGTTATGGCAACGCAGCGAGCCGGTTCCAAGTGCCCCAGGTCGCCCCGAAAGAGGAGCGACGCGTACTTTGGTACGCGAGCGACGGCTTGAGGGGCGAGATGGGGTGCTTGGGGCCGGCGCAGCGTCAAGCCTGAAGGTGATCTTGGATAAGATCGCAGATGGCTCGGGCGTCGTTGATGTTGATGGCTCGGGTCGCAAAGCCGGCGTCGAAGGCCTGACGCGCCAGGGCCTCGTTGCAGGCAAGCGCCAGCGTGTGACCGTCGACCAGGTCGAGCGAGCTCTTGCCGCGCAGACGGTCGACACCGGAGCGCGCGACCACGATGTTGTCGAAGCCCTCGGTCTTGTAGCCCTCGATGATCACCACGTCGACATCGTTGTAGCGCGACAGCAGCTCACGCGCGGGCATCTCGTCCTCCTCGCGCGTGTCGGCGTACTCCGCCCAGCGCGTGGCGCAGATAAGGCCCACGTGCTTGGATCCGGCCTGGTGATGGCGCCAGGTATCCTTAGCGGGCACGTCGATATCAAAGCCGTGATGCCCGTGATGCTTGAGCGAGCCCACGCGCAGGCCGCGGCGGGTGAGCTCGGCAATGACCTTCTCGACGAGCGTGGTCTTGCCCGAGTTTTGGTAGCCGATAAACGCGATCGCGGGGACGGCCGGTGTCGGAGCTGCGGACGCGACGGCGACGGGTGCGCTCGCGGGCGCGGCACCGTCAGCGGTGGCGGCCTCAACAGCAGCGGCCTGGCGCTCCGCGCGGTCCCACACGCCCGAGCGGCCGCCCTCCTTGTGCAGAAGGCGCACGTCGACGATCTCCATGCCGCGATCGACCGCCTTGCACATGTCGTAGATGGTCAGGCACGCGGCACTCGCGCCGGTCAGGGCCTCCATCTCGATACCCGTCTTGCCCGTCACGCCGGCCGTAACCAGTACGTGAAAGCCAACCTGCCCGTCCGCGCGCGCCGGCGCCCAGCCCTCGGGCACGTCCTCGGCCGGCGTCCCCGCCGGAGCGATGGGCGCAATGTCGCACTTGCTCTTGGTAATGAGCAACGGATGGCACATGGGGATGATGTCGCTCGTGCGCTTGATGGCCATAATGCCCGCCACGCGTGCGCAGGCAAGCACGTCGCCCTTCTTGGCACGGTCCTGCAGCACCATGGCCTGTGTCTCGAGGTGCATGAGGATGGCACCCTCGGCGATGGCAATGCGATGGGTCTCGGCCTTGTCGGACACGTCGACCATACGTACCTCGCCCTTGGCGTCCACGTGCGTCAGCTCGTCGCGACGGGCGTCACGGGCGGGCTCGGTGGCAGCGCTGGCAGTCGGCTGCGCTGACGCGTCGGCGTTGCCAGCATTCGCCGCAGCCGTGGCTTTGTGGGCAGACATCGCGGCCCTGCGAGCGGCCTTGGTGGCATCGGCGTACCTGCTCTTGGCCATATAATCATCCTCCGATTTGGGACATAAATCGTTGCGTGCCCTCAATTATCGCGTGTTCCTGCGGTTTGTGGGCCACGGCATCGCGCCAAATCGAAAGTACCTGCATATCATCACCACGGCGCAGCGCCTCACGCACCGAATACTCGGCATCGCTGAACAGGCACGGACGCACGTTGCCATCGGCCGTCAGGCGCAGACGGTTGCAGCTCGCACAAAAATGGTTGGACATGGCGCTAATGAAGCCAACCGTTCCCGCCGCGCCCGGAAAGTGCCAATAGCGCGCAGGGCCCGCGCCGGCAGGAGCGTCGTTGATGTCGAGCGGCTCGAGCTCGCCCAGTCCCGCCGCCGCGGCCCCGGCATTGATGCGCGCCCGCAGCTCGTCGCTCGGAACGGTGTCACTCGCATCCCACAGCTCGGGATTGAGCGCGGGCGCATGCGGATCCACAGCGCAATGCGAGCTGGTGCGCTCGTCGCCGATGGGCATGTATTCGATAAAGCGCAGGTGGATGGGGCGGTCGACGGTCAAGCGCGCGAGGGCTGCCACATCCTGGTTGAGCCGGCGCACCACAACGCAGTTGACCTTAACGGGCTCAAAGCCCCAAGCCAGCGCCGCGTCGATACCGGCCATGGTCTGCTCGAGTCGACCCAGGCGCGTGATCTTTCCAAAGAGCGTAGGGTCGAGTGTGTCGAGCGAGATGTTGACGCGGTTAAGCCCGGCATCTTTGAGCTGCGGCGCCAGCTTGGGCAGCAGGGCGCCGTTGGTGGTGAGCGAGACGTCCTCGATCTGCGGAATCGCGCGGATGTCGCGAATAAGCGGAATGATACGGCGGCTGACCAGCGGCTCGCCGCCCGTCAGGCGCACGCGGCGAATGCCCTCCCCCGCCACCAAGCACACAAAGCGGGCGATTTCCTCGGCGCTGAGCAGCTCGTCGTGCGCGCGGGGCGCCACGCCATCGGCCGGCATGCAGTAAATGCAGCGGAAATTGCACTTGTCGGTAACGGCAATGCGCAGGTAGTTGATATCGCGGCCAAAGCCGTCATGTTGCACGTGCCCGTCCACGCAGCCCTCCCCTCGCGCGGCGTTTTATTCTTCGGAAAACATAATACCCCACGAGAGAATCATGCCGACACCCGTACGACAGGACAGGTCACTTCGAGCAAGACCGGCTTCCCGAGCCCACCCTCAACACAGACCATCACAACATTCGATGCTTTTCCCGATTTTGGCAAAAAACGTCGAATGTTGTGATGGTTTGCTTGCCCGTAGCGCCCCGTAGAAGAACCAAAACGCCCCTAAAGGCCGCCGTCCCAGTGCCGAATTACGAATTCTCGCAGGTCGTTCTGACGTTTTTGGAACGCTTCGCTTCGGTCGCACTTGAGACCCATAGCGAGCGCGATGGCGTTCATCGCCCGGTGCAATTGCAGCTGGTGGGCAAATTGAGTCCCGGTGAGGACAATCATCCTAAAGCCCAGCGCGCTCAGCACGGTTATACGCTCCGCGTCCGACGCGCTGCGCTGTTTATCAAGATGGTCCGAGCCGTTGTATTCAATCCCCGTACCGCTTGCAGGCGCATATACGTCGATCTCGAAATACCCGGCCTTTGCGAGATACTTGAACTCGTTGGGAACATCGACCCGATGGTTGAGCTCGATCTTGGCGTATCCCAGCCCGCCCTGGGAACGTTTTGCTACGACCATGATTGCGGTGGCCGTCTCCATGGGCGACCGCGCGCCATCGTGCACGCGCTTGAGCGCGGCGGCCGCGCGTATAGCCCCCTGACGAGATCGGTTCTCATTGCAATAGGCAATCAAGTCGGCAACGGTATACCTCTGCCCCATCTCGATATAATCGCCTGTCGACAGATGATTCAAATGGTATCGGGCGCAGATTTCGTAGCCATATTCCAGCTGCTCGGGTTCGCTCATCCACGAACCCGCTTGGACAAAGCACATGGCCTCATCAACCACCAGAAGGCCCTCTGCCACCTCGATAAGATGGCCTGGAGGTACCGGCGCTCCAAACACGTGGCACCTAAATCCAGCCGGCGTCGAGCGCTCAAAATCGAAGTTGACGAGCGTGTCGATATGATCGAGCTCTTCTCGTGGAATACCGAGCGAAACCAGATAGTCGGCAACGATCCCAACTGCCGTTGAAGCCCTCAGCCCTTTGGCATCAAGTCCCAATTTGGGCAGGCTCGCGGTCGGCTCCGCCTCGTTAGCAAGCGAGTCCTCATCGTATAGGCTGCTTGCTCGCGAGAGCGGCTCGGACGGGCGCGCCACGTTGTGGTACAGCCAGGCAGTCTTATGGGACAGGACGATCGGCAGGTCCATGAGCCCTCCAATGGAGTCGGATAACCAACCTTATTCCCCTGCTCACGGGTTCGCACACCTTCGTGCGCAAGAAAGCGATTCCACCCGGTCGAGTGGCAGAAAAACCATCACAACATTCGATGCTTTTCCTGATTTTGGCGAAAAACGTCGAATGTTGTGATGGTTTGAGGCGAGGTGAGGGGCACAGAGGGGTCAAAGCATCGTGCTCGAACGGGTTAATCCAACTCTTTTAAGCCATGCGCCAGCTGCCAGTACTCGCCGTGCTGGGCGAGGAGCTCTTCGTGCGTGCCGCGCTCGATGATGCGGCCGTGTTCGAGGACCATGATGGCGTCGGCATCGCGGACGGTGGACAGGCGGTGCGCGATCATAAAGGTGGTGCGACCGCGCATGATGCGGTCCATACCGCGCTCGATGAGCTTTTCGGTACGCGTGTCAATGGAGCTCGTGGCCTCGTCCAGGATGAGCACCGGTGGGTCGGCGACGGCCACGCGCGCGATGGCGAGCAGCTGACGCTGACCCTGCGACAGGTTGGCGCCGTCGGCCGTGACCGGTGTGTCGTACCCTCTAGGCAGGCGGCGGATAAACGAGTCGGCGCAGGCGGCCTCGGCAGCGGCGCGTACCTCCTCGTCGGTCGCGTCGAGCTTGCCAAAGCGGATGTTCTGCGCAATGGTGCCGCTAAACAGGTGCGTATCCTGCAGCACGATGCCGAGCGACCCGCGCAGGCTGGCCTTGGCAATGTGCTTGACGTCGATGCCGTCGTACGTGATCTCGCCGTCATCGACCTCGTAGAAGCGGTTGATGAGGTTGGTGATGGTCGTCTTGCCGGCACCCGTGGAGCCCACAAACGCGATCTTTTGCCCCGGCTTGGCAAACAGGTTGAGGTCCGTGAGCACGCGGGTGCCCGGCACGTAGGAAAAGTCCACGGCATGGAAGCGCACGTCGCCGGCAAGCGAAACCAAGCCGCACGTGAGCTCGGTGCCGTCGGCAGCCACCGCGCGACCCGACTCATCAACGGCAGCCACGTCATGCAGATGCCCGTACGCGCCCACGCCCTGGCCCTCGGGAATCTTCCACGCCCACGCGGCGTCGCCCGTCTGCACCAGCTCCACGCAGCCCTCGTCCACCTCGGGCTTAAGGTCCATAGCCGCAAACAGGCGCTCGGCACCGGCCAACGCGTTGAGCAAGAAGTTGCCGAGCTGCGTAAACTGGTTGATGGGCATGGCGGCCTGGCGCACAAAGACCAGGTAGCTCGCGAGCGCACCTACGTCGGCGAGCCCCTTGATGCAGAGCATGCCGCCCGCCACGGCGACGATGGCATAGTTGACGTAGCCAATCACGACGGTCATGGGCACCATGGAGTTGGCATAGCTCACGGCGGCGGTGCCGGTGCGGCGAAGCTCGTCGTTGCGGCAGGCAAAGCCGGCGACATTCGCCGCCTCGCGGTTAAAGACCTTGATGACCTTTTGGCCCGAGACCATCTCTTCGATATATCCGTCCAGGTCGCCAAGCGATGCCTGCTGGGCGGCAAAGAAGCGCTTTGAGCGCGCGCCCGAGTAGCGCGCATACAGCACAATGGCCGCATCGCACACGAGTGTGATAATCGTGAGCTGCCAGTTAAGGATGATGAGCATGGCCGTGGTGCCCACAACCTGAATGGCGGCCTGAATCACGTTGGCAAAGCTGTTGTTGAGCGCCTCGGAGACGGTGTCGACGTCGTTGGTGAAAAAACTCATGATGTCGCCCGAGCGCGTGCTGTCAAAATAACTGAGCGGCAGCGTCTGGATGTGCGCGAACAGGTCGCGGCGAATATCGGACACCACGCGTTGGGCCGCGCGCACCATGATCTGTGAGTAGCCCAGGGCCGAGAGCACGCCCGCGGCGTAGATGATCGCCGTCAGGATGACCTGCTTGGCGAGCAGTTCCTCCCCGCCTGTAGCCAAACCGTTAACGATGGGGCGCACCATGTAGGTGCCGGCGAGGCTCGCGATGGCGGCGACGGAGGCGAGCACGCCCACCGCGAGCAACGAGAACTTGGCATGCCCCATGTAGGAGAGCAGGCGGCGCACGGTGCGCTTGAGGTCGGCCGGGCGTGCTTGGGCTGCGGTCTTAGGCATGGCGCTCACCCCCTTCCAAGGGCGATCCTCCGGGGACGGAGGAAAACGGATCATTCGCGCAACCATCGTCGCTGCCGTCGCCGGCGTCCGCGTTCCTCGCAAACTCCATCTGCGAGGCGTAAATCTCCTGGTATATGTTGTCGCCCGCCAGCAGTTCCTCGTGCGTGCCCACGCCGTGGACACGACCGTCGTCCAGCACCACAATGCGATCGGCATCCATGACGCTCGCGATGCGCTGGGCGATGATGAGCACGGTCGTATCGGAAATCCGGGCGATGTGCTCGCGAATCTTAGCGTCGGTCGCCATATCGACCGCGCTGGTGGAGTCGTCAAAAATGAGCACGCGCGGATGCTTGAGCAGCGTGCGCGCGATGCACAGACGTTGCTTCTGGCCACCCGAGACACCGGCGCCGCCTTGGCCCAACTCGCCGTCCAGCCCGCCGATGCGATCAAGGAACTCGTCCACGCACGCCGCGCGGCAAGCCGCGAGGAGCTCATCGTCCGACGCCTGCGGATTGCCCCACTGCAGGTTCTCGCGCACGGTACCCGTAAACAGCACATTCTTTTGCAGCACAATGCCCACGGCGTCGCGCAAGGCGGCGAGGTCGTAGTCGCGCACGTCACGTCCGCCCACAAGCACGGCACCCTCGGTAGCGTCGTACAGGCGCGCAATCAGCTGCACAAGTGAGCTCTTGCCCGAGCCCGTGCCGCCGAGGATGCCCACCGTCGAGCCGCTCTCGATGCGAAGGTCGATATGCTCGAGCACATCCTCGGCTGCATCCGCGCGGTATTTAAAGGAAACGTCGCGAAACTCGATACTGCCGTCCGCTGGCGCCGCAATCGCGAGGTCTCCCGCGGGGTTGACGATAAAGGGCTCCTCATCGAGCACCTCGGCGATACGGCCCACACTCGTAAGAGCGCGCGTGAGCAGCAAAAACACGTTGGAAATCATCATGAGCGAATTCATGATCAGCAGCACGTAGCTCATAAAGCCCGTGAGCGAGCCCACGCCCAGCTTGCCGGCGAGAATCATGCGGCCGCCAATCCACAGGATGGAGAGCGCAGCCACGTACATCGACAGCTGAAACACCGGCAGGTTGAGCACCGCGCTGCCAAAGGTCTTTGTCGCAGTGCGCGCGAGCTCGGTATTGACGGTGTCGAACTTGGCCTCCTCGTGCTCGGTACGAACGTAGGCCTTGACGGCACGCACGGCGGTGAGGTCTTCCTGTACCACGCCGTTGAGGTGGTCCATCGAGGTCTGGAGTTGGCGGTAGAGCGGACTGACGCGATAGGTGATGACGCCCAGTACGATTGCCAGCACGGGCAAGATGATCGCAAAGACGGTGGCGAGCGGGCGCGACAGCATCAGCGCGTAGATAAGGCCAACGATAAGCGTCACCGGGCCGCGCACCATAGGGCGAAAGCCGTTGCCCACAGCATTTTGGATAACGGTGATGTCCGTGGTCATGCGGGTGACGAGCGAGCTGGCGTCGTAGTTGTCCAGGTTGCCAAAAGCGAGCGTCTGAATCTTTTTGTACTCGGCCTCGCGCAGGTTGGCGCCTAGGCCCGAGGCAACGCGGGCGGACGTGCGGGCATAACCCAAGCCCAGTACCAGCGAAAGCGCAGCGCACACCAACATGTACGCGCCCTGTAGCAGCATGTAGTTGATATCACACGCAGGCACGCCCACATCGATGATGTTGGCCATGATGACCGGGATAAACAGTTCGAGCACCGTCTCGACCGACACAAAGAACACGCCGAGGATGGCATCGCGACGGTATGCCCCTAGATAGGAAAACAGTATTTTGAGATTGCGCACGCAGGTTCAACCCCCATCAAACGTTGTTCGCAAACGCACGTATTATTGCGCGCCGAATAATGGTGTCAAGTATTCCAAAATCGTTTTCTGCAAGGTTAGCGCCGGCGGCGAGTTCTCGTGATGTGTGTCCATATTCACTCGGAATAATGGTGCGCGTGACTTTTTTCACCCCACTGTCATCACAAACCTTGACTCTACAATCGTTGTAGGGTTTTCACTACACTGGTAGCTAAACGAACCCAGCCAGAAAGCCTCGCCCATGGAACACGACCTCACACGCGGCAATGTCCTTAAGACCATCGCGGTCTTTGCCCTGCCTTATATGCTCTCGTACTTTTTGCAGATGCTCTACGGCATGGCCGACCTGTACATGATGGGGCAGTTTAGCGGCGCCGCCGGCATCACCGCCGTGGCAAATGGCGCTCAGGCGCTCTATATGATTACCGTGGCACTCGTGGGCCTGGCCATGGGAACGACGGTGATCGTCGGCCACGCCGTGGGCTCGCGCCGCTTCGACCGCGCCGAGACCGCCATCGGCAACACCATCACACTCTTTATGGGTGTCTCGGTGGTGCTGGCCGCCATCCTGCTCGCACTGTGCCCGCAGATCGTGGCGCTCATTGGCACGCCGGCCGAGGCAGTCGAAGGAACCGCCGCCTACCTGCGTATCTGCTTTATGGGCATTCCCTTTATCGCCGCGTACAACATTCTTTCGGCCATCTTTCGCGGCCTGGGCGATTCGCGCTCGCCTATGTACGTGATTGGCGTGGCGTGCATCATCAACATCGCACTCGACTTTCTGTTTATCGGCCACATGGGACTCGGCCCCGTGGGCGCGGCGCTCGGCACGGTAACCGCCCAGACGGCCAGCGTTGCCCTCGCGCTCGTGTGGCTCAAGAGCCGCCGTACGAACATCCACGTTAAGCGCAGCGACCTGCGCCCCCAGCCCGAGGTGCTCGGCAGCATCCTTAAGATCGGCGTGCCCGTGGCTGTGCAGGACGGCTGCATCCAGGTGGCGTTTATGTTTATCACTGTCATCGCCAACCACCGAGGGCTCGTCGACGCCGCCGCCGTGGGCCTGGTCGAGAAAATGATCAGCTTTTTGTTCATTGTGCCGAGTTCCATGGGCGCCACCGTCAGCGCGCTCACGGCGCAAAACGCCGGTGCGGGCAAGGGCGACCGTGCACGTCAGGTGCTCAAGGACGCCATGACCATCTCGGTAGTGTACGGCTGCCTGATCACGGTGCTGATGTGGCTAGTGGCGCCAGCGTTTATCGGCTTTTTTGCCAAGGACGCCGCGGTGGTCGCCGCCGGCACCGGCTATATGCGCAGCTATATTTTCGACGCAATCTTTGCCGGCATCCACATTTGCTTTAGTGGCTTTTTCGCTGCATACGGCAAGAGCTACATCGGCTTTGCGCACAACGTGCTGGCCGTGGCGCTCATTCGCGTGCCGGGCGCGTGGCTGCTGTCGAACGCCTATTCCGACACACTGTTTCCCATGGGCATCGCTTCGCCGTGCGGATCGATTTTGTCGGCAGTCATCTGTGTTGTCGCGTTTACCGTGCTCAACCGGCGTGGGGCTTTTGACAAGTTGGCAGCGTAGCGGGGCAACGCGAGATCGCCCTGATCGACGACATCATCAGTGACGACCCAGCGACCTACGTGACGCAGATCACGGTGCCGGTCGCCCCGTCCAAATAAGAACCGCCCGGAAGGCATCGTGCTTCCGGGCGGTTCTTCAATTTGACTATCGATGCACTAAGCCTCTGGCACCTGACCAGTAGCCAAGATTTGCTCGAGTGCGTCCTCGTCCAGCACGGGTACGCCCAGCTGCTCGGCCTTGGTGAGCTTGGAGCCCGCTTTGGGGCCGGCGACCAGATAGCTCGTCTTCTTTGACACGCTGCCCGAAACCTTGGCGCCGAGCACCTTGAGCGCCGCGCCCGCCTCGTCGCGCGTGCGGTTGACGAGCGTGCCGGTGAGCACGAAGGTCAGACCCGCAAGTGGCTGTGCGTCGGCGAGCTCGCCCGCCACGCCAGCGTCGGCTGCGGCTTGCGCGTGTGCAGCGCCCAGGTCGACTTCGAGCGACAGGCCCGCTTGGCGCAGACGTTCCAGCACGGCAAGGTTCTCGGGCACGGCCAGGAATTGTTTGACGCTCGCCGCAATCTTGGGACCGATGCCCTCGCACTCGGCGATGTCCTCTTCGCTCGCCAAGATAAGCTTGTCGATCGACAGGAATCGCTCGGCGATGACCTCGCCCACGCTCTTGCCCACGTGGCGGATGCCCAGGGCAAACAGCACGCGACCGAGCGGCTGGCTCTTGGACTTGTTGAGCTCGGCGATGATTTTCTCAGCCGTCTTGAGGCCTACCGGAATGGGGTCGCCCTTCTTGACGCCCTTTTTGCTGTTGGAGCTGGCATAGGTGCGCCCCGTGTCCAGGCCGGCGATATCGTCGACCGTGAGCTGGTAGAAGTCTGCGACATCGTGGATCAGCCCGGCGGCGATCATCTTGTCGACGATCTCGTCGCCCAGGCCGTCGACGTCCATGCAGCCACGGCTCACCCAGTGGAGCAGGCGCTCCTTGAGCTGCGCGGGGCAGTCGATGGAGACGCAGCGGTAGGCGACCTCGCCATCCTCGTGGACCACGGGGCTGCCGCATACGGGGCAGACCTCGGGCATGTGCCAGTCGACCGAATCGGCCGGGCGCTTGTCGAGTACCGGGCCCACGACCTCGGGGATTACGTCGCCTGCCTTGTGCACGATGATGGTATCGCCCTCGCGCACGTTTTTGCGGCGGATCTCGTCGATGTTGTGCAGCGTGGCGCGCGCGATGGTGGAGCCGGCAACCGTCACCGGGTCGAACTCGGCAACCGGCGTGAGCACACCGGTGCGGCCCACCTGGATACGAATTTCGCGCAGGACGGTCTGCTTTTCCTCGGGCGGGAACTTAAAGGCAATGGCCCAGCGCGGCGCGCGGGCGGTAAAGCCCAGGTCGAGCTGCTGCTGAAAGCTGTCGACCTTTACGACCACGCCGTCGATGTCATAGTCCAGGTCGCCGCGATGCTCGAGCGCCTGGGCACAGAACTCGTGGACCTCGGCCGGTGTGGCGCAACGAGCCACGTTGGGGTTGACGCTAAAGCCGGCGCTGCGCAGCCAGTCGAGGAACTCGCGCTGGCTGTGAACGTGCAGCGGATCGGTATCGGCGATGGCATAGATAAAGGTGGCCAGGTCGCGGCGCGCCGTGACCTTGGGGTCCTTTTGGCGCAGGCTGCCAGCGGCGGCGTTGCGCGGGTTGGCGAAGGGGTCGCGGCCCTCGGCATCGGCCTCGTCGTTCAGGCGCACAAAGCTGCCCTTGGGCATATAGACCTCGCCGCGTACCTCAATGGTGCGCTCGCGGTCGGCGCCCATGTGGGCGAGCGCCGGCTCAGACAGGTGCATGGGCACGTCCTTGATGGTGCGGACGTTAAGCGACACGTCCTCGCCCGTGGTGCCGTCACCGCGTGTGGCGGCGCGCACGAAGGTGCCGTTCTGGTAGGTAAGCGCCACACCCAGGCCGTCAATCTTTAGCTCGCAGGTATAGGTGACGCTGCCGGCACCGAGTGCATCCTCGGCGCGCTGGAGCCATGCGTCGAGTTCGTCCAGATCCATGGCATCGTCCATGGAATACATGCGCGCCATGTGCGTGACCGGCGTAAACTGCTCGCTCACGTAGCCGCCCACGCGCTGGGTATAGCTGTCGGGCGTCACCAGGTCGGGATAGGCCGCCTCGATTTCCTGCAGTTCAACGAGCATTTTGTCGAATGCGGCATCCGTAATCTCGGGCGCATCGAGCATGTAGTAGCGATAGGCGTGGTAATCGAGCTCGTGGCGCAGCTCGGCCGCGCGCGCTGCCGCCCGGGCATGAGCGTCGGTCGGGGCGGCGGCATCCGCGCTCGCGGGCGTTTCGGTATCGATGTCCACACCGTCACCAAACAGGCTCGATTGCTCCATAGCGGCACTCCTTCGCTCGATTTCAAACGGATACAAGAGTACCACCGGTCGCAACGGGGCCGAATAGCGGTCTCAAACCGCACCGAATCGGCAGCGGCTGGAACGGGGTGGATCGCACGATCAAACCATGCCCTTGCCATTTCTAAATGATCCGTTTTCCTCCGTCCCCAACGGATCAATAAGAAAAGAGGGGCTGTCCCGCGTTGATGGGACAGCCCCTCTGGCATCAGTATGTGCGAAATGGCTCGTTAGTAGCCTTGGCCGTAGCCCTGGCCCTGGCCCTGCTGGCCTAGCAGCTCCTCCAGGTACTGGCGCAGCTGCTCGTCGGTAATACCGCCGTTGCCGGTGTCAGTCGCGCTGTCGTCCTGCTGCTGGTTCTGCAGCTCCTCGTCGGAGCCAAGCTCGACGGTGACCTTCTTCTCGTCCTTGCCGCGCATGAGCGTGATCTCGACCTTCTCGCCCACCTCGTGGCTGCGCAGCGCGATGATCAGGCCATCGGCGCTCGTGATCTCGTCGTCGCCCAGCTTGGTAATGACATCGCCCTCTTGGATGCCGGCCTTTGCGGCAGGACCGTCCTCAACGACGCTCGCAACGTACGCGCCGCTATCGGTGCTCAGCTTGTTAGTGCGAGCGTTGAGCGCGTTGACGCTCGAAAGCGTGGCTCCCAGGTACGGGTGCACCGGCGTCTTGCCGCCGATGATCTGGTCGGCAATGTTCTTGGCGTAGTTAACGGGAATAGCAAAGCCCACGCCCGAGCTAGAGCCCGAGTAGCTCTCGATGAGCGAGTTGATGCCCACCAGCTCGCCGTTGTCGTTAACGAGCGCGCCACCGGAGTTGCCCGGGTTGATGGCAGCATCGGTCTGAATCATGTTGGCATAGATGGTGTTACCGCTGGTAGAACTCATGGCCGTGGAGCGATACAGCGCCGAGACGATACCGGTGGAGACAGACTGCTCGTTGCCAAACGGCGAGCCGATCGCCATGACCCACTCGCCCACGTTGAGCTTGGAGGAGTCGCCGATCTCGATCGGGGTAAGCTTGGAGGCATCGGCATCCTTGAGCTTGATGACGGCGAGGTCGCTCGAGGCATCGTTGCCCACGAACTCAGCCTCGTAGGTGGTGCCGTCGTCCATGGTCACCACGTACTGGTCATAGCCATCGACCACATGGTTGTTGGTGAGGATGTGGCCCTCGGTATCGAGCACCACGCCCGAACCGACGCTGCCCGAGCTGTCCGACTCGTCGGCAGACTGCGAAAGCGAGCCATTCTGGCTACCGCTCGAAGTGGCGGTGATGGAAACCACGGAGGGCAATGCCTTGGCAGAAACGGCCTCGGCAAGTGTGGTGTCCTCGGAGTCGATCGTAATCTTTTGCGTCGACGAACCCGAAGCGCCCGCCGTCACGGCATTCTTGCCGCCGCCAATGTTGAGCGTGCCGCTCATAATGAGCGCAATGACCAACAGGGCGCCGCATGCGCAGCCGGCAAGCGCTGTAATAAAGATCGGCAGCTTTTTGGTCTTGGTCTTGACCACCGTGTGCTTGTTTACAACCTGCTGACCGCCCAGCGGCTTGCCGGTCTGCGTGTCGTAGGCCTGCACGTAGGGAATGTTGCCGTCGGCAGGCGTCGACTCCACCTGCACGCGCGGCTGCTGCTGGGTCTCGCCAGCGTTGCCCGCATCCTGGGGACGCTGGGAATCGTTCTCGCTCATGGCTGCGATCCTTTCGTCTAATAACCAAAGGCCCGCCAAACATGTGGCGGGCCATCATTGTTCACGTTGAGTTGTACCCCAATATGCGGGCGTACGTGTATGAAAACGCAATCTTTTAGGAAGGCTTAAGTTCTGTTGCAGGCCCGAAAGGACCCGGTCTGCGGCAAAACCACCACAAAGGTGCCTGTCCCCTTTGTGGTGAAAAGCTAGTCCTTAAACAGATAGCCCACGCCGCGGACGGTGGTGATATGTGCGGCGATCTGCGGGCCCACCTTGGAGCGGATGCGTCGGATGTGCACGTCGACGGTACGCGTACCGCCGCAGTACTCAAAGCCCCACACGCGGTGCAGCAGTACCTCGCGGCTGTAGGCACGGTTGGGATGCGTCGCCAAAAAGCTCAGCAGCGAGTACTCCATCAGCGTCAGGTCGATGGGCTCATCGTCGAGCGTCACCTGGTAGGTGGCCAGGTTGATCTCGAGGTTATCGATGTTGAGCACATCGTCGGCGGTGACGGTCTCCTCCTCGCCCATCAGGCGCTGCGCACGAGCCTTAAGCTCGTTGGGCGTCGCCGTGGGGCATACAAAGTCGGCATGCGCGTGATTGGGCAGGCGCAAGGTGCCGAGCGCCTCGTCGTCGACAATCACCAGCATGGGAACGCCACCGCGGTCGTCGAGCCATTTGGCAATCTGATCGATGCGGTCGCTGCGGATGCCATCGGAATCGAGGATCAGCAGGTCAAAGTCGTGCGCCGCAGTCGGCGAATCGGGGGTTGCCAGGCTCACCTCGACACCCAGGGTGGTCGTCAAGCTGCGGGCAAACTCGTGGAAGCGCGTCGTGCGCGCCATGAACAGGGCACTCTTTTCGGACATATCGGCCTCCAAAGAAATGAGCTCAATCGTACTGGAACAAGCCAGCGCGATTAGGAGTTCGCCAGGTAGTGCTTGATCTCCCACTCGGTGATCGTAGACTCAAACTTATGCCACTCGTCGCGCTTCTTTTTGAGGAAGAAGCTGTGGATGTGCTCGCCGAGGGCATCCTTCATAAACTGCGAGTCCTCAAACACGTCGAGCGCCTCTTTGAGCGAGCGCGGCAGCGGCGTGTAGCCGGCCTCGACCATCTGACGGTCGGTAAGCTTGAGCGTCTCGGCCGTGGCCTCGGGCGGGAGTTCCAGCTTGCGCTCGATGCCGTCGAGACCGGCCGCCAGCGTGACGGCGTTGACCAGGTACGGATTGGCCATGGGGTCGGGACTGCGCAGCTCGATGCGCGTGGACAGCTGCTTGCCGGGCTTGTAGACCGGGATGCGGACCATGCTCGCGCGGTTGCGCAGGCCCCACGTGGCGTACTGCGGCACGGAGTCGCCGCCCGTGGTGATGCGCTTGTACGAATTGACCGTGGGGTTGGTGATGGCGCTAATCTCGCGCGCGTGCGCCAGGATGCCAGCCATGTAGTGCTTGGCGATATCGGAGAGGTGATACTTCTCGTCGTCCTCGCCCCAAAAGACGTTGTTGCCGTCGTGGTCGAACAGCGACTGATGCAAAAACATAGCGCTGCCGTCCTCGCCCGCCAACGGCTTGGGCATAAAGGAGGCGTGGCACCCGCTCTCGTAAGCCTGCTGCTTAATGATGAGTTTGGCCGTGGTGATGGCGTCGGACATGCTCAGGGCCTCGGCGTGGCGCAGGCTCATGCCGTGCTGCGAGCGGCCGGCGGCGTGGAAGGTGTACTCCACGGGCACGGACATCTTCTCGAGCGTGAGGACCGTGTTGCGGCGCAGGTCGCGAGCGGCATCGCTCACCGAAAGATCGAAGTAGCCCACGTTGTCGAGCGGCTCGGGAGTGTGCTCGTCGGGGAAGTAGTAATACTCCAGCTCGGCGCCCACGTTGAGCAGATAGCCGGCCTTCTCGGCCTTGTAGAACATGCGGCGCAGGGCATCGCGCGGGTCGCCGGCAAACGGCTTGCGATCGGGAGTGCACACGTCACAGAACACGCGGGCGACGCCGTTGTGGCTCGGGCGCCACGGCAGAATCTGGAAGGTCGAAGCATCGGGGAATGCGAGCATGTCGGCTTCCTCGGGCGTAGCAAAGCCCTCGATGGCGGAGCCGTCAAAGCCAATACCCTCCTCAAAAGCGACCTCGAGGTCCTCGGGGCTAATGGCAAAGTTCTTGAGGCGGCCGAGAATGTCGACAAACCACAGACGCACAAAGCGGATGTCACGCTGCTCTACGGAGCGGAGTACGTAATCGATGTTCTGCTGGTTCATGTCGCTCCCCTTTCTTTCGGGCGGGTTTCGACTGGTCTATATCGCAGATACTATCGCAGAAGAATGTTTCCGCAGGGTTAAAGCGTATCAAGCGCTCAAAAAACGTGCGCGAACAGGCAGTTGCGAACGAGCGGCTAGCGCGAGGTCGATGCGCGGTGTTCGATGTGGCCAGGGATCTCGATGCGTTTGGGCGCCAGCTTTGCGGCCTCGCCCACAGTAGTGGTAACAACGTCGATGCGCTCGGACAGGCGCTCGACCACGCGCTCGGCGATGGTGATGGTGTCTTGCGCGGCCGTGGTCACACCGCCAAAGAGCACGTGATTCCAGGGATAGTCGTCAAACGTCGCAATCTTGAGGCCAGCAGGCAGCGAGGGAGCAAGCTGCGCCAGCGCCTCGGTCAGACGCAGGAAGACCAGACCGTTGACGGCAATGAGGCCGAGCTTTTTGCCTGCATAGCCGCGGATGGTCTCGTCCAAGCGGCCGACGCCCGTGGCACCGCCATCGGCCAGGGTGACGACCTCGCCCGCAAGGCCGCGTCGCGAAAGTTCGTCGGCAAAGGCCTCGGCACGCTCGCGACGCACGGGGCTGTCGTCGCTTGCCTCGGTGAGCAGGCACAGGCGCTCGCTGCCAGCGGCGGCGAGCTCGTCTACCAAGCCAGCGACCAGCTCACGGTTGTTAGATGTCACTAGATCGACACCGCCGTCGGCAACGTCGCGGTCGAGCAGCACAACAGGCAGACGTCCCGCGGCAGCGGCGATGGCCTCGTCGTTACCACCGCAGGTATTGACGACCAGGCCATCCACGCCAGCGTCGATAAGCCTGGTGAGCGACTCGGCCTCCTTGGCGGGGTCGTTTCCGCTAATGGCCGTCATGAGCGAGCAGCCGCGCGCGGCGGCGCTGGCGGAAAGTCCTTCGAGCATGGCGCTCGAGAACGGGTTGGCGATGTCGGCCAGAATCACGCCGATGAGGTTGGTGCGCGAGCTGCGCAGATTGCGCGCGGCGGCACGCGGGCGATAGCCGGTGCGCTCGATGACCTCGGCAATGCGGGCACGGGTCTCCTCGGTCATTTGCCCGGGGCGGTTGTTGAGATAGCGCGAGACCGTGGCCGGGCTCACGCCCGCCTCGGCGGCAATGTCCTTGATTCTCATCTGCGCCATAGCGCACCCCGTTTCCCAATTGTCGGCGGTCTGAGCCATTTTAGGCATTTTTTTAAAAATCTCGGTTGCAAAACGCTGTAGGTGAGTATACTACAACTCGAAACGAAACCGATTTCGTAAACCGATTTCGGTGAGCGTTGGCACGCAGGTGCAAAGACGCACCCTACCGTCTTGGCACCTGCGTGCCAACGCCATATCAAAGGTGTACGCACGAGCAAGAAGGAGCTACGCGACCATGGGTAAAACGGTTCTTACCTTCGGCGAGATCATGATGAGACTCTCACCCAAAGACCACCTGCGTATTGAGCAGGCAACCGAGTTTGACGTCCGCTACGGCGGCGCCGAGGCCAACACTGCGCTTTCCCTGGCCTACCAGGGCGACAAGGCCGCTTACGTCTCCGTTGTCCCGGCCAACCGTCTGGGCGAGTGCGCCCTGCGTTCGCTGAAGGCCTACGACGTCGACACCACGCGCGTCGTGCGTCAGGGCGACCGCCTTGGCTCCTATGTGTTTGAGGTCGGTGCCTCGCAGCGCGGCAACGGTTGCGTCTACGACCGCAAGTACTCTGCCATCAACATGGCCAAGCGCGACGTCTTTGACTGGGACGAGATCCTCAAGGGCATCGATGTCTTCTATTTCTCCGGCGTGACCCCCGCCGTCTCCGATGAGATGGCCGCCGCCTGCAAGGATGCGCTCGCCGCCTGCCGCGCCAAGGGCATCACCACCGTGTGTGACGTGAACTATCGCGGCAAGATGTGGTCGCCCGAGAAGTCGCAGGCCACCATGAAGGAACTCCTGCCGCTCGTCGACATCTGCATCGCCAACGACGAGGATGCGCCTGCCGGCCTTGGCATGACCTGCGTCTCCGGCTCCCTTGCCCACGGCATCGAGGAGCGTGACACCTACGTCGAGATGGCCCGTCAGATCTGCGCCGAGTACGGTTGCAAGAAGGTCGCCTCGGTCGTCCGCAACATCTCCTGCGTCGAGCGCTCCATCTGGATGGGCATGCTCTTTGACGCCGAGAGCGGCGAGCACTGGTTCTCCCCTGCTCACGACGTGCACGTGCTCGAGGGCGTTGCCGCCGGCGACGCTTTCAACGCCGGCCTCGTCCATGCCCTCATCAACGACTTTGACCCGCAGGACGCCGTCAACTACGCGATTGCAGCCTCGATCCTCAAGCTCACCATCAAGGGCGATTCCAACTTGGTGACCGCAGACGAGATCGCAGCCGTGGCATACGCCGCCGACGGTGGCACCCGCGTCGCGCGCTAGTCCGTCTCCATTCCGCGGGCCGCAGCTTTCCAATCCCATACCCCTGCGGCCCGCTCCCCGATTCCTCCGACCGGGCAAAACCACCAGTCCCATTCCGGTTTTGCCTGGCGTTCCCTACACGGCTGGTCGAGCAGCCGGTTTTGGAATTGCTTGAACCCCAAGCAGTGCCTCCGATAACCAATCCAAAATCGGCTCCTGACCAGCATATTTGGCAATCACGCGCCCATGCGCGCCATACATCGAAAGGAACATTATGTTCGATCAGTTCTACACCACGCTTGAGTCCCTGGGTATCGTGCCGGTCGTCGTGCTCGACAAGGTCGAGGACGCCGCTCCGCTCGCCCACGCCCTTATGGCAGCTGGCATGAAGTCCGCCGAGGTCACCTTCCGCACCGCCTGCGCCGCCGAGTGCATCGCCGCTATGGCCGAGGCCGAGCCCGAGATGTGCGTTGGCGCCGGCACTGTCCTGACCGTCGAGCAGGTTGAGCAGGCCCGCGCAGCCGGTGCCAAGTTCATCGTCTCCCCGGGTTACAACGAGGACGTCGTGAAGCACTGCATCGACATCGACCTGCCCGTCCTTCCCGGCACCGTGACCCCCTCCGAGGTCACCGCAGCCGAGAACCTGGGCCTCAAGGTCACCAAGTTCTTCCCCGCGTCCCAGTATGGCGGCCTGAACACCATCAAGGCCCTCGCCGCTCCGTTTGTCGGTCACCGCTTTATGCCCACCGGTGGCGTGAGCACCGCCAACGTCGAGGAGTACCTGAGCTCCTCCGCCATCATCGCCTGCGGTGGCACCTGGATGGTCAAGCCGGCCCTGTTTGCCGACGGCGACTTCTCCAAGGTCGAGCAGATCGCCCACGAGGCCATGGACGTCGTCAAGAAGGTCCGCGGCTAGGTTTAGCTCTCTATCGTGAAGGGGGGGGCGTGCCCTAAACCTCGCCCCCTTTCTTTTAAAGCGGCTCGGAAGCGCGCCGTTTCCGTCACGAACAAGAACCAAAACCGTCTTGTATGCTGATAGAACGTGACGGAAGCGACACGCCTCCAAGCCGCTTTGCCTACTCGGCTGGCCGTCGCGCTCAACTAAGCCACTTCGACAAAAGCCGAGCCACCAAAACAGCTGCGGTGCCGTCTGGAGGAATGGATCCTTGCTTCCGGTCTTTTCCTCCAAGCGGCGCCGCAGCTTTGTGCCCCGGTTACGCCCCAACGCAGTTGCGGTGAAATAGGGACTGTTTGCGCCACCTAGGCCGCAAAACAGTCCCTATTTCACCGCAACTTATATGGGGATTAATTAGATGAACGAGTCTTTGGACAGCTCAAAATAGTCGGGATGTAAGGCTATAACCGGGCCCTGCTCCTCGGGCATCAGATGCAAGTGTGTCTCTGCCAGATAGCTCGCCGTGTCGGTATCGCCCCTCTTAATGGCCTCGAGAATCCGGCGATGCTGCCGACGAATCGGCTCCCAATCCAGATCCTGCGACACCATACGCAACCAGTTGTATCGCTCAAAATGCGTGTTGATGCTCTTCATCCAATCCCACAACATGTGACGACCGGCAATCTCAAAACATGTCTCATGGAACAGGTTATCCAGGTCAAAGAAACGGCGCGTTTCGCCATGGTCGAGCGACTCGGACTCGGTAAGAATCTGCTCAAGCCGCTGCTTTTGCTCGGGCGAGGCGGCCGAACAGCATTTAATGAGCACGCTTCTCTCGAGTTTTTCGCGCAAGAAACAGGCGTTCTCGGCGCGCTCCATGCTGATTTTTGATACATAGGTGCCGCTTTTGGGACGCGTTTCCACCAGCTCCTGCTCACGCAGGCGCACAAAGGATTCGCGAATGGGCGTGCGCCCGATTCCCGTCTCCTTTTCCAGACCAATCGCCGAAAGGCGCGTGCCAGGCTTGAGCTCGGCATAGATGATCTTGGAGCGCAATGCGTTGTATGCCTGATCTTGCAGGCTCTGATAATGCTGGTGCTGTTCCATAAAGCCCTCGGATAAACCCTCGGTTAATCGAATACCACCATGCAATACTATCGCATCCCCCGCCCCCTCATAAGTTGCGGTGGAATAGTTCCTGCTCAAAGCCTTCAGCAGCAAAAACAGGAACTATTCCACCGCAACTTATGAGGGGGACGGGTGCGACATGCCGTTGGTATAAAAAGCAAAGGCCCGCGGACAGTTTGATAGGCAACTGTCCGCGGGCTTGCGGTGAGACACGCTTGTCTTATGCGTTTCTCGCCTAGATAAACAGGCTCAGGATTAGAACCATGATGAGGCCGACAACGGAGTTGACGAGCTCCAACAGGCCCCATGTCTTATAGGTATCCTTCATCGACAGGCCAAACGACTGCTGGAACAGCAGGTAGCCGCCGTCATACATAGGCGTGATGGTATTGGATGCGCAGGCGCAGACCAGTACTGCAAGCACCGGGTTGATGCCAAACTGCGTAACCATAGGCGCCACGACGCCGGCGGCGGTGATGGCCGAGACGGTACCCTGGCCGGTGAGCAGGCGCAGGACCACCGTGATCACCCAAGCCAAAATCAGCGGCGACACTGGCATGAGGCTCACCATGTCGGCAAGCGTCGCGCCAACGCCAGAAGTAATGATGACCTGCTTCATGATGCCGCCGGCACCGATAACGAGCAGCACGTTCGCGACGCCCTTGATAGCATCGGACATAGAGCTAGAGATCTCTCCGCCATCCATGCCGCGCGTATAACCATACGCAACCATGGCAAGAATCATCGTGATGAGCATAGTGATATCTGCGCTACCGATGCAGCTGGCAAGATCGTATGCAAAGCAACCCTCGCCCACCGTGTTCTTGATAATCGAAGCCCCAATCATGATGATTGCCGGGAACAGCGGCACCAGAATGGAAAGCCAGAATGGCGGAAGCTCGTCCGCGGGCCTGCGCTCCGCCGGCTTCATAACATTGCCAAGCGGCATGTCATCGAGACCGGGGATGAAATGGCACAGCAAAAGACCAGAGCAGATAAGTGTCGGAATCGTGACGATCAGACCAAAGATGTAGACCGGCGGAACCTCGGCACCAAAGGCACTCACCAGCGCCATAGGACCAGGCTGCGGCGGAAAAAGGGAATGGCCCATCGTGGTACCAGAAACAGCGGGGATAATCAGGCGCATATAGGGGATGTCGGCCTCTTTGGCGATGCTGATAACGAGCGGCGTAACGATAAGGAACGCCACCTCGTAGAACATGCTCATACCAAAGATAACGCCGATGATCAGAAGCGCAACAGGCAGCAGCTTAATACCGAGCTTGTCAACGATAGTGTCGGCAATCTGCTGCGAGGCACCCGAATCGGTCATCAGTTTTCCGATGGCTGCGCCAAAGATAATGATCAGCGCAAGCGACTTAAGCGTTCCGCCCAGTCCATCTTCCATGGTGGTGACAAGGTCGCCCACAGAGATGCCGTCGGCAAGGGCGATGAAAATGGCGGAAAGAATAAGCGCAATGATGCTGTTGATTTTAAACTTAACGATCATGGCGACCAGCAGGACTACGCCCACCAGCACCCAAAGGAGTGAAACAACTCCTGCATTCATAGATAAGCTCCTTTTAACTGGCAATGAAGCCAAGTGCTTCTATTCGAAATAGCAGCTTTTACTCGCTTACAGGTTGGCGACAATTGCCTGGGCGATCTCGTCGTACTGAGCCGACTCGAGCGTGACGCGACCGGGGTTCATGGCAAACACGTCGCCAAACTCAAACGGGTCGTCCTTGTACTTGGGGACGATATGCACGTGCAGGTGATGCATGGTGTCGCCATAGGCACCAAAGTTAATCTTGTCGGGATTGAACGCCTTGTGCAGCGCAGCCGCGACGTGGCGGACATCGGCCATAAAGGCGGCGGCGTCTTCCTCGGACATGCAGGAGATGTCATCGACGTGCTGCTTGGAGGCCACGATTACGCGGCCCTTATGACTCTGCTCCTTAAACAAAATGAGCTTGCTGGCAGGCAGGTCAAGCATGGGGATGCCAAAGGCATCGACGAGCGTGTTGTCGGTCCCGCACATGCAGTACGAGCAATCGGTATGCTGTTCCATGGTGATCCTTTCGATCTGGACAATGATGAATGCCGCTTTTGCGGCAGGTGTAACCCCTCGTTTACACCACCAGATAATGGACAGATACAACGCATGCGTAGTCGATACGAAATCGGTTTCGTATCGACTACCGCCATGATACAGCCAACGAGTTGTTGCGATTAGGTGAACGTTCACCTTTTTATTGTTTTTCTCTTCGCAAATAAAATCCCGTGCGTATACTTAGGCTCAAACGAAACCGATTTCGTTGAGCGTGGGCGATAGGATGCTAAGACGCACCCTACCATCTTGGCATCTTATCGCCCACGCAATGCCATTTGCTTTCTTCCCGTCTCGTTGGACCTTTAGTCCCATTCCGGCACAGCGAGACACTTCCTAGACGACTGACCGTGGGGCCGGCTTTTCTGCTTTTGCAGCAGTGCCTCCGATAACCCTCTTTTGCCGGCCCGGGTCAGCTTTTTCACACAACCGAAAGGACGGGTAGCAACATGCGACCGCTCATCATCATGCATGGCGAGAACATCGACTGGTGCCATACCGTCATCAGAATGCTGATGTATCTGGTGGGCGTTGCAGTACTGGCACTCGGCATGAGTCTCCAGACGGCATCTGGCCTGGGCGTCGCCGCGCTCACGTGCTTTGCCACAACCCTATCCATGCTCACGGGCAAGACGCTCGGCTTTTGGATCACTGCTACCTATGTCGCCTACATCGTGGCACAATTCACTATCTTGCGACGCGAGTTCCAGCCGCGCATCCTGCTCGAGTTGTTCTTCTCAACGCTCATCGGCGGCTTCACCGACTTCTTCATGGCGGTCAACCCGCTGCATCCCGCAGCACTCCCCATACAGGTTGAGACCATGCTGCTCTCCCTCGCTGTCACTGCATTTGGCGTAAGTCTCGTCGTCAACATGGGCGTTGTCCCCAACGCGCCCGACGGCCTGGTGCAGGTCATTGCCAAAAAGATTAAACGCCGCTTTGGCGACGTAAAAGTCGTGTTCGACTGCTCGCATGTCGCCGTGTCTCTCGTTCTGTCGCTCGCGCTCATGCACAACCTGGGCGGCTTTGGCGTGACCACCGCCATCTCGGCGCTGTTCTTGGGCCATGTCATCAACATCGCTAATAAGCTGTTCGCCCAGCGCTTTATCCGCGCGGCATTTGGAAAATAGCACCACCGCAAAACCCGCGAGTAGCGCTTACTTTGCTATATCTCACTATACTTTGCTATATCTTGCTATACTTTGCTATATCTTGCTATATCTTGAGCAAAGGTGGCTCACATGCAAACAAACCCTTTTAAGCTCACAGCAGGTAAAACACCTCCCACGATTATCGGCCGCGAAGATGTGCTCGAAGAATTCAATGAGGGCCTCGTCAACGGGCCTGGTGCCCCGGGGCGCCTAATGCGCATAGCCGGCGTCCGTGGAACAGGCAAGACGGTCCTCCTTGACGAGTGCTCACGTTTGGCGCAAAGCCGTGGCTGGACGGTCATAAAAGAGGTCGCAACCGAGGGACTTTGCCAGCGCATTCTCGAACAGCTGCAGCCCAAATTCCAGGCCAAACACGCCAGATTTGAGCCCACCGTAGCTGGCATATCCATCGGCAGCATAGATATTGAGCGAATCGGTCCATCGCTACGCGACGCCATGAGACAGACAATAACCAAGAATGGAAATGGCCTGCTCATCACTCTCGACGAGGTTCAAGACGCAGAGCTCGATGAGGTCCGAACGCTCTCCATTGCGATTCAGCAGGTTATCGGCGAAGACCTTGATATCGCCTTTGTTTTTGCTGGGCTGCCTTCGATGATTGAAAGCATCATCAACGGAAAGACACTTACGTTTTTGCGCCGTGCCCTCCCCTTTGATCTGAAGGCTGTGGCAGTAACCGAAGTGTCGTACTCCCTCGAGGAAACCATTGAAGCGTCTGGCATGGAGTTGCAGCCAGGTATTGCCGGCCAACTTGCCGAGGCAACGCAAGGCTATCCTTTCATGATCCAACTCGTTGGATACTACGCATGGCAGTTGGCAAGACGCGCACATACAGCGATTATTGGAGAAGAAGAAGCCGAGCGTGGCATTGCAACGGCACGCGAACGCTTCTGCGCCATGGTGATTGAGCCCGCGCTGCAGCGCATTCCGCCCACGTGCATCGCTTATCTGCTGAGCATGGCGTCTTTGGGGCAGACGAGCTCGACCAGCATGGTTGCCGATGCCCTAAACAAAACGCCTCAACAGGTGAGCTCCGTCCGCAGCCGCCTGTTAAGAGAATCGATTATCGAGGCTCCTTCGTACGGCAAGGTCTCATTTGCCATCCCCTACATGCGCGACTACCTCTGCGAACACAAAGCCGAACTGGAAGTTGAACTGTAGAAACGGCAACTGCCCTGCAAGACGAAAACCGTTTTCGTACGGATTTAAAGCAGACGCAAACGGTTTTCGTCTTGATTTGCGTCCGAAATTAAGACGTAAATTGCGCTTTCGTACGCTTATTACCAGACGCAAATTGTTTTCGTCCGGCTATGCGTCCCCAATCTAGACGAAAAGAGCCCCGAGCTCGTATGAACTCGGGGCTCTTTGCGCCACGCATCTATGAGAGGGAATCGATGCGCACGGGCGCTACTCCATGTAGCCGCCCTGGGATGGCGGCAACCTCGTCGTTCCCCGCCTGATGGGCGTGCTCAAAGCATCCGCCCCCCTCTTTATCGACGTGACCGGCAAAAAGCTCGTCGAAGAAACTATCCGCACGCACCGCGATGTGGCCGACGCCATCGCCTCGCGCAATCCCACCGCCGCGCACGACGCGATGTATCTGCACCTGGTGTATAACCGCAACATGATTGCGGAGGGCACGCAGGAACAGAGCGAATAAACGTCCGCGCGGCAAGGGCAAGATCACCGTTTACCTTTTAAAAGTGAACGTTCACCTAATTTTAGGAAATAAGGGGTGGCTGTTACGCCGCTTCACCTATACTGACCTTGTATGAAAAGCAAGACTTATATAGATAAACGTTTCTTTTGAAAGGATCGCTATGTCTGATCTTATGGACAGCTTCCGTCTGGACGGCAAGGTCGCACTGGTAACCGGCGCCACCTACGGCATTGGCATGGCCATTGCCGAGGCGCTCGGAGAGGCCGGCGCCAAGATCGCCTTTAACGCCCGTCACGCCGACAAAGTCGCCGAAGCCGAGAAGCACTACCGTGAGCTGGGCTTTGAGGCTCATGGCTACGTGGCAGACGTCACCGACGAGACTGTCGTCGCCGAGCTCATCGCCAAGATCGAGGCCGACTTTGGCACCACGCCCGACATCCTGGTCAACAACGCCGGCGTCATCCAGCGCACCCCGATGCTCGACATGAGTGCCGAGGACTTCCGCCGCGTCGTCGATATTGACCTCAACGCACCGTTTATCGTGTCCAAGGCCTGCCTGCCCGGCATGATCGCCAAGGGCCACGGCAAGATCATCAACATCTGCTCGATGATGAGCGAGCTGGGTCGCGAGACCATCGCCGGCTATGCCGCCGCCAAGGGCGGACTCAAGATGCTCACCAAGAACATCTGCTCGGAGTTTGGCGAGGCCAATATCCAGTGCAACGGCATTGGACCCGGCTACATCGCCACGCCGCAAACCGCACCCCTGCGCGAGACGCAGCCCGACGGCAGCCGCCACCCGTTTGACCAGTTCATCATTGCCAAGACGCCGGCCGCCCGTTGGGGCACGCCCGAGGATCTGATGGGCCCCGCCGTGTTCTTGGCTTCTGACGCGTCGAACTTCGTCAACGGTCACATCCTCTACGTCGACGGCGGAATCCTCGCATACATTGGAAAGCAGCCTCAATAAGCGTCGCCGCAACTGCCCACATCAGGTTTCATCCACTCGTTTTTCATTTGAGTTGCGGTGAGATAAGGATTGTTTTTGGCTTCTATCAGGCAAAACAGTCCGTATTCCACCGCAAGTTAGAAATAGAAAGGTAATTCGCAATGAAGATCGCTCTGATCAATGAGAACTCTCAGAACTCCAAGAACCCCATGATCGAGGCTGCCCTTAAGAAGGTTGTCGAGCCCATGGGCCACACCGTCTTTAACTATGGTATGTATGCCGACGCCGACTCCAAGCCCCTCACCTACGTGCAGAACGGCATCCTTGCCGCCGTGCTGCTGAACTCCGGTGCTGCCGACTACGTCGTGACCGGCTGCGGCACCGGCGAGGGCGCCATGCTCGCCTGTAACTCCTTCCCCGGCGTGCTGTGCGGCCACGTTGCCGACCCGCTCGACGCCTACACCTTTGCCCAGGTCAACGATGGCAACGCCGTCGCCATGCCCTTCGCCCTCAAGAACGGCTGGGGCCAGGAGCTCAACCTCGAGTACACCTTCGAGAAGCTCTTTGGCTTTGGTTCGGGTAACGGCTACCCCGCCGAGCGCGTTGAGCCCGAGCAGCGCAACAAGAAGATCCTCGACGGCGTGCGCGCTGTGACCATGCGTCCGCTCGTCGACGTCCTGGGCGAGATCGATCAGGACCTGGTGAAGGGCGCCCTGGCTGGCGAGCACTTCCAGGAGTACTTCTTTGCCAACGCCACCGACGAGGCTATCATCGCCAAGGTCAAGGAGATCCTGAGCCTCTAATCGCACGACTCATTGCAGCTAACGCAAGCGGCGGTCGTCCCACGTACGGGACGACCGCCGCTTTTTGCTATCTACCGACTGGCGCCGCGGGGATAGGTCCCCCATACACCAAGGGGCCGACTAGAGTTCGCAGGCAACCTTGTAGCCGTCGCCGATGGCGTCGCGAATGTTGCCGCACTTGTTGGCGTCACCCAGCACGTGGGCGGTAACGCCGGCAGCGGCAAGGTCGTCGGCCAGCTTGGTGTTGGGACGATAGCCCATGGCAAGCACCAGTGAATCGGCACCGGTGATGGTGTGGACCTCGCCGTCCTTCTCGTAACTGATGGTGTCCTCGGTAATCTCGGTCACCTTGGCCTCGGTCAGCACGTGAACGCCCTTGGAGAGCATGCGCGTGATGAGCACCGCGCGACCGGCGCCGCCCTCGTTGGCGGCGAGCGTCTTGGTCATCTCGATGACGGTGACATCGCGATTGGCCGGCGACAGGTCGTTGACCAGCGGGGCCAAGTAATCGGCCGTCTCGCAGCCGACGGTGCCGCCGCCCACGATGACGATCTTCTTGCCCGGGAAAGCCTTGCCACCCAGCAGGTCGTCAGCCGTCATAACCTGCTTAAAGCCCTGCATGAAGGCCGGAGCGATGGGCTCGGCGCCATAAGCCAGGACAACCTCGTAGCCCGCGTAGTCGCGCTGAATGTCCTCGGCAGTAAGCTCGGTGCCAAATACGCACTTCACGCCGGCCTCGGCCAGGCGACGATACTGATACTTGATCACGCGGGTGAGTTCCTGCTTTGCCGGCGGAACGGCCGCGATGCGCATCTCGCCGCCCGGTTCGTCCTGCTTATCCACGAGCACCACGTTGTGGCCGCGCTTGGCGGCAATGTAGGCTGCCTCCATGCCCGCAGGACCAGCGCCCACAACGAGCACGTTCTTGGCCTCGGCGGCAGGCTCGTAGCCAGCCTCGTCGCGCTCAACATCGGGGTTGACGGTGCAGGAGATGCGCTTGCCGAACATAATGCCGTTCAGGCAGCGCAGGCAGCCGATGCAGGGGCGGATGTCATCGGCGTTGCCGGCGGCTGCCTTGTTGCAGAACTCGGCATCGCACAGATTGGCGCGGCCCATCATGCAGATGTCGGCGGCGCCGTCCTCGATCAGCTCCTCGGCGATCCAGGCCTCGTTAATGCGGCCGACCGTGGCGACAGGAATGTTGACGTGCTTTTTGATCTCGCGCGAGCAGGCGGCGTGCGAGGCCTGCTGAGTACCGGCGGCGGGAATTGCGGAGCCGCGCTTGATGGTGGTACCGCCCGACACATGAATCATGTCGACGCCGGCCTTCTCCAGGCGACGCGAGACGTAGATCATGTCGTTGAGGGTCAGGCCGCCATCGGTGTACTCATCGCCCGAGATACGAACGTCGATGATAAAGTCCTTGCCGCAGCGCTCGCGAATCTCGGCGATGACCTCGAGCAAGAAGCGCATACGGGCGTCGAGCGAGCCGCCGTACTCGTCGGTGCGCTTGTTATAGAGCGGGGTCAAAAAACCGCCAAGCATGCCGTGGGCGTGCGCCGCATGGACCTCGACGCCATCGACACCGGCCTTCTGCATACGCACGGCAGCGTCGCCGAATTGATGCGTAAGCTCGTGAATCTCATCGACCGTGATGGGGCGCGGTGCCTCGCGGGCATAAGACGGGCCCACAAAGGACGGAGCAATCAGACGCGGCGTGCCCGGGATGTTAAAGGCCATGTAGGCAGGGTGGAAGAGCTGCGGCATAATCTTGCAGCCGTACTCATGCACGGCGGCGGCGAGCTTTTCCCAGCCGGGGATGAACGTGTCGTCGTAGCAGCACATGTCACCCGGCAGATAGGTATAGGTAGGCTCGACCGTCACGACCTCGGTGATGATCAGGCCAACGCCGCCCTTGGCGCGGGCACGGTAATGATCGACCAAGTCGTCGGTCACATAGCCATGATCGGCCAGGTTCGTGGACACCGGCGGCATAAAGACGCGGTTCTTGACCTCGGTCGTACCGACCTTGATCGGGCTAAAGAGCATCGGGTAGGCGGATGACTCCATACAGGCTTCCTTTCGTTTGAGCCACTCGGCGGCAGTTGCTAACGTACCTATCGTATCAGTATCCGCCGCGCCCGTACCCGCTCGCACTCCCCCGCCTTTAATCCGATCCCCACAAAAAGTTGCGGTGGAATACGGAGTAGATAAGGCTTTTGACAGCTAAAACAGTCCGTATTTCACCGCAACTGATGGGCGGGATGGAGTTAGAGGCCCAGGTAGGTGGTCATGCCTTCGACGGCGAGCTTGGCGCCTGCCACGGCATGAACCACGGTGAGCGGGCCGTTAACCACGTCGCCGGCGGCAAAGACGCCGGGCACGGTGGTCATGCCGTTCTCGTCGACCGAAAGCAAGCCGCGATGGTCGGTCTCCAGACCACCCGTCGTAAGCACAAGCTTGTCTTTGGGCACCTGCGAAGCCGCAATCACAACTGTGTCGGCAGACGCATGGTCGAGCTCTTCCTCGTACCCCACCACGTTATTCTCCTCGTCGAAGATAGCCGTCTCGAAGACCGGACCGTTATCGTCGATGGCACAGATCGCCTTGCCGCACACAATCTCGGCACCATCGAGCTCGGTCAGCTCGACCTCGTCGTCGATGGCCGAGATATGGCGCGAGCGGGCATACACGGTGACCTTGCGAGCGCCCGAGCGCAGGGCCGTACGGGCAACATCCATGGCCACATTGCCGGCGCCGATAACCGCCACGTTCTGCCCGATTGCCACGCTCGCGGGATCGACCAGGTAATCGATGCCAAACAGCACGTTGCCGCGCGACTCGCCGGGAATACCCAGTTTGCGAGCTCGCCAAGTACCGGTACCAACAAAGACCGCATCGTAGCCGTCACGCAGCAGGTCGTCGATGTGGAGCGCACCGCCGATGGTGGTCGACGGACGCACGCGCACGCCGAGCGAGCACATCACGTGGCGGTACTTTTGCACGAGCGAGCGCGGCAGACGGAACTCGGGGATACCGTACTCCAGCACACCGCCAATCTCGGGGCGCTGCTCAAATACCGTGACGGCACAGCCCAGCTGGGCCATCTTGATAGCCACGGTAATACCAGCGGGACCGGAACCGACCACGGCAATCTGTTTACCGCACGACGGTGCGGGCTTCCACTCCTTACGGTCCAAATACGCTGTCGAGATATAGTTCTCGATGCTCGAAAAATGCACGGGTGCGCCCTTGCGGCCCTGAATGCAAGCGCCCTCGCACTGGCCCGAATGATTACACACCATGGAGCAGACCGCGCTCATGGGATTGTTCTGGAACAGTAGCTCGCCCGCCTCTTCTAGACGACGCTGTTTGAACAGGTCAATGATCTGCGGAATAGGCGTCTGAACTGGGCAGCCCTTAATCCGACAGAACGCCCTTTTACAACCCAGGCAACGATTCGCCTCTTCGACAATGTGGATAGCCACGCAACTCCCCTTTTTAATGCAATCCAATGGGGGCGACGATAAAGACCCTTCACCGCCGCCCCCATACAGGTAATCTCAATCTGCCGACACGGCAAAAGCCAATGCTATAACTCGCGATGCAAAGCCCCGCAGCGAGCGGACATGTGCTCGAGTGTCGCCAGGCAGTCAGCCCCCGTCGCCGGCACACTGTTCTCGACCACGCAGGGAATCCCAGGGCAGGCGGCAGCCGCCCAGGCCACCACGGGTTCAAAGTCGTATCGTCCCGTCTCGCCCACGCCATGGCACACCAGGCGCGAACCCGTACCGTCGCACCAACCGGCTTTGTCCTCGTTGTCGACGACCTCATAATCCTTGGCGTGCAGCACGCGGATCTTACTGCCGCATAAGTAGAGCATGCGCGCTGTGATTTCCTGCGCTTCGTCAACAACACTGGGGTGCAGCAGCGATACCGGGTCATAGATCACGCCGAGCGACGGACTCGAGACGCGCTCCAGCACCTCGCGGCAGCGATCCGGCGTGTTGACCGTCTCGTTCCAGCCAGGCTCGATCACTATTTGCCCGCCCACGGCCTCGGCGCGCTCGCAGACGCGTGCGAGTCCGTCCATAAAAGCCTCAAGCGCCTCATCGGTCATGCGGTCATCAGCAACGCGGTTCTGTGCATTGGGGCGACCGGTCTCGGTGCCAACCGGGCATCCGCCAAGCATCTGGGCAAAGTTCAAGCATGCCTCGTACTCGGCAAAGTTATCCATGAGCTGTTGGCGATCGGGCGTCGCCAGATTCTTATAACAGCCGAGCACGGCGACCGAAACGCCCGCCTCGTCGAGCACCGCACGCAAATGGTCGGCAAGCTCGCGGGTCAGGCCGCCTCGATCGATCCCCATCGATGCGTAGAGCACCTTGCTCGGCAGCTGAATGCACGAAAAGCCCAGCTCTCCCGCCATGCGAATGCGTTCCTCGACGGTCCCCTGCGGAAGGTCGTGCAAACGTACGCCCGGAGTAATAGCCCCCACGTTATTCACATCCCTTATGAGCGTTGATGCCCGGGGTGTATCCGCCAAACGGGTCCTCGATGGAGCACACGCCCGAGGGGGCGAGCGGATCGCGCTTACCGGCCAGCTTGTCGTGATGCATGGTCTCGATATAGGCAAGCACCAGCGGCGCCACACCCTTTGCATCATTTTTGACCACGGGCTCGCTCATGTAGTAATCAAACGTGCCCTCGCGGTGCGCGGTGTTTCCCAAGCCCGCAACCAGGCAGATGTTGTCGAGCGCCAGCTGCCCGTCATACTCGGACAGGCAGGTCTCGCAGATGCCGTCGAAGGCGCGACGGCCGTACTGGTAGTAACGCTCGCCCAGCACGCCCAGACGCACGCCCTTCATGATGGCGTTGGCAAAGATGGCGCTGCCCGACTCCTCCAGGTAGTTGGGGGCGATATTGGGCAGGTTGATGACCTGGTGCCACATGCCGGTCTTCTCGTCCTGATACGGCAGCATGGCGTCGATCAGGTCGTGGAACATCTTGCGGATCTCGTCCTTCTCGGCCGACATCGAAGGCGGCATGAGCTCCCACGTGTCGATGAGCGCCATGGCGAACCAGCCCTCGGCGCGCAGCCAGAAGTTTGCCGAAAGACCGGTGACCGGGTCGCACCAGAACTGCTTGCGACTCGCGTCGTAAGCGTGATAGTACAGACCGTTGAGGGGGTTGCGCATCAGGTCATGCACGACCTGGAACATATGGAAGCTGTCCGAGCAGGCACGACGGTTGTGGAAACTCAGCTCGTACTGCATGTAGAACGGCTGTGCCATATACATGCCGTCGAGCCAGATCTGGTTGGGGTAGACGGCCTTGTGCCAAAACACGCCCTCTTTGGTGCGCGGCTGGGTTTCGAGCTGACGATAGATGGTATCCATGGCCGCACGATACTTGGGCTTGCCCACCAGGTCATAGAGCTTGTAGAGGGTCTTGCCCGCATTGACGTTATCGAGGTTGTACTCCTGCGGGTTGTAATGCTTGATGGTACCGTCGTCCTGGACAAAAAAATCGATGTAGTCATCGGCAAAGGTCAGGTAGCGCTGCTCACCCGTGATCTCGTACAGCTCGATGAGCGCCTTGATCATGCAGCCGTCGATATAGTTCCAGGTGTTCTCCTTGCCGGCGCGAATCTTTTCGATATTCCAAGCCGGCGCCTGCGGCGTAGAGGTTTCGATCAACTGCTCGATATAACGGTCCAGGATTTGATTGCAACCCATTGCTGTCCCCTCTGACATAAACGATAGGTGAACGTTACCCCCAGTGTAATGCGAACGGGGAATATAGGGTGAACGTTAACCCTATATTCCCCGCAAACGGCAGACTTTTAACGGCAAACGGCGGCTAAGCCCGCGGCGATGCGATGCGCCAGGCGCTCATAGCCGGCAGGACTGTAATGCAGACCGTCCGGCATATAGAGCTCGCGGTGCTCCGGCAAAAACGGGCTGATGCCGCTTTGCGCATACAGGTCAATCACCGGCACGGAGTAGCGGTCACAGACTTCGAGCATCGCCTTTACGTAGGCGGCCTGCGTCAACCCCAAATGGTTGAGCTCGTCGCTTGCAGGGATATCCTTCTCGTGCTTGCCGCTCGTCTTGCACGGCGTCATAAACACGAGCTTTGCCTGAGGCGAGCGCGCCGTGATGGTACGGATCAGGTAATCGAGCGCACCGTAGAACTCATGCACATCGGTACTGCCCAACTCGCCAAGCGGCACGTTGCGGCTAAAGTCGTTAACGCCGCCAAAGACGATGTAGATATCGGCCGCATCGTCGATACCGTCCAGGCGCTCGACAAACGAATCGGTACGGTCGGCCTTGATGGCGATACGCGAACCCTTGATGCCAAAGTTCTCGACGACTGCGCCTCCCAGCAGCGTGCCCAGACGCGAAGTCCACGAGATGTCGTTGCCTCCCCCACCGCAGCCGTTGTCGCCCCAGGTCGTTGAGTCGCCAAAGCAGCAAATGGTCGATTCACTCAAACTCTTCGTTTCCATAATCTTCTCCTCATCCGCCCATCGGCGGTCATACAGGAACGTACCGTTTATTCGCAGCATGCCGAGGGGCTATGCACGGGCGCATTCCGCAACGTGCGAATCGAGCCATTCGATATCCTCGGCAAGATGTGCCACGCCCAGATGGTGTTCACCCGGACACACCTCGTGCCGCAGGCCATCTCTGCGACCCAGTAACTTGTAGGCATCGCGCACGATCTCGAGCTGCTCGTCAACATTTTTCAGCCCGCGCGAACCGTTCAGATGATCCTCTTCGCAGCTTTGCACCAGCAGCGGATGCGGCGCGATGAGCGAAGCAATATCGCCCATGTCGAGCAAGCGCCAAAGTCCGGGTGTGTAGTTGCAGCTGCAATTGCCATTGAGATGCAGCAGCGAATCACCGACACCGTACAGATAGCCCGAGACAAACGCCTTGCGCACACGCGGGTCGAGTGCGGCCAGGTACAACGTCATGTAGCCGCCGCCCGAAAAGCCAAAACAGCCCAGGTCGTCCATGGCAATGTCGCCGCGCGCCTCCAAGTAATCGATCAAGCGCATGTTGTCCCAGACGTTGAGGCCCGCAACGGTAAGTCCCAGCGGCTCGGCCATGCGCGCCTGGTTTAGGCACGTGCCGCGCAGAAAGCTGTTCTCGTCATCGCCCTGACCCTTCCAGTCACGACGGTATCCCCAGCCGCGTGCGTCGGGGCAGACGGTCACGTAACCCATACGCGCCAAACGCAGACCGTAGTCGTAATTGAACTTACGCACAGCATCATCGACCGCCGGCACGCCCGTCACGCCCGCAACACTTGCGGCGCCTGCTCCCTGATGGCCATGCGGGCAGATATAGCAACACTTGCGGCCGCGCGCATCGAGCTTAGGCGACTGCGGCTCGAGCAGGTAGAACGGCATCCAAACGTCGCGCTCCACCTGCAGCATCGCATGGGTGCGCACGATACCGCCGGCAATCTGCACCCGATCGAGTTCGCGCGCCTCAATCGACACGCGATCCATAATCGATAGGCCCAACAGGTCAAACAGCCGAACCCTCGTCGCAATCTGCCATGCCTCAAAGTCTTCGGGCGTCGTGCCCTTAAATGCGGCGGAGCGGCCCTCACGCTTAAGGCGCTCACGAAATGCCAGTTCGTCTTCGTAATAGGTGTCGATATGCACCGTGCGACCGTTATCGGAAAGACTGTCGGTCTCCGCAGCATCGCCCGGGCCACCTTCGGGGTCCCAGCCGTCCGCACCGGAAAGCACCTGTTCGCGGGCGTATCGGGTAGTGGCTGTCGCATCGAGCTCGTGCGCCCATGGCGCCCAGTTTTCGGCATCACTCGCCGGGCCATGTAGGCTTGCACCAGCGTAGTGCGCCCTCTCGTGCGCCGCCGGCTTAGCCCAATCCCACCAACCTTCGCGCTTGATATGCTGTCCCAGCCAGCAATCGATCAGCACGGTCTGGGCCCACTCACGCCAAGGACGACCCAAATAGACCGAATCCGGTGCCACGTTTTGCGCGGCTGTAAACGAGCAGCCGTGGAACACAAATCCGTACGGCTCGCCTTTAGGCGTGGAGGCTGCCGTTACATACCCGTTGACATCCATATCGCGATTGAGCGAGCGAATCTCGCACCCCTCAAAGTAGGCACGCGCGCCGCCAAAGATAAAGTCGACATCGCCCTCGATCCGGCAACGTCGGAAATACTGGCGCCCCACCCGGCGCGGCGCATACTGTTTGGGTCCTATGAACCCGCCCGGTTTGACCTCATGCGGCGGCAGCGGACCCAAAAACAATGTGTCCTGGTGCCCCTTAATGCAGCAGGCATCGACAACCAGACGGTCGCCATCGGCATACAGGGCAATCGCCTGACCGACCTCGCGCCCATCGCCCGCATCGTTTTCGATCGTGAGGTTCTCGAGCCGTACGTCGTCGGCATCGACCAAAACGGTATAGGTCCTAAACGTGCCGAGCGCGCCGTCCACGCCCGAGCCGTCCTCCGAAGGCATTTTGGCACCCAGGCTGCCCACGATACGCACGCTGTCGGCCGTCTCTCCCTCAATCGTCACATGCGAGCGATGAATCTCGACCCGCTCGCGATACTCGCCCGGATCGACGCAAATCATCACCGGTTGCTCGGCATCCGGATAGAGCTGATCGGCTGCCGCCAAGGCATCGGAAATCGTTGGATACGCTCCTGCCGCAGCCCTCGAAACGCGCAGCGTATAGATACTTTCGCTCATCGTCCATCACGCTCCCATGCAACGAACTGTTCAGGCCAGCCCTGAACTTGTGGCTGAATATGCTCGGCGCAGCCCTTAAATGCCGTTAGGGCCGTGGCGAGCGATGCCCCATGCTTTCCATGCGGAAAGACATGTAGGCTAAAGCCAATCCCGTGGTCGGCAAGAGCCTGCGCAAGAAGGAGGCTATTTTGAACTGGTACCGATGCATCCTCGGCGGTATGCCACAAGAACGTACGGGGGAAGCCCTCGCCCACCATATTCTCGATCGACAACTTTTGAGCCAAAGCGCCATCGGCACCCGTTAGGTGTTCAAATGAACCACGATGAGCATAGGCCCCCGAGCTTACGACCGGATAGCCCAAGCAAAGTGTGTCAGGCCGAATCGACTCAGGCGATGCCGCAATCGACTCAGCAAGCCAGGGTTGGTCCCAAAGCGCCCCGAGCAAGCCAACTAGATGCCCACCGGCCGAAAAACCCATGACCGTAATCCGATCAGGATCGACACAGTACTCTGCCGCATGGCTTCGGACGGTATCGACCGCCCGCGCGAGTTCTTGCAATGCCAGCGGATAGACAGCCGGAGCAACCGAATAGTTCAGTACAAACGCTTGGTAGCCCATCGCCAACAAACGGAGCGCTACCGGCTCGCCTTCGCGCGGCGAAACGTGATCGTAGCCGCCTCCTGGCACGACCACAACTGCAGGCAGCGGTTTTAAAGCATAAGCATCTTCGGTCGGGGCAAAAACAAAAGACGTAATCGTGGCAGACGAGCCATCGACCCCGACAGGAATCGTTTTATTGAGCATGTATTCCCTTTCACCATGATGCGTAGCGCAGCGCACACGGCCGTATCGCACAAGGGCTGCATTGCCGATTTATCCGACAATGCAGCCCTGGTCATCAACCCGAGTTAGGAACGGACAACCTTGTCGACGTTCTGGAGCTGCAGCTCCTCGCCGTCCTGGCCCTCGATCACCACATTTTGCAGGTCGAGCACCTTGACGTTTTGCGCAATGATGCCCTGACGCACCATGGGCTCAACGCCGCAGGCCATGGCCGGAACAAAGGGCTCAGCATCGTCGGCAAAGGTCACGTGGACATCCTGGAACGTCAGGCGCGTTACTTTGCTCTCGGGCAGGCCCGTGATGTAGGCAGCGGCAGCATGGCAGTTGGTGGCCTCGATATCGCAAAACGTCGTGGCACCAAAGCCGGGCGTGCGGTCGTCGACAGGCAAAGCCTCGCGAGACTGCACGTAATCGGTCTTGCCGTCCTTGTCACAGAAGTAGAAGGAGTTGACCACGAAGGGCGTGAGCACCTCGTCCATGCGAATGTGCTCAAAGGTAATGCCCTCGTTGACGGCGTCCTTGCCGCGCCCGCGGCGGGTCTTGACGCGCAGGCCGCGGTCGGTGCGCTCAAAGAGGCACTTGCTCACGGTAAGGTCCTTGATGCCGCCGGCAGCCTCTGAACCCAGGACCACGGCACCGTGGCCATCGTGCATGTAGCAGTGCGAGATCAGCACGTCGTGCGTAGCGGGGCGAAGCTCGGGCTCAATGCCCAGCTTGCCGCTCTTGACGGCGATGCAGTCGTCGCCCACCGAGAACTGGCAGCCCAAGATGCGGACAAAGCCGCAGCTCTCGGGATCGAAGCCGTCGGTGTTGTGGGAGTTCTTGGGGCCCTCGATGGACAGGCAGAGCGCATCGACGTGCTCGCACAGGATGGGATGGATATTCCACGCCGGGCTGTTGCGCACGGTGAAGCCGGCCAAGCTCACGTTCTCGCACTCGGACAGGAAGATCATGCGCGGGCGGGCGACCTCGCGGCCCTCCTCCGGGCGAAAGATGTTCTTAAAGTCCTTGTTCCACCAGTTGTCCTCGGCAAAATCAGTCTGACCGTCGATCGCGCCGCGGCCATAGATACACACGTCGTGCACGCTCAGGCCCGTAAAGGTAGAGCAGTAGGTTGGGAAGCTCTCGCCTTCCCAACGGCCCAGGGGCAGCATGTCGGTGCCGGCATACCCGGCGCCCTCGTCGCCCTTGACCGTACCGGGGATGTAGGCAAGCGCCGCGCGGTCGTGGCGAGCCAGCAGCACGGCGCCCCCAGCGAGCTCGATGTTGATATTGCTCTTAAGGAAGAGCGACTTGATGCGGTAGCTGCCGGCGGGAATCAGCACGCGGCCACCCTTGGGGCAGGCCATGATGGCAGCCTGGATGTTGGTGGTGTCATCATGCTCGGCATCGCCCTTGGCGCCACAGTCGCGAACGTTGATGGTAAAGGGCTCAGCCGGCGTGGTGACACCTACGCTCAGCTCGCGCTCGCCACAGACAAAACGGACCAGGTTGCGCTTGCCGGGGGTCAGGCCATCGACATAGGTCTCGACCGTATTCGTGGTACCGGCGGGCTCGTCGTTGACAAAGATCTCCCACGTATCGGCGCAGGTAAAGTAACCGCCGTCGTCAAGCTCGATAACCGCCGCGCGCGCGTTGCGCCAGATAACGTTCGTCTCCATGGGTTTCTCCCTCAAAAAGATGCTCTAAAGGCAAATTGTACGCTGTTGAAAAAGGGCCGTGCCTGCCGGCGGAATTCCGGTGGCACGGCCCTGTGATTTGGACGATATGTCGGCCTTACTCGGCGGGAGTTACGCTACCGTCCTGGAAGCCAACGTTGTTGTGGGCAAAGCAGTCCTCGTACTTAAAGCCGGAGAGCTCCTCGCAAAGCGCCTTGACCTCGGGCTTGACGTCGGCCATCTTGCCACCCTCCTTGACTCGGTGAATCTCGTCGCAAAGGACGTCGCACTGCTCCTTGTCGATCTTGATGCCGCGGGCAAGGACGGCCGCAAGCAGGAAGAAGCCGGCGCAGCCGATGATCATGTAGCCGCAGATATACAGAGGCACGGTAGCGGGCTGGGTCACGGCGTCGCTATTGCCGGCGGTCTGAATGAAGCCGGAGGCAGCAAGGACGATAGCCCACACGTTGACGGCGATAGCCTGGGCGATCTGCTGGCAGAGCTGCTGCGCGGAGCTGTAGATGCCCTCGCGACGACGCAGGGTGATGAGTTCATCGACATCGGGGATATAGTTGAGCAGAACATCGGGCAGGTACTGGAAGCCGACGTAGAAGAACTTCCAGATGGCGAAGATGATGGGGTAGGCGATCATGGCGATGGCGACCGTGGAGGTGCCGTTTATCTGACCAAAGGCGAAGTAGTTGTAGGCGATGATGCACGCAGCGCAACCGACATTTGCGAGGTACCAAGACTTGTGGAAGCCCTTCTTGGCCATGAGGGCGACCCAGATGGCGGTGCAGACGATAGCGACGACCTTGCCAGGCATCTCCATCACGGACTCGTAGGACTTAGGAATCTGCAGGCAGTAGACGATGAAGAAGGACAGGCAGGCAGACCAGCAGGCAGCAGCAAGCTTCGTGGAGACCTGTGCATACAGGACCTTGCGGAAGGACTTGTTGCGGAAGGTGGAGATAACGTCGATGAAGAACTTCTTGATACCCTCGCCGACGCTCTCGATTTTCTCCTGAGCGACCTCCTCGGGGGTGTGCTCCCACGTGGACAGGTACACGCAGAGCAGCGAGATTGCCATGACCGAAGCGTTGACCGTAGCGATGATGAAGTAGCTGAACGGGTTGGTCTCGCCGAAGGTGCCAAAGCCGAAGCCCACAAGTGCAGCCATCAGGAAGCCGGCGGCGTTACCAAAGAGATGCTTGTAGCCGGTGAGGTACGTACGCTCCTTGAAGTCGTCGGTCATCTCGATGGTAAGCGGCGACAGGTTGGCGGTGCAGAACGTGTACGCGACGTTGTAGATCAGGTACAGCACAAAGTAGTACGGGAAGCCAAACGGCGTAGCCACGAAGATGAGCGGCTCGGCGATCATCATCGGGATGGCCAGCAAGATCCAGAAACGACGACGACCAAAGATGCGGCCAATCTTGGTGGCATAGAAGTTGTCGGCCACAAAGCCCATCAGCGGGCAAAGAATGGCGTTGACATAGATGGCAAACGAGCTGATCAGTGCAGCCTCGCCTGCGGACAGGCCACACTCCGTGGACAGGAACAGCACCATGTAACTGTGCGTAAAGGTCAGGGCACCGGAATTGAGCATGCCGCCCATACCAAAGCCCAAGCGCGTCCAGAATGTGATCTTGCGCTTTTTTCCGATCTTATTAGTCATCGAGCTCCCTCTCTTTTCTCGATTGTCTTGTAACAAGACATTTGAGTCCACACTGACATCTGTCTGCTCAGCGTTCAGGGTGAACGTTTAGTTAGATTATGCGCGATTGCTTACGACAGGTGAACGTTCACTTGAATAATATCCTTAAACGGTCGATTTTTACCGCTGAACGGACACAATTGAGATCCTCACACCTATTTTCTGCTGGTAAGGGTGCTATGTTGGACAGCCATGAGATAGGTGAACGTTTATCAGATTTTCCAACATATTCACTTAACCACGAAACGAAAAAGCCCCGCCGGGAACACTCCCGACGGGGCCGATGACATCGCGCTATGCGTGGGCGCACTTGCCGCTACAGGCAGACGCCGTCTTTCCAGATACTGATCTCGTGGCAGCCGCGGCGCTCGGCGCTCGTTAGCTTACCGCTCGCTGTATCAAGTACCAGCTGATACAGGTCGCGGGCGGCCTCGTCGAGTGTGCGTTCGCCTGTGGCAATCACGCCGGCGTTAAAGTCCATCCAATTGGCCTTGTGGTCGCACAGACGCTGGTTGGTGAACACCTTGAGCGTAGGCGCCGGCGCGCCAAACGGCGTGCCGCGGCCGGTCGAGAACAGAATCACGTGGCAGCCAGCAGCCGTCAACGCCGTGGTGGATACCATGTCGTTGCCTGGGCCGCACAGCATGTTCAGGCCATGCTTGGTGACCTGACCGGCATACGGCAGCACGTCGACGATGGGTGCGGAGCCGCCCTTTTGCACGCAGCCGCAGCTCTTGTCCTCGAGTGTGGTAATACCGCCGTCCTTGTTGCCGGGACTCGGGTTCTCGTAGACGACCTCGCCGTGGCTAATAAAGTAATCCTTAAAGCCATTGAGCATGTCGGAAGCGGCGTTAAAGACCTGCTCGTTCTCGCAACGGTCGAGCAGGATGCTCTCCGCGCCAAACATCTCGGGCACTTCGGTGAGCACCGACGTGCCGCCGCGGGCGACGACCATATCGCTCACGCGACCGATCGTGGGGTTGGCGGTAATGCCCGAAAGACCGTCAGAGCCGCCGCACTTAAGACCAATAACCAGCTCGGAGGCCGGAATGGGCTCACGCTTGGCCTGCTTGGCGAGATCTGCCAGCTCGGACAGAATCTTGTGGCCCTCGATCTGCTCGTCGGCTACATCCTGGCAGGTGAGAAAGCGAACGCGCTCGTGATCGAAGTCACCGAGCTCGTCAAGCACCTGCTGGTGCGTGCAGTTCTCGCAACCGAGCGACAGGAACAGCACGCCCGCTGCATTGGGGTGACGTGAGAGTGCCACCAGCAGGCGACGCGTCTGGGCGTGATCGGCGCCAGTCTGCGAGCAGCCAAAGGGATGCGAGAAGTAGTAGACGCCCTCCAGCGAGCCCTCGACCAAATCCTGGGCCTGCTCGCACATAGCACGGGCGACTTCGTTGACACAGCCGACCGTGGGGATGATCCACAGCTCGTTGCGCGTCGCGGCACGACCGTCGGCGCGGCGGAAGCCCATAAAGGTCTCGGGCTCAACCGACTCAACGACCGGATGCGTGGGATTGTAAGCGTACTCGACCTCGCCCGAAAGGTTGGTCTTGACGTTATGTGTATGAAGCCACTGACCGGGCTGGACATCGCCCGTCACGTGTCCGATGGGCAAGCCGTACTTGATGACGTCCTCCCCCGCGGCAATCGCGCGCACCGCCATCTTATGGCCCTGCGGAATATCCTCCACGGCCACGACCTCGCCCACCCCGGGAACCGCGACGGCAGTGCCCTTGGCAAGCGGCGACAGCGCAACGATCACGTTATCGGCCGGATTGATCTGGATAGTGTTCATTGCAAATGGTCCTAACCCTACAGGTTGAGCAGAAGTCGAAGCGCGGGCATGCCATCCCGCGCCCGCGTCCGCGCCGGAAATTTACGCCTGAGCGTTGGCAAAGGCCTGATTGGCGCCCTCGGCACGCACGACGGCGAGCGCGCTGACGACAAACTCCTCAAGACCCGCGATCTGCGTAAGGTCCTCGCCCCACATCTGCTCATTGGTGAGCACGTCGTGTACCAGCTGGGCATCGTCGGCGCCGGCATGGGCAGCGTAGAAATCAAGTACGAAGGCATCATCCTGAGCGGTGTACTCGGTGCCGTCGGCGCGGCGCAGGTGCAGGCCATCACCCTCGCGGGACACAAGCTCCTGCGTGTAGAAGGCGATGAGCGTAGCAAGGCTCGTGGCCAGGCACTTGGGCAGGTTGCCGGTCTCGGCAACGTAGTCCTTGAGCGTGGGCAGGTCGCGAGCGCGCCACTTAGCCGTGGAGTTGAGGCAGATGGAGAGCAGCGCATGATCAATAAACGGGTTGTCGAAGCGGTTTTCGACGGCGGCGGCAAAGGCCTTGCAGTCCTCGACATCCAAGTCGGCGGCAAGCGTCGGAATGACCTCGTCGTAGAGCATGGTGTTCATGAAGCCGCGAATGGTCTCGTCATGCATGCAGTCGCGCACGATATCAAAGCCGGCAACCCAAGAGCCCGGAACAAAGGCGGTATGGGCACCATTGAGGATGCGGACCTTGCGCTTCTTGTACGGGGTTACATCGGGGGTAACAAAGACACCCGGCAGGCCGGCCTTTACGAAGGGAAGCTTCTCGGCAAGCGACTCGTCGCCCTGGATACCCCACATCTGGAAGGGCTCGCGCACGGCCAGGAAGGGGTCCTCGTAGCCCAGACGCTCAGCCACCGCGGCGGCCTCGGATGCGTCGCGGATACGGCCCGGTACGATGGTGTCGACGAGCGTGGTGCAGACGGTGCAGTCGTTGGCCATCCACTGTGCAAACTCATCCTCCCAGCCCCAATCGCTCACGTACTGGTTCATGATGCGCAGCAGCTCCTCACCGTTGTGATCGATGAGCTCGCATGCGAGCACGATGACGCCCGGCTTGCCGGCGGCCCAGCGGGCGTGAAGGACCTGGGCAAGCTTGGCAGGGAAGCTCGCGGGCGGCATGTCGTCGGCCTTGCAGGACGGGTCGTAGGCGATACCGGCCTCGGTGGTGTTGGAGACGATGATCTCCAGGCTGTCGGAGACGGCGACCTCCATCATGGCGCGATAGTCGTCCTCTCGATACGGGTTGAGGCAGCGGCTGCAGGCGCTGATCACGCGGGACTCGTCAACCGTGTTGCCGTTCTCCTTGCCGCGCACCAGCACGGTGTACAGGTCGTCCTGGGCATTGATACCGTCGGCAAAGCCAAAGGCGCCACTGATGGGCTGCACCATGACGACCTTGCCGTTCCAGCCGGTGGCCTCGTTGCCCATGTCAAAAAAGCGGTCGACGAAGGCGCGCAGGAAATTGCCCTCGCCAAACTGCAGAACCTTCTCGGGAGCGTCCTTGGGCAGCAGGTAGCCCTTGTAGCCGATCTTCTCGAGCGCATCGTAGCTGATGTTCTCCATCTATGTCTCTCCTTAGATAACTGTTAGCGTGCAAGCAAAACGGGGCGCCGCGTGTGGCAACGGCGCTCCCGAGTTCGATGTGATTCGATGCGGGCTTAGGCCTCGACGGTGTCCAGGTCAAAGCCAAAGTAGCGGACCGCATTGTTGTAGCTGATGTCGCGCACAACCTCGCCCAGCAGCTCCATGTCGGCCGGGTACTTGCCCTGCTCGACCCACTCGCCGATCACGCTGCACAGCACGCGACGGAAGTACTCATGGCGCGGATAGGACAGGAAGGAGCGGGAGTCGGTAAGCATGCCCACAAAGTTGCCCAGCACGCCCTCGTTAGCCAGAGCCGTGAGCTGCTCGCGCATACCGACCTCGTTGTCGTTGAACCACCAGGCAGAACCGTTCTGGATCTTGCCGGCGGTCGGAGCCTCCTGGAAGCAGCCCATCACGGTATCGATCATGGTGTTGTCGATGGGGTTCAAGCTGTACAGGATGGTCTTGGGCAAGCCGCAGGTCTCCTGAATGGAGTTGAGGAAATCGGCAAGCTGGTCGGACGGCGTGTAGTTGGAGATGCAGTCGTAGCCGGTGTCGGGACCGAGCTTGGCGAACATGGCGCGGTTGTTGTCGCGCTTGCAGCCAAAGTGCAGCTGCATGGCCCAGCCCAGACGGACATACTCACCGGCAACGAACTGCATAAAGGCAGTCTTGTACTTGAGGACCTCTTCCTCGGTTAGCGGCTCAGCAGCCAGGCCCTTGGCAAAGATGGCCTCGATCTCGTCGGCGGTAGCCGGGACGTACATAACGTAGTCAAGTGCGTGGTCGGATGCGCGGCAGCCCAGCTCGTGTGCAACGTCGTAGCGCTTGGAGATGGCAGCCTTCATGCCCTCGAAGTCGCTGACCTCAACGCCGGCAACCTCGGAGAGGTGCTTGCAGTAGTCGGCAAACTCCTGGCCGCGCTCGATGCGCAGGGCGGCGTCGGGGCGCATGGCGGGAACGACCTGAACGTCAAAGCTGTCGTCGGCTGCAATCTTCTTGTGCCACTCAAAGCTGTCGGCGGGGTCGTCAGTAGTGCAGATCATGCGGACGTTGGACTGCTTGATCAGGTTGCGGCAGGTGAAACTGGCCTCGGCGAGCTTGGCGTTGGCAAGGTCCCAAACCTCCTGAGCAGTCTTGCCGTTGAGGACGCCCTCGTAGCCAAAGTAGCGCTTAAGCTCCAGGTGGCTCCACTCAAAGACGGGGTTGCCAACGCAGCGACCCAGGGTCTCGGCCCACTTTTGGAACTTCTCGCGAGCAGGGGCGTCGCCAGTGATAAAACGCTCGTCGACGCCGTTGGCACGCATCAGGCGCCACTTATAGTGGTCGCCGCCCAGCCAAACCTCGGTGATGTTCTCGAAACGCTTGTCCTCCCAAATCTCCTTGGGAGAAATGTGGCAGTGATAGTCGACGATGGGCATGCCCTCGGCAAAGTTGCGGAACAGCTCCTCACCGGTCTTGGTGCTCAGCAGGAAATCCGGATCGTCCATAAAGTTTTTCATCAAACAGCCCCTTTGCTGGCAAGGCGGGCGCACGGCGCGCTCGTTATCCTTTAGGTGAACGTTCACTATACTAATCCATTGCACCTCAAAAGGTGAACGTTCACCTAACCACCACGGGGTGAACGGTAGATTTTGCCCGTTCAACGGTTGCTGGAGATGTGACTTGCATGTATTGCGGACTGTTTGGCGTCCCCGAACACCGAACTTGAGCGCTTTTGCTCAGGTGGGTCATGTCCCGACGTACATTTTTGGGAGTATTCAGCATTGGAGCGCGCCGTGCGCCATCCTCAGTGTCCTATTTGGAACGCAGATAGCGCCCGATCGGCATAAAAAGTGCCCCGATGGCAAATTACGTCATCGGGGCACTTAAAACAGTCGTTCTGCACCTCATTCAGGGCATGCCAATGCTGAATACTCCCAAAAATGCACGTCGCAAGAGGGGGTACCTGCTCAATCGGCTAAATACCCGCAAGTTCGCAGTAGCGGTCGACATTGCTGGCAAATACCATCTCGACGGCGCCCTTCTGGACGGGCACCGTCGGGGTCCTTCCCCACAGCAGATAATCGCCCAGCGTCTTAGCGCCGCGATACGCCAGGCTCGTCGGGTCCTTATAGACAATATTGGTAAAGATACCGCGGCGCAAGGCCAGAGCACTTTCGGGAAACAGGTCGTTGCCGATCACCATGACCTGACCGGCCTTGTTGGTCGAGACGAGCGCGTCGGCAACCACTTCGGAACCAACGGCAAAAACGCTACAGATAAGTTCGGGGGCGTCCGGCGCACTCAAGCGCTTTTCGAGCTCATGCTCGAGTTGTTTGACTTGCGCATGGGCACCTGCAAGATCCTCAACCTGCCATGGAATATCACGTTCGCGCAGGTAATTGTGGAAGGCGCGGGCGGTTAGATAGTGCGAATCGGTATACGGGTCGCCTGTCAAAAGGAGCACGCGGGCGTCGGCCCCAGAAGCATGGACCAGGTTTGCCGCCTGCTCGGCCATAAGGCTGCCTGCCGTCGAATAATCGGCCAAGCTCGCACCCAAACGATTCAAATGCGGACGGTCGCCGTCGACAAGCTCAATCGTCACGCCCGCCTCGGCGATCTGCCCCAAAAGCTCAGTCGCACGATCGTCGCCCGGTGCATAGGCGAGCAAGCCATCAATCTTCTCGCCCACCTGCAGACGCTCGTCGATTTGCTCGAGTGCATCAGCGTAGCCGCCCACGCCAAATTCAACGCGCTCAACCGTAATGCCCTGGTCGATGACCTCCTGTTCAAAGCGATTGCAGCCTTCCCACAGGTAACGGAAAAAGTACGCTCCCTCGCGCGATGCGCGGGGCAGGCAAAACACCAGATTGATGTCCTTGCGGCGCAGGCTTGAGGCACTTGTGTTGCGGTGATAGCCCATGGCCTCGGCCTTGGCGTTCACCTTGGCGCGCACGGATTCGCTCACGCCGGCCTTTCCCGTCAGGGCCTTGTGCACGGTATTGATGGAAACGCCAAGCTCGGCGGCTATGTCCTTCATGGTTACACGAGCGCTCATGGGATTACTCCGTTATAGATAAGTTGCCAATTTACAGTTCAGTTAACGATACCCCAAAAATACTCTTCAACTCGCCGCGCTCGCGCCCAAATGCGCAAAGCGCCCCGCGAACGGATGCTCGCGAGGCGCTTGGATGTCTGGACCTTATTTGATACCGCGGCCCAAGTCTTCGGCGATTTTGTCTACGCCCTTAAGTGCAGCGCACGTCTTTTTGTTGGAACAATGCCCCGTGCAAACGCCACCCTGAGCGCAGTCGGCGCAGGTGCCCTTGCGGTAGATGCGCACGCATACCGCGACAAACGCAATACCGATAACAGCCAGTACAACAATATCGATAGGTGCCATAGCAAGCCTCCTCTAGTTAACCACCACTTACTTTACCCCATTCTCCACCTACCAAAAAGGGACAGGTTTATTTTGGTCGGTTTTATCTGCGGAAACGCCACATCTCCCCCCACCAAAAAGCCCGAGTGTCGCTGGGACACCCGGGCTCGTGGAAAGGGGTTAATCCTTATTCGGACTTAAGCGGAAACTGCGGCGGAAGCAGTGTTGGTCTCGTCCTCGTCGGTCCATGCATGCTTGGGCATGGGACGGAAAATCTGGAAGAGCATCGCAACCAGCAGCACAATGGCCACAACCGTCCAGATACCAAACTGCCCAAGGACAAGCAGGTTGTAGAACTGGTTGATGAACAGGCCGATCACCCAAGCGAAGGCGCACTCGTAGCCGATGGCAATCGCGGTCCACTTGCCAGAGTCCATCTGGTTGCGGATGGTGCCAATGGCGGCAAAGCACGGAGCGCACAGCAGGTTGAAGGCGCCGAAGGCAACGCAAGCGCCCATGGTGGGGAACATGCCGGCAAACGCGGTCCACAGGCTCGGGTCGGTCTCGCCCGCGTCGGCGACGGACAGCAGCGAGCCGGCGGTGGCGACGACGTTCTCCTTGGCGACGAGGCCAGAGACGGTCAGTGCGGTTGCCTGCCAGGTGCTAAAGCCGAGCGGGGCGAAGATCCAAGCGACCAGGTTGCCCAGCATGGCGAGCACGGAGTAGTCCATGAACTCCTCGGGGATGCCGTCCATCGCAGGCAGGAAGCCAAAGGAACCGTTGTAGCTACCAAAGTTGGACAGGAACCAAACCACGACAGTGGACGCGAAGATGACCGTGCCGGCCTTCTTGATAAAGGCCCAGCAGCGCTCCCACACGTGCAGCGCCCAAGAGCGGATCGCCGGGAAGTGGTAGGCGGGAAGCTCCATAACGAACGGCGTCGGGCGACCAGCGAAGAGCTTGGTCTTCTTGAGCATGAGGCCCGAGGCGATGACGGCAAAGACACCCAGGAAGTAGAAGAGCGGGCTGATCCACGCCGCGGTGGTGGAAGAATCGCCGATGATGGAACCCATGAGCAGGGCGATGATCGGCAGCTTAGCGCCGCAGGGGATGAACGTGGTAGTCATGACCGTCATGCGGCGGTCCTTCTCGTTCTCGATGGTCTTGGTAGCCATGACGCCGGGGACGCCGCAGCCCGAAGACACGAGCATGGGGATGAACGACTTACCGGACAGGCCAAAGCGGCGGAACACGCGGTCCATGATGAAGGCAACGCGGGCCATGTAGCCGCAGTCCTCCAGGAAGGACAGCATCACAAAAAGCAGGAACATCTGCGGCACAAAGCCGAAGATGGCGCCCAGGCCGCCGACGATACCGTCACAGACGAGCGAATCGACCAGGCCACCGTCCTCGGTGCCACCCGCCACAAGCGCGTCGTGGACCATGGTGGTAATACCCGGAACATACGGGCCATACTGCGCCGGGTCGACCGAGTCAGCGTCGTCACCCGCGGCCTCGACAGCCTCATCGTAGGCGTCGCGGCCCTGGCCGAGCACATACCAACCGTCGGTACCAAAGAGCTGGTCGTTGGTGAAGTCGGTCACCGTGCCGCCCAAGGTAGAAACGGCGATGTAGTACACGCAGAACATGATGACGACAAAGATCGGCAGGCCCAGAATACGGTTGGTAACCACGCGGTCGATCTTCTCGGAGGTGCTCATCTTGGCCGGAGCCTTGGTGAGGCACTCGTCAATGATGTGGGCAATCACGCCGTAACGCTCGCCGGTAATGATGGACTCGGCGTCGTCGTCGCAGTCCTGCTCGCACTGGGCGACCAGCTCCTCCACGCGAGCGGCCTTCTCCTTGGTGAGGTTGATGAGCTTGCAGGCGTCCGCATCGCGCTCAAACAGCTTGACAGCGTAGTAGCGGCGCTTGTTGGCGGGAACGCTCGCCGGCAGATTGTTCTCGATGTGGTCCAGAACGTCCTCGATGGAGGAATCGAACTTGTGCTCCGGCACCTGGCCCTTGGAAGCAGCGGACTTCTTGACCTGCTCGAAGAGCTCCTTGATACCCTTGTTCTTAAGAGCGGAGATCATCATAACCGGGCAGCCGAGCTTCTTGGAAAGCTTGTCCGTGTCGATCTTATCGCCGTTCTTCTCGACCAGGTCGGCCATGTTGAGGGCAACGACCACGGGCAGGCCGGTCTCGATAACCTGAAGCGCCAGGTACAAGTTACGCTCGAGGTTGGTGGCATCGACGACTTGGACGACAACATCGGGCTCGCCGCTCATGAGGTAATCGCGCGAGCATTGCTCCTCGGGGCTGTAAGGGGAAAGCGAGTAGATGCCAGGGAGGTCCGTGATGGTAACGTTCTTGTCGCTTAGGAGCTTGGCCTCCTTTTTCTCAACCGTAACACCAGGCCAGTTGCCAACGTAGCCGTTGGCGCCGGTGATCAGGTTGAAAAGCGTGGTCTTGCCGCAGTTGGGGTTACCCGCCAGCGCGACATGGATCTGAGAGTCCGCCATTCAATCCTTCTTCCTTGTGTGCCTGCGCTGCTTTCTCCGCGCAGGCTGGATAATGTGCTTCAAAGATGCTGCATTAAGTTAGAAAAACCTAACTTTATCTGCAGAAATATGCGCCGCGAGTCCTTACTGAACCTCGACGACGGCGGCCTCCTCCTTGCGGATGGAAAGCTCGTAGCCGCGCACGTTGATCTCGACCGGATCACCGAGCGGTGCAACCTTCACGACCTTGAACGAAGTGCCCTTGATGAGCCCCAGGTCCATAAGGTGGCGGCGAAGCGCACCCTCACCGTGAAGCTTGACGATGGTGGAGCTCTCGCCCACCTTAACGTCACCCAACGTCTTCATTTACTTGTCCCCCTTTCAGTGCGTACAGAAATACCGTCGACTAACCGACGGTCATGATGTGCATGGCAACCTTGGAATCGATACCAAAGCGTGCGCCCAGCACAGTGACGATGATATTGGCGCCACTCGAGCTCACCACGTGGATTTCGTTGCCCTCGACAAAGCCGAGGTCCTTGAGGTGGTGCTTCATATCCTCATTGCCCTTTACACGAGACACGCGCACGGTTTCGCCCGCTTTTACCATCGAAAGCGGCATTGCCGGCATCTGCGGTCCGCAAGACATGAGTGGCTCCTAACGTCAGTTCGTCCTCAACATCGACGCGGTAAAAGTTAACCACGCCTATGTTCGCTTTAGTAAACTAACACGTGGTTAACTTTTTGGAAAGGGTCTCCAATCAGTTTTCGGAAAAGTTTCCTATACGAAACAAAGGCACTGCAAAGACCGTCTCTTTGCAGTGCCTATTGATACCAATTTATGCAACAGAGGGGACTGCCCCTTTGTCACATTGTTGAGGTTAAAGCGAGAGGTTCCTGATCGACGTGACGCAGGAGGCCTCATCCACGCCCGAAACGCGGAACACGACGTCTTCGCCACATTCGCCGCAGAGTGCCATGAGCCCTATAACGTCGCGGCCATCCGTGTGGCGATCGCCGATACTGACTGACACGTCGCTACGATGCTTGGCAATGATGTCATAGAGCAGCGCAACCGGGCGGGCATGTAATCCCAACGGATCTTTAATCGTCTTTGTAAACTCGACCATGTCCCCTCCCACGACATCGCACATTCGGCCGGCAAAACCCAGCCACGTGGTAGTTATTGTACGTTACCGGCGCACCCCCGTTCCACAAAAAACGAGGGAAGGTACGCGTCCTTCCCTCGTTGCGGGCAATATGTAGCCGCTTGCCTACATCAGGCGCAGGCTGACGTCCTTGAGCTGGGCGCCGGAAACGGCACTCGGGGCGCCCGACATAAGGTCGGAGCCGCTGGCCGTCTTGGGGAACGCCATGACGTCGCGGATGGAGTCGGAACCGGTGAGCAGCATGCACACGCGGTCCAGGCCCAGAGCAAAACCACCCATCGGGGGTGCACCAAACTTGAGCGCCTCCATGAGGAAGCCGAACTGCGACTCGGCTCGCTCCTCGGTGAAGCCCAGGAGCTTGAGCATGGACATCTGCATCTCGGCGTTGTGGATACGCATACCGCCGCCGCCGGCCTCAAAGCCGTCCATGACAAAGTCGTAGGTGCAGGAACCGGCCGCCAGCGGGTCGGCCTCGATCTTGGCGATGTCGGTCTCGGTCGGCAGCGTGAAGGGCTGATGCTCGGCAGCGTAGGCCTTGCGGTCCTCATCCCAGTGGAACAGCGGGAAGTTGACGACCCACAGGAAGTCGTGGCCCTCGCGCTTGATCTCGAGTGCGTTGGCCATGTGGGAACGCATGCCGCCCAGGATCTCGTCAGAGAGCAGGCGCGGGCCGGCGGCGAACATCACAAGGTCGCCGGGCTCGACGTCCATGCGCTCACGCAGAGCAGCCATCTCCTCGTCCGAGAAGAACTTGACGATGGGGCTGTTGATAGAGCCGTCCTCGCGGAAGGCGATCCAAGCCAGACCCTTGGCGCCAAACGTGGAGGCCACGCCGGCAAGCTTATCGATCTTGGCACGTGCCCAGGCACCGGCACCCTTGGCGTTGATGGCCTTGACGACAGAGCCCTCCTCGTTTGCGGCGGTCGCAAAGACCTTGAACTTGGAGTTGGCAAAGATGTCGGTCAGGTCGACCAGGTGCATGCCATAGCGGGTATCGGGCTTGTCGGAGCCATAGGTGTCCATGGCCTCCCAGTAGTCCATGCGACGCAGCGGCGTGGGCATCTCGACACCCATGCGGCCGAAGGCATCGGACAGAACTTCTTCGAGTGCGCTCATGACATCGTTCTGGTCCACGAAGGACATCTCGATATCGACCTGGGTGAACTCGGGCTGACGGTCGGCACGCAGGTCCTCGTCGCGGAAGCACTTGGCAACCTGGTAGTAGCGCTCGACGCCACCGACCATGAGCAGCTGCTTCAGGAGCTGCGGGGACTGCGGCAGCGCGTAGAAGTTGCCCGGCTGAATACGGCTGGGAACGATGAAGTCGCGGGCGCCCTCGGGCGTGGACTTAAACAGGGAGGGCGTCTCGACCTCCATGAACTCACGGTTGTGCAGCGCCTCCCGAATGGCAAAGGTAAAGTCGGAGCGCAGCTTGAGGTTGGCCATCATCTCGGGACGACGGAGGTCCAGATAGCGATAGCGCAGGCGGGTGTCCTCGCTCGTCTCGATGCCGTCCTCGATCTGGAACGGCGGGGTGACGGACGTGTTGAGCACCTCGGCGTGGTCGGTCAGGACCTCGATCTCGCCGGTCGCGAGCTTGGTGTTGGTGGTCTCCTCACCACGAGCGCGCACGACGCCGTGGATCTTGATGGGCCACTCGGGACGCATGGTCTCGGCGATCTTAAAGGCATCGCCGTCGGAGTGCTCGGGGTCGAAGGTGAGCTGCGTGATGCCCTCGCGGTCACGAAGGTCGCAGAAGATAAGGCCGCCGTGGTCGCGGCGACGACTCACCCAACCGGTGAGGGTGACCTCTTCGCCCACGTTCTCGAAGCGAAGCTCGCCGCAGGTACGGGTGTGCATGGAATGCTCATCGATGGGACGGGTCTGGCTCATACCAGTGATCCTCCTTTATGGATCTGTGCCGCCCCGTGTCGTTCCGGGCGGCGTCGTACAGATTTGCCCAGCCTGCGTAAACCGCGCAGCCAGACATGGCGTTCTATCTTATCGCACCTGTGTCGATGTGCCGCGGAAAAGTGGCTCCTGCCCAAAGACTTGACGGAGACGAAACAATTGATGCGTCGCGGCACCCGTCTGCACGCGTCACGTGCGACAATATGCCCCAATAAAACAGCACTTGGAAAGGCCCGTCATGACTGCACGGCTCATTGTTATGGATATCGACTCCACGCTCATCAACCAGGAGGTCATCGACCTGTTGGGCGAGGAGGCCGGCGTAGGCGAGCAAGTGGCGAAGATCACTGAGCGCGCCATGCGCGGCGAACTGGACTTTAAGCAGGCGCTCGAGGAGCGCGTGGGGCTGCTTGCCGGCTTGGACGAGAGTGTGTTCGAGCGTACCTTTGAGCGCGTGACGTTTACTCCTGGCGCGCTGGAGCTTGTGCGCTCAGCGCACAGCAAGGGCTGGAAGGTCGGCGTGGTAAGCGGCGGCTTCCACGAGGTCGCCGACAAGATCGTGGCCGCCGCGGGCATCGATTTTTGCCTGGCTAACCGCCTAGAGGTCGTGGACGGCAAGCTCACCGGTAAGCTGGCGGCAGACATCGTGACCAAGGAATCCAAGCTCATCCGGCTGCTGGATTGGGCAGTCGAGTGCGGTGTCGATATGGCCCACACCGTCGCGATCGGCGACGGGGCAAACGATATCCCTATGATTAAGGCCGCGGGCACGGGCATCGCGTTTTGTGCCAAGCCCAAGACGCGCGAAGCCGCCCCGTTTGCCATCGACGAGCGCAACCTGATGCTCGCCATGGACATCATCCTGCGTGACTAGTCGATCCGCCTAACAATTGAATCAGTCTGTCCTATAGTTTCCGAACAATTTTGTCTTAGTGTTCGGAAACATACCCTTTGAGTGCTAGACTTTGCGCCGTCGAAGGGAACATATATGGATAAGCGAGATCTTGAGCAGTTGCTGAGCGATGTTGCCGGCGGAGCAGTCACCCCGGCCGTCGCCCTCACGCGCATCCAGACGGCGCCAACCGCCGATTTGGGTTTTGCACAGCTCGATCTTTCGCGCGGAGTGCGCCAGGGAGCCGGCGAGGTTGTCTACGGTGCCGGTAAAACCGCCGAGCAGATTGCCGCCATTATCGAAGCGCTGCGCGATGCCGGTCAGGAGCGCATCCTGGTCACGCGCCTGGATGCCGAAAAGGCAGCCCGTACCTCGGAGCTCCTCGACAACGACATCGACCTGGGATATGTCCCGGACGCACAGCTCGCCCTCGTGGGCGGCAAGCCCTCCCCTACCGGCAACGGACGCATCGTCGTCGCCTGCGCCGGCACGAGCGACCTGCCCGTCGCCGAAGAGGCGGCACTGACGGCTGAGTTCTATGGCAACGAGGTCGACCGCCTCTACGACGTAGGTGTCGCCGGCCTGCACCGCCTGCTCGCGCATGCCGAGGAACTTGCTCAGGCGCAGGCGGTCATCGCCATCGCCGGCATGGAGGGCGCGTTGGCAAGCGTTATCGGCGGTCTGGTGAGCTGTCCGGTCATCGCCGTTCCCACCAGCGTGGGCTACGGCGCGAGTTTTGGTGGCGTAGCTGCGCTGCTCGCCATGCTCAACTCCTGCGCCAGCGGCGTTTCGGTCGTCAATATCGACAACGGCTTCGGTGCCGCCTACCAGGCAAGTCTTATCAATCATCTGAGCGCCGGCACACCCTGCGCCCGTTAAGGAGCATTCCATGTCCAACCATCAGCACACGCTTATCATCGACGGCACCTCGGGCATCAGCGGCGATATGACCGTCGCAGCCCTGCTCGACCTGGGCGCCAGCGAGGGGCACCTGCGCGAACAGCTTGCCACGCTGCCGGTCGACGGCTTTACGATTGCCGTCACGCGAGCGAACAAGCATGGCATCGAGGCCTGCGATTTCGACGTCCAGCTGGCAGAGGAGCTCGAGAACCACGACCACGACATGGCCTGGCTCTACGGCAACGAAGCAACTGCCGAGCACACGCACGAGCATGAGCATCACCATCATGACCATGGCGAGCACGAGCACTGCCATGAGCATGATCATGAGACCCACGGCCATGGCCACGAGGGCCATCATCACGCCCACCACCATCACCATCGTTCTTTGGCGGACGTCACCGCCATCATCGACGGCTCGCAGCTTAGCGATGGCGCCAAGCGTCGTGCGCTCGCCATTTTTTCCGTACTCGCCGCCGCCGAGGCCAAGGCTCACGGCAAAACGCCCGAGACCGTCATGTTCCACGAGGTGGGCGCCGTTGACTCCATCGTCGACGTCTGCTCTGTCGCCATCTGCCTCGATGACCTAGGCATCGAGGATATCGTGGTCGAGTCGCTTTCCGAGGGCCACGGCACCATCCACTGTGCCCACGGCCTTATGCCCATTCCCGTCCCCGCCGTCGTCAACCTGTGCCAGGCGGGCAATATCGCCCTCACGCCTGCACCGGTCGCCGGCGAGCTCGTGACGCCCACGGGCGCCGCCATTGTCACCGCGCTACGCACGTCCGAGCACCTGCCGACCCGCTACCACATCGAAGCCGTCGGCTACGGTGCCGGCAAGCGCCCCTACGAGGGTTGCTCCGGCACGCTCCGTTGTCTGCTCGTTCACGTGGATGCATAGCCATGGATGCCCGCAAAGAAAAAAGCCGCGCCGCCATCGTCGCGGCATTCTCTGAGCTCCTGCGCGAAGAGGACTACGGCAAGATCACCGTCGGCGACATCATCGCGCGCGCTCACGTAGGCCGCGCGACATTCTACGGCCTCTTTAAGAGCAAAGACGACCTACTGTCCGAGCTCGTGAGCGACATCTGCGCCCACGCCCTCGACGACGATGGCACGCCGCTCGACGACCCACTCGTGCAGGTCGAACATATCCTCAACAACCTCTGGGAGCGCCGTCAGGGCGTACGCGCCCTCGTAGCCGGTGCCGGCTCACGCGTCTTCGCCGACTGTCTCCGCAAGACCATCATGTCGCGCGCAGCCGAGACCGTCCCCGCCGACCCCACAGGCCCCGCCGGCACCATGGACCGCAGCTTCTTACTACACCACATAGCCTCAAGCTTCGTAGCCACCGTCCAATGGTGGGCCTGGCACAACTTCCAAGCAGACAAAGCCGACGTAGCCAAAGACTACCTATCAGCCATAAAACTCCTCTTCAGCTAAGTAAGAAGCTCATCCCAAAGCATCGCCCCAACCCAGGCCGCCACGCATCCCAAAGTGCCACTCGCGCTTCAATGCCCCCCAACAGCAACAAGCCCCTCCCATCCAAATTCAGATATATATGTTGGGTTGCTTGTACGAACGCAACAAAGACCCCGCAGCCGTCCGCATGGGGTAACTTCCCAGCGCACTCCGCAGGACGCAAAAAGGCTCGCCGCACAAAGTGCGCAGCGAGCCTTTTTGCATGTCCGAGGACGCGCTGGGAAGTTACCCCATGCGGACGGCGAACAACTATGTAGTCTTGGACTAGAACATGCCCAAGAAACCGTGCACAAACAGCGCGGCCAGAGCGGCACCGACAAACGGAGCGATGCCAGGAACGAGCAGGCCGTACTTCCAGTTGTTGTCAGCCTTGTTCTTAATCGGCAGCACCTGATAGGCCATGCGAGGACCAAGGTCACGAGCCTGGTTCATGGCGAAGCCGGTGATGCCGCCCATGCCCATGCCAACGGCCCAAACGATCAGGCCAACGCAGATAGCAAGCATCAGAACGTTCTCGCCGGCGCGGTTAGCGGCAGCAAGGATGGCGCTGATGAACACAAAGGTGCAGATAGCCTCGCAGAAGAAGTTACGGGCGTAGTTCGTACCCTCGGTGGTGGGGTTGGTCGAGAAGATGTTGCGCTGGGCAATAGGGTCGACGACGCCCTCGGAAGCCTTGAACTCATCGGCATACATAAGCCAAGCGATTACGGCGCCCACAAAGCCGCCGAGCATATCGGCAATCATGAAGGGGATGCAGCTGCTCCACGGCACCAGGCCTACGATGCACTGGGCAAGCACCATGGCGGGGTTCATGCACACGGCGCCGCCAAAGACAAACAGGCAGACCGAGATGCCAAAAGACCAAGTGGTGATGGCAAACATGTGGCCGGAACCCTGATACTTGGTGCCCTTAAGCACGGTATCGCAGTGCACGCCCACGCCAAAGATGATCATGAGGGCCGTTGCGCCGAATTCGCAGAGGAGTTTGGTAAGCATAAAACCTTATCTTTCTTGTCGGTTATTAACGATTCGTTTGAGCCGCGCACTAGTGCTGAGCGACAACAACGCCCAGGCCATCGGGAATGACGGCCACCTTGGCATCGGCACCCTTCATCTCAAAGGCGAGCTTGAGCGCCTCATCGAGGGTGTTGACCGGCGTCATGTGCATATCCTTGATCATCTGGTGATCGCACAGGTCGGTAACCATGATCACAGGGTGATGCGCCAGGATGCGGGCAAAGATCTGGCTCGTCCACTGGTCGGGCAGGGTCTCGTCCTTAGGACGGTCGATGCAGGCGCGCTCAAACTCTGCCGGATCGTTGTCGGCGATGTTGTGATAGAAGCCCTCGCCACCGTGCCCGTCGGCACAGCCGGCGACGTCGATGATCACACCGCCCTCGGGAAGCGTAGCCTCGGCAGAGCACATGCCCTTCACGGCCTGGTAGATGTTCTGGTCGAGCGGGTAGCCGCCGTTGGTGGTGATGGCAATCTCGCACTCAACGGGCTCAACGCCGGCAAGGCTCTTGACGAACTCGCAGCCAGCCTCGTGCGCCTTGTGAATGTCGCCGGCAAAGGAGCCGATGACCTCGTGCTTGCCGTTGAGCACCACGTTAAGCACAAAGGCAAGGTGAGCCATCTCGGCAGCGGCAAACATGTCCTCGCTCACGTGGTTGTGGCACAGGTTGCCAGCACGCGAGTGGGAATCATTCACAAACTGACCGTTGTGGTTGTACATGATGGTCTTGTAGCTGGCGATGCCAGGCAGGACGGACTTGCGGCTACCAGAGAAACCGGCAAAGAAGTGCGGCTCAATAAAGCCCTCGGCAAGCAGCAGATCGCAATCGGCGGCAATCTTGTTGATGATGCACTCGCCACCAGAAGGCAGGGTGCCAATCTTTTTCATCATGCTGTCGTCAGTCGCGACGTGCATAACGATTTCCTCGTTGGCAACAATCTCCTCGCCATACTTGTTGACGAGTTCCTCGTGCGTCGACGGACGGTGCATACCCGTAGCAACCAAAATACGCACTCGAGCCTCGGGCGCAGCGGAATGGATGTGATGCAGCAGAATAGGCATCGTCACACGCGAGGGAACGGGGCGCGTATGATCGGAGCTAATAATGACGATATCCTTCTTGCCAGCACAAAGCTCCTCGAGCGAAGGCGAACCATAAGGGTTGGCAAGCGACTCCTCTACCAGCTCTTCCTGCGATTTCGTGGTCTTAAACTCGTTTTGATGACCTTCCATCACACCCGCGAAATTCTTATCCTCGAGCTCCAGATGCAACGTCTTGTGGTCAAACGGTAGTTCACATTCAAACAATGACGAGCGCCCTCTTCCTTTCAACTGACACACTAGATAAACCGTTGGAAGGATACGCCGCTCACCGAAAAACACCACCGTCCACCGACTCATTAACACAACGTTCATATTTGACCCACAACAAAACGGCCGCGATCCCAAAGGGAACCGCGGCCGCCTGTCAAAGACACTATAGACAGGATGATTTACGCAGCGCCGAGGCAAACATCTACCCCGAGACGTTCGCACGTAAGCTATTTTGCATAAATGCGTTAATTAATTGCATAAAATGGCGCATGGGTTTCTAGCCGTAACAGGGTGGTACCCTCCAGAGCGTGCATTTTTGCGAGTATTCAGCATCGCGAGATAAGATTTTGGTGTCAAAAGTCTTTCAAAAAGTAGATAGTCCTCATGACTCGACCCATCTGGATAGCATGCGGCGAGAAACCAGCCATATATGATCGTCGCCAAAGCCCAATCGTCGTGCAAAAGCATCAACAGGGGCCGCGAACGTCACCCACAGCCTTATGCATCAATCTTTGGCTGCTGAAAACTCCGTTTTTTGCACGTCGTCCCAAGCACCACCCTCACCCAGCGGCTGATCCGCCGAAAACCGAGGACGAAAGGACCCGATGGGTTTCCCTCTGAATGCATTCCGCAGCACGAAGCCCTTTCCAAACGCGCGAAGCGCGCCATTATTCCCCCAGCAGTAATCCACTGAAGACCGGACATCGCAGGGCCCGCCATTAGTTTACTTTTAGGCACACTCCGCAGGACGCAAGAAGCCCTCGCCACACGAAGTGCGCAGCGAGGGCTTCTTGCATGTCCGAGGACGTGCCTAAAAGTAAACTGATGGCGGGCCCGGACGACTACAGGGCTATCGATTACCCCGTGTTTTGCAGTCCTGCCGAGACGCCGGTCACAGTCGAAAGAATCAGGCTCATGTACTCGGCCTTCTTCTCCTCGGCCATCTCGTCCTGGTTCATACGCACCTCGCGAAGGGCGCGAACCTGGGCGATGGACAGGGCGTCGACGTAGGGGTTACGCACGCGAACGGCGCAGCCGAGCACGCGGCGGCGCTGCAGCGGCCACTCGTCACCGACGATGGCAAGGACCCACTTGCGGGTGAGCTGCATCTCAGTGAAGACCTTCTCGGACAGATCCTGGCGATCGCCCAGGTGCAGATACATCTTGGCGATGCGCTGGTCGGTCTTGGCGATCGACATCTCGATGTTGTCGATAAAGGTGCGGAAGAACGGCCACTCCCGGTAGGCAGCCTTAAGCTGGTCCAGATCGCCAAACTGCTCGCAGGCGGTACCCAGGCCGTACCAAGCGGCCAGGTTAATGCGCGCCTGGCTCCAGCTGAAGATCCACGGAATGGTACGCAGGTCGTCGAGCGACTTGGCGCCCAGGCCGCGCTTGGCGGGACGCGAGCCGATCGGCAGCAGACCGACCTCGGTCAGCGGCGTCACGGTCGAGAACCACGGTGTAAAGTCCTCGGTGTTCAGCAGGTCCAGATAGCGTTCGTGGCTTGCAGTGTTGAGCTTCTCGGCCATATCCCAGAACTTCTGCGTGGTCTCGGTGTTGGTCTTCTCGACACTCGGGGCCGACTGCAAAAGCGTTGCGGCGGCAACGGACTCAACATGGCGCTGAGCCAGCGTGCGGTTGCCGTAACGGGCAAAGATGACTTCGCCCTGCTCGGTAAGCTTAAAGAAGCAGTTGACCGAACCCTTGGGCTGCGCCAGCACGGCCTTGTTGGCCGGGCCGCCGCCACGGCCCACGGCACCGCCGCGACCGTGCATGAGCACCAGGTCGATATCGTTCTTCTCTGCCCACTTGGCGATGCGCTCCTGCGCGGAGTGCAGCGCGAGCATGGCCGTGGTAGGACCGGCATCCTTGGAAGAGTCGGAATAGCCCAGCATGACCTCCATGCGGTGGTTGGTCTGGGCAAGGCGCTTTTGCACCACGGGCAGCGTAAGCATCTGATCGAGCACGTCGACGCAGCCCTCGAGGTCCTCGAGCTGCTCGAACAACGGGATCACGTCGAGCTCGGGGACATCCTCCTCGTGTGCAAAGGACAGGTGCGCCAGCTCAAAGACGTCGGCCACATGCTGAGCGCTCTTGGTAAACGAGATGATGTAGCGGTGCGCCATCTTCTTGCCGTAGCGCTTTTGGATGGAGCCGATAGCGCGGAAGGTATCGATGACCTCGCGCGTCATGGGCTGCAGGTCGCCATGGATACCGTTCTCGTGGATATCCTTAAGGGCGCGGGCATGCACCACGGAGTGCTGACGGAACTCCATCTCGACCATATGGAAGCCGAAGGACTCGACCTGCCAGATGATGGTTTGGACCGGGCCGTAGGCAGCACGGACGGCACCGCAGGCGGCCAGCGAACGCTGGACGACGCGCAGGTCATCCAGGAACTCGTCGGCGCTGTGGTACATGGTGTCGGTGATACGACGGACGGTGGCGTTCAGGCGGTCGGCCATGACGAGCATGACGGCGCGATGCGGCTCGTGCTCGGAGATCAGCTCGGCGCGGGCCGTGTAACGAGGGCTCATCTCGACCTGATGGTTCCACAGGTTAATGAGCTCGGCCGACGGCTTGCTGTAGGTAGCCTCGAGCGTGAGGTTGCGGCCGATGTGGCGGCACTTGTCCTCGAGCTTGAGCACCATGTGCGTAAAGTACTTGGCGGCGACCTCACGGCTCACCTTGGCGGTGACGTTGGGGTTACCGTCGCGGTCGGAACCGATCCAGCTGCCGGGATGGAAGAACGCCGGGCACAGCGGCGGCACAGTACCGGCCTTGTCGCCCAGCACCCAATCGTCAAAACGACGATAGATAACGGGGATAACGTCGAACAGCGTGTTATCGAAGATGTCGATGATGGTATCGGCTTCCTCGACCGGCGTGGGCTTCTTGAGCGCGATGGGACTCGTACGCACCAGGGCGTCGATCTCCTGCAGCATATGGCGCTCGTTCTCCACCAGGTCGGAGCCGCCCAGACGCGGACGCTCCTCCAGCAGGTTGGAGATACGGCGGATCTTGCCCTCGACGGCCTTACGACGGGCCTCGGTGGGATGTGCGGTAAAGACAGGGTGGAACTCGAGCTTGTCGAGCAGCTCGTTGGCACCCTCGACACCCAGCTCATTCACCAGCTGGTGATAGGCAACGGTAAGCTCGTTGGCAGGATCGACCTCGGTATCGGTCGACGCACCGGCCTCGCGCTCGCGCAGCTGCGCCACACGGTAGTTCTCCTCCGACAGGTTTGCCAGATGGAAAAAGCTCGTAAAGGCGCGAACGATGACCTGCTGCTTATCGAGCGGCAGGCTGTCGATCAAATCGACGACCTCACGAAATGCCACGGCAGTGGGCTCGTCGGCGGTGGGCACGCCCTGCTCGTCGACGGCTTCGTCGGCAGCGCAGGTACCGGGGTTGCCGGCATTGACCACAATCTCGGCTGTCAAAATCTTGTCGAACAGGTCCGCGATCTCGGGATCATACTCGCTAAGCACACGGCGCTCCAGGCGCAAGAACAGCGCCAGATTGTCGCGCAGCTCCTCGGGGATCTCGATCTCGGCGAGACGCTCCCTGGACTCGGCATTCGAGCCGATTCGGTTAACGAGGCGGTTGACCACGGCAGCGACGCGCGCCGCGGCTTCGGGTACAGACTGGTTGCTTAGGTTCTCAGCCACGTTTCCTCCCATTCCTCCTTCTATGCACGTAACATGCGGTATTCATTATAGGCGCTTGAGAAATACTTTCGACACTGATTGCGCTTTACCACACAAAAGTATTTTCTGCATTGCAAAGGTTTTTGCCCTAAATGGTCGTATTTCTCGGTGGGCGGCATACGTAAACGGGGGCATTCCGCATAAAAGCGAAACACCCCCGTAACAATCGCTCTCCATGAGCAGGGCACGTTAGCAGGCCCGAAGCTCAAAAAGATGCGCTACAGGCGCTCGCGAACCGCCTCGACCACGTTGGCCAGATCGACCAGTACCTCGTCATGGCTCTCCATGTCGCGCACCTTGACCTTGCCAGCGGCAAGCTCGTCGCCGCCCAGGACCAAAATGAGCTTAGCGCCCACCTTGTCGGCCTGCTTAAACTGGGCCTTGAGCGAACGGCCCTGATAGTCGGCCTCGGTCACGATACCTGCGGCGCGAAGCTCCTGCGTGATGGCAAAGACGTTCTGGCGCAGCTCCTTGCCGGCGTTGGCGACATAGACGCACGGGGCCTCATCGGCACCCAAATCGTTGCCAAAGGCCTGCAGGGCCAGCAGGGCGCGCTCAAAACCAACGGCAAAGCCGACGCCCGCCGTGGGCTTGCCACCCTCGAGCTCGACCAGGCCGTCATAGCGGCCGCCGCCACCGATGGAGCCGACGCCGGCGCCAGGGGCCTCGACCTCAAAGACAGTACGGGTGTAGTAGTCCAGGCCGCGCACCAAGGTGGGATCCTCGACATACTCGATACCGGCGGCATCCAGATAGCGCTTGACCTGCTCGTAGTGCTCGCGGCACTCGTCGCACAGGTTGTCACCCATCAGCGGCGCGTCGGCCATGATCTCGCGGCAATGGTCGTTCTTGCAGTCGAAGGCACGCAGCGGGTTGAGCTCGGCGCGCTCGCGGCACTCGTCGCACATCTCGCCTGCGTGATCGAGGATGAACTGCTTGACCTGCTCGCGGTAAGCCGGACGGCACTGGGCGTCACCCATCGAGTTGATGAGCAGACGAAGCTTGGAAAGATCGAAGCCCAGGCGCTTGTAGAACTCCATGAGCATGATGATGCACTCGGCGTCTGCCGCCGGATCGGGAGCGCCGAGCCACTCGATGCCCACCTGGTGGAACTGGCGCAGACGGCCCTTCTGGGGGCGCTCGCCGCGGAACATGGCCTCGGCATAGTAGGCCTTAAACGGCGTGGAGCCCTGAGGCACCAGGTTGTTCTCCACGACGGCGCGCACCACACCGGCCGTGCCCTCGGGGCGAAGCGCCAAGCGCTGCTTGGGCTTGAGCTTGGTATCGGTACCCTCGGTAAAGACGCGCTCCAGGTTGGCGCCGCTAAAGACGCGGAACATCTCCTTGCGCACGACGTCGGTCGACTGGCCGATACCGTGGACAAAGACGTCCACCTGCTCGATCGCGGGCGTCTCGATGGGTTTAAAACCAAACGGCTCGAACACGCCGGCCGCAATCTGCTGCATCTTTTGCCAGGCGCGCATCTCGGCGCCGATAAGGTCGCGGGTTCCCTCCGCCTTCTGTGCCTGCATGGGCAAACACCTTTCTTTTGTATCGCGTCATAGGTAGTGGTCATTATACGGCACAAACACAAACCGCGGCGGCGCATCTGACCGAACGAGGGTATGGGGACTCGTT
>CBCTFW010000005.1:0-144153 GCA_965146285.1 uncultured Collinsella sp.
CTTGCGTTTGGCGGTCAGCCGTCGGCGCGCTTACACCAACATTTCCGACGCGATCACCATGGCTACGACTACGTCATCTAACCCACACCTGCATTTGGGGACGGGGTGGAAATGGTAGATTCTCTCGTCCTTTAAGACTTGACAAATTAAAAAGGCCGCCCATTTTTGCGATGGGCGGCCTTCGTTTTGGACTGTTGAGACAGACGCGGCCGGAATGGCCGTTTAGTCCTCGGCGATGCTGTCGAGGATGCTGCGCGTGATGGACACCAGGATGCTGCCCATAAAGGCCGATCCAAAGCTGGCGATGGAGATGCCGACGCCCAGCAGGTTGACCGACAGATAGCTCGCGAGCTCGAGCATAAAGCTGTTGACGACAAGCTGGAAAATGCCGAGCGTAATGATCGTGAGCGGCAGCGAGATGACCGTGAGGAACGGTTTGACGAACGAATCGACGATGTTGAGGAACAGTCCCACAAAGGCAAAGCAGACCCAGGCCTCGGCAAAGCCGAAAGGTTGGATGCCGGGGACGAGGAACGTGGCGATCGCGATGGCGATTGAGGTGAAGAGCCAGTTAAACATAAAGCGCATGGCGTGAATCCTTTCTTGCGCCGGGGTTGCTGGCGTCGCGTGAAGCGGCTTGCGGCGGCGACTTGGATGGTTGTGCGGGCGCGCCGCGGTGTTTGGGCGCCCATTGTCTCAAATATTCGTGGAGCTTACGTGCGCATTCGGTTTCTAAACGGCGTTCGTCCTGAAAAACGTGCCGCTGACAGAGAGTCTTGTCACTTTAGTTTGGTGGTGTGCTACACTGCTACGGGCAAATGGCCCATGCATAGTTTTATTGCATATTTACGGGCGAACGATGCCCGATGTCAGTATCAACTTCGATGCCTTTTGGCGGGTTTGGCGGTGATCGATGAATATCGAGAACATGTTTGACAAGCCTGATGTCAAGCAGCTGGTCCACGCATTTAGTCTTTTGGACGACGAGAACGATATCCAAGCGTTTTTAACCGATATCTGCACACCGCGCGAGATTTGCGATCTTTCGCAACGCTTGCAGGTCGCGCGTTATCTGGATGAGGGTGAGCCCTATGTTGAGGTTCAAGCCCGCACCGGCGCTTCGTCCACCACGGTGAGCCGTGTATCCAAGGCGCTTAATGGCGAGTACGGTGGCTATCGCAAGATCCTCATCAAACTGGAGGATGGCGAGTAGGCCAGCGACAAAAACGAATTGCGCAGAACCGTCCCTTCGGGGGCGGTTTTTTGATCCCTTGGGAACGGAGGATAACGGATCACCGGGTTAGACTAATCCCCTCTGTGATCCGTTTTCCTCCGTCCCCAAGGGATCAAATCTGTTGGCGTGGGGCAAATCTGTCCGCGTGGGCGGGTAGGATGGATGCATTGATTATTGCGAACGGTTTGAGTGGAGGACCATGCCTGTTCGAATCTATACCACCAATACCGGTACGGACTTGAGCGATGCCGAGGCGGCGTTGCTCGCCGACCTGGTCGCCCGCCACGGGCGTGCCGTTTTGCTGGCGCCCTCGTTTGCCGAGCTCGACCTGTGCCGTCACGATGCTGCGGTTGCTGGCGCCTCGCTGGGCGTTGACTACAAAACCCCCGCATCGTGGCTTCGTTCGCTGTGGGAGCTTATGGGCGATGGCCGCAGCTTCGTCGACAACATGCAGCGCCAGATGCTGTTCTCGGACATGATCGCCCGTCGCGACGATGCCGACCTGCAGCCGCTTTCGCGCAGTCAGGGCACGGTGCGCATGCTCGCGCGCATGGCCCGCGATGTGCTGCCGGGCGTAGCGGGAACGGGTGCCGAGCGTTGCTGCGGCGACGTTTGCCAGCCCGATCCCAAGAGCGACGCCGAGGCTCGCGTGTTCGAGCTGTTGGGTGCCTATGCGAGCGGCTTGGACCGTCGAGACATGGTCGAGCCCTGCGAGGCGGCTGACCTTATGGCCGAGGCGCTGGCCGACAACCTTCCGGCGTGCTCCCGCGCCGTATGCGTGCGCGGCATCACATCGTTTACGCACGGCCTGCTCGAGCTGCTGTCGGCCGTGGCGAACAATGGGGGAGAGGTCGTTGTGCTGCTTGCCCGCGAGCAGGCGGCAATGCGCGAGGAACTTGCTTCCGCCTTTGATGCCCGCGGTGTGCTGTTTGAGGCTGCGCCGCTGGGGGAGGGTGCCGCCGCGCCCCAGACTGCCTCCAAGTCCGCCGCTCAGCCTACCTTTGTAGAGGTTGCCGGCCCTCACGCCCGCGCCCACGCCTATGTGGATGCAATCGATGAGCTGGTAAAAACGTGTGAGGACGCCGCGGTCGACGGCGGTGTCACGGCGTCCGCGGACCCCGTGCGCGTGCTCGTTGTGTCTGCCCGGACGCCCCAGCTGTTCGGTGAACTCGCTGCCCGTTTGGCGGCGCGTCATATTGCGGCCGAGGCAACCGAGTTCACGGCGTTTTCCCAATCCATCGCGGGCAGGCAGTTCTCGGCGCTCGGCAATCTGATCGAGCGCATGAAGGCCGCCGACGAGGGCACCGCCTCCAAGACTGAGTGGTGGCCCGCTCCGGAGCTTACCGACTGGATCTACAGTCCGCTTTCGGGTGCCGATGCCGCCAGCGCGCGCACCTTCGACAAGAACATGCGCCTGTCGCGCGGCAAGACCACTACGGCCGTCAAAAGCCTGCTGCAGAGCGTGCAGGGCCAGGTCAGGGGCACGCGCAAGGCTGCCAGTGATGATAACTGGTTTAAGAACGTGCCGTGCGTGGTCTCGGACGTGTTCCAGGCGCTGTGGCGCGACAAACCCGTGACGGCACTCAAGGCCATGCTCGCCGTTGCCGAGGTGCTGCCCGATCGCGCTTTAGGCGGCCTTGACGGCCAGGCCCGTCGCCAGGCAGAGACGGCTTTGCTGCGCCATGCCATCGACATCCTTATGAACGATGCTCGCGCGCTCGACGTGTCGCAGGCCGCGACCGTGCCGGTTCTTGACGGCGTTCGTACCAAGGTGGACAAGCGCAGCACCGCATACGATTACGAGACCTACGAGGTCGACCGCGCGCCGCGCGCCCAGGTGCGCTTTGCGTCGCTTGCCGATGCGGCAGCCCTGCGCCCCGCCAGCTACGATGCCGTGCTGTTTGCCGACGTCGACCTGGACAGTTATCCGCTCTCACATGAGGAGGGCCCGCTGGCCACGCTGACGGCAGAGCTAGATCGCAGCGGTGTGACGCTTGAGCCCGCGGCCCTGCTGCGCGTGCGCTTTTGCCGCGCGATGCACGCGGCACGCGGCCCCGTTGTACTCGCCCGCGTGACCCACGATCGCCAGGCGCGCGAGTGCTATCCGGCTGCCGTGTGGACCGAGCTGCGAGCGCACGCCGAGGCCGCTGGCGCCGCCAAGGTTGCGTGCGTGGGCGAGGGCGGTATCGTCGCCGATTTTGATCCAGCGGCAGGCGAGGGCATCGAGTGCAAGCGCGTCGCGTGCGAGGCTCCTCAGCATTTGAGCGAGGCGGCTGTGCCGTACCTGGTCCTGCGCCGCCGCGATGGCGAGGGCGAGAACGCGCCGCTCGTGCCGCGTCTGACGTCCGCCTCGCAGATTGAGGCGTACTCGACGTGCCCGCTGTGCTGGTTCGTTTCGTATCGCGTGAAGCCCCAGTCCATCGACGCGGGCTTTGGCAACATGGAGAAGGGCAACTTTGTCCACGACGTGCTGGAGCACCTGCATGCCCGCCTGCCCCAGGAGGGCATGGAGCGCGTGACGCCCGAGAATCTGCTGCGCGCTCAGGAGCTGCTGCGCGAGGTTTTTGACGAGACGTTGGCCGAGCACGCCGGCAAGCGAGGCACGGAGGGCCCGCTGGTGCCGCTCTCTGCGGTGGAGGAGCGCCAGGTGGCCGAGATCTTGCCGCAGCTGGAGGGCGTGCTTGCCTACGAGTCCGAGGCACTTGCCCCCTTTGCTCCGCGTTACCTGGAGTTCGCCTTCAACGAGCTCAAGGTCGAGTATGCCGGTTGGCCGCTTGGCGGGCGCATCGACCGCGTGGACGTGGACGCCGAGAATCGTGCCGTGGTGATCGACTACAAGCATCGCACGGGCGTTGAGGAGTTTAAGCTCGCCGACCCTACGGTGCGCGACGAGGATTCGGGCGCGGCGCCCATCGACGATCCGCGCTGGTTGCCGCCGCATACCCAAACGCTCATCTACGCCCAAGCCATGCGCCGGGCGCTGGATTTGGATACCCGCGCGGCGCTCTACTTTTCGACCAAGGGCGGCAAGCCGGCGTTGCGCGGTGCCGCGAGCGCCGAGCTGCTCGAGGAAGAGCGCGGCGACGGTCGCATCCCGGGCCTTAAGAAAGGTTTCCCCGGCGAGGGTGGCAGCATGGACTTCGACGCCCTGCTCGATCGCGTGGAGACCGGCATCGCCGAGCGCCTGCGCGAGCTCGAGGCAGGCAACGTTGCCGCTGTCGACCCGACGTCGGCTCAGGCCGCGCATGCGCGCTGTTCGTATAACCACGAAGGAACGTTTGTAAGGAGGGACGTGTAGACCATGGATCTTTCGACCTTGATGCCGCAACAGCTGCAGATCGTCAAAACGCTCGACCGTCCGCTGTTTGTCTCGGCGGGCGCCGGTTCGGGCAAGACCTTTACCCTCACGCGTCGCATCGTCTACGCGCTCTCGCCCGAATCCGGTCCGTTCGTTGAGCATCTGGACCAGGTGCTCGCCATTACCTTTACCAAAGATGCCGCGGCCGAGGTCCGTGACCGCGTGCGCCGCGCGCTCATCGACGAGGGCATGGACGAGGAAGCACTGACCGTCGACGATGCGTGGATCTCGACCATTCACGGCATGTGCTCGCGTATCCTGCGCGCACACGCGTTGGAGCTGGGCATCGATCCCGAGTTTACGGTGCTCACCGATACCGACGAGCTCATGGATCAGGCTGTTGAGCATGTGCTGGCCCGCGCGACGGCGCCCGATGCCGCCCCCGAGCTCGCCGCCTCGCTCAAGGCCCTCTACGCCTGGTATCCCATGGCGGGCGAGGGCGGCCCCTTTGGCGCCGGCACCACCATCAAGGGCCTGGTGCGCGAGCTGCTGGAGCTCTCGAGCCAGCTGCCGGGCGGCATGGACGACGTGTGCGTGGCGCGCGGCCAGGTCGATACCTCGGCCCTTGCCGATGCCTATCGATCGGCGTTGGGTGCGAGCAAGGCGGCGACCGAAAAGGCGCAGGTGGCACTCGACGCCATCGATGCGTTTGAGGCGAGCGGCAAGACCATGGCCGATGCGGCGCGACTCATGATGTCGTGCGCCATGCCGCGGGCGAGCAAGGCGTTCCCCAAGGAGCAGGTCGAGCTGCTCAAGGCCGAGGCCGCCGATGCGTTTATCAATATCGTGCTTGCCTGCGGTGATCCCGCGCTCGATGCGCTGGTGGGCTTGGCCCGCTCTGTAGAGGCTGAGTACCGCGCGCTGAAGGCCGGCCAGTCTGCCCTCGATAATAACGACCTGCTCCGCATGGCATACGAGGCCCTGCGCGATTACCCGGCCATTCGTGCTGCGTACGAGGGCCGCTTTAAGATGGTCATGATCGACGAGTTCCAGGATACCGACCAGATGCAGGTCGACCTGATCCGTTACCTGACCGGCGCGGGGGAGCGTGCGCTGTGTACCGTGGGCGATGCACAGCAGTCGATCTACCGCTTCCGTGGCGCCGAGGTCGAGGTCTTCCGTCGCCAGGAGCGCAAAGTGGGCGCCTCGGGGACGGCCGAGGCAGCGACCGTCGCTGGCGCCGCTGCCGATGCTCCTGCTGGCGAGCTCGTCAAGCTCGTGCGCAACTTCCGCAGCCATGACGAGGTGCTGCGTTACGTGGCACGCGTCTTCGACGGCGACAACGGCGGCCTGATGCAGGGCTTTTTGGATCTTGAGGCGAGCGACGGCCGCAAGGACACGCTGGTGGCAGACGCCTCGCGTCGCCAGGCCCTCTTTGTTGCCGGCGGCAGTACACAGGAGCGCACGCAGGCCAAGGCCCGTGCGATCGCCGAACGCTTCCGCGCACTTGCCGATGCCGGCCAGCCCCAGGGCGGCATGGTGCTGCTGCTGGGCCGCATGACCAACGCAGATGTCTACGCGCAGGCCTTCCGCGACCAGGGGCTCGACTGCGTCATCGCAGGCGGCTCGGTCTTTGCCCAGGCAGCCGAGGTGCAGACGGTGCGCGCCCTAGTCTGCGCGCTCGCCAACCCGGCCGATACGGCGCAGGGCCTTATGCCGCTGCTGGCCTCGCCGATGTTTGCACTCGGCGCCCAGGAGCTTTTGGCGCTGGCGACCAAGCTCGACGAGCAGACGGGGGAGACCTCGCGTCGCAACATCGATGCGGGCATCATGAGCGATTCCGATGTGCCGGGCCTGCAAGACCTGCCGCTCGTGACGCGCGCCCGCGAGGTGCTGCGCTATGCGCTTCGTCGCGTGGGTCGCGATTCGTTCGCGGCGATCGCGCGCGACGTGGTCAATGCTTCGGGCTGGTTCGTGCGTCTGGCGCAGCGTGGTCCCGAGGGCAAGGCCATCGCCGCCAACGTGCTCAAGGCGCTCGATGCCGTGGCTGAGGCTGAGGCCGAGTTCGGTAACTCGCCGCGCTCCATCGCGCTTGCCTTCGACCGCTTCTTGGCGGGCAAGGAAGCCCCAGGCGCCCTCAACGAGGAGGGTGACGGCGCGGTACGCATCATGACCGTGCATGCATCCAAGGGTCTGGAATATCCGGTCGTGGCGGTCGCCGAGTGCTTTGGCGTGCGTAAGTCCTCGGGTGCGGCACAGATGGGTCGCGTCGAGGGCGGAGCGCAGGTCGTGGCACTGCCGGCACGCTTCGACGGCGTTAAGCTCGCCGACGGAACCTTTGTGAAGGGCGACGACGTCAAAAAGCAGTTTGAGCATGCGTTTAAGGGCAAGGGTACGTCGCTGTGGTTGCCGCCGGAGCTCATGGAGGACGTCTGTGCGACGGGTTCTCCCGCCGAGGCATTTGCTCGCCTGCGCAACGACGACCTGCAGCTTTCGCTCGAGGAGCGGGCCCGCTTGCTCTATGTTGCCATGACGCGTGCGCGCGAGCTGGTGATCTTGGCGATGGATGCCGGCGTGAGCCGTGGCAAGGTGACGACGCCGACCTTCGACGTCGAGACCGATCTGACCTATGACGTGCTGCGCCGTATTTTGCCGACCGACGCTCTGGACATGCCGCAGCTCGATGCCGACCGCCTGGTGTTCGACAACTCCCAGCCGGGCGACTACGAGCTCATTTCGCTCGCGGACTTTACCTTTGGCGAGCAGGCGTTTGAGGCCAACGCTTCGCTGGATGCCGAGGGCAGGCTTGTCCGCGGCGATGCGGAGCCGGAGGGTGCCGGTGCAGATGCCCGTGCCGCCGTTCCCGGTCCTGCCGACCCCGAGCCCGATGCGTTTGAGCTCGTGTATCCCCAGGCGGTGGGCGTGCGCATGGGTATCTGTCCGTATCCGGCGCGCGATTCGTACAGCTACTCGTCAATTGCCGCGGCGCTGCATGCCGAGTCCGAGGACCGTGCCGCCGAGGCACACGTGCCCATGGATGAGGCCGGCGATGATGCGGAGTCGGATGGTTCCGAGATGACGGATGCAGACGTGGCCGCCGTTGAGCCTACCGGCAACCCCATGGCGCTGGGCTCGGCCTTCCACGCTGCCTGCCAGTGGCTTATCGAGATGGGTGCCGATGCGCTGCCCGCCGCGCGTGCCGATGCGCTGGCGCGCCTGTGGCGCCTGACGCCGGAGCAGCGCGAACGCTTCGACGTTGCCCTGGACCGCTGGCTCAAGTCGGCTGTTCGTGCCGACCTGCTCGCGTGGCCGTGCGTTCGCGCCGAGGTGCCGTTCTTTTCGCTGGGCTGCGAGGACGAGGACATCGCTCGCTACGGTGCGTATGCCGAAGGCGCCATCGACGCTTTGGCGACGAACCCGGCGGATTCGGCACACGCGCTGGTCATCGACTACAAGACGGGCGGCACGCCGGACGAGACGCCGGAACAGCTGCAGGAGAAGCACGCCCTGCAGGCGCGCGTCTACGCCGATGTTCTACACAAGGCGGGCTTTGAGGCCGTGACCGTCAAGTTCGTCCGCGTGGAACAGGCCGATCCGACTCTCTTCGTTGAACCCGCTGAGCCCCAAGTAGTCACCTACAACTTCTAGCCCTCAGATAACTTGCGGTGGAATAGTTCCTGTATTGCGGCCCAGATGGCCCAGGCGGGAACTATTTCACCGCAACTGCAAGAGGAGCCGTGTGGGTTTGGCTAGGTTCGGGTGCTGTCCGTGCCGTGGGGTAAAATCGTTCAGTCAGAACACGAACCCGCATCGGAGCTCATCACATGGCATTCGTCCATCTGCACAACCACACTGTTTTCTCCATGCTCGACGGCGCAACCCGTATCCAGGATATGGTCAACCGTGCCGTTGAGCTTGGCATGCCCGCCGTGGCCATTACCGACCACGGCTACATGTACGGCGTACCCGACCTGGCGCTGGCCTGCGACGCCGTCAACCACAACACGCCCGAATACAAAACCTGGAGCCACGACAAGGCCTTCCTGGAAAAGGACCGCCGCGACGAGCTGGTGGAGCCCGATCCCGAGGAAAACCCGCGCGAGCATGCCCAGTATGTGAAGGACATGGCCATGTGGGACGAGAAGGGCAACATCGACGAGCTCAAGCCGCCCCTGGTCATCAAACCCATCTTTGGCTGCGAGGTCTACTTTACGCCGGACGAGACGCTTGCCCGCGACCATAAGCCCGAGCTCTACCATATGATCCTTCTGGCCAAGGACCAGGAGGGCTACGTCAACCTGATGCAGACGGTTTCCGAGGCCGCCGTGCAGGGCTTTTACTACAAGCCGCGCGTGACGCTCGACAACCTGCGCCGCCACGCCAAGGGCATGATCTGCACGAGCGCCTGCATCGCGGGCATCATCCCCAAATACATCGACCGCGGCGACATGGAAGGCGCCATCAAGTGGGCCGAGACCTTTCGTGACACCTTCGAGCCCGGCGACTTCTACATCGAGATCCAGGAACACGGCATTACCACCGATAACGGCCTGACCGACGAGCAAATGGACCGTACGCTCATCGACATCGCCAAGCAGGTGGGTGTCAAAGTCATCGCCACCAACGACTTCCACTACCTGCGCCGCGAGGATGCGCCCGTGCAGGACGTCATCATGTGCATTGGCATGAACGCCAAGGTCGATGACCCCAACCGCATGCGCATGACCGGCTCGGAGTTTTACATGAAGACCGAGGAGGAGATGCGGGCGATGTTCCCGTATTGCCCCGAGGCCTGCGACAACACGCTCGAGATCGCCGACAAGTGCTACGTGGAGCTGGACTGGGACTCCATCATCCTGCCGCGCTTCCCGTTGCTCGACCCCGGCGAGACGCACGAGAGCCAGTTCCGCCGCGAGTGCGAGAAGGGCCTGCGCCAGCACTACGGCGACGACTGGGCTACGCGCGAGATCGGCGGCGTCAACATCAAAGAGCGCTTTGAGTATGAATACAAGGTCATTTGCGACAAGGGCTTCGCTGCCTACTTCTTGATCGTTGCCGAGTACGTGCAATGGGCCAAGGACAACGGTATCGGCGTCGGCCCCGGCCGTGGCTCGGCCGCCGGTGCCATCGTCGCCTACGCCATGAACATCACCGCGTTCGACCCGCTCGAGAACGGCTTGATGTTCGAGAGGTTCCTGTCTCCGCAGCGTACCGAGATGCCCGATATCGATATGGACTTCGACGATGAGCGGCGCCTCGAGGTCGTGGAGCACGTTCGCCAGCTCTACGGCCCCGAGAAGGTCACCCACGTCATCACCTACTCGACCATCAAGGCCAAGCAGGCCATCAACGACGCCGCGCGTGTCCTGGACTACCCGGTCTACATGGGCCAGCGCCTGTCCAAGATGGTCTCGAGCGACCCCAAGGTCAAGCTCAAGCAGGTGCTCGACAAGCAGCCCGGCAAAGAGGATCTGTTTAACCCCGATTTTGCCGAGGCCTATAAAAAGGACGACGACGCCCGCCGCATCATCGACACGGCGCTCTCAATCGAGGGCCTCACCCGTGGCGAGGGCGTGCACGCGTGCGCCGTTCTGATTTGCCGCGACCCCGTCAACGAGCACGTGCCCACCAAGCTCGACACCAAGGGCGGCGTCGAGATTACCCAGTACGAGGGCCATACCGTTGCCGACATGGGCTTGCTCAAGATGGACTTCTTGGGCCTGCGTACGCTGACGGTTATCTCCAAGGCCAAGGCAAACATCAAGAAGAACTTCGGTATCGACATCAAAGAGGAAGAGATTCCCTTTGACGATCCCGAGATCTTTAAGCTCATGGGTTCCGGCCACACCGCCGGCGTCTTCCAGGTCGAGTCCGCCGGCATGACGGCCACGATCAAGAACATGAAGCCCACCGAGTACAAGCACGTCGTGGCATTGATCGCCCTGTACCGCCCGGGCCCGCTGGGCGCCGGCATGGTCTCGTCCTACATCAACCGTATGAACGGTAAGGAGCCGGCCGTCTCCTACGACGACCGTCTGGACGACATCCTGGGCGAAACCTACGGCACCATGGTCTACCAGGAGCAGGTTATGCTCATCTCCGTCGAGATGTGCGGCTTCTCCAAGGGCGAATCGGACTCGCGTATCCGTAAGCCCGTGGCTAAGAAAAAGATCAAGCTGCTCACGTCGACGGTGCTCCACTGGGAGGATGGCTCGGACGAGACCACCTACGACCACTGGATGAACGGCGCCATCAAGAACAACTACACGCGCGAGGTCGCCCAGAAGATTTGGGACGATGTTCTCGAGTTCGCGTCCTACGCCTTCAACAAGTCGCACTCCGCCGGCTACGCCATTCTGGTTATGCAGACGGCCTGGCTCAAGGCGCACTATCCGCACGAGTACATGGCGGCCGTTCTGACGTCCTACACGGGCAAGACCGACAAGATCGTTCACTACGTCTCGGCATGCCGTCACGACGGTATCCCCGTGCTGTCGCCAGATGTCAACGAGTCCGGTACCGAGTTCACGGCTACCAAGGAAGGCGTGCGCTTTGGCCTGGCCGGCATCCGCGGCGTGGGTACCGGCGTGGCGCAGGCGATTATCGCCGAGCGCGAGGTGGGCGGCCCGTTTAAGACGCTGCACGACTTTGTCGAGCGCGTGGACTCGAGCCAGGCCAACCGCCGCGTGATCGAATCGCTGATCAAGGCAGGCGCCTTCGACTCCACGGGGTATCCGCGCCGCCAGATGATGCACTTTGTGGACAAGAACAACCCCGAGAACATCATCGACGCCGCGATAAAGCGCCAGAAGGACCGCGCGAGCGGCCAGACCTCGTTCTTCGATATGTTTGGCGACGTTGAGGGCTCGGGCTTTGAGGTCAGCGTGCCCGATCCGGACGGCCAGGAATGGGACCGCCACCTCAAGCTGAGCCAGGAGAAAGAGGTTCTGGGCATCTATGTCTCGGACCACCCGCTGCGCCCGTTTGAGTATGCGCTCAGCAAAGCGCGCGACTTCTCGTTCTCGCAGATCGACACCGGCTACGAGGTGCAAAACCCCACGGGCGGCACCATCAACCAGGAGATTCCCGAGGGCAAGGCACTGTGGTGGGCCGGCATGGTCTCGAGCGTGTCCAAGCGCGTGACCAAAAACGGCGACCCCATGGGCATCGTGCAGCTCGAGGACATGGAAGGCGAGGCCACGGTCGTGGTGTTCCCCAAGACCTACAAGGAGGCCGAGGGGTACCTGTACGGCGAGGTCGATCCCGAGACCGGCGCACAGCTGTCCGATGCGTTTGTGCGCATTAAGGGCAAGCTCGAGCGCTCGGACCGCGGCGACCAGATCATCGCGCAGGAGATCGTGCCGCTGGAGCTCAACGAGGAGAACAACAAGCCCAAGGTGTTTGAGGTCATGGTGCCCAACAGCCGTTTTAGCCAGGGCAACATGGCGCGCCTGGCCACGGTGCTCACCACCAACCCGGGCGGCGACCGCGTGGAGATCTTTATCGAGCAGGTGGACGGGCGCGTGCTGCGCGCCGAGGTGCCTGCCAAGGTCAACGCGCGCTCGATTCCGCTGCTGGCCGAGGCTAAGGCCATCGTGGGTAACCAGGGCCGCGTGACGGTTATCTAGGGACGGCGTTGCTGAGAGGTACTCGGTGCGAGATTGGAGGAAGTGATGGCGCAGGGGACGTTTGTGCAGGCGCTCCGGAAAGAGGCGGCGCTGAGCGGCACCTTTATGAAGGGCCGCTCGCTCATGCTCAACGGCGCCGTGCTGTCGATCGAGGACAGCGGCTCGCGCTTCTCCAAAAACGTGACAGTTGAGGGCTCAGTGCGCGGCTCGCGCGGTGACCTGTACAAGACGCACGTGGCGCTCGACATGGACGAGCAGGAGGTGATCGACTACGACTGCGATTGCCCCGCTGCCTATCGCTACCCCGGCATGTGCAAGCACGCCATCGCCACGGCGCTAGCGTACCTGGACGCCAGCGGCATTGAGCCTGTTGAGGGGCTGCGCACGCCGGTCCGCACGTTTACGGCGGCGCCCAAGCAAGCCGCGCGTCCTGCGTCTGCCGCACCGGCGGTCAACCCTAACTTTCCCTTCCCGGCGCCAGTTCCCACGAGCCCGAGCCTCATGAAGGCGCTCTCCGATCTTTCGGACGCGCGCATGGATGAGTTGGCGGGCATGCGCCGCAAGCTCGCCGGCACTGTCGACCCCGATGCCCCCAAGGCGGTGTTGGAGCCCTCGCTGGTGCCGTACTACAATCCGCTGTTTGCCGACCGCTTTAGCTGGGCGCTCGAGCTTCGCATCCGCTGCGGCTCGGTGTCCTACGTGGTCAAGGATATCGACGGCATGGCCGCCGCCTACGCGCGCGGCGGCACGTTCTCGTACGGCAAGAAGCTCACATTCCTCCATACGCCCGAGGCCTTTGACGAGGTTTCGGTGCGTCTGCTCGACCTTGTTGTGGCAACGGTTGTGTATCTGAGCGACATCACGAGTTCGCGTTCGGCGTCGTACGATTTTGCACGCAGCGGCTTTGTCGCCGAGCGTCAACTGCCGCTGTCCGAGCATGACATCGTATACATGCTGGACTTGCTGCGTGGCCGGACCATTTCCTTTGAGCCCGCCTGGTCGCGGGGAACGACGACGCATCGTTCCTACGAGGTAGCGGTTGAGTTGTCGCCGGTGGGGGAGGACGAGGCCTCGGCAAAACAGCCGCCGCTCCTTGCCGCCAAGATCGCGCCGGCGGCCGGTGGCAGCTACGACCTGCGTCTGCCCGCCGATATGCACTGCTTTGTCTCGGGCGACGTTGCCTATCTGGTCGACACGCACCGCGCGCGCCGCGCCGATGCGGCGTTTGCCCAGCATGCCGCACCGTTTCTGTCGCGTCTGCTGCCCTGTCGCACGCCGGTCCATATCGCCGCCGAGCAGGTGGGCGAATTCTGCCGCATGGCACTGCCCGTGCTGCGCGAATACACCGACCTCACCGCTCCCGCCGTGCTCGACACCGTGGCGCCCGAGCCGAGCTTTGCCATGGCAATCGGTGTCGATGACGGGCTTGTGACCTGCAAGATTACGGTTTCCTACGGCGACTGGTCGGCAGATCTCTTTAGCCTGGGCGCTCCGGGCAGCCCCTTCGAAGAGCAGCGCCCGGGCGTGCCGCCGCGCGACGAGATAGCAGAGTTTCGCGTTATGGACACGGCGGCCCTGTATTTCGACTTTTACGAGGGCGGTCTGGCGTTTGAGGAACGTGATGACGAGAGCCTGTTCCATTTGCTGACCGAGGGCCTTGCCGCCTTGTCCGAGCTGGGCGAGGTCATGCTCAGTGACCGCCTGCGTCAGATCTCGGTGCGCCCTGCGCCCAAGCTTTCGGTGCGCGCGACCGTCAAGAGCAACCTGCTCGATGTCGAACTGGGCGCGAGCGGTCTTTCGGCGGCAGATCTTGCCATCTATCTGGACTCGTACAAGCGCCACCAGACGTTTGCACGCCTGACGTCCGGCGACATCGTACGCCTGGACGAGGGCGCCCGCGCCGCGTTTGGTCTTGCCGAGGACCTGGGTGTCGATGCTGTCGACCTGCTCGACGGCGTGTCGCTTCCCGCGTCGAGTACCCTGTTCGTCGACAGCATGCTCGCGCGCACGCCTGCGCTCGAGGCCGATCGCGATGCCGCATTCCGTCGCACCGTCGAGCGCCTGGATACGCTCGGCAAGATGGACTTTACGGTGCCGGCATCTCTCAAGGCAACACTGCGCGGCTATCAGGTTGACGGATACCAGTGGCTCGGCTCGCTCGAGCACCTGGGCCTCGGCGGCATCTTGGCCGACGACATGGGCCTGGGCAAAACACTGCAGATGATCGCGCATATTCTGGCGCGCGTGGAGGCGGGGGACGCCAAGCCCACGCTCGTGGTGTGCCCTGCGTCGCTTGTGTACAACTGGACTGCCGAGTTGGAGCGCTTTGCCCCGTCGCTCGATGTGTGCGCCATCGTGGGTGCCAAGGCGCAGCGCCGCGTGCAGATTGCCGGCGCTGCCGAGCATAACGTGGTTGTAACGTCGTATGACCTTATGCGGCGCGATGTCGACGAGTACGTCGAGCAGAACTTTGCCCGTGTGGTGCTCGATGAGGCCCAGTACATTAAAAACCCGCTCACCCAGGTGGCTCGCGCCGCCAAGCGCCTGCCTGCCGGCGTGCGCTTTGCTCTGACGGGCACGCCCATCGAAAACCGCCTATCCGAGCTCTGGAGCATCTTCGACTTTTTGATGCCGGGCCTGCTTGACACGCGTGAGTCGTTTGCCAAGCGCTTCGAAAGCCCGGTCGAGCACGCCGAGGGTGACAGCGCCGCTCGTCTGCAGGCGCTCGTGTCGCCGTTTGTGCTGCGCCGTGTTAAGGAAGACGTGGTGGCCGACCTGCCCGAGAAGATCGAGGACACCGTCATGGCGCAGCTCACCGGCGAGCAGCGCAAGCTCTACCTGGCCAACCAGGACCGCATCGCCCAGCAGGTGCAGCATCGTGAGGCATCCGAGTTTAAGAAAGACAAGCTCAAGGTGCTCGCCGAGCTCACCAAGCTGCGCCAGATCTGCTGCGACCCGCATCTACACTACGAGGACTACAAGGCGGGGAGCGCCAAGCTCGACGCTTGCATGGAGCTCGTGCACGGCGCGCTCGACGGCGGGCACCACATTCTGCTGTTCAGCCAGTTCACGGGCATGCTCGATGTCATTGGCAAGCGCCTGGCCAAGGAGGACATCGGCTTTCTTAAGCTCACGGGCGCTTCGTCCAAGGAGAGCCGCGCCAAGATGGTCGCGCAGTTCCAAGCGGGCGAGGTGCCGGTCTTTTTGATTTCGCTCAAGGCGGGCGGCGTGGGCCTCAACCTGACGGCGGCCGACGTGGTCATCCACTACGACCCGTGGTGGAACGTGGCCGCGCAGGACCAGGCGACTGACCGCGCACATCGTATTGGCCAGCAGCATACCGTGACCGTGTACAAGCTCATCGCCAAGGACACGATCGAGGAGCGCATCATGCAGATGCAAGAGTCCAAACGCGACCTGGTCAACAGCGTGCTCGGCGGCGACGGCATCTCCTCGGCGCTGTTTACCCGCGAGGATGTTCTGGCACTGCTCGGCGGCGACGGGCGCTAACCCGCTCGGGTGGGGCCGCCAGGGCGGATAGCGCACGTTGCCCCATCGCCTCCGCTCGTTATGTGTTCATTTGCGATGCCGTGGATGGTTCGCTTGCCTTTGGGCATAAGAAGCATCGAGAACATCGGCACATCAGCAAAGGAGAACATCATGGCGAAATTCTTTAAGGACCCCGACGGCAAGCTCATTGCCGCCCTTGGCAACGACGTTGCAACCCCCGCCGGCTGCACAGAGCTGACCGCGAACACCGAGGACGCGGCGCACGAGAAGCACGTGCCGGTCGTCGAGAGCGAGCGCGATGGTCACGTGATCCGTGCGCGCGTGGGCTCGGTCGAGCACCCTATGGTGCCCGAGCACTACATCGAGTGGATCGCCCTTGAGGCTGAGGGCCGTCTGGAGGTCCATTACCTTGAGCCCGGCATGAAGCCCGCGACGTTTTTTGCCGGCGGTTCCAAGACCGGTACCGTCTATGCCTATTGCAACCTGCACGGGCTGTGGTCCGCGACGTTCTAGGAGCGCGCCCCCGCTCGGGGTATCATAGCTAGCATATGCACATGCAAGCGCCGACTGCATCTTGCGGCCGGCGCTTTTACTGCGATAGCGACGGTTTACGACGGAAAGGGCTGAGCCATGAAGCTCGCACTTGCACAGATCGATATGCGCCTGGGTGATATTGAGGGTATCTGCGGTCGCATCGAGGACCAGGCGCGCCTGGCCCATGAGCGCGGTGCGCGCGTGTTGTGCGTGCCGGCTCCGCTCTTTATGGGAGCCCTGCCCGGCGGCCTGGTGGGCGCTGCCGACTTTGAGCACGACATGCTGACGGGTCTGACCGGCGTCGCCGAGCGTATCCAAGAGCTCGATATGATCTGCATCGTGCCCGCGGCAGTTTCGTTTGAGGGCCAGCCCCTGCTCGACTACATGATGCTCAAGGACGGCCATGTGGTGCCGGCCCGTTCGAGCATTGCCCTGCAGCGTGGCGAGAGCAACGATGCCCGTTGGGCGCCGCCGGTGTTTGACGTGGACGGCGTGCGTATCGCCGTGATCTTCGACTTGGACCGCGAGCTCGAGATGCTGCCGACCGGCGTCGACCTCATCGCCTATTTCCAGTTCAACGCGTTTGATATGACCGACCGCGAGAGCGCTGCGATCGCCGCCGTGCGCAGCGGAGCCTACCGCAAGATCGCATCCAAGCGCAGCGTGTGGTTTGCCTGCATGGCGCCGGTCGGTGCGTACGACGAGTCGGTGTATACCGGCGGCTCGTTTGTGCTCGACGACTGCGGCCGCGTGGTGGCCCAAGCGCCGTGTTTTGAGGAGAGCCTACTGGTTCAAGAGATCCAGCGCGGCGTGATGCTCGATGCCTTGGAGGACCACGAGCTGCCCGAGTTTCGCTCCGAGGAATGGCTGTGGCAGGCGCTGGTGCTCGCCGTTCGCGATAACGCTCGCGCCCGCGGTACGTCGCGCGCCGTGGTGGCGCTCGAGGGCGACTTGCCGTCGTCCCTGCTGGCGGCGCTGGCTGTCGATGCATTGGGCTCGCGCAATGTGATCGGCCTGGTGTTGGACCGCAACCGTATCTTTACGCCGGCGCAGGAGGAGGCCGAAGCCGCCCGTTGCGCCGCCGTTCGCGCGATTGCCGAGCGCCTGCATATTCGCACGGTTGAGCGCGATGCGCCGGATGCCGCACGCGTGCTCGACCGCGATGTGTCGGCGGGCGATGCCGAGCGCCTGCGCTCTCGTACACTGGGCCTTATGCTGGAGGATACGGCGCTCGAGCTGGGTGCGATGGCTCTGAGCCCGCTGTCCAAAACCGAGTACGCATTGGCGGCACCGGCGCTTTGCGGTGGCTACCAGGGCGATTACGCGCCCTTTGGCGATGTGTATCTGTCGACGCTCGAGTTTGTGGCGCGCGTGCGCAACCGTACGTCTGCCGTGGTGCCGCAGGAGCTCGTGACGCTCAACGCGGTGGAGGATTGCATGGAGCGCGTGCTGGCGCGGGCGCTCTCGACGCTTGACGGTCCGGTCGACATGCTCGACCGCGCGGCGCAGCTGCTCGGCGGGCTTGAGCCGGGCGAGGTCGATGGCACGCTCGAGTCACACGTCGACCGCAACCGTCCCTTCGACGACATCCCGATGGCCACCGGCAAGCCCGAGGCATGTTCGTTGTTGCTGATGCTCGTGCGCCAGGGAGAGGCGGCTCGCCGCCAGCTGCCGACAGCGCCGATCGTCTCGGCCCGTTCGTTTGTCGAGCGCGCCTGGCCGTACATGCTCGCGTGGTCCGACCTGGGGCTGAGCGGCAAGGAACGCATGACGGTCGATGCGCTGGCGCGCGCCGAGGTGAACCGCTTTGCCGACGAGGATACAAGCGAGCGCATGCGTGGCGAGATGATGGGCATACTGGGTGACCTGTTGGGTATTTCGCCCGAGCAGATGGAGGAGCTGCGCTCCGAGGACGGCCAGCGCCGCCTGCACGAGGGCATGAAGAAGTTTGAGGGCGAGGTCCAGGACGCCATCGATAAGATGATGGGCGGCCAGGGTGGCCCGCAGGGTGGGCCCCAGGGCACGCCGATGCCGCAACCGCCGGTGGATCCGAGGCAGTTCCCGTTCTTTAGCCAAAACTAACTATGGGATGGGATTCGCTCCCAACCCCGATACTTCAACTAAGCACCTCGGCCCTGTTGTGTTATTCTAGAACAGACGTTCGTGAATAGTGCGCGGGGCCTTGTCTTGCGCTGTGCTTGTGGCGAGGGGAGGTTGGCTTGGTTATCTTGGGTATCGATCCCGGTTTAGCCCATACGGGGTGGGGGATTATCGAGGAGCGACGCGGCGAGGTTCGCTGCCGTGCCTACGGTTGTATTGAGACCAGCGCGGGCAGTCCGCTCGCGGTGCGCCTGTCACATATCGCCCGCGACCTCAAGGGCGTCGTGGAGCGCTACCGCCCCGATACCGCTGCTATCGAGAGCATTTACTTTGGCGCCAACGTTCGCTCGGCCATCCCTACGGCGCATGCCCGCGGTGCTGCACTCGTGGCTCTTTCGGAGTGCGCGCTCGAGATTGGCGAGTACACGCCTATGCAGATTAAGCAGGCTGTTGTGGGCACCGGCGCTGCAGATAAGCGGCAGGTCGCGTATATGGTTCGTACGCTCACACAGCTCGATCACGACCCGCATCCCGACCATGCCGCCGATGCCCTGGCTTGCGCCATCTGCCACGTTAACCTCAGCCGCACCCGCGCGCTTACCGGCGGCGAGTTCTATCAACAGAGAGGAACCGGATACTGATGATTTCCCAGCTCCATGGAACGCTTGTCGAGGCCACGATGAGCTCGGCCGTCGTCGATGTGTCGGGCGTGGGCTTTGAGCTCGGCATCTCGGGCAGCACCGCCGCTACGCTGCCGACGCCCGGCGGCGAGGTTCGCCTGTATACCCGTATGCAGGTGCGCGAGGACGCCATGACGCTCTTTGGTTTTGCCTCCAAGGACGAGCGCACGATGTTCGATCGGCTCGTGTCCGTCTCGGGCGTCGGTCCGCGCCTGGCGCTCGCCGTGCTCTCCACCTATACCGTGGGCCAGCTGTATTCGCTGGTAATGGCCGAGGACGACAAGGGTATGGCCAAGGTTCCCGGTGTGGGCAAAAAGACCGCGCAGCGCCTCATCTTGGAACTCAAGAGCACCTTTGCCAAGGACAAGGGCTTTGTGCCGGTTGACGTGATTCCCGGCCAGGTTGCGATGCCCGTGCCCGCTGCCGCTCCCTCGGCCATCGACGATGCCCGTGCGGCACTCCTTTCCATGGGCTTTAGCCCGCAGGAGACCGATGTTGCCCTGAGCGGGTATGATGGGCAGAATATGCGTGTCGAGGATTTGCTCGGCGCGGCGCTTAAGCGACTCGGAATGGATGCGTGATGTGGGAAGCCGATGATTCTCAGGACCTGTGGGCGACGCCCGGCACCTCGCCGGCGGCATCCATGGCGCATGGCGAGCGTATGGTGGGTTCGGAGCTGACGCCCGAGGATCTCGATGTCGACCGTACCCTGCGCCCCCAGCGCCTGGATGACTACTGCGGCCAGGAACACATCAAACAGAGCCTGCGCGTGCTCATCGAGGCGGCGCAGAGCCGCGGCGAGACGCTCGACCACGTGATTTTCTCGGGCCCTCCGGGTCTGGGCAAGACCACGCTGGCTACCGTTATCGCCAACGAGCTGGGCGCTCAGATCAAGACGACGAGCGGTCCGGCCATCGCGCGTACCGGTGACCTGGCGGCCATCCTGACTAACCTGCAACCGGGTGACGTGCTGTTTATTGACGAGATCCACCGCCTCAACCGCTCGGTCGAGGAGGTCCTGTACCCTGCGATGGAGGACTTTGCCCTCGATATCGTGATCGGCAAGGGTCCGGCGGCGCGCTCGATTCGCCTGGATATCCCCAAGTTCACGCTGGTGGCGGCAACGACTCGCTCGGGTATGTTGACCGGCCCGCTGCGCGATCGCTTTGGCATCTCGTATCGCCTGGATTACTACACCGTTGAGGAACTCGCCCAGATTGTGACACGCTCAGCGACCATTCTGGGCGTGACGATCGACCATCCCAGCGCGCTCGAGATCGGCTCGCGCTCGCGCGGTACGCCGCGCCTCGCCAACCGTCTGCTCAAACGTGTGCGCGACTATGCGCAGGTGCGCGGCAACGGTCCTATTGAGCTTGATATTTGCCGTCAGGCGCTCGAGTTCTTCGAGATCGATGAACTTGGCCTGGACTGGATGGACATTCGTATCTTGGAGACGCTTGCCAAGACGTTCTCCGGCCGCGCCGTGGGCCTGACGACCCTTGCCAGCGCGGTGGGCGAGGACCCGGGTACGCTTGAGGATGTCTACGAGCCCTATCTGCTGCAATGCGGCTTGATGATTCGCACACCGCAGGGTCGCCAGGCAACCCTGCGCACATTCGAGCATTTAGGAATTGAGCCGACCCTGTAGGAATGGGCTTGTTTTAGCGCATCTGTAGGCTATCGCTGGGCATCGGGTAAACATATCGCCGTTCGTCGGTTACGGGCGTTTTACTATTGCGCGTGCGTGCTATGCTGGATTGGTCTTTTTCTCATCCGGTAACGAAAGGACCGCCCATGCCTACTGACATCGAAATCGCACGTTCTGTTACGCCGCTGCCTATTACCGAGGTGGCCAAGAACGCCGGCGTCGACGTTAAGCATCTGATTCCGTACGGCTTTGACAAGGCAAAGGTCGACTATTCCCTGCTCAACGAGCCAACTGATCACCAGGCCAAGCTTGTCCTCGTGACCGCTATCAATCCCACGCCCGCAGGCGAGGGCAAGACCACCACGACCATCGGTCTGGCCGACGGTCTGCGTCGTCGCGGCGTCAAGAGCGCCGTGGCCCTGCGCGAGCCTTCGCTCGGTCCCGTGTTTGGCGTGAAGGGCGGTGCCGCCGGTGGCGGTTGGGCCCAGGTCATCCCCATGGAGGACATCAACCTGCACTTCACCGGTGACTTCCATGCCATCGGTGCCGCCAATAACCTGCTGGCAGCCATGCTCGACAACCATATTCAGCAGGGCAACCAGCTCGGTATCGATGTTAAGCGCATCACCTGGAAGCGCGTTGTCGATATGAACGACCGTCAGCTGCGCCATGTCATCGACGGTATTGGCGGCAAGGCCCAGGGCGTGCCGCGCGAGGACGGCTTCGATATCACCGTTGCCTCCGAGGTCATGGCGATCCTGTGCCTGTCCACGAGCATCAACGATCTTAAGGAGCGCTTGGGCGAGATTGTTGTCGGCTACAGCTATGCCGGCGAGCCCGTCCGCGCTCGCGACCTTAAGGCTCAGGGTGCCATGGCTGCCCTGCTCAAGGACGCGCTCAAACCCAACCTGGTTCAGACACTCGAGGGCACGCCCGCGTTTGTCCACGGCGGTCCTTTCGCCAATATTGCCCACGGCTGCAACTCCATCATGGCCACCCGCATGGCCATGCGCTTTGGCGACGTCGCGATTACCGAGGCCGGTTTCGGCGCCGACCTGGGTGCCGAGAAGTTCCTCGACATCAAGTGCCGCATGACGGGCGTTCGCCCCAGCGCTGTCGTGGTCGTCGCCACTGCCCGCGCGCTTAAGTACAACGGCGGTGTTGCCAAGGCCGACCTCAACGAGGAGAACCTCGAGGCCCTCAAGGCCGGTATGCCCAACCTGCTGCGTCACGTCGACAACATTCAGAATGTCTACGGTCTGCCCTGCGTAGTTGCCATCAACCGCTTCCCGACGGACACTGAGGCCGAACTCGAGCTCATCGAGTCCGAGTGCCAGAAGCTCGGTGTCAACGTTAAGCTGTCCGAGGTTTGGGCCAAGGGCGGCGAGGGCGCGCTCGACCTGGCCGATGAGGTCATGCGCCTGATCGAGCAGCCGAGCGAGCTCAAGTTTGCCTACGAGGACGGTGCCGATGTGGCCGATGCCCTCGAGGCCGTTGCCACCAAGGTTTACCGCGCCGATGGCGTCGACTTTACGCCGGCTGCCAAGCGTCAGCTCGCCGAGCTGCGCGAGAACGGCTTTGGCAACCTGCCGGTGTGTGTCGCCAAGACGCAGTACAGCTTTAGCGACAACGCCAAGGCGCTGGGCGCTCCCGAGGGCTTCCGCATCACCGTGCGCGAGCTCAAGGTTTCCGCCGGTGCCCACTTTGTGGTCGCGCTGACCGGCAGCGTTCTGACCATGCCTGGCCTGCCCAAGGTTCCCGCGGCCGAGAACATCGACGTCGACAACGACGGCAATATCACCGGCCTGTTCTAAGCCTGCTGTTCATAGCCGCTTGCCCGCCCCGCCGCGCCTACCAAGGCCCGGCGGGGCTTTTTCCTCCGTCCCCAAGGGATCATTTTTTGCGGCGGTAATGTTGCGCAACAAGAATCACGATTTCTCCCGTACGGTGTAGTTGGAAGAACTGCGCGGGCGCATTGCGGCTGCGATGAGAGACGGGAGATGCGATGTATTGCACCAAGTGCGGAGCTCAGATACCCGATGGCTCCACGTTTTGCACGAGCTGCGGGGCCCGCGTGGGTGGAGTTGAGGACCAGGCGGAGCCTGTGACGTTTCCGGTAGGGGATGCGCCGGCGGCCGTTCCTGTGGGACAGCACGCTCCTCAGGGTGTCTCGGCTCATATGGCGGCGCAGTCTCGTTATGAGGAACCTATGACCGAGCCTGCCGAGGTCTCTCAGCCGTTCGATCTGACGCCTCAGCCCAAGAAGCCCAAGCACAGGGGCCGCATCGTCGCGGCCGTTATCGGTGGTGTGGCCGTTGTCGCCATTGTCGCCGCTATCGTGATCGTGCCGCGTATTGGCGCGTCGTCCGAGGTGACTTCGGGCGGCAAGGGCTACGTTGTCTGCGCGTGCGAGACTAAAGTGCTGCCCAAGAACAGCAAGGGCAAAAAGCTCAAGAGCTATACCGTCGAGCTGGCGCCGGTGTCCGGCAAGGGCAAGAGCTACACCATCAAGGTCGATGGCGAGGACGGCTTTGCCATGGAGGACTTTGGCGAGCTGCCCGATCAGAAGTACCAGATGACCATTACCTCGGGCAAGGGCAAAAAGAAGAGCACGACCACCATGAAGGTCGACTATACCAAGGAAGGTTCGGACGCCCCTAAGAACGTTGAGCTCACGCAGTCCAAGAAAGAGGCCAAGGCTTCTGCCAAGGCAGCGGTCAAGACGGCAAACGAGCTGTTCACCGACAAAATCCTCGAGTATCAGAAGAAGTATGGCGAGGGCGAGGCTGTCGAGATTGATGATTCTTCGATGTTTGGAACACGGGGTGTTGCCTACGCTAAACTCATCGATTTTGACGGCGATGGCCAGGACGAACTGCTGATTGAGTACTCTGACGAGCCGATTGAAAACGACAATGGCGCCACTGCTGCCAAGGTAGAGGTCTGGGCTTATCGCGATGGTGGGATCGAGGAGGTATACGAGCCCGATACTCTGGTCTACACCATGTGTGCCGGCGTCTCGCTTCGCGTGTGCGAATACGATGGCACCTATGGATTCAAACGGTATCTGCATGATGGGGAGACAATTAATTTTAAAGAAGTCCCTGATGGCTTTAACCAATCCCATGATGGCTACGAGTGCGAATTCAACGCCTATGACGGCAAATCATTTAGCGCCATTGTTGGCCCTGCGTCGATTGACGATTCGAAGGTGAAAGACATCAATGAAGTGCGTGAGTTTGACGCTGAGTTGTTCAGCAGCGAGGAAGTTGTAGCAAAAAGCATCGCAACGGTGGCCACGACGCTGGAGCAGCTGAAGTCGAAGGATGCCGGCGACGATGCGCAGGCGAGCTACGAGGCCGTCTCTGCCACGCAGGATGTCAACTTTACGGCTGCGGTTGGCGAAGGCCCGCTGGACCCGTCCCCCGATGACACGTGCCAGATCACGGCAACGTGGACCTATCCCCAGGTGAAGGGCCAGGGCGTTGGCGTCGCCAAGTTTAACAAGGATATGGTCCAGCTCGTTGCGGATACGCTCGATGCGAGCAAGCAGGCCTCGATGGATGACGAAGACAGCCGCGTGACCATGATGTATACCGCCGAGATCGTCTCGATCGATGGCGATATTGCCTGTGTGCGCACGTTTACCGACAGCTATCAACCTCCGTATCGATCGGAACGGATGACGAGGTCGGCGTACTACAACCTCAAGACGGGTGAGCAGGTTTCGCTCGAGGACTCGCTTGCGCAGCACGGGCTCTCGTTCGATACCCTCAAGAGCGAGGCCAAGCAGGCAATTAAGACGGCAAAGCCGGATATGGACTCTGTGTCCGAAGACAACATCGACGATGACGATAACTACACCGAGGACCATTTCTACTACGACGGCAAGGGCTATATCGTTGTCCTCGATACTGGCGAGTTTGACTGCATGGCATGGGACACGCACGACTTGGTTGCGCACGCATTCGACTCGAGCTATTCCAGTGGTCAGGACGTGACGCCCGAGCGAGCCAGGGCTACGTACGTACCCAACGAGTAGAGCAAAGCGGCAGGGAGTAATCTGAACAGTCCCCGGTGACGCAAAACGCAGTGTCGCCGGGGACTTTTTCCTCCGTCCCCAAGAGATCGTTAGCCGCGCTGGAGGCCGAAGAGTTTGGCGTTGCGCTCGGCGACCATCATGTTGATATCGGCGATTTCCATCTCGCCGTCAATGTAGGGCTGGTAGGTGCCGTACGGGTCGCCTGCTCCCAAGCTGCAACTGCCGCAGTTGTCGCAGCTGCCGTTGCCGCAACCCGCGAGTGCCAGCTTAATGATCTCCTCGCGCTCGGCGCGCGTTGTGTCTTTGATGAGCTTACTTTTTGCCATGACGTTCCTCGATTCGCTTGTGACCGTCGGCCGCGCATGTCTTGTAGATACCGGCGGGCTTTGCCCATCATAGGCTTTTGCGCGGGTAGAATGCATGGATAACTTGATGCTTACGGGCGACGGAAAGGAATCGTTGCATGGACCAGGATAAGACGACCGTAATGGGTGGCTACGGCTCCCCGCGGACGGTCAATGGTGCCGATGAGACCCGCGTCGTGCCGAATCCCGGCTACGCTGCCCCCGATACGACGCAGGCGTCGGCCGATCTCACGCGCGTTGTGAATTACGGAAACGCAGCGCAGGACCCGTATGGTGCCTCGTCGCAGAGCCCCTACGGCAACGCGGCGGCAGACCCTTATGATGACTTGCTGCAAAATCCCATTCCGCAACCTCAGCAGACGACATATATGCCGCGCACGGCACAGCCGCGCTACGAGTCGCGCGACCGATATGCGCGTGAGCCGTATCGTGAGTATCCCAAGTCCATCCCTCAGTATGGCGAGGACGAGGAGAAGAAGCCTTCGCGTTCGTCGAGCGTGATCAAGAAAATCCTGATCGTGCTGGCGATCTTCTTTGCCTTGTCGGTTGTGTTTGCCATCGTGTCGGGCATGCTCAACAAGCGGGGCGCCACGACTGATACCACGGCCGGGCAGACCGAGACTGCCCAGTCCGGCACCGTCGACCTGAGCGATATCCCGGGTCAGTACTGGTCCAACGCCAAGAAGCTCCTCAAGTCGCGCGGGGCCGATCTTTCGAACGCCGTGATCCTGACCGACGACGGCTCGACGCCCGTCGTCGATGCCAACTGGGTCGTGACGTCTGCCTACTATAACGACAACGGTAACCTTGAGATTCAGCTCACGCGCAAGGGCGACTCGTCGGGCAACGCGTCCGGCGACCAGGGCGGCGCGGACGGCTCGAGCTCCAACACGCTGGAGGACCTGAGCAACAAGGCGCAGGAGCTGGGGGATAAGGCCCAAGAGCTGGGCGACACGGCTCAGAATCTCGGCGATACCGCACAGAACCTGGGCGATATGGCAACGAACGCCTGGGGTGCCCTGCAAAACGGTATTTCGGGCGCGCAGGGGAACTAGCGGTCGAGCGGCTAGAGCCTTAGCAGTGCAAACAAAAACGGGACGCAGGATCGCGTGACCGGGCGCGTAGGCGCGTTGGTCGGCGGTCCTGCGTCCCGTTTTGCTGTCGATTACAGCTGCTCGGCTGGACGCTCGGGCGAGCTAAAGCCCGAGTCAAATGTGACGACGCACGAGGCGTCGGGCCGGCGCTCGTGCACGATGCGCGTGACGAGCTCCAGCAGCTCCTCGTCGGATATGTCAAAGCCGTCGGGACGCACCAGGTCAAACGAAACGAACCCGTCGTGCTCGTGCAGGTCATGGATGGAGAGCGTGGGATCGATTTGCGCTATGCCGCGCTTGACCCAGCCGCGCAGGTCGTCGCCGGTGGTGGCGATGGGGTCGCAGTGCAGCGTGATGTCGATGCCCATCTGATGCTTGATGTCGTGTTCGATGGTGTCCAGAATCTCGTGGTGCTCAAAGGCATCGCCCTCGCCGGGCATTTCCACGTGTGCGCTGGCAAACTGGCGGCCGGGGCCGTAGTCGTGCACCATGAGGTCGTGCGTGCCTAGGACCTGCGGATACGACATAATCTTGTCGCGGATTGCCTGGACGAGCTTGGGGTCGGGCGCTTGCCCCAACAGCGGGCTGATGGCGTCGCGCACCAGGCCCATGCCGCTGATGCAGATGAAGATGCCCACGCCCAGGCCTGCCCAGCCGTCGAGGTCAAAGCCGGTCGTCTGCGAAATAAGCGCTGCGGCCAGGACCGAGGCCGAGGCAATGACGTCGTTTTTGGAATCCTGCGCCGTGGCGATAAGCGTCTCGGAATCGATGCGGTTGCCCAGCGTGCGGTTGAATGCCGCCATCCAGAACTTGACGAGCATGGACAGGACAAGGGCTGCCATGGAGAGCGCCGAATACGCGGTGGGGGAGGGCTTGATGATCTTGGTGACCGACTCCAGGATCAGGTTGATGCCGACGGCGCAAACGAGAACGGCGACAAACAGCCCCGCCAGGTACTCGTAGCGGCCGTGGCCATAGGGGTGCCCCTCGTCGGCCGGGCGGCTGGCAAGGCGGAATCCGAGCAGACTCACGATGTTGCTCGAGGCGTCGGAAAGGTTGTTGAAGGCGTCGGCGATAAGCGAGACGGAGCCCGCGAGCAGACCAGCTATGCCCTTGGCCAGGCACAGTGTGATGTTGAGGCCGATGCAGATGAGGCTTGCGGCAAAACCCGCGTTGGTGCGGCAGGAGGTATCGACCGGCTCGCTTTCGCTGCCGGGAACAAGCGTATGTACCAGCCGATTTACAAATAGCATGGCGTATCTCCTCGCATTCTCATTAAGGGGATAGTGTAGCTCGCACAGACGCAACGTGTACCGATGCTCAGAAAATGCAGCAATGGTCTGCTGGAGCTAACGAGTGGGGCTTCCCGTCCGACCGAGTGCTCCATTTTGGGCCACATGGGTATGGGCACGCACCGATTTGCTCGACATACTGAATGTCGACAGCCCTGTGCAAAGGAGGACGTTTCCATGGACGAGATGTTTGCCATTAAATGCCAAAACTGCGGCGGCCCCATGTATTCGCACCAGGCAAAGCGCAGCTTTGAGTGCGCCTATTGCGAAACGGTTATTCCGTGGCAAGCGGACGCCGGGGAGCCCAAGAGCGCGCTAGGTATCCGTCATACGCCGCTGACGGTGGTTGACGGGCTGCTCAAGCTCACGCACGTCTCGCAGCTCGAGCGCCCGGAGGACCCGGACTGGTATTTCTTCAATGCGCACTGGCGCAATCAGTCGGTTCTGGAGCATCTGCTGTGGGAGGACCGCGGCACGGCTCAAGAGTTCCAAGAGGCGACGCACGTGAGCATTCCCTGCCCCTTCTGCGGCGCGTCCTTTGAGGGGTCATCGACCCAGCGCGTGTTTGAGTGCCCGTCATGCGGCAATAAGATCGGCGTTGCCGACCTGCTTAAGCCAGGGACGTTTAGCAAGCGCCTGACCATGGGCGTTGGCGCGGAGTATGTACCCGAGCAGGGTATTCCCTGCGAAATCTCACCGCAGCAGGCACGTGCCAACGCGCTGCAGCTGGTGCGCCAGTACCCCGACGCCTTTGCCGGTCACGATGTAGAAGACGCGATCCAAAACGACATGATGCTCTTCTACTTCCCCATGGCGCTCGCGGACTTGCGCATGGTGGCGTCCTTCCCGGGCAAGGGGCTGAGCAAGGAGACCTTGGTGTACTACGAGGTGCTCGACTGGGCATATCCCAGGGCAAACTACCTGGACGTTCGCCTTATGGGCATTTTGGAGCCGTGGGACTTTGGCAAGGTGGGACCGTTCGATCCCGCTATGCAGGAAGGCGACTTCCGCGTCGTTTCCGTCGATGCGTCTACCAAGGACCAGGTGGTCATTGATAGACTGGCGCTCGATATTGCCGGCAACGATGCCGAGGCGGTGCTGGGGCTCAATAAAAAGAGCATCCGCGCCTGGGCGCGCAAGGCTCGCAAGCACAAGGACGGTCTGGTGATGGTGCCGGTCTACTTTGTCGATCGCCCGGCGTCGGATAGCCGCGACGGCGAGCAGGTGCGCATCGCCGTAAACGGCCAGACGGGTCGCGCGGCCGCGGTGGTGTTTAGCGACAAGCGCGAGACGCATGTGGTGGCACCGCTCAATCCCAACGTGTTGCTGTCGAGTGAAAGCACCGTGCACGCCACGCCCATCGAGGTCAAATACGTTAAATCGCCCTTCCTATACCAGATCGTACGCCGTGGAGGCGGCGAACAGCCGCGTCAGGTGGCAGCGGCGGCCGAGGGTTCCTACCGGGAGGAGAAGCCCAAACGCAAGGGCCTGTTCGGCGCAATCTTTGGGAAGTAGGGGAGTAGTGCCGGTTGTTGCTGCAACGTGATGGCCGGAGCTACGGGGCAGTTCGCAGGAGCGCGGGCTGCCCCGTTTTTTGTATTGCGGGGATATGGCATCCGAATGGTCGTAGGGTTTCAGCTAAATGGCTATTTAGAAGAACTGTTCGACTTGATCTTTCAACGTTTAATAGACGACGCGGGTTCTGATTGGGATACCGCTTCTTTGCTGGACATTGCTGACTATAAAAACGGACTTGCAATGCAAAAGTTCCGCCCAGACACTGGAGATGAAGGTCTGCCCGTGCTGAAAATTCGCGAACTGGGACAAGGCTTTTGCGGAAGCGATGCCGAGCGTTGCAAGAGTGGCATTGTCGATAGCGCCAAGGTTCACGACGGTGACCTCATTTTCTCTTGGTCCGGGACCCTATTGCTGGATTTTTGGGCGGGCGGGAACGCCGGTCTAAATCAGCATCTGTTTAAAGTGACTTCTTCTGCGTATCCAAGCTGGTTCTATTATGGCTGGACCAAACATCATTTAGCACGATTTATTATGCTTGCCAAAGACCGTGCAACGACAATGGGGCATATCAAGCGCAGCGCGTTGGCAGAGTCCGAAGTTGTTATTCCACCTGAAAATATTCTTCTAAGCCAAACTCAGCTTATGCAGCCGATTATTGATCAGTATGTCATGAGTAAGATTGAAGCTCGAAAGCTTGCTGTTTTTCGCGATAGTCTTCTCCCCAAACTCATGTCGGGCGAGATTGATGTTTCAGAGGTTAACCTCACGCAGCTAAATAGCCATTTAGCTTAGAGTTTGCTTGCTGCTTTGCATATATCGCGTCAAGTATTGAAACAATTTGATGCTGAACCTCAGTTTGCGGTAAATCGATTTCGATTCGTGCCACGTCTTTGGGATGGACACGGAATACCTTCATACCTCTCGTGTACTGCCGGAGCTCTCTGATAAAGCGCGGAGAGCTCATAAGATAGTTGAGGTAAGCCGGCACGACGAGGTCTCGGCGATTGACGCGCACGATGGTTGTTTCGGTGCCTGAAATGGTAGGCTTTTCCTTTGGATTGTTAAACAAATAGGCATGACCAAGGTCATCGACTGTCTCTGAGGTCAGCACATATACGATGTCTTGGTCTCTGAGACGCTGACTGTCCTTTATCTTTTCGTTGTTAAGGATGTATGGGATGGGTTTTGCGGGGTCTTCAACGTCGATGTGTAGGTCGAAACCTTTGTAAAGATCTCCATAGTGAATGTAAAGATAGGCACCCTTATCGTACATGCGGGTACGGGGGACGCTGGCGCCGCGGTAGAAGCTACAAACGTCACCAAGTGCGACTCTACATCCCATAACCAATCGCCTCCAGATTCTTCTTAATCTGCTCCTGCAAGCGGTTGGACTCTTCAAAGCACTTTGCAATCTCGCTAGTCAGGCGTGCCATCTTCTCATCAAACGGCTCACCGTCGTCTTCGACCTCGGCAATGCCTACGTAACGACCGGGCGTCAGGATGAAATCTTGCTTGGCGATTTCATCCAAATCAGCTATGGCGCTGAACCCCTTCACGGGCTCGAACTCGCCCTTGCGGAAGGAGTCGAACGCGGATGCAACTCTGTTGATGTCCTCTTCGGTAAACTCGCGTAGTTTGCGAGAGACCATGGTGCCCATTTCGCGGGCATCGATGAATAGCGTCTTGCCGGACTGAGCCTTCTTCTTGTTCAGGATCCACAGACACACGGGAATTTGGGTGCTGTAGAACAGCTGCCCCGGCATGGCTACAATGCCCTCGACCAAATCGTCCTCTACGATAGCGCGTCGAATATCGCCCTCGCCGCTCGTCTGGCTCGAGAGCGACCCGTTTGCCAATACGAGGCCAATCTTGCCCGTGCCGTTAAGATGCCAAATCATATGCTGCATCCAAGCGAAGTTGGCGTTGCCCGTGGGCGGCATGCCGTACTTCCAACGTACGTCTTCCTGCAGCGCTTCGCCGCCCCAGTTCTTGAGGTTGAAGGGTGGGTTTGCCAACACATAGTCAAACTTTTCATTCTTGTGCTGGTCGGCGCTGAAGGTGTCTGCATAGTTGCCCAAATCGGCCTCGATGCCGCGAATACCGAGGTTCATCTTTGCGAGCTTCCACGTGGTAGGGTTGCTCTCCTGGCCAAAGATGGTGATGTCCTGTACCACGTTGCCGCCATGGTGCTCGACGAAGGCGGCGGACTGCACGAACATGCCTCCGCTGCCGCAGCAGGGGTCGTACACACGACCGTGGAAAGGCTGGAGGATTTCAACCAGCGTGCGCACGATGCACGACGGCGTATAGAACTCGCCGGCGTTTTTGCCCTCCATTGATGCGAATTTCTGCAGGCAATATTCGTATGCGCGCCCTAACAGGTCTTTCTCGCTCTCGTTATCGGTCATTTGTACGTTTGTGAATAAGTCAACGACGTCGCCCAAGCGCCTCTTGTCTAGTTCGGGACGAGCGAAGTTCTTGGGCAGCACGTCTTTGAGTTTGTCGTTCTCGCGCTCGATGGCGCGCATGGCATTATCAATGATCTGGCCAACTTCGGGCGTATGCGCCGCCTGCGAGATATTCACCCAACGTGCTTCTTCGGGAACGAAGAAGACGTTCTGCTCCATGTAGCAGTCGCGATCCTCCTCGTCGCCGTAACCCTCTGCGACGAGCTCTAGGTAGCGTTCGTCGAAACGGTCCGAGAGGTACTTCAGGAAAATAAGGCCTAACACGACGTTTTTGTACTCGGCAGCGTCCAAGTTGCCACGCAGCACATCTGCAGCGTTCCACAGTTGATCCTCAAAGCCAACGTCGGCCGTGTTCTTCTTGGTGTCCTTAGCCTTGCTTTTAGCCATGCTGTTTTAACTCCCTATGCTGCATTGTCGGCCCAGAGTTCGCACTGATCCATCACGGTGGCCAGTGCCGACTCCATGCCCTCTGGCGGATACTTATGATGTTTGAGCAGGCGCTTGATTGCAACACGCATGGCAGCACGAGCACTTTGCTTTTTCTGCCAATCGACCGTGCGCATTTCGCGCATCTTCGCGGCGAGCTCTTGCGTGATGGCGACCAGCTCGTCATTTCTTTCGCGATAATAATCAGCGACTGCTTGCGGTTGTGTTAGCGCCTCGTAAAACGCAAACTCCTCTTCGCTAAGCCCAAGCGCCTTTGCCTTTTGGTTTTCGGAAAGCATCTCTTTCGCCATCTTGAGCATTTCTTCGAATACCTCAGCGTTTGTGAGCTGCCCGTTGAGATAGCCATTTACCATGCTTTGCATGAGTTCCGAGTACTTTTTTGCCTGCGTTATGCTCTTTCTGCGGTAGCCCTTAATCTGGTCGTCGATGAGTTTTTTCAACAGCTCGTAAGCCAGGTTCCTCTCTTTCATACGCGAGAGGCTCGACAGAAACTTGGGATCAAAAATCGAAACCGTTTCGTCTTCCACCTTAAACAAGTCTATTACGCCGTCGGTATGGACGATGTTCTGTTCGAGTAGTGCATTGATGCGGTCATTTACCTGCTTAAGGGTAAGTTTGCCTCCGTTTTTGCTGCGGGTGCCGCCCTGCTCGGTGAGCTGAAGGATGAGCTCTCGAACAACCTGGAAATAGCCGGCCTCAATGCGCTGCATGTCTGTTGCGCGACTTTTGGCGAGTCCATAGGCTTTGAGCATGACTCCTGCCTGCTCAACAAAGTCGCGGGTGATATCTTCGTCGCCGGGTGCAAGGATATGATTTACTCCACCCGTTATGAGTTCGCTTCGACGTGCGGCGGACTCGGTGCTCATGAATTCCGAATAATCGTAACCAAACATTTTGTCGCGACAGACCGCCAGTTTTTCCAAGAACTTGGGATAGGCGGTTTTCCCGATATCCATGTCGCCGTATTTCTTTTGGTCGCGCTTGGTGTAGTCCTTCATGGCGCGTTTAAGGGCGTTAGCTATGCCTACGTAGTCAACAACCAGTCCGCCAACCTTGTCTTTATATACTCGGTTTACGCGTGCGATTGCCTGCATTAGGTTATATCCGCGCATGGGTTTATACACATACATAGTGGCAAGGCTCGGCACGTCAAAACCGGTGAGCCACATGTCTACGACGATTACGATTTTGAGCGGGTCGGCGTCATCCTTAAAGCGCTTTGCCATCTCCTTCACATGGGCCTTATTACCTACGACGTCGAACCACCACTCGGGGTCCTGATTGCCCATGGTCATGACAACGCCGAGCTTGCCCTCGTCCTTCCAAGAGGGTCGCAGCTCGCATATACGTTGATATATAGCCATGGCAGTGGGGCGCGAATACGCAACGATCATTGCCTTGCCGGTGAGTTCGTGCGCACGGTTGGTCTCATAGTGCTCTACGATGTCCTGACATAGGGCATCGATGACTTCTGGTGCACCTAGAACGGCGTCTAGATTTGCAAAGTTACGCTTGCTTGCGTCAATGGTTTCGGCATTAGCCTGCTCGGTGAGCTTTTCGTACTCATCGTCAACTTTTGCAAGGATGCCCTGATCCAGCTTGAGTGCGACAACGCGGCTCTCGTAGAACACGGGTCGAGTTGCGTCGTCCTCTACTGCCTGAGTCATGTCGTAGACGTCAATATAATCGCCGAAAACCTCGCGAGTCGATCGATCTTCGGCAGAAATAGGGGTACCGGTAAAGCCGATGAAAGTCGCATTCGGAAGGGCGCGGCGGATGAGCAACGCGGTGCCCGTGTGCTTCTTGCCGTCACGGTCGTATTTCTCCTCGAACCCGTACTGCCCGCGGTGCGCTTCATCTACCATCACGACGACGTTCTTGCGCTCGGAGAGGGCGATGACCTCCTCCTCGAACTTCTGCATGGTGGTGAAAATGATACCGTTGGCGCGGCGACTCGAGATCTGCTGCGCAAGGTCGGCGCGGCTCTGCGCCTGAACGGGCGTCTGGCGCAGGAAGTCTGAGCATCTGGAGAACTGCGCGAACAGTTGCGAGTCGAGGTCGTTGCGGTCGGTGATCACCACGATGGTGGGGCTGTCGAGTTTCTCTTCGAGCAGATGGGCAAGGAAAACCATTGAAAGCGACTTGCCCGAGCCCTGCGTGTGCCAGAAGACGCCGCCCTTGCCGTCGCCGCCGATGGCCTCATGCACGCTCTCGAGCGCTTTGTTCACCGCGAAGTACTGATGATATCCCGCGAGGATTTTCGCGTCCTCGGAGAACAGAATGAAGTTCTTCAGGATGTCGATGAGCCGCTCCTTGGGGAACATGCCGTCCAGAGGGGTTTTCCAATCGGCGTACTGGGTGGCCTCGTAGCTCCCATCGACGCTCTTCCACTCAACGAAGCGTGACTCGTTGGCGGTGATCGTGCCAACCTTGGTGTGAAGCATGTCACTGGTGACGCAGAAAGCGTTGTACACGAAAAGCGATGGAATCTGTCGTTTGTAGTTTTGAATCTGTTGGTAGGCATCTTCGCTGTCAGCGTCGGCTCGAGCGGGGGACTTCAATTCAAAGAGAACGAGCGGAAGACCGTTAACGAATACGATGACATCTGGACGTTTGTTGGTGCCACACTCGATGTAGGTCCACTGGTTAACAACGTGGAAGCAGTTCTTTTCGGGATTGTCGTAATCGACCAAGCGCACGATGTCCGTATGCTCTTCTTTGCCGTCAAACCAGCTTGTCTCCACACCGTTCTGGAGCATGTCCATAAAGATGCTGTTCTTGGCGATGAGGTCGCTGCCCTCGATTTCCTTTAGTCTGGTTATTGAGGCATCAATCGCACGTCGATTGAGCGTGGGGTTAATGCTCTCAAGAGCGGGCCCAATGACGTCAGGTAGGAAGGCGTCGTCAAACGCGTCGGAGGAACGAGCGACATCGGGTCCATAGAGGTGCTCGTACCCCAGGCTCGTTTGCAAGTGGTCAATGATGCCTTGTTCGAAAGCATCCTCATTAAATGACGTTGAGGAGCTGTAGTCGACAGCAATCATGCGCACTCCTTACCTTATGCTTCCACGACGTTGGTGAGCCTGTCCACCATTGCATTCTAGCAGTTAATCTTGCGTATATTGGTATATCTGACACCCGTTAGTTGCCATTTGACCTATTGGCTGATCGTGCCTGAATGACAATTGGTGGCAAGGCTCTCTTACTTATTAATTGGCCCCTATTTATGGGCGCTCGTGGTGCGACAGTTGCCCAAGCGCTTGCTTGAAGCTGTTGTTGGTGATCTTGAGGTCGTTTCCCGCTTGCATTTTTATGAGTGTCGGGCCGGAGGCGATGGCGGATGTGGTGCGATGGTGTCAAGAAAAGCGCCTAGACCTGGGTGGGGAACCGAGGCCGCGGGCGTTTTTCTATTTCTTTGGTCGCATGGATTGTCTGCTCTGTTGGCCGCGCCGGCGTTGTTTCTTTGCTCTCGTTCGTGCGGAATCCGCTTGTGGTGGTAGATGTAAATAAACGGTGGAGCGGCTGCAAAAGATCCGCCTCGCTGGGTAAAATCAGGTTGTGCCGCGGAACCCGCTCCTCAGCTAGTCACACTTCGGAAGCGCGGGCAACGCAGGTATTATCGTCTAAAGGGCCGGCTGCAACCGGCCCTTTTCATGACTCCCTTCGCTATCCGTTACTGCTTATATTCCCGCCAGATTGAGTAGAGGTTCCGGGCAATGCCGGTCGCATACATCGAGAGGCGCAGGATTTCAAGAAACAAGTTCATAGGCTTCACCCCAATCGGAGATCGGAACGTTGCCCGCAGGCGGATTCCGCAGCAGTCAAGATTTTACCTCACAGGCCGCGGTGGGAGGCATCCTACCCATCCCATGGTTTGGAGCAGTGTCGATCTAACGGGCGATCAAACCTCTAGTACTCTTTGAATTGAGCAAGCATCTGCCCGAAGAAGCTTAGTTCGGATGGCTCATAAATGAGCGAACCGCCGTCCGCGGTCCTGTAGACCCCGCAGGGGAGGTAACGCCCATCGGGGAGGACATAAAGGTTGGCTTCTTCCTTCAGCCCTGCTGGAAATAGCGGAATCCCGTTTTCGTCCACTTGGAACTCGTCTATATTTGCGACCTCTCTTTCCATGGTGCCCCCTGGTCAGTTCCTATCGTATGTGAGCCCTAAAACAAACACTGCTCAATCAGCTCTTTACCGCGCAGGGTGTCAATCCACTCCTGCGGGATGGCTTTGAGACCGTATGCCGTGCCGGCGAGGGCGCCGGCAACGGCTGCGGTGGTGTCGGTGTCGTCGCCCAGGTTGACGGCGGCAAGGACGCAATCCTCGTAACTGTTGGTGTTGACAAAGCACCAGCTGGCGGCCTTAAGGGTGTCGCGCACGAAGCCGCCAGACCTGATTTCACGCTCGGGCACGTCTTTCAGCTGGAGCACCCATGAGGGAAGCGCGCCTTTCATCACGCTTCTCATCAGCTCGACAAATATGATGCACGCGTCGGTCGACGTTCTGTGGGCGTGCGTAATCGCGGAGACCTCGCTGATCTCTTCGTCTGTCGCATCGGTGAACGCCAGGGGAGCGATGCGCATGAGCGAACCGTTACCGTTGTCGCGTTCGCCGGAGCCTCCTTTGCCGGTGTGCAAGGCGCGGGCGGTCGTGCCGCCGTAATCGAAAACGCCGTCGATCGTATACTCGCCATGGGCAATCCAGCCTACGAACTTGTCGCGCATGTCTGAGGCGTCGATATGCCCGAGCTCCCTAATCGAGTCGCAGGTAGCAAGCGTCATAGATGTGTCGTCGCTCCAGGTGCCGGCGGGCTGCCCGTGCGTGCCGTAGCCGATCATGTCCGCGCATTCGAACGTGCCACGAGGCCTGAACTCGTAGGGAACGCCCAGTGCGTCGCCGACGGCAAGCCCATAGATGCAGTCGCGTAGCGCTGGTTTCGACGTGTATCCACGTTTCGTTGTAGGGGGCGCTGGCGAGATGAGCCGAAATCCCTCCGAATCGCTCTTGCGTCGTGTGGCCATGTCCTCGGCAGAACGCACTTTAGGTGCGCTTTCGGTGATGGCCTGATTGATGCCTGTCATGGAAAACTCCTCTTGCACTTCGGATTGGAGATGCGTGGCAATCAGCGGCAATATGTTCAGTTCGATTCGCGACGCAGTGCGTCGCGAATCGAGAGAACTCAATGGTCAATATGCCAAAATGGTATGCCTAGACGTCCTTTACACGGCAACAGGCATTTCTTTCGGGCGCCCTGCCTTTGGTGCGTCGGCGAGTCGTGCCTCGATGGAAGCTTTGGACACCATGCGCTTGGTGCCGTCCTTCCATGAATCCAACATTCCTGCATTTATCAGTTGCGATACCCGTGCTGAGCTAACACCGAGCATACGCGCGGCATCCGCTGCGGTGACGGCGGGGATGTCGCCGAGCTCGCGGCTGACGGCCACGGCGATAATCTTGCCGCCGTGTTGTGGCTGGTGTCCAAAGTTCGGCGCGGGAAGATCGACGCCGCCCATAAGGTGATCGTCGACCATACATGCAAGAAAATCAGCTGCGCTTTCGATAGCGTCGTTTAGATCGGAGCCAAACGTTCCTCCTCCGCCCAGCGAGTCACATGGCACAGCATCGACAATGCCGTCCGAATCAAAGAACTCGAATTCCCATACGTAAACCACGTAAGACCTCCTCCGATGCCGGCGATTTGAGGAACATCCTAAGAGCCCACCAAGCGCATCGAACATCTTTATTTTCTTTAGTTTAAAGCCTCGTGCGGACACGATTTGGTGCTCTGCGCACGACCGCGAAAAGGGTTTGCGGTGGCTAAAATGTGGTCATAGAGATGGTTTTATCGAACTCCATGGGGGTGGCGCGCGTGGATAACAACACGTTGTTGTTTCACGATAAGGGTGCCGGCGTTTTCAAGGGAATAAGCATCTATCCCAATCGCATCGAGGCGGTCGTGAAGAACGACTTCTTCGGTACCCATACCAAGATCGTCTACCTCAAGGATATTACGGGTGTCAACAGGGTCAAGGGCAAGCGCGTGCTCCTCCGTAATAGGTTGCTGACCGACTGTTCCTACAGGCTGAGCAGTCACTCCCAGGCTCAGGAATTCGTCAGCGTGCTCAATATGGTGATGTGACCGGGCGCTTTCGAACACAAAAAACCGGGATGCAAGGAGTCGCACCTTGCATCCCGGCTGAGCTAAAACGGCGCTGCTGCATGCCGTTGGAGCTTTAGCGCTTGATCTCGATGTCGTCGAGCTTGACGTCCATGGCCTCGGTCTTTGCCTTGGCGATGTCGTCGGCAAATTCCAGAGACTTCATCATGGTCTCGACGGCGTCCTTGTGCTCCTCGACGTTGTCGATGCGCACGTAGACGCTGCCGCCGCCTGCTTCGGTGAAGTACTCAGTCGTCACGCCGCCCGAGTGTGTATAGGAAGCGTTGCGCCAAGTCTTGCCGTTGTACTTGACGGGGTCATTCTCGGTCCACTCAAAGCTGGCATTCCATTTTGCCTCGTAGTCGAACAGCTCGTCAGCGTTCTTGTCAGAGTCGAAGACAGGGATGAAGCGATCGCTGGCGTGCTCGCTCTCGGTGAACTTAAACTGGGCCCTGTCGGCGGTATCGCCTGCGACGTCGGTAATCTCGACGCCCTCGGGGACCTCGACCTTAAACCAAATGAAGTCGGTCCTCATATCCACGGCTGGCTTTTCTGCTCCGCCGCCACCGCCACTGCCGGTAGCGCCGCCGCTTCCGCCACAGCCCACCAGGGCAACCGCGGCAAAGAGACTGATGCAGAGGGTGAGAATCGCAAAGGCCTTCTTTTTCATGGTCGTGTCCTCCTCGATCTGTAACCGCCCATGGATTACCTGCCTTTACTGTACGCGCGGACGGCTCGCTAGGGTGGGCCATGTGTCCCATTCTGAGTGCCGGATTTGCGCCGTTAAGTGGCAATATGCGTGGATGCAAAAGAGGGGAGGGCCGGTGCTGTCGGCCCTCCCCGGGGTTGGGGCCCGCGCTTTTAATGGACGAGTGCGCGGACGCGCGCGGGCACTTGCTACTTGATCTCGATGCTCGAAATCTCGACGTCGCGTGCCTCACTCACGGCCGCCTTCATGTCATCGGGGAACTCAATGGAGTTGAGGAGCGCCTCAGCTTCTTTCTCGTGAAGGTCGACGTTCCTAATCATGATGTAGATGCTTCCCGTGTCGACGTCGGTAAAGAGGTAGGTATAAGTACCGCCATTGTCCTTACACGTTCCGGTGAGCCATGTTCTGCCGCTGTATTCGACGGGGTCGCCGTCTTCCCACTGGAACGTACCAGTATGCCTTTCGGCCTGCTCGGCAAAGGACTCTTCGGCCGTCATCTTCTCTTGCCAAACGGGGATGAAACGGTCGACCGCGGTGTTCTCGTTCTCGGGGAAGGTGAGCTGGACCCTGTCGGCGTTCTTGCCGGCGGAGTCGCTTACGCCAACGCCCTCGGGCATCTCGACCTTAAACCAGATAAAGTCAGTCTTTTCGGCGACGGGGGCCTTTTCCTTGCCTTCGCTCTTTGAGGTGCTGCCGCCTCCGCCCGATGCGATCCCGCCGCAGCCGACAAGGGCAAACGCGGCAAAGAGGGCGATGCACAGGGAAAGGATCGATAGGGTCTTTTTCATCATGGTGGCGTCCTCCTTGTCTGTCGGTGACATCACGGCGCCGTATGCTGTTGGGGTACTGATTGCGCTGGCGGCGGATGTCTCTGTGTACTGTGCGGCTTATGCCTCCGTTCATCGCTTGTGGCCGTTGAGCGGCCGTGCCCCAACGGGTTCCTTACTTATAGATATGCCCCAGCTTGTGCTGCCCGGGAGTCTCGAAAGGTGGGCCAGATGTCCCATGTTTGCGTGTGCGGGCTTGCCGCAAGGTGGGCCTGGCGCTGGGCAAGCGTGCGGCTTGGTTGATGCTCCTAATGTTGCGCAACAGCAATGCCGGCTTGAGGTTTTAGACTTGGCTGTGACAAAAGCTAAACCACGAAAGGTCGAACGATGTTCTGTCAAAAATGCGGACAGCAAGTTCCCGATGGATCGACGTTTTGCACGCATTGCGGGGCGTCGCTTGCGGGTGGTTCCGCGCCGACGTCCGCGGGCGTTGGTCCTTCCTCTGCCCCGGGCCTAACCCAATCGATGCCGCCGGTTGCACCTGCGCCTCAAAAGTCCAAGAGCAAGGCGCCGATTGTCATCGCGGTGGCGTGTGCCGCCGTGGTACTCCTTGGGGGTGTCACGGTGTTTGCGCTTACGGTGCTCAACGGGTCAAAGAACTCCGGCACGCAGATTTCGGTGATCGATACCGGGTCTTCGGACGAGAAAGATTCTTCTGCCAAGAAGAAGAGCGACAAGTCCAAGTCCAAGGAATCCTCGTCGTCCGATGACGAGGCCGTTCCCGAGGACGAATCGGCATACTACGGCTCGGGCGATTCGGACGATTACCTAACCGACGTGCATACGTACACGAACGACATGCATCCTTATAGCATGTCGATTCCCAATCGCTTTGAGATGGAAGATACTCCCAGCGGCAGCAGCACAAGGTACGAGGATCCGGAGACGGGTTTTGTGATCGGCCTGTCTGGCTACGTCAACGTTAACGACGAAACCGCACACGAGATGTTCGTCGACGCGGACACCTCGGGCAAGGCCGACCTCTATACCGCAGAGGGCGACAACTGGTACGTGGTCTCGTGGCGCGAGGGCGACACGATCATTTACGAAAAGACGATCGTCACGGATTCGACGATTGCCGCGGCGCATTTGGAGTACTCGACTGCAAACCGCGACATGGGGTCGAAGATTATCGATACGCTGTTGCCGACGTTCCAGGTGGACTAGGCGCCCGTGCCTATAGCCGGCAATCGGAAACGCCGATAGCCAGAGCTCCTGACAGCCTTTGTCTTATGGGCTAGACTGGCTTGGACAAGATCGATGAATGGGACAACCGCTTCCTGGCGTCGTTGTCCCATTTTTTATTATGCGTGCGGCCCGTGGTGGCCGGCGCGGTGGGCAGAGGTGTTTCGATGAGCCAAGAGATGATGGATAAAACCTGTCGCGGTTTTGCCGAGGCGCTTGCCGCGCGCGAGCCCGTTCCCGGCGGCGGCAGCGCGAGCGCCTTTGTGGGCGCGCTGGGCGCCTCGCTTTGCGGGATGGTCGCGCGCTATGGCGCGACGAACCCCGCGCTTGCCGATCGCGCGGACGATCTGACACACGCATTTGCCCAGGCAGATGAGCTGGCTCAGGAGCTTGTGGGTCTGGTCGCCGAGGACGTTCGTGCGTACGGCCAGGTGTCTGCGGCATACGGTATTCCGCGCGATGATCCGGCTCGACCGGCTGCGATTCAGGATGCGCTGCACGTGGCAGCCATGCCGCCGTACCGCATTATGGATGCGTGCGGGCGTGCGCTGGCGCTGCTCGAGGACATGGCGGACAAGGGCTCCCGACAGCTGCTGTCCGACGTGGCATGCGGCGCCGTGTTCTGCCGCGCCGCCATGCAGGGCGCGAGCTTGACGCTCTTTGCGAACACCACGTCTATGAAGGACCGTGCCCGCGCCGAGGAGCTCGAGGCGGCGTGCGACGATCTGCTCGATACGTGGCTGCCGCGCGCCGATGCGCTGGCGCGCCGCGCCGCTGACGCCGCAAGGAAGAGGGGATAGCCATGGCTGAGCTGTTGAAGGGCGCTCCCGTCGCCCGCGCGTTGACTGAGGAGCTTGCCGATCGTTGTGCTGTTCTGCGCGAGCGCGGCGTTGTTCCGACGCTTGCTATCGTGCGCGTGGGCGAGCGCGAGGACGACCTGTCCTACGAGCGCGGCGCCCTCAAGCGCTGCGAGAAGGTTGGCATTGAGGCTCGCCGCGTATTGCTTCCCGCCGATGTTTCGCAGGATGAGCTGCTGGCGGCTGTCGAGGGCATCAATGCTGACCCCGCTGTTCATGGCTGCCTGATGTTTCGCCCACTGCCCGTTGGGCTTGACGAGGATGCAGTTGCCGCGGCACTCGATCCCGCCAAGGATGTTGACTCCATGACTCCGGCCTCGCTGCTTACCACGCTTTCGGGGCGAGGCGAGGGCTTTGCCCCTTGCACGGCCGAGGCCGTGCTGGCGTTGCTGGACCATTACGGCGTTGAGCTGGATGGGGCCAAGGTCGTGGTCGTCGGTCGATCGCTGGTAATTGGGCGTCCCGTTGCCGCCATGCTTACGGCACGCAATGCGACCGTGACGACGTGCCATACGCATACGCGCGACCTTGCTGCCGAGTGCCGTGCTGCCGACATTGTGGTTGCCGCCGTTGGACGCGCGCGCACGATTGGCGCGGGTGCGGTTCGCGAGGGCCAGACGATTATCGATGTGGGCATTAACTGGGACGAGGCCGCTGGCAAGCTGGTCGGCGACGTCGATTTTGATGCTGCTGAGCCGGTTGTCGGCTCCATCACCCCCGTGCCGGGCGGCGTGGGGGCTGTGACCACTGCGATTCTCGCCAAGCACGTGATCGAGGCGGCGGAGCGTGCATCGAAATAGGCGTTTTGGGCTGTTTGAGGGGTTAGCCATATACCACGTGGTCAAAAAACGCCAAATATGAGTACTGTTGCCAAGATAGTCACATATTTTTTATGAGATTTGGGCTCCCTAGCGATATCCATTATCGTTAGGGAGCCCATTTTATTGAACCTATGGGGAATAACGTTGTCTTGCTTTTGGACAAATGGGGATTTCTGACACTCGTTACAAGGAAATTTGCTACTACTAAATTGGTGACAGTACTCATATTTGGCATTTTTTGACCACAGGGGTTGCCGGAGCTGTGGCTTCGCCCTTTTTGAGCCAAAGCGATACACTGTTGCCATTTAATTTCTTCGCTCAAGGAGGATGCGCATGCCGTGCACAACGATTTTGGTTGGTAAGAACGCGAGCTACGACGGGTCGACGCTGGTTGCCCGCAATGAGGACTCGTCCAACGGGGTGTTTGAGCCCAAGCGCATGCGCGTGGTGCATCCCGACGAGCAGCCGCGCGTCTACACGAGTGTCCTGAGCCACCTGTCCATTGAGCTGCCCGACAACCCCATGCGCTACACGAGCGTCCCCGACGTCGTTCCCGGTCACGGCATTTGGGCCGAGGCCGGTTTCAACGAGCTCAATGTTGGCATGTCCGCAACCGAGACGCTCACCACCAACGAGCGCGTCCGCGGCGCCGATCCGCTCGTGGACTACGTGCCCGCCAAGGGCAACGAGGGCGAGGACGGCTATGTTCCGGCACAGCCCGGCGGTCTGGGCGAGGAGGATATGGTGACCCTGGTGCTGCCGTACGCTAAGTCCGCCCGCGACGGCGTGCGCATCCTGGGCGACCTGCTCGAGCGCTACGGCACCTACGAGAACAACGGCATTGCCTTTAGTGACGTTGACGAGATCTGGTGGCTCGAGACCATCGGCGGCCACCACTGGATCGCCAAGCGCGTGCCCGATGACGCCTATGTGACCATGCCCAACCAGCTGGGTATCGATAGCTTTGACCTGGACGACGCCGAGGGCACCCAGGCAGATCACATGTGCTCTGCTGACCTGCGCTCCTGGATGGCCGAGTGGCATCTGGACCTGACGCTGGGCGTCGAGGGCGACGGTCCGGCGACGGTCTTCAACCCGCGCGAGGCCTTTGGCTCGCACAGCGACAGCGACCACGTCTACAACACGCCGCGCGCCTGGTACATGCAGCGCTGCCTCAACCCCAGCGATGTGTGGGACGGTCCCGAGGCCGACTACACGCCCGAGAGCGACGACATCCCCTGGAGCCGCGTGCCCGAGCGCAAGGTGACCATCGAGGACATCAAGTACGTGCTTTCGAGCCACTACCAGGGCACGGAGTACGACTGCTACGGCAGCAAGGGTACACCCGCCACACGCGGCGCCTATCGTCCTATCGGCATCAATCGCAACAGTCAGCTCGCCGTGCTGCAGCTGCGCCCCTATGCGCAGCCGGCGTATCGCGCCGTGCAGTGGATGGCCTTTGGCTCCAACTCGTTTAACGCGCTTGTGCCGCTGTACGCCAACGTCGAGACCATGCCTGAGTACTATGCCGACACGCAGGTTCGCGTGACGTCCGAGAATTTCTATTGGGCAAATCGCCTGATCGGCGCCCTGGCCGATGTCCGTTTCCACGAGTGCGGTCGCGCGGTCGAGGATTACCAGGAGAAGGTCGGCGGCATGGGCCACAAGCAGATTCACGACGTTGACGCTGCCGTAGCCGCCCTGCCCGAGGCCGAGGTGCCCGCCGAGCTCGCCCGCGCCAACGAGGCCTTTGCCGAGCTTGTGCGCGTGGAGACCGATGCTCTGTTGGGCAAGGTGCTCTACACCACGAGCTGCGCCATGAAGAACTCCTTCGCGATGAACGACAACGTGAGGTAAAGACGACCTTGCAACGAGCGAGCGGGGCAAACGCCGTCAAAGGCTTTGCCCCGCTCGATTCCTATCTTGGCGGTAAAACGATTTTGTGTCGTTCGCCCAATCTTGGGTACAAGAAGGCCAATGCAGTTGTTCACGATTGGAGCCAACCATGGTTATGAAATTCGATCAGCTTGTTAACGGTGCCATCAACGTGGGCTTCGGCGCCGCCGCCGTTGCCGTCGAGGGCGGCAAGAAGGTCCTCGACGACCTCGGTACCAAGGGTGAGCAGGTCCGCAAGGATGCCGGCACCCCCGATATCGCCCGCAGCGTGTCCGACATGTTCGAGCAGGCGGGTGGTACCATCTCCGACCTGACCGAGCGCCTGGGCATGCAGGGCGAGACTGCGGCACAGCGCGTGCTCGACGAGCTCATCCTGGCCCGCGTCCGCGTTATGACCGCCCCCGAGCGCACGGCCTTCTTGGCCCATGTGCGCGACATCGTCGATTCGGTCGAGGACAACGTGACCTCGGTGCCCGTCGAGTCCGTTGAGCCCGACGATGCGAAGGATACCGAAGAGGCCGAGTAGCAGCGCAGATGGCAGATTCCACCACCGATTACAACAATCTAGATCCCTTGGGTGACGAGGCGGCGGTTGTCGATGAGGTCGATGCCGTCGTCTCGGGCGCTCGCAAGAAGCCGCGCGCTGTCGATATGGTCCCCGAGGAGCCCGACGCGATGGCGCCGGACGAGGAATACCAGCTCACGCCGGCGGGTCGTCGCGAACGCATCGGGCAGATTGTTCGCCTGGTCAAAAAGTACCGCGTGTGGGATAACCTCACGCCGGTTCGTTTGCGCCGCCTGCTCGAGGAACTCGGCCCCATGTTCGTCAAGATGGGGCAGATTTTGGCCAACCGGTCCGAGATTCTGCCGCAGCGCTTTTGCGACGAGCTGCGTCGTCTGCGCTCCGACGTGGAGCCTGTGCCGTACGAGGTCGTACTCAGCTGTCTGGAAGAAGAATACGGCCTGCGCCTGGGGGAGATGTTCGATGCGATCGACCCCAATCCGCTCGGTAGCGCATCGCTCGCGCAGGTGCACCGCGCTCGTCTGGTGACGGGCGAGGACGTGGCCGTTAAGGTGCAGCGCCCCGGTGCGCAGCAGGTTATGGCACAGGACATCGATATCATCCGCTCGGTGGTGCGTATCGTTTCCAAGTTCGTCAACACCGATCAATTCGTTGACCTGCACGGCGTAGTCGAGGAGTTGTGGACCTCGTTTCGCGAGGAGACCAACTTTTTGGCCGAGGCCAAGAACCTCAACGACTTCTACGAGTTCCATAAGAGCGTTCATGGCGTGACGTGCCCTAAATCCTATCTGGACCTGTGCACCGAGCACGTGGTGGTTATGGACTACGTCGACGGCATTTCGATCGCCGATCCTGAACGCTTGGTGGCCGAGGGCTATGACTTGGAAAAGATCGGTGCCGCAATCGTCGAGGACTACTCGATGCAGGTGCTCGACAACGGCTTTTTCCATGCCGACCCGCATGCGGGAAACATCATTCTCAAGGACGGCATCGTTTACTTTATCGACTTGGGTATGGTCGGGCGCATGTCGAGTCACGACCGCGGCATCGTCAAGGATATGATTTTCGCCGTGGCCGAGGGTGACGTGCCCAAGCTCAAGGATTCGCTCATGCGCTTCGCCGTGACGCGTGGCGACTCGGCTGAGCTCGATCATTCAGCCTTTTTGTCCGATCTTGACTTTATCGTGGCTGACTTTGCGGGCCTTGACCTGAAGGATCTGGATATCGGCGAGTTTTTGACCTCGCTGCTAAACCTGGCGCGCAAAAACGATGTTGAGCTGCCGAGCGTGGTAACGATGTTCGCGCGCGGCATGGTGACGCTCGAGGGTTTGCTGACCGAGTATATGCCCAACGTCAACATGATCCAGATCATCCAGACGCACATCAAAAACGAAAAAAGCACCTATGCGCGCGTGCGTGATATGGGACGCGATCTTGCCGCGAGCAGCTATCGCGCGGCAAAAGGCTCGCTCGAGGCGGCCGAGTATTTGGGCTTGGCTTCGCGTATGCTCACGCGCGGCCAGCTTAAGGTGAACACGCAGATCATGAGCAGCGATAAGGCGCTGCGACAGCTGGGCGGAATTATCGACCGCATGTCGATGGCTATCGTTATCGCCGGCCTGTTTATCGGTTCGTCGGTGGTGTACTACGCACGCATCGAGCCGGTTGTGTTTGGTATCCCAGTCATTGGCTTTATGGGCTACGTGAGCGCGCTGGTGCTGGCGCTTATGCTGGGCCGTAATATCTGGCTCAACAGCCACGGCGGCAAGCACTAGAGACTGCGACCGTCACCGCGTTTTCCTATCGCAAACAATAGCTTTTACCTTGGGCGTCGCCTGCGTGCGAGGCCCTTTTGCGTGATACCATTTTGACAGTAATAATCGATGGCCTAGATGGTGGTGCGGAGACGCACGAATGCGCGGTTTTCCTGCGCGTTTGGGAGAATCGGGGTGCAAGTCCCCGGCTGTACCAGTAACCGTAATTCCTCTTGGCTCGGGATGTTCACGTCGCAGATCGGACGACGTGCCTGAGCCGTTAAGGTTAAGTCGGATCGCCTCCCATCTTGCATGCGGCTGCGGCGTTTGCCGCCGGTGTGCATAGGGCTCTGGAGGGAAGGGGGACCCCGATGGGGGAACTCGAGCGCAGTATGCGCGATGACGTGGGGCAGCCTCAAGGCAACGCTCCAAGTACAGACAATGGGGGACAAATGGATATGTTTGAGGACGAGCGCGAGCGCGCCTCGATGCATCGCTGTGGCGCGATTGCACGCGGTATAGCCAAGCGCGGCCTAGTGGCATTCCTGGCCTTCGCGATGGCCTTCAGCATCACGCCGGCTCAGCTGTGGGCCGAGGGCGCCGAGGGCATTGCCGAGGCTGTGGCTCAGGCTGCGACGCCGGGCGAGGACGGCTCTGGTGAGTCCGCGACAAGCCCTGCTGCCGACCTCAATGCGAGCGGCGGGGTGGCGAATGGGGGCACTGCCGAGCAAGATGCCGCCGCGACAGCTTCGGGCCCTACCGACAAGACTGAGGACGATGGCGCTGCCGGCAATGAGGCGCCGGCTTCATCGACGTCCGATGCCTCGAAGCAGGACGCCGCCGTTGTCTCTGCCGCTGGAGAGGCCAAGGCTCAGCCTGCCAAGGCAGAGAGCCAGGAGGTCTCTGCCACGTGCTCCGTCGTCGGCACCGACGCCAAGGGCGCCCAGCAGACCTGGGCCGCCGCGCAGCGGATCACGCTGAAGGAGGGCTCGACCGCGGCCGACCTCTCCGAGCAGCTGTTCAAGCGTGCCGGCCTCAAGGCCGATTACAACCCCAACGGCACCTGGGGCTGGGCGCTCAACACGATCACGTCGCCCTTCGATAAGGACCGCAAGCTCGGCTACGACTCGGCGACCGGCGCGTACTGGCAGCTGTTCGTCAACGGCAGCGCCTCCGAGGTCGGCGCGGGCGGCTACACGCTCGAGGACGGCGACTCCGTCGTCTGGTGCTACTCGAAGTACGGCGACCCCGCGCCCGAGCAGGTTTCCGTCACGATGGAGATTATTGGCAAAAAGGCCGAGATAGCTCAGCGTTGGACGAGCCCTTCGACCCAGGTGTTTGCTAAGGGCACGTCGATTAAGGATGCTTCTGCTGCTTACTTCGATGCCCTTGGCATAAAGTCAAAAATGTACGACCAATTTGGTTATTGGGGCGTCCATAGTCTCGTATCTCCGCTTGATGGCACCGAGCTGTCGGGTGCATGGTCGTTCTTTGTCAACGGCGTTCCTGGGTCTCAGCTCGATAGCGATTACGTGCTCAAGTCTGGCGACAAAATCGTCTGGGCTTTTGCTCCCGGCGATACTGTGCCTGGCGTCGACAGTGTTGTTGTTGACCCGGGTGCCGCACGTCCTAACTGGGATAGCGATTGGCCTGGTTATACGAGCGCCGACAAAGTAACCGACGCTCCTGTGCCCACGAAGGACGCTGAGGCAAAATGGGTGAGCGAGCTCAAGGGCTCGAACGAATGGAGCAAGGGTATTTCCGACCTGTTGCTGGTCGGTGACTACCTCTACGTGGCCGTTGGTTCCAAGCTGCTCAAGAAGAATGTCGACACGGGTGAGACCGTTGCCGAATCGCCTTTAGCAGCAAAGATCGATACGACCTCGCGTATGGTATACACCGGCGGCGTGATACTCGTGCCGCTTTCGAGCGGTCGCCTGCAGGCGCTGACGGTTGATGCTCTGGCGACGGTTTGGGTAACCGATGAGTTGCCTGCTGGCCCCGATGGTGCTCAGCAGTCTCTTGCGTCCATTACGGTTCGTGACGGCTTTGCCTACTTTGGGACGGCATCGGCAAACTGGTCCGAGTCGAGCGACGGCTACCTGCTCTGCGTGCGCATCTCCGATGGCAAGGTTATGTGGCAGCATAAGAACGAGAACAGCAAGGGCTACTACTGGGCCGGCTTGGCGTTCTCGGGCAATTATGGCGTCATCGCAGATGATTCCGGTACGGTGAGCACGGTCGACCCCGAAACTGGAAAGACCGTTGCGTCGCTCAAGATTGCCGAGCACGTGCGCACGACGGTGCTGGTCGATGGATCGGTCGCTTATGTCGTGAGCGCCGATGGCGTTTTGCATAAGATTTCGGTTGGAACGGACGGAACGCTTTCCGAGCTTGGCAAGGTGACGTTTGGTTGCAGCTCGACCTCGACGCCGGTGCTGGCCAACGGCAAGATTGTGGTCGGAGGCGCATCGACCGAATCCTTTATGGACGGCTACACGAATAAGAACACGTATCACTACGGTCAGCTTGCAGTGATTGATGCAGAGACGCTTGCTGTGGACTATTCCATTTGCAAGGCGGACGGCAGCTATATTCGCCAGGGGACTTCGGGCGGCGGTGATGTAAAGTCGCAGCCGGTTGTTTCTGCCCAGAATGGCGAGACGTACGTCTACTTTACGTCTAACAACAACCCGGGCGGCATCTATCGCTACCGTATTGGCGACGACGAGGCCGAGCTGCTTTATACGCCCGCGGCGGGCGACCAGCAGTACTGCATGGCTTCTATTTCGGTCGGATCCGATGGCTCACTCTACTATGTCAATGACTCGGGCAAGCTGTTTGCTGTCAAAGGTAATGGCCAAAGGGTCAAACGCTATACCGTGACGTTCGACGCCAACGGTAAGGATGCGGCGATGCCCGATTCTCAACGCGTGAAGGAAGGTAAAGCGGCGACGGAGCCCTCGACTAAGCCGCGGTGCAAGGGCTACACCTTTGCCGGTTGGTACACCGATGCTGCCTGCACAAAGGCGTATGACTTTAGCGCTGCGGTGACGGCCGATATGACGCTATATGCCAAGTGGATCAAGAACGCCGTTGCCCCTGGCGGCAACGGTGGCTCTGGCTCCAATGGCGGCAATGGTGGCGCTGGCAACGGTTCCGGCGCTGGCGCTGGCACTGGTTCCGGCTCTAAGGGCCAGCAGGCCGGCGGCGCTATCGCCCCGGGTCAGAAGCCGGTGACCAAGACGACGGTGTCAACCAAGACCGAGACCAAGGAAAACAAGTCCGATAAGAAGGACGAGAAGAAGTCTGACAAGAAGGACAGCAAGTCCGACAAGAAGTCCGATTCCAAGTCCGATACGGGTGCTGCTTCCACGACCACTGCTAAGAAGTCCTCTAGTGCTTCCGAGCAGGAGACTGGCACCAATCCACTCGCCATTGTTGGCGTTGCCGCCGGCGTCATCGGTCTCGCCATCGTCGGTGTGTTCGTGTTCACCAAACGTCGGTAGGTGAGGGCTGTGTCCAATAAATCCAAGGACGCTGACCCCAAGCAACCGGATTCCTCGTTCATTCAGTTCGACGATGCAAAGCAAAAGGGCGCCGCTTCGGCGGCGTCCGCCCCTCGCCGCAAGGCGCTCCTTGGCGTTCTGACTGCCGCATGCGTCGTTCTGATCGTGGTCTCTCTGGGCTTTGTCTATCCCTCCGAGAGCGGTGCTTGGTCCATTGATTGGATCGTCCAGACCGTGGCGGGGGAGAGCATCGTCGCCAAGGATGGCAATGGGTCCGGCTCGACTGTCGCTTCGGGCAAGGCCGGGTCCAAGGATTCCAAATCTTCTGATGATACGAATGACGGGTCTAGGGGTTCTGACAAATCTGACTCCAAGAAAGATTCCGAGTCTTCGGACAAGGAATCGGACAAGAACTCGGATAGCAAGAAGTCCGGCGAAAAAGGAGCGGGAAATAAAAAGACTGACAACAGTCAGTCGGCTTCTCAGAATTCGGCAACGTCCGGTGGGCCTTCTGCCGTTCCTGATAACGGTAATGCCCCCTCGGGCAACCAGAGCGTCTCTCAGGAGTCTGGCTACGTTACCGTGACTGTCTCGGTTACTTCGAGCGCTGTGGGCAATCCTGTGTCCGCTGGTGGTACCTACACCTTTAATGAGGGAGCAACTGCCTACGACGCTCTCTGCGCGCTGGGTATTTCTATAAATGCGCGCGGCTCGTCGTTTGGCACTTATGTTGCCGCCATCGGTGGCCTGGCCGAGAAGGATGAAAACTATGGAAGCGGTAGCGGCTGGTGTTATTCCGTCAACGGCACAACGCCCATGACGGCCTGCAGCAACTACGTTCTCTCAAACGGCGACAACGTGGTCTGGTATTACGTGACAGGCTAGGGGCCTCGACATATCGCATAAAAACGGGCGGTTCGGACAAACATCCGAGCCGCCCGTTTTTATGCGAATGGGACGTCGTTTCCCAATCGAGGCTCAACCGGAAATTGCATCCTGCTCTGTAGGCGAATTCCGGGACGCAGTTTCCCGATGGGGCGGGTTTCGGAAAGCGTGTTCCGCTCTGAGGGCTCATTCCGGGATGGACTTTCCGAAGCAGCGCCCATTGGGAAGCTGCGGACCGTTTTGGGCATCGATTCTGGGACGCGCTTTCCGCTAGAGCCACGTTGCGGAAGCTGTGTCCCGTTCTGAGGCTGCAATCTGGGATGCGCTTTCCGCGGGGCGACCATGGGGAAACTACTACCCATTCCGACGCTGCGGCTCGCCTTGTGCGCCTTCCTCGGCAGGCTCGGCAAACAAAAAACCGATTGGAACGGGAATTCCAACCGGTTATACATTCAGGCAAACAGTGAATCGACTACGACCGTGCGCCCTCGAGGAAGAAGCGGCGGCTAAAGTAGTTGTACCAGGTGACCAAGAACGTTGCGATGGCCTTCATAGCCTGGTAGCCGATGCTCAAAAACGTGACACCCACAAACATGTACAGGTCATTGAGGCCCAGGCCGATCACCGACAGGATGGTGAAGATCGTGAACTCGCGCTTGCGGCTCATGCCCTCGCGATGGTCGAACACGTACTTCATGCTGAGCCAGTAGTTGACCACGACGGACGTGGTAAACGAGACCGTGGTGCTCATCAAAAAGTCGAGGTGGAACAGCTCGACGAGCGCAATGAGCATACCCCAGTCGATGCCAAAGGAGATAAGACCCACGACAGCGAACTTGAGGAACTGCTTGGTATGAGGTTGTGCCAGCGCCTTGCGCACGTAATCACATCCAATGCGTTGATGAATCGAGCAGAGGATACTTTAGAGCTTTTGCAAGGGAAACGTAAGGTCTTTACCAAGAACTATACGAACTTGCCAAATATTCAAGAGCTAATCCGCAAACGTTGAAAATTTGCCCGTAAACGAACGATGCCCACGGGCGATACTGTGCTGAGCGTGCATTGTCCGTGGGCATCGTAAGGCTGTAAGGTTGCGAGTTACTTGGTCTCGTCGCCCTCCAGGAAGATCTTGCGGGTCACAAAGTTGTAGACCATGACAAGCGCGGTGGCGCAAATCTTGGCGATATTGGCCTCGAATCCCAGGCCGGTGTTGAGCGCCAGCACGATGCCGTCGTTGAGCACCAAACCGATCACGGACAGCACGACAAAGATGATGAACTCGCGGCGGCGGCTCATGCCTTCCTTGTGCGCAAACACGTACTTCATGCTTGCGAGGTAGTTAAAGATGAGCGAGACGATAAAGCCGCTGGTGTTGGCGATTAGGATGTTGAGGCCCAGACCGTAGTGGAGCAGATTCATAATGCCAAAGTCGATAACCGTGGCAATGACACCGACGACACCAAATTTCATGATCTGCGCAAGGAGCTTTTGCATGGTACCTGCCTTAAGCTGGCGCCGAAGCGCCGCGGGGATGACAAACTCAGCAAGTTTAGCCAATCCCCGCGGGTGGTGCTAGGCGCGCTCCTCGATAGCACCGTTTCTATATGCATCGAGCAACTGGCGCAGGTCCTGGATCTGGCTGCGGATCTTGGCTCCGGAATCGGTGTCGCTCACCATGCGGCGACGGTCTGCTTGGTCAAAACGGTTGGTCTCGCTTTCGATGTCCATGTTGCGCGTGAGTGCCTCGGCAACCGTCGTAAAGGCCCGGTGCGACTTGAGGCGGCAGCCGCGCGAGCTCGAGATGAGCGTATAGCCGGCGATACCCGTCTTGGGATGGTAAGCGCGGCAGAAGCCGCCATCGATGACCAGCAGCTTGCCCTCAGCGCGGATGGGCTGCTCGCCTTTGGTCGTCTTGACGGGCGTATGGCCGTTGATGATGTGACCGGTCGGTGAACATGCCATGGGCGCGACGCCAAACTCGCGCATGATGTCGTCGCAGACCGAGGGCGACTTGGTAAGCGTAAAGTACGGGTCCATCGGCTCGACCCAGGTGCTCGTATCGGCGATATAGGCGCGCTCAAAGGTACGCACCAGGCGTCCGCTGGCGGGTGAGTTAAAGCCAATCCACAGGTACCACATCCAGTCGAGGGCGTCGCGGTCGCCCACGCGCCAGGCGCGGCGGGCGATGTGGTCGCAAAAATCGAGATAATCGCGGCCAGCGTGCCAGGTGCCCAGGCAGTTCATGCTGCTAAAGGTGCCGTCTTCGTTGAGCGGAACGCAGCCGTGGAAGAGCAGGTTGCCGTTGGCGACCTTGTACATCGAGCCGTGGGTGTAGAGGAAATCGATATGGCGATGCAGGTGATCGGCGGTGACAAACTCGGACACGAGCTTGTCGATGATGTGCTGCTCCTGAGACGTGAGCGTGTAGGGGTCCGCCGGGTCGACGGTGGGGAAGTCGTTGGTCGTGAGCGGCCACACGCTGCCGTCGGCGAGCGTGACCGTGCCGGTGTCGTGGTCGATCTTGTCGAGTAACAGGCGGTCGGTCATGTCGAACTCGGGGTGGCGCTGGATAATCTGGCCCTCGAGCTTAAAGAGCAGCACGTTGATGGCCTTGATCAGCGGGGTGATGGACTCACCGGCGGTGTAGGTGGCATCGGCAAAGGCGACAAGCTCACGCAGCGAGATGCCGTAGTCGTTCTCCAGGATCTCGTAATTGTCGTAGCGCAGGTTGTTGCGCAACACCGTGGCGATGCAGGCGGGCTCACCGGCCGCAGCGCCCATCCACAGCAGGTCGTGGTTGCCCCACTGGATGTCGAGTGAATGGTAGGTGAGCAGACGGTCCATAATCTTGGCCGCGCCGCCGCCGCGGTCGAAGATGTCGCCCACCAGGTGCAGGTGGTCGACGGCCAGGCGCTTGATGAGCGAGGCGAGCGACTCGATAAAGTCGTCGGCGCTGGCGGTCTCCAGGATGGACTCCACGATGCGCTCGTGATAGCGCACGCGATAGTTGTTCTCGTCTGGGTGCGTGTGCAACAACTCGTCGATGATGTAGGCGTAGTCGCGCGGGATGGCCTTACGCACCTTGGAGCGCGTGTAGCGGCTTGAAAGTGAGCGCGCGACCATGATGAGCTGGTCAAGCATCGTCTTGTACCAGGTTGGCGAGTCCTCGCGCCGGCTGCGGACCAGGTCGATCTTCTCGCGCGGGTAGTAGATGAGCGTACACAGCTCGCCCTTTTCGTCAAAGGAGAGCGCGTCGCCAAAGATCTCGTCGACATGTTCGCGCACGACGCCCGAGCAGTTGTTGAGGATGTGCATAAAGGCTTCGTACTCACCATGCACGTCGCTCATAAAATGCTCGGTGCCCTTGGGTAGGTTGAGGATGGCCGAGAGGTTGATAATTTCGGTAAATGCGGATTGTTCGGTGGGGAACTGTCTCGACAGCAGGCGCAGATACTTGAAGTCTTGCGGGTTGCGATCGAATGCGACCATGAAACACCTTCCGATATGGTTGGTAAAACTGATAAACAACGTCAAACGTTTATCAGTATGCGCCGCTTTTGTTTCGATTTTGCGCCAGCGGCTGAATTGTCGGCTGAACGGTTTGGTAAATCGATTTAGTTGAGGTAGATATGGCGGTTGGGTGGAGACGACAGAGGGTGTTTTCTCAGATATTTATGCGTGGGGCCGGTGGAGACGATGGTGGTAAAGATGTTCACTATTTTTGGTTCGATTTGGTAAATAGTGGACATATGTACCGCATGTAGGCTCACTGTGCGATAATTTGCGCAGCAATGAGTAAGGAGCCTCATATGAGTGATTTTGTCCTGACCTGTGAATCCGCCGCCGATCGAACCCGTGAGTTCTTTGCGTCGCGCAATATCCCTGTCGTGTGTTTTCATTACGAGATCGACGATGTTGTCTATACGGACGATCTGTATCAGTCGATTACGCCGGACGAGTTTTTTGCCCAGATTGCCGCGGGCGCCATGCCCAAGACGGCTCAGGTGAGCGTGGGTGAGTACGAGGAGTTTTGGGAGCCGTTTGTTGCCGAGGGTAAAGACGTGCTGCACCTGACGTTGTCGTCGGGTATTTCGGGCACGTATGGATCGGCCTGCGTCGCGGCGCAGATGCTTGCGGATCGCTATCCCGAGGGCGGCAAGGTGCGCGTCATCGATTCGCTGGCGGCGTCTTCGGGCTTTGGCCTGTTGTTGGAATATGCCGCCGATGTGCGCGATAGCGGGGCTTCACTCGACGAGACGGCTGCCTGGATCGAGGAGCACAAGCTCAACCTGCACCACTGGTTCTTCTCGACCGATCTGTCGAGCTACCTGCGCGGCGGTCGCATTTCGGCCGCGAGCGCGATCATCGGCACGGCGCTTAAGATTTGCCCGCTTATGACGGTCGATTGCGAAGGTAAGCTGTCGCCACGTGAGAAGATTCGCACTAAGAAGCGCGCGATTTCCGAGATGGCTAAGACCATGATGGCACACGTACAGGACGGTGCAGATTATTCGGGTAAGTGCATCATGTCGCAGTCGGCGTGCCGCGAGGATGCTGAGGCGGTCGCGGCACTGATTGAGGAACAGATTCCGCAGCTTAAAGGCAAGATTGAGATCAATGACATCGGTACTCTGATTGGCTCGCATACCGGACCTGGTACGGTGGCGCTCTTCTTTATGGGCGACAAGCGCGTGGATTAATTTGCCCCATCACGTCGCTGCATGATTGCTCAAACGAAAACGGCCCGCCTCACGTTTGTGGGGCGGGCCTTGCTGTTGCGGCTAGCGTTTCTTTCCGCGGAAGAAAAAGCCGTGCAGTGACGGCTTGAGGCCGCGGTTGGCGCGATGCTCCTCGACGCGCTCGTGGATCGAAGCGACGCGCTCGATGACTTCGTCGGGAATCGGCACATCGGGATTCATGTTCTCGACTTGGCTGACCTCGGCGGCGGCGACCTGGTCGATAATGGGCACGTTGTCGCGCGAGATGACAGGTGTGGTGTCTTCCTTCATCTTGCGATAACGCTGCATCATGTCGGTCTGTAGCTGCTGGGCCGAAGGCGGTGTCCAGATGATGGCGTTGGCGCCGGCGGCGATGGTCTCGCGAATGCTCTCGGGCGTCTTGCCGCCCGGCGCGATAAGCGGCAGGTTGGGATAGTGCTCGCGCAGCTCGCGTAGGACCTGGGGCGTGTTCTTGCCGGCGGCGATGTTGAGAATCTTGGCTCCGGCGCGCACCTTGGCGTGAGCATCGTCGTCGCAGCGAACGACCGTGGCGATGACGGGGATGTCGGCGATGTTGGTGATGTGCTCGACCATCTCGGCAGTGGCGGGGGAGTTGACCACGCAGCCCGCCGCGCCCTGCATCTCGGAGACGGCTGCCATCTGCACGGAGCGCTTACCGGTCGTAGTTCCGCCGCCCACGCCTACAAAGACCGGGCACTCGGCGACGGTCAGCAGCGCTTGCGTAATGGCGGGCTGCGGCGTGAAAGGGTAGACCGCAAAAACGGCATCGGCGTTGGAGTTGCGGATAACCGCGACATCGGTGGTGTAGATGAGCGATTTGATGCGACGGCCGAAGAGCGTGAAGCCGCTGGCCTCCTCGATCTCGTCGGGCATGCGGAGGGCCGCCTTGCGCAGGCGCCCGTCGATGGGCAGGGGCTCCATAGGGAGTAGGCCGTTGGGCGTGACGGCTACCTGGGGCTCGGTGAACTCGTCTGCGAGCTCGACCTCGGAGAAATCGACCGAGGCGACGATGTCCTCGTGAACCTCGGCGGGCACATCGATGGGAGCTTGGTCGTTGGTCGCGGCAGGCGTGTCGAAGGAGCTGGTGCCGACAAAGGCGTCGACGCGCTCGTTTAGGTCGTTGAGGGTATCCATGGATCCTCGATTCTATGCGATGGTGGTCGGCAGGGTGCCGGCAGCGTTGTGCTTGCTAAATCGTTTGACGAGTTGATTTTTCCCCGCCGCGCCATCCGTTAGACCGAAGGGCCGGCGAACGTGAAGGAGCTGTGGTGGCGGGGATCGAGGTGCTATCTTGAATGTCCCGTATACAAAAGAGAGGTGACGCGGTATGGAATTCTCGGCAATGTTGGGCTCGATTGGCCTATGCGTGGGCGCGATCGTTGCCGCCGCGGTCATCTACTTTGCGGTCACGGCCATTAAGGGCAAAAAGGCCGAGCGCAAGGAGCGCGAGGCACTTAAGCAGTGCCGTGACCAGCAGGACAGGCGCGCACGGCGATAGCTTGTTGAGTTTTGAATCCGTGCGCTAGCTGCGTTTTCGGATCAGGGCGATGTAGAAGCCCTCAAAGTCGCGGCTGGGCGGAATGGTCAGCGTGCCGGGCATTCCGTTGGCGACGGACGAGACGTGGCCGGCGGCGATGGCCTCGGTGAGGGCGTTGCTCTCGACGCGCGGCTCTTCGCCGGTATCCTGGGCGCGACGTGCTTCGCTTTCGCTTGGCGTGCCGTCGAGGGGGATGAGCTCGCAGTCCATGTGCTTGTCGAGGGCCTCTTGCAGGGCATCCTCGTTTTCCTGCGGCAAGATCGAACACGTCGAATAGACGAGCGTGCCGCCCGGTTTGAGGGCCCCCATGGCGCGGTCCAGAAGCGCGCGCTGCGATCGGGCGCACTTGACGAGCAGCTGCTCGGTGAGGCCGCGCAAGCTCTTTTCGTTGCCGCTGATGACGGTGCCCGTGCCGGTGCAGGGGGCGTCGAGCAGGATACGGTCAAAGCGGAAGAACTCGTCGAGCTCGCGTGCGTCAATGCGCATGACGGGCACGTTTTTGGCGCCTTGGCGGTGGAGGTTGGCCTCGAGCTTTTCGGCGCGGGGAATGCTCATCTCGCAGGCCGTGAGGTGTGCCTGGCCCTGGGTGAGGGCGGCGATCTGCGTTGTCTTGCCGCCAGGGGCTGCGCACATGTCCAGGATGTCCTCGCCGGCCTGAGCGCCCAACACCAAAGGCGGCATCATGGATGACAGGCTTTGCAAGTAGATCTTGCCGTCGCGGTAGATGTCGAGGTCCCACAGGTCGGATACCTGGGCCTCGGGCAGGATGAAAGCGTCCGGGTACCAGGCAACGGTTTGGTGTGCGATGCCGGCCTCGTCGAGTGCGGCAGCGATGTCTTCGGCGGTCGCCCTGAGCGTGTTGGCGCGCAGTGTGACTGGGCGTGTGGCCGCGGCGCCAAAGCCTTCGATCATGAGCTGAGCATCGGTGGGGGCATAGGCGCCGGCGACCGTGTCGACCATAAAGCGCGGCAGGTCGGCGGCGGAGTGTTGGGCGGCAAGCTGGTCGGAAAGCTCGGTAGCGGCAAACTGCCTGAGCTTGAGCTCGGGCTTAACCTGCTTTTTCTGCTTACGACGACGCGGCTTGGACATCCGTCTTTCCTTCCCATTCCATTACATGTCGAGTGTTATTAGTACTGGCTCTCGTGCTTGCTGAAGAAGTCGAAGCGCGGGGGCAGCGGCTTCACACGGTGCTCGCCGGGCTTCTCGCCCAGGCTCTCCACAAACTCGTCCGTGGAGGCAAAGATGTTGTCCCAGCTAAAGAAGGCGACCGGATCGACGTCGAAGTACTCGCAGATGAGCTCGCAGCCGGCCGGCACAATACCGTGCATCAGGACGGTCGCTACGCGCAGCTCGGTAAAGGCGTCGACGAGGGCCTGCGTCATGGCGGCGTTGGCCGGCTCGCCCTCGAGCTTGTTGGCGGCCTTGGAGGCATCGCTCCAGCGCTTGTTGGCGGCGCGCAGGTAGTCGTCGCACACGGCGAGCGCTCGGTGCGTCTCGAACTTGTACATGGCCTGCTCAAAGGCGAGGGCTGCCTGCTGGGCGGCTTCGACCACGGTGTCAGAAGCGGCACCGGCGGGGATGCAGCCGTTGCGGTAGGGGCTCTCGTCGCCTTCCTTGATGGCAACGCCGTAGAAGCAGCTGCGGGCCAGGCGGTTGAAGACGCCGGTCAAAAGCGCGCTCTCCTTAAGGGCCGGGTCGATAACGCGCTTGTCGTCGCAGGCGCGCACCTCGTTGCCGTCCTTGTCCTTGCCGGTCACGCGCGTGTCGTATGCCTTGGGGCTAAAGCTCACCGGCTTCTCGGACAGGCCGAGCGACAGCCAATGCGCGCGCATCTGCTCGCAGGTGTAGTGGTTGAGTAGGTCGTCTGCCGGCGGGGGAGGCGTCTGCGAGGACGAGCTGGCCTTTTTGCCCATGTAGAGCAGGTGGTAGCAGGCGCTGACGGTGCTCTGCGTGAGGTTCCAGCCCAGGGCCTCCCACATGGCGGTCTGAGCGATGCAGTAGAAATAGATGTTGTCCTGACCGATGAACTGGTAGATCTGAGCGTCGTCAGAGCACCACCAGTCGCGCCAGTCGAGCGAACTGTGCTGGTAGGTGGGAGCGGGTACCTGCGTGGAATCGGCAGCGGGCTCGCCCATGAGGGCGGCATCCTGGGCGGCGACGCCCTCGGTCACGCCGGCGGCGCGGGCATCGCGCGCGAGCACGGTACGCGTATAGCTGATGGGCGCCCACAGGCTCTCGGGCCAGCACCAGCAGGTGACGTCGTTCACGCCGTCGACCTCGGGCACCGGAACGCCCCAGTCGATGTTACCGGTGATGCGGAAGGGCACGAGCGCCTTGCCGCTGCGGAAGCGCACGCCGCCGTTTGCAAGCACCGCGTGGGCGTCGTCGCGCTCCTTCCAGCTGGGGAAGGTGACGGTAAAGCTGCTCTTGTTGCCCTCGGGCTCCAGCACGGTGTGCTCGGGCAGCTGGTCCTCGACGGCGTCGAAGGCCTCGCGGAACTTGTTCTGGATGTAGAGTTGCGCCGGCAGCAGCCACTCCTCCATGGTCTTGGAGACCACGGAGCGAACCTGCGGGTTCTGGGCGAGCTTGGCGGTGTAGGTCTTCATAAAGTCGAGGTAGGCCGGCAGGTCAAAGTAGAGGTTGTCGACCGGGCGCAGCTCGGGCACCTCGCCGGTGAGCTGGCTCTTGGGCGCGATGAGCTCCTCGGGCTCAAACTGGTGACCTAGGTCGCACTCGTCGGCATAGGCCTTCTCGGACTTGCAGCCCTGGATGGGGCAGCGGCCGATCACCTGGCGACCGTTGAGGAACGTGCCGGCCTTGGCGTCGTAGAACTGCAGGGTAGAGCGCTTGGAGATGGTGCCCCGCTCGTGCAGGCGCTCGATAATCTCAGCGGTCACCTCGTTATGGATCTGGGCCGCCGGCTCAAGACCCGAGCCGCCGTAGATATCGCAGCTGATGTTGTAGTTGTTGAGGGTCGCGGCCTGGCGGGAGTGATTGGACTCGACGTACTCGTTAATGGACTTGTCGTAGCCCTCGTTCTCCCTGAGCTTGCGGTAGCTCTCCATGATGGGCGAGCCGTAGCAGTCGGTGCCCGAGGTGAAGATGACGTTCTCGCGGCCCAGGCGGTCGCGCAGGAAACGGGCGAAGAAGTCGGCCGGGACAAAGACGCCGCCGACGTGGCCAAAGTGCAGGCCCTTGTTGCCGTAGGGCTCGCCGGCGGTAACGATGGCGCGGCGCGGCCAGCTGGGACGGTCGTTCATGGAGTATTTGGATGCCATGGGACTCCTTCGCATATGGTGAGGGCGCGGCCGGGCGCAAGGCCTGGCGGCGCGGTGGTCAATTCGTGCATATCGTTCGACATTATCGCACATGCGGACGGGTACGTGGCAGGGGCGCTATCCTAAGATGCTATGAATGAGATTTCCAACATACATGCGTTTGAAGACGAGGATTTTCTGCACGCTTGCTTCGTGTGGGGGATGGTCGTGCTTGGCGTGTTTGCCGTGTGCCTGGTGCCGGTGTTTATGCTGCTGGGCGGACCTGCAGACTTGGATGCGGCTGACGCGGGCGGCTGGATGGCGGTCTTGGGCTGGATAGTCGGCTTGGCTGCGGTTTCGGCGGCGTCATTTGCCGTGCACGAGCTGGTGCACGCGGTGTTCTTTAAGCTGTTTGCGCCCGCCGGTGCTCGGGTGACCTTTGGGGCCAATCTCGAAACCTGCATGATTTACGCCTGCGCCGAGGGGATTGTGTATTCGCGCCGGCGCTACGTGGCGGTTTGCCTAGCGCCGACGGTTGCCTTGACGGTGGCGTTTGCCCTGGGGTTTGCGTTCTCGGGCTATCCGCTGCTGTGCTACCTGGCGGCTGGTCTGCACTTGTCGGGCTGTGTGGGCGACTGGTACTACGTGCGGACCATTTTGCGCGACCGCCGCATTGTCGCCTGCGAGGACACGTCCTTTGGCGTTCGCTTTTTCGCAAGGTAGTCTTTTTGGGATGATTTTTCTGGGACGGGGATGTTGATGAGGCCGTTGCTGCTGCATGCTTGCTGTGCGCCGTGCTCGCTTGAGCCGGTTCGTCTGCTGCGCGAGGAGGGGTTTGAGCCCACGATTTGCTGGACCAACCCCAATATTCAGCCGCGCGATGAATGGCAGCGCCGCCTGGACGAGCTGCGCCGGTGGTGTGCCGACGGCGGCATCGAGCTCATTGAGGCAGGCGAGGACCGCGAGCGCTGGGAGGCCGGTGTGGCTCCGTTGGGCGCCGATCGACCCCGCCGCTGTCGTGCGTGCTATGCCCTGCGCTTGGCTGAGGCATGCCGTGTGGCCCAGGAGCGCGGGTTCGAATATGTGGGCACGACGCTCGCCGTCTCGCCGTATCAGCTGTTCGAGACCTGCAATGATGTGCTGGAGCGTCTGGCTGCCGCCCGCGGTCTCACTCCGGTGATTCGCGATTTTCGCCCGTATTACCCCGAGGCGACTCGCCGTTCGCGCGAGCTGGGCATGTACCGACAGAATTACTGCGGCTGTCGATTTTCGGCCGTCGAGGCGGCCATGGACCGCGCCCGCATTCGCGACGAGCGCAAAGCGTCCAAAAAATAGTTCTTTTGAGCTGGCAGCCTGCTAGGATGTAGAGCGGACTTTAGCTATATAAGGAGTATCCGACGTGTCTATGCGTACCGATGATTTTGACTACAACCTTCCTGAGGAACTGATCGCCCAGGCTCCTGCCGAGCCGCGCGATTCCTGCCGCCTGCTGGTGGTGGATCGCAAGGGCTCCCAGGCGGGAACGCCGCTGGAGCACGGCGGTACCGTTGAGCACCGCATCTTCCGCGACATCATCGACTATATCGAGCCGGGCGACGTGCTTGTCATCAACAAGACGCGCGTGATGCCGGCCCGCCTGATTGGCCGCAAGGCGGGCTCGGGCGGCGTGGTCGAGACGCTGCTGCTCAAGCGCCGCGAAGATGTGGATCCGCTGGGCCATGTTTGGGAGTGCCTGGTCAAGCCGGGCAAGCGTCTGAAGCCCGGTGCCCAGATTGAGTATCGCGCCGGTGGCGCCCATGCGCCCGAGGGGGCTCCCGTGGTGCTGACGGCCGAGGTCGTCGACTTTGTCACCGATAGCCGCGGCGGCCGCCTGGTGCGCTTTGAGCCGGCCGGTTGCAATGCCGCCGGCGAGCCGCGTACGCTCGACGAGGCTATCCATGCCGCCGGTCATGTGCCGCTGCCGCCTTACATTACCGATTACGAGGGCGATCCCGAGAAGTACCAGACCGTCTACGCCATGAAGGAGGAGCACTCGGCTGCCGCTCCTACGGCGGGTCTGCATTTTACTCCTGAGCTCATGGCCGCTATCGAGGCCAAGGGTGCCAAGTTTGCCGCCGTCGAGCTCGAGGTGGGCATCGATACCTTCCGCTTGGTGGAGGAGGACGACCCTACGCAGCACGTCATGCACACCGAGCGCTATCACGTGTCGCAGGAGGTTGTCGATGCCGTGCACAAGGCCAAGGCCGAGGGTCATCGTGTGATCGCCGTCGGCACTACCGCGGTGCGCTCGCTCGAGAGCGCGTTTGATACGGACGCGCCGGTGTCCGATCCGGCCGTGACGGCGCGCTATTTTGAAGGCCGCGAGGACGGGGCCGATACGCTTGGCCGCGGTGACATCGTGGTGCGCGAGAACGCCACGACGCAGCTTTACCTCATGCCCGGCTCGACCTATCACGTGGTCGATGCGCTGATCACGAACTTCCATGTGCCGCGCTCCACGCTCATGATGCTCGTGAGCGCGCTTGCCACCCGCGACCAGATCATGGATGCCTACGCCGCTGCCATCGAAGAACGTTATCGCTTCTTCAGCTTTGGCGACGCGATGCTCATTTGTTAGTTACGCGGTTCTATGAACCGCGTAACTACTCGACGCTGCGCGGGCCGCATTTGGACAATCTGACGTTCAACTTCAAGGGCGCGACCAGAAGGTCAGCGCCCTTTCGTTTCACGTCACCTTGCCTCAAATGCGACCCGCTCGCTGACTCTGCCATAACATCGGCGTTTGCGTTGCTGGCGAAAAGTAGTCGTTGGGGACGTTCTTAAATGACTACTTGCTTGCGAACAGCCAGACTAGGATGATCACGAGGACTACGGCGATAATGCAGACGATGGCGCCGGTGAATTTGATGCGTGAGTCGCGGGTACGCTCGCGCACCGCGTCCTCGGTGGCCTCGAGCTGGGCGACTTCTCGCTCGGTCTCGGCGTGTTCGGCTTTGTCTCGGGCCAAGGATCCTGCAAGTGACTCAGTGATCTCTGGGTGGTCGTGTACCTCGGTCGCCTGTTCGATGATCGACTGCGCATGTGCGGCATCTGCTTGGGCGTTGGCGATGCTCTGCTCTTGGTCGCGGCGTGCCTTGTCCTCGGCAGCGATCTTCTCGCGCAGTTCGCGCTGGCGCGTCGCGGCGGCAGTCTTCGCCGTCTGCAGCTCGTCGCGCGCGGCATCGGCCTCAGTCGTCACGGCTTGGTGCGCGCGTTTGGCTTCGGCAATGGGGGCTTGAGCCTGCTCGACGGCCTGCTCGGCTGCGGCAAGCGAGTGCTCAAGGTCGGCGGTGATGCGCGGGACATCTTCTTCGGCTTTTCGCAGGGCATCTGCCGTGTCGGAGATCTGCATCGAGAGCTCGCTGGTGCGCACCGTATAGTTGGCAGGATTTGCCGAGGGATTGCGTTGCAGCTCGGCATACTCATGACGCAGCGTCTCGAGCTGGGCGCGCGTGGCGTCGACGGTTTGTTGTGCGGCGGCAATGCCGGCGTCTCGCTCGGCTTTCACCTTGTCGCGGATGCGCTTGGAATCCTCAAGACGGCGAACGAGGCGGTTGCCGGTCTCGCGCGAGCTCGCCTCGCGGGCCTCCACGGCATCGAGCGCGGCCTTCAGGCGGAGCTCAGTCGCGTCATCCTCTGTCTTCATTTGTTCGAGCTGCCCCTTGAGCTCTGTCGCTTTGGCGGCGTGGGCATCACGGTCAATCTCGGCTGCCGCAGCGGTCTTTTGCGCTGTGGCGATCGCCTGGCGCTGGTCGGCGACGATCTGGTCGTAGCGGCCTGCGATATCCTGGCGCGTCTCGAGTTCCTCGGCCTGATCGGCAATGCGCTGCTCAAGTTCGGCCAGGTGGGCGCGGGCATCGGCAAGTGCCTTTTTCGCGGCGTTCATCTCGCGCATGGCCGAGGCGCCCTGGGCGATAAAGGTGCCCACGGCGTTCGCAGTGTTCGAGACAGCGGTCCCCAGATCGCGGCTCGCGGCGGGGGAGTGCGGGGCGGTCGGGCGAGCGGTGTCGGCAGCGTCCGCATCGGCAGCCTGCGGCGCGGCGATATTGCCGGTACCGCCCTCGACCACAGAAAAGCCTGCTGCGTGCGGATCGACCGCACCGGCGCCAATCGTGGGATGCTCGAGCTGTAGAAACGAGGGCATGGTACTGCCTTGGTCGGCAACCGGAGTCTCGCCGGGCACAAAGGTCGAGGCCGCCTCGGCGGCCTCCTCTTCTTCGGCATCAATATCGGCATCGGCCACGGCGTCTTTCATCGCTTTGACAGCATCCATCATGGAGTCCATGACGGCATCGAGCTCTTCTTCCGAAGACACCTCGATGGGGCCCGCTGCTTGCGGGGCGTCGTCCTGTACAGGGGCGTCGTCCTGAGCGGGCGCATCGTCGTTTTGCTCATCGGCGTTTTCTGTTTCGGGGGTTTCCGCCGTAGCGCTTTCGTCCAAGATGGGGTCGTCGATGTCGATACCATTGCAGGTCACAGCGTCAGTATCTGCGGTGACGTCTGCGGAATCATCAATATGCTGTTGAGTCTGGGGGTCCAGCTCGTCTGTCATAGGCATGTGCTCCTCATCGTTGTTTGTCACCCTATGATAAAGTCTCGCGCCGACATCCCGCGTGCCGCAGCAAAGTTTCAAAACGTGTTCGATGGCTCGATCTGATAACAATAACTCGGCCGTTTTATCCAGTTTGTACTTGACAATCCCTTCGCCGAACTACGTGGTGCCGTTCGCCTACCGCGGTCTTTTATTTTCGCTTGAACACGCTAAAGTTGCATCTCAGCTTTTGGCGTGTGAAGTTGGACACGCGCAGTCGGCGGGCGTGCCCGTCGCGATTTGAAAGGACTTTGTATGGGACTTTTCACTGGTAAGACCGTGATCGTCACCGGCGGCGGCAAGGCCACGCTCAAGGACGGTTCCGCTGGCTCCATCGGCTACGGCATCGATATCGCATTTGCCAAGGAGGGCGCGAACCTCGTCATCACCGGCCGCAACGTCGCCAAGCTCGAGGCCGCCAAGGAGTCTCTCGAGGCCGAGTACGGTGTCAAGGTTCTGCCTGTTCAGGCCGATGTCTCGGCTGGTCAGGACAACGAGGCCGTCGTCCAGAACGTCATCGACAAGGCCATTGAGGAGTTCGGCCGCATCGACGCCGTCGTCAACAATGCTCAGGCTAGCGCCTCGGGCGTGACCATCGCCGATCACACCATGGACCAGTTTAACCTGGCCATTTACTCTGGCCTGTATGCCACCTACCTGTACATGCAGAAGGCCTATCCGCACCTGAAGGAGACCAAGGGCTCCGTGGTCAACTTTGCCTCGGGTGCCGGCCTGTTTGGCAACTACGGCCAGTGCAGCTATGCCGCCGCCAAGGAAGGCATCCGCGGCTTGACCCGCGTTGCCGCCAACGAGTGGGGCAAGGACGGCATCAACGTCAACATCGTGTGCCCGCTTGCTTGGACCGCTGCGCTCGAGAACTTCCAGGATGCCTATCCCGAGGCGTTCAAGGCCAACGTCCACATGCCGCCGGCGGGTCATTACGGCGACGTCGAGAAGGAGATCGGCCGCGTGGTCGTTCAGCTCTGCGGCCCCGACTTTAAGTACATGAACGGCGAGACTGTCACCCTCGAGGGTGGCATGGGCCAGCGGCCGTAGGAGTTACGGCGTTTTGCCAAACGCCGTAACGGCTCGACGCTGCGCGGGCCGCATTTGGACAATCTGACGTTCAACTTCAAGGGCGCGACCAGAAGGTCAGCGCCCTTTCGTTTCACGTCACCTTGTCTCAAATGCGGCCAGCTCGCTGACTTATGCTCAACCTGCGGCGCCATTTTGCTTGAAGACACCTTGCTCGCTCTGGCGGGTTTTCGCTGTCGGTGCCATAACATCGGCGTTGCCTTGGCCGTCAATAGTCATTGGGGACGTTCTTAAATGACTAGTCATAAGGGACACTCTTGCCGGCACTTGGGGACAGTCCCTAAGTGCCGGCAGATTGGGACACTTCTTTGCAAGATGGCGCTGAAGATTGTCCCCGACGACTAGTCGTTTAATGCACCAGTTTCTGTCGAGTCGGTGCTCCTTGCGGGTTGCCCGTATAATGGTTTGCGTATGAACCGCAACCAAGGAGTTCCAGTTTATGGACCAGAGCCTTTTTAAATTCGACCTGATCGCCGAGGATCCGACGACGCATGCGCGTGCCGGCGTGCTGCACACCCCGCACGGCGACATCGAGACGCCGATCTTCATGCCCGTGGGCACCAAGGCAAACGTCAAGGGTATTCCTACCGAGACCGTCAAGCAGCTCGGCGCCCAGATCGTGCTTGCCAATACCTATCATCTGTCCATGCGTCCCGGCGAGGACACCATCGCCGAGCTGGGCGGCCTGCACAAGTTTATGAACTGGCACGGCCCTATCCTCACCGACTCGGGCGGCTTCCAAGTGTTCAGCCACAACGACGCCGTCAAGCTCACTGACGAGGGCGTGCGCTTTATCGTCAACGACTACGACGGGCGCCACGTGTTCTGGACGCCCGAGGACAACATGGAAATCGCCATGAAGCTCGGCTCCGACATCTGCATGCAGCTCGATCAGTGCCCGGGCTATCCCGCCACGCGCGCCTACGTTGAGCGCGCCGTGGAGCTGTCGAGCATGTGGGCCGAGCGCTGCTATAAGGCGCATACCCGCGATGACCAGGCACTCTTTGGCATTGTTCAGGGCGGTATGCACCTAGATCTGCGCCTGCGCTCGCTGCGCCATCTGGAGGAGTGCGGCGATTTCCCCGGTTATGGCATCGGCGGCTACTCGGTGGGCGAGGACCACGAGACCATGTTCGAGACTCTGGCACCGCTCGTAAGCGAGTACATGCCCAAGCACAAGCCGCGCTACCTGATGGGCGTCGGCAACCCCACCACCCTCGTGCGCGGTGTGGGTGTGGGCATCGACATGTTCGACTGCGTGCTGCCGACGCGCACTGGCCGCATGGGTACGGCGTTCTCCAGTGAAGGTCGCCTTAACTTCCGCAACGCGCGCTTTGCGCACGACGATGGTCCCATCGATCCCACCTGCACCTGCCCGGTGTGCACGGGCGGCTACAGCCGCGCGCTCATTCGCCACATGGTCACGCAGAAGGAGATGCTCGGCGGCATTCTGCTGTCGATGCACAACATCTACTACCTGCTCAACCTTATGCAGCGTGCTCGCCAGGCCATTATCGAGGGTCGCTATGGCGCATTCGTGAGCGATTGGATGAATAGCCCTGCCGCGGTGGATTACTAAGAGCTGCGGGCTTGTTTGCGGGGGCGCTCGCGCGGTGCCGAGGCCACGTGCCAATCGACCGTGCACAACCGGCACCGGGCATCGCATGCGCCGGCATCGGCTGCGCGACCGCTGACCGATAGCTTGCAAGCACTTGATACATCGTGGGTACCATACCGAATGGTTGATGTTCGGGCGGGTGTTTGACGCATGGCGTCGACCCCGCCCGCTTTTCTTTTTCTCGATAGGAGTACCCATGATTAAGAATGAGAACGTCGAGGGCGAGCCGGCCTACGACGAGACGTACCGACGCGGTCCCGTGGTCATGCGCGGTCCCATGATTCCTAAGGACAACACCTACGCCAACCTGCTGGCGCCCGAGGAGTCGACCGACTGGTTGCATGCCGATCCGTGGCGCGTGCTGCGCATTCAGGCCGAGTTTGTCGATGGCTTTGGCGCGCTTGCCGAGCTTGGCCCCGCAGTGACCATCTTCGGCAGTGCCCGCACGCCTAAGACCGATCCGCTCTACAAGGCGGCGCGTACCGTCGGGCGCAAGATCGCGCAACGTGGCGTGGCGGTCATCACCGGTGGCGGCCCCGGCATTATGGAAGCGGCCAACAGGGGAGCGGCGAGTGTCAACGGCAAGTCAGTTGGCCTGGGCATTGAATTGCCGCACGAGCAGGGGCTCAACAAATACGTGAACCTCGGTATGGACTTCCGCTACTTCTTTGTGCGCAAGACCATGTTCGTCAAATACAGCTCGGGCGCTATTGTGTTTCCCGGCGGGTTTGGCACGCTCGACGAGATGTTCGAGGTGCTCACGCTGGTGCAGACGCACAAGGTCAAGCGCATGCCGCTCGTTTTGGTGGGCACCGAGTACTGGCAGGGCCTGTTCGACTGGCTCAACGGCCCGGTGATGGACGCCGGTATGATCAGCCCACTCGATCCGGAGCTGGTGCACATTACCGACGACCTCAACGAGGCCGTCGACATTGCGCTCAGCGGGTTGATGTAGAGCAATCGTGCCCACAGCGACATGAATATGCATGGTAATCTGATGCTATCTAACGTCAGGTTGACATTTATATTGGGTATACTGATGTAAAAGACGAGGGCGAGGAGGTCGCGTATGTCTACTGCAACGGTTAAGCCTACGACGGTTCGCATCGAAGAGGGGCTCAAGGAGCAGGCGACTGAGTTCTTGGATTCGGTCGGCCTCAGCCTCAATTCCTATCTCAATCTTGCCGTTCGACAGCTGGTAAATCAGCGAAAGATTCCTTTTGAGATTGTAGGAAGGGCGGAGGTGCCCAACGAGGCGACGAGGCGTGCCATGGTGATCGCCGAGGCTCATGAGTTGGGGATTTTGCCGGACGATAGCCCGTCATTCAACAACGCTGATGAGCTTATGTCATTCCTCGATGAGGAATAGCGATGTTCGAGATTAAAGTCGAGGCTCAATTTAAGGCGGACTACAAACGAACGATGCGCATGCATCCGCAGCTAAAAAGTGAGTTTAAAGCGGCGGTTGCAGAGCTTGTGGCTCATGGGTCACTTCTGGCGGAGTATGGCGCCCACGAGCTCTCAAACCCGGGCGGAAACTACAACGGCCACATCGATTTCCACCTATCCGATGGCTTGGCCGATGTGGTCATTCTATACTTGCCGCATAAGACTAATCCTGCGATCCGGCTGGTCAGAATGGGTTCGCATGAGGAACTGTTCCAGGGCCCGCAGGGCTGATTGCCGATTTCTAAGTTGCGGTGGAATAGGGATTGATTGACGGCTAATAAGTCAAAAACAGTCCCTATTTCACCGCAACTGCTGGGGGTACCCCGTTCGTCGCCGCGGCCTCCGGTTCCACTTTTCGCTGAATTTCGCTCAAAAGCTTGGCTGCGACTTCGCTGCTTTTGAAACGAATGCTGCAGTCTTCTTTCTTTGGGAAAGCTAGCAACGGAATAGCTCCGTACCAGACAGTTTCCTCGTCAATCACTGATGCGCACAGGCGTCCTTCGGCTTTGATGAGATAGTTGACGTTCATCTCGGCAAAAATCGCTTTCACGTCATCGCGTGGAGTTGAAGCAATAGAAATCTCAAGGGCAATTCCACGGGTAGCGGCATCCGCGAGTGCAGTGGCGAGCTTTTCAAGGCATGCGGCGGACGCGTAGGGTGCGGCAATAAAAATGCTTTTCGATGCGTTCTCGATGTCATTCACTAAAGCCTCCACGGCTCTTGCCGACCTAACGAGGATGTTTCGATCGTCCTGTCTGTTGTCGTTTGCCGCAAAGACTTCATACCCCAGCTTGGCGTAGGTCTTGAGCCTCTTTTGGTACATGCGCGCGAACATGGGTATCGACAGGTCAACATAGTCGAATATCTCAACCCGCTGTTTGCCCTCGTGGCTTCTGTGTAGCCTACCTGCCTGCTGCGTTATGCTGCCGTCCCAAGATATTGGAGTGGCAATGAGCAAAGTATCAAGGTAAGACAGGTCGAAGCCCTCGCCCAGAAGACTTTCAGTTGCTACGATGATTCGATGCTCATGCTCAAAGCTGGGAAGACTCTTCAGTATTGCTTTTCTTTCTTTGGCGTCGATTTCTCCGGTTAAGAGTATGGGTTCGTGTCCACGGCTTTGAAGTAGCCTGCATAGCTCTTCGGCATGCTTTTTTCTTTTAGATAGCACAAGCGGATGCCGGCCGTTTGATGCGGCCTCGAGGGCGTCTCGATAATTGCTTCGTTTCTCGCGGCGTGTACACACAGGAGATCGAGAATTTGGTTAAAGGATGCTCCTGGTTCGTAGGTGGGTAATCGAATTCCGGTGAAACGCGGTCTAACAATGCGCTGAATCCCCTGCTGGATTGCTTGCGTTTTTGGATCGACGACATAGCGAACCGGGCCGCAGAGCATCGAGAGTGCCCGCGTGAGTCCGTCCGAACGCTCGGGCGTTGCGGAAAGGCCATATACATATTTGGCAGGAGCGGACTTGAGGACAAGCTCAAGCTGTGGCGCGGCCGCATGGTGGCATTCGTCACAGATGATGAGACTGTAATCGCGAACGAACTCCTTGGCTAATGACTCGCCGGTTTGGGGATCCTTGCCGGATAGCGACTGGAATGAAGCAATGTCGATGAGACGGCTTATGGCGGTCTTGCCTCCTCCGATTTGCCCAATGAGCGGAGGCTGTCTTTTGCTGATTCGTCCCTTTGGGGTTCGGACGGGCTCTCTGTTGTCCGTGATGTCGAGAAATCGTTCGAGTTGGGATTTCCATTGGGCAATGAGCGCAGTTTTAGGAACGATGACGAGCGTTGGAAGACCAATGGCAGCAATAAGATAAGCTCCGATGACGGTTTTGCCGAACCCCGTCGGTGCGGACATGATCCCGTCTTCATAGCCGAGCATCTGTTCAGCGACAATTTGCTGTTCAGGGCGAAGAGTCCCTTTAAATGCCATCACAATTGGATTGCTCGACTTGCGTTTGTCTGAATAGTGGGCAGAAACGCCGGCTTCTTGAAGCAGCCGCTCAAGTTGAACCTTGCAGCCTCTGGGAATCGCGACGTAGCCATCTCTAAGTTCGCTGAGGTCTATGAACCGCGGTTTGCCGAATACCGATTGATGCATAGATTGTGCGCGGAAGAATTCTGGGTTGGCAAATGTTGCAAGCCTGCGGACTTCCATTTGAGCTGCGGGACTCAGAGATTTTTCGGGGATATAGAGCATATCGGCCTGCGTGACGGACAGCGATGACGGGAAGTCCTGCGGTGTGAGCGGAAGCCGCTTTCGCAGTCTCTGGGAATGTGGCACACCGGTGTTTGCCGCCGCAACAGCTGCTATTCCATGTGGCCTATTTTCGATGCTCTCGATCAGATTTTGCACCGTCACGCGCGGGATTAACTGGATTTGCGAAAGGTAAAGCCATTGATCGGGAAAGGGCTCAAATTGGTCGTCAACAAATACGCTGTTCCCTTTTCGCTGCGCTTTTCCTTGAAAAGGCAGCGCTATGAGATTTCCAAAGCCGCCCTCAGGAATGGTGGACTGCGCGGGCAGCATTCGGTCAAATGCTTTGAAGGTGATTGTCTTGTTCAGTATCGCCGCTTCGGTGATAAGGCTGCTTCCAAAATCTCGTGCGGTCTTTGCGCTGACGAGCTCTAGGAAGAAAAACCAGACATGTGCGCCGTCGCCCGATCTCGATCGCTCAACTGCGACATCGATTCCGTGGCTTTTTGCGACATGTCGAATGGCTTTCGTCGCTTCTTTCCAATCGGCTCCGTCAAAATCGATGACCAGGACTTTCGTGTTACTGTCTTTATCGAGCACATATTGGCCTATAACGTCTCGAAGCCTATCGTCATTGCCTCTGAAATGGGCGATGATCGCGGCATCGCTCAACTCGGGGAAGACGCGGCTGCTGCATTCCGTGCATTTGACTCTCTGGTGGCTTGCTTTGGGGCAAATGCCTGACTTCCACTCATTTGCGCAGGCGGGCGTATAGCCAATTCCTCCGTCTTTTCTGCGGTACCCATGAGCGTAGACATCTTTGCGGCCAGTAAAGAGATTGCGGAAGAGCTCGAGTTTGTCGCGCGCTGGGCTTGCGCTGGTGACGATATCTTCGATCTTCGCCCGTCTATCGAAAGAATCGCATGCTTTCTTCCATTCTTCCAGCGTTGTATAACGGATGTCTGGACCGCTGCTGCAGATAACGATTTGCTTGCGCGGATCCGAAGCGTGGACGACCGTTTTATTGAATTTGAATAAGGCGCTCCCGAAAAGGGCGTATTGATGCGTGCCGTTGCTCATTTGAAAGCCATTCTTATCAGCGTTCATTGGGATGAGGGTACGTCATTTCAGCTTTATGAGATACGCGACTTCGATTTTGGTTCGGTAATAGTGGGGTACCGATCCGTGAGTGGCAATCAGCCGGTGCCAAAACGTGCGGCGGCTGTTGTTAAAGGTTTTTGACGGCTATGGGGCGGGTTGGCGGCGTGGGGAGGGGTTTTCGAATGACCCCGTGGTCAAATAACGTCAAATGTGAGTACTGCTGTTAATGTAGTCTCATAACATTTGGAAAGAATAGAATACCAATTCGACATTATTCTATATATCTAACCCACCAAACACGGCATTTTGAGCCTTGGCAAGGCGTGAAATTAATCGAAACGATCGATTCCGGCGAGATTTTGCTGCTACTAATTTGGTGGCAGTACTCATATTTGCCATTTTTTGTCCAGTGGGTACCGCGAGGGGGTCTGTTCGACTGGCTCAACGGCCCGGTGATGGACGCCGGTATGATCAGTCCGCTCGATCCGGAGCTGGTGCACATCACCGACGACCTCAACGAGGCCGTCGACATCGCCCTGAGCGGGCTGATGTAGAGTGGCTAAAATGGGACGGGGCTAAAAAGACTGGTCTGAAACGTTTGATACCAGTCTTTTTAGCCCCGTCCCAAATGAACTGCTTCTAAGTTGCGGTGGAATAGGGATTGATTGGCGGCTAATAAGCCAAAAACAGTCCCTATTCCACCGCAAGAGGTAAAGGTGCCCCTAGTGGATGGGCTGGTAGCGGGGGCAGTAGCTGATGGCGATGGCGTCGACGCCTACGTGGGTTGCGATGGTGCAGCCGATGGGGCCGGTGCCGGCGTCTACGTAGTCCTGGCCCGCGAGCGCCTGGTTGACGAGCTCTTGCTCCTCGGCGGCGCCGGTCGTGAGCACGCGCACGCTCGAACCCGGGTGTTCAGCCAAAAACGCGAGGCAGTCGGCCATGGTGTTGGCGACGATGCGCTTGGCGCCGCGGCCCTTTTTGATGGCCTTGATCTCGCCCGATTTCCACTCCGGCGAAACGGCCAGGCGAATGTTGAGCATCTGCGTGAGCTGGCCGGCGAGCTTGGGCGCGCGGCCGTTCTTAACGAGGTTCTCGAGCGTGCGGGGAATCAGCAGCAGGTGGGCGTCGGGCAGCGTCGCGCGGATCTGCGCCTCGGTCTCGTCCAAGCTGCGGCCGTCCTCACGCATGGCGAGCGCGTACTCCACCAGCAGGCCCTCGGCGCCCGAGCCGGTACGCGAATCGATGCAGCGCACGTCGAGCTCGTGTGTTTCGGCCGTCAAGCTGGCGTTGGCGTAGCAGGCAGACCACTCACTGCACAGCGAGATAAAGATGGCGCTGTCGTGGCCGTCGGCGCGCACGCGATCGAAGAGCTCCTTGAACTCACCGGCGCTCGGCTGCGAGGTGTGCGGTAGCTGCTCGGAGCCTGCCATGCGGGCGACGTACTCCTCGGCGGTGATCTGCACCTGGTCGAGCAGGTCCTCGCCTTCGATAATCACATGCAGCGGAATCACGTAAATGCCGAGCTCTTGGGCGCGGGCGGGGGAGATGTCCGACGTGGAGTCGGTTATGATGGCAAAAGACATAATTGCACCTTTCGTTGGGGCGCTTGCGCGCCGCCTTCTGAGAGCAAAGTGCGACAAGTATAGTGGAGTCGTTCCACATTGCCAGCTTTATTTGTTGAATAGTCAACAGTTTGAAGTGTAAGTGTGGAAATCACCAACTGGGGAAGAGGGATGCCGATGGAGGCGCTGGAGATATGCAGACGGCCGATTGTGCTGTTCGATTTTGACGGCACGGTGGCAGATACGGGCCGGGCGGTGATGACCTCGACGCGCAAGACGCTGGCTGCGCGCGGGTTTTCTGAGGCGCAGATGGGTGACCTGCGCCGCATGATCGGGCCGCCCCTGTGGAAGAGCTTCCACGACTTTTACGGCTTTTCCCGCGAGGAATCGCTTGTGGTGGCCGACGAGTACCGTGCCTTTTTTGATGAGCTGGGGCCGGAGGAGTACCCCGTGTTCGATGGGATTCCCGAGCTGCTGGATGGGTTGACCGCCCAGGGCAAGCGTATGGCCGTGGCGACGTCGCGCATGGAGGCGAAGTGCATCGATATGGTGCATGAGCTGGGGCTTTGCCAGTTCGAAGCCGTGGTTGGCATGAATCCGCCGCAGGGGCGCGAGACCAAGGCAGATTCGGTTCGCGATGCGCTGGCGGCGCTCGGTGCGACGGCCGACGAGGCCGTGATGATCGGCGACCGCTTTAACGATGTGGAGGGCGCGCACGCGATGGGTGTGCCGTGTATCGGCATCTATTCGGGCGCGGCGGCGCTGGGGGAGCACGAGGCCGCGGGTGCCGATGCGGTGGTGCACTCGGTGGCCGAGCTTGCTAAACTTTTCGCTATATAAGTATGTGATGTGAGGGGCGGGCACGCTCGCCCCTCATTGGTAAGGAGGTCGTCCATGAATCAGGTGGAGCAGAGCGTCGCTGAGTATGTCGACGAGGTCTGGGAAGATGTCGTCGCCGATATCGAGCAGCTGGTGAGTTATCCGTCTGTAGCCGTTGCTGCCGACGCAGAGCCCGGTGCGCCGTTTGGCCGCCCAGTCCGTGACGCGCTCGATTGCGCGCTCGGCATTGCGCAGAAGCTCGGCTACCAGACGAGCGACGACGAGGGCTATGTGGGCATTGCCGATATCCCTGGCCGCGGCGACAAGCAGCTCGCGACCATCTGCCACGTGGACGTGGTGCCCGCCGGTCCCGGCTGGAACACCGACCCGTTTGCGATGGAGCGCCGCGAGGGCTGGCTGCTCGGCCGTGGCGTGATCGACGACAAGGGCCCGGCGGTGTTGTCGCTCTACGCCGGCGCTTATCTGCTCAAACACGGCATTGTGCCGCGCTATACCTTCCGCGCGCTGCTGGGATGCGATGAGGAAGTGGGCATGTCCGACGTTCACCATTATCTGGAGAACCACGCGAACCCCGACTTTCTGTTTACGCCCGATGCCGAGTTCCCGGTTTGTAATGCCGAGAAGGGCCAGTTTGGGGCGACGTTTGTGAGTCCCAAGATCGACGGCGGGCGCATTGTGTCCTGGAGCGGCGCCGAAGCGAGCAACGCCATTCCGTCGCAGTCTATCTGCGAGCTTGCGATTGCCGCCGATGAGCTGCCGGCGCCTGTTGAGAACGCCGACCGCCTGGAGATTACGGCACTCGATAACGGGCATGCGCAGATTTTCGCCCACGGCATTGGCGGTCATGCCTCGATGCCTGAGGGAACGATCAATGCCGTCGGCCTGATCGTGACGTACCTGCGCGAGGCCGAGGACGCGTTTGGCGCGCGCGACGAGCGCCTGCTGACGCCTGCCGAGCACGAGTTTGTCAAGTTTCTGGCCTTTGTGCATGCGGACGCCTATGGCCGCGGCCTGGGTATCGACGCGACGAGCCCCGCGTTTGGCCCGCTCACCTGCAACCCCGGCGTCATCCGCGTGGCGGATGGCCACATTGAGCAGGTCATCGACGTGCGTTTCCCCGACAGCACGAGCGCCGATACCATCTGCGAGCAGCTCGAGCCGCTCGTGGGCCGCTTTGGTGTGACGTATCGCGTGGGTCGTACCAAGGTGCCGTTCTCGGTCTCTGCTGACGATCCGGCCGTGAAGGCGTTGATTGACACCTATAACGAGTTTACGGGTAAGCATGCCGAGCCCTTTGCCATGGGCGGCGGCACGTACGCGCGCAACTTTGCCCGCGCCGTGTCATTTGGCCCCGAGGAGACCGGCCTGGAGTTGCCCGCATGGGGCGGCCAGATGCATGGCCCCAACGAGTGCGCCAACGAGGAACAGCTCAAGCAAGCGCTCAAGATCTATATCGTTGCGATCTTAAGGCTCAACGAGCTCGAGCTTTAAGGTTGCGGCGTTTTGCCAATCTAAGTTGCGGTGGAATAGTTCCTAGAATCGGCTGCCTAACAGCCAAACAGGAACTATTTCACCGCAACTTCTTTTTTATCGGTGTAAAAGGCGGGCCATGCATGTCAGCGGGATTGTTATTCGTTTGTAAAGCCCTGCCGCGCTTGCGGTAAGGGTTTATCAAATGCCCGTAAGAAACCGCAGTTGGCGCGGGTGCTGCCCGGTCGGGGCCGTATCTTTCCAAACAGCAAAGCGGGCAGGGTGCCCGCGAGTCGCATGTATGAAAGGAAGATCATGCTCGATCAGGCTTATTCTCGTCGTCAGTTCCTCGGCCTCGCTGGTGGTCTTGCCAGCTTCGTGGGCCTCGGCCTCGTTGGTTGCGGCGGCGCAGGCGCTTCCAACGCCGTCGACAAGGGTAGCGCCGCTGCTGCCGAGTCCGTCTCCGGTGAGGTGACCTACGACGGCGCCTCCTCGTTCCAGGCCCTCGTCGAGGCCGCTGCCGAGAAGTTCATGGACGCCAACCCGGACGTCTCCGTTTCCGGCTCGGGCAACGGTTCGGGCAAGGGCCTGACCGCTGTTGCCGCCGGCACCGTTACCATCGGTAACTCTGACGTCTTTGCCGAGACCAAGCTCGAGGCCGACCAGGTTAAGAAGCTCGTCGACCACGAGGTCGCCGTCGTGGGTATGGGCCCCGTCGTCTCTAAGAACGTCAAGGTCGACGACCTGTCCTTCGAGCAGCTCAAGGGCATCTTCTCCGGCCAGATCACCAACTGGAAGGAGGTCGGCGGCGACGACGCCAAGATCGTCGTTCTCAACCGCAAGGCCGGCTCCGGCACTCGTGCCACCTTCGAGGCTGCCGTCTTTGGCGACGAGGCCGTCGACTTTAAGGGCGACGCCGAGCTCGACAAGTCCGGCGACGTCCAGACTCAGATGGGCAGCACCGACAACGCCATCTCCTACCTCGACTTCTCGCACTTCGACGACTCCAAGTTCAACGCCGTCAAGGTCGAGGGTGTCGAGCCCAAGAGCGCAAACGTCACCGACGACTCCTTCAAGATCTGGGCGACCGAGCACATGTACTGCGCAAAGGACGCCGACGACGCCACCAAGGCCTTCCTGGAATTCATGCTTTCCGACGACGTTCAGGGCAAGCTCGTTGAGGAACAGGGCTTTATCCCTGTCTCTGCCATGAAGGTCGTCAAGGACGCTAGCGGCAAGGTTTCTGCTAAATAAGTAATCGCCCCGGAAAGGTTTGCAATGGCAAAACAGCTGCCAAAGCGCGACCTTGAGAACGTGGGCCTGGGCGTCACGGGCGCGTGCGTAGCGCTCGTGACGCTTGTCGTTGCCGCGCTCATCTTCATGGTCGCCCAAAAGGGCCTCTCGGCTTTTCTCAAGGATGGCGTTTCGGTTGTCGAGTTCTTCACCGGCACCAAGTGGGACCTGGCCAACACAGCCGAAAACGGTCTGCCCTATACCGGCGCCCTGCCCCTGATCGTCACCTCGTTTGCGGTCATGGTGCTCTCCACGCTCATCGCGCTGCCCATCGCCATCGGCTCTGCTATCTTTGCGGTCGAGATTAGCCCTAAGTTTGGTTCCAAGGTCTTTCAGCCGCTTATTGAGCTTTTGACCGGCATTCCCTCGGTCGTTTTTGGCCTGATTGGCTTTCACGTGGTCGTCGGCCTCATGAAGAGCGTTTTCCACGTGAGCACGGGCCTGGGCATCTTGCCCGGCGCCATCGTGCTGGCTGTCATGATTCTGCCGACGATGACCACGCTTTCGGTCGACGGCTTGCGTGCCGTTCCCGACAGCTACCGTCAGGGCTCGCTCGCGCTGGGCTACACCCGCTGGCAGACCATCTGGCACGTGGTACTCAAGTCCGCCATGCCGTCACTCATGACTGCGGTCATCCTTGGCATGACCCGCGCCTTTGGCGAGACGCTCGCCGTGCGCATGGTCATCGGCGGTATCGAGGCCATGCCGACGTCGCTGCTATCGCCGGCGTCCACCATCACCACCACGCTCACCACGTCCATGGCGGTCTATGCCGAGGGTTCGGCCCAGGACGACGTTCTGTGGGCGCTCGGTCTGCTGCTGATGGGCATGAGCCTCATCTTCATCCTGATCATCCATCTTATCGGCCGCAAGGGGGCGAAGGCTCGTGGCTAGCACGCGCATCCATATCGACGAGGCGAGACTCGGGCGTGTCCAAAAGCAGGACCGCATCGCCACGGGCGTGCTGACGGCGATCGTCGCCACCGTCATGCTCATCGTCGTCTCCATGGTGGCCTATATCCTGTTTGAGGGCATCTCGACGCTGTTCCAGCCGGGATTTCTCACGCAGCCCGCGCGCGCCAACGGAACCCAGGGCGGCGTGCTCTACCAGCTGTTCGACTCGTTCTACCTGTTGCTGATCACTCTGGTCATCTCGGTACCCATCAGCCTGGGCGGAGCGGTCTTCCTGGTTGAGTACGCGCCGAACGGCCCTATCCGCGACATCGCCTCCACTGCCATCGAGGCGTTGTCCTCGCTGCCTTCCATTGTCGTCGGCATGTTCGGCTTTCTGGTGTTCTCGGTGCAGCTGGGCTGGAAGTACTCCATCATCTCCGGCGCCGTCGCGCTCACCATGTTCAACATCCCCATTCTGGTGCGCGTGATTCAGCAGGCGCTCGAGGACGTGCCGCAGGCCCAGCGCGATGCGTGCCTGGCCATGGGCCTTACCCGCTGGGAGGCCACGCTGCACATCCTGATCCCCGAGGCCATGCCTGCCATCGTGACCGGCATCGTGCTTTCGGCCGGCCGCGTGTTTGGCGAGGCCGCGGCGCTGCTCTTTACCTCGGGCATGAGCTCGCCGGTTCGCCTGAACTTCTTGAGCTTTAACCTGTCGAGCCCCACTTGCGCCTGGAACGTGTTCCGCCCCGGTGAGTCGCTCGCCGTGCACATCTACAAGATTTACGGCGAGGGCAGCCCCGAGGCACAGCAGATTGTTTGGGGCACCGCCGCACTGCTGATGATCTGCGTGCTGCTGTTTAACGTAGTCGCCCGTATCGTGGGCAAGCAGCTGGCAAGGAGGATGACGGCCGAATGAGCGAGATGAATGCAATGCCCGCAACCGAAGCGACATCGTCCGAGACCCAGGACTTCCTGTCGAGCGTGGGGGAGAGCGAGAAGCGCGTGCGCGTGAGCGGCAAGGCCGTGAGCGACGAGGTCGTGCTCTCCACCAAGGACGTCAACGTGTATTATGGCGACCACCATGCGCTACACGACACGTCGCTCGACTTTCATAAGGGCGAGATCACGGCGCTCATCGGGCCTTCGGGCTGCGGCAAGTCGACCTTTTTGCGCAGCCTCAACCTGATGAATCGCGAGATTCGCGGCTGCCGCGTGGAGGGCGAGATCAACTACCGCGGGCGCAACGTGAACACCAAGACCGAGAACACGTACGAGCTGCGTCGCTCCATCGGCATGGTGTTCCAGCAGCCCAACCCGTTCCGCAAGTCCATTCGCGACAACATCACGTTTGCGCCCAAGCGCCATGGCATCACCGACCGCGACGAGCTCGACCGCATGGTCGAGGAGAGTCTGCGCGGCGCGGCGCTGTGGGACGAGGTCAAGGACAAGCTCGACAAGAGCGCCTATGCGCTTTCGGGCGGACAGCAGCAGCGCCTGTGCATCGCGCGCACGCTGGCGCTCAACCCCGACGTAATCCTGTTTGACGAGCCTTGCTCGACGCTCGACCCCATCTCGACGCTGGCGATTGAGGACCTGATGTCATCGATCGTTGCCGACCGCGCCATCGTTATCGTGACGCACAACATGGAGCAGGCGTCGCGCGTGTCCAACCGCACGGCGTTCTTCTACATGGGCGATATGGTCGAGTACGACGAGACTGACGAGATTTTCCAACGGCCCAAGGATAAGCGGCTGAATGATTACCTCACCGGCATGTTCTCCTAGTCCGGGACATGCTTGAGGCCCGTGGCGGCTATGGTTGCCGCGGGACTGATTGGAGAGGCGGGTCATCTCTTGCGGGAGATGGCACGCCTTTTTGTGTCGTGTGCGGCCTGCCTTTTCGCTGCTATCATGGACAACGTTGAATTTCTACGAAGGAGCAGGGCATATGGCGATTCTTTTGGGATGCGATTCCGTCAGCCTAGAGTTTCCCACCAAGCATATTTTCGATAGCGTGACGCTCGGCGTGGGCGAGGGCGACCGAATTGGTATTGTCGGTAAAAACGGCGACGGTAAGTCGACGCTGCTGAGCGTGCTCGCTGGCACGTTGGAGCCCGACGACGGCCGCGTGACGCACCGCCGCGACACGACGATTGGATTGCTCGGCCAAAAGGACCAGCTGGCCGATACTGATACCGTGCATCATGCTGTTGTGGGTGACGCCCCCGAGTACGAGTGGGCGTCGAGCCCCCGCACGCGCCAGATCCTCGCCGGCCTCATTAGCGATGTGCCCTGGGAGGGCACGGTGGGCGAGCTTTCGGGCGGCCAGCGCCGTCGCGTGGACCTCGCGCGCCTGCTGATCGGCGACTACGACGTGCTCATGCTCGACGAGCCCACCAATCACCTGGACATGCGCACCATCAACTGGCTCGCGCGTCACTTAAAGGCCCGCTGGCAGCGCGGTCAGGGCGCCATGCTCGTGGTCACGCACGACCGCTGGTTCTTGGACGAGGTCTGTACCAGTATGTGGGAGGTCCACGACGGCCAGGTCGATCCCTTCGAGGGCGGTTACTCCGCATATATCCTTCAGCGCGTGGAGCGCGACCGCATGGCCGCCGTTTCCGAGGAGCGCCGTCGCAACATGGCGCGCAAGGAGCTCGCGTGGCTGAGCCGCGGCGCCCAAGCTCGTTCCACCAAGCCCAAGTTTCGCGTGGATGCCGCCCGCGAGCTGATCGCCGACGTGCCGCCCGTGCGTGACGAGCTGGAGCTCAAGCGCCTGGCCGTGAGCCGCCTGGGCAAGCAGGTTATCGATGTGGTCGACGTGGACGCCGGCTATGCCGATACCGACGGCGCGTCCAAGCAGGTGCTCTCCGACGTGACCTGGCTCATCGGCGCGGGCGACCGCTATGGTCTTTTGGGCGAGAACGGCGCCGGCAAGTCGACCTTGCTCGACGTGATTCAGGGCAAGATCGAACCCACGCGCGGCCGCGTGAAGATTGGCCAGACGGTACGCTTTGGCGTGCTGTCGCAGCAGCTCGAGGAGCTCGAGCCCTACATGGGCGACACGATCCGCGAGGTGCTCGGCAACTATAAGAAGTACTACGTCATCGACGGCAAGGAGACTTCGCCCGAGAAGCTCTGCGAGCGCCTGGGCTTTACGACGCAGCAACTCTGGAGTCGTATCGGCGATCTTTCGGGCGGCCAGCGCCGTCGTCTGTCGCTGCTGCTGACGATCCTGGACGAGCCCAACGTGCTCATCCTGGACGAGCCCGGCAACGACCTGGATACCGACATGCTCGCGATTGTCGAGGACCTGCTCGACGGCTGGCCTGGCACGTTGATCCTGGTGACGCACGACCGCTTTTTGATGGAGCGCGTGACCGACCAGCAGTGGGCGCTGCTCGACGGCCACCTGACGCATATGCCCGGTGGCGTGGACCAGTACCTGCGCCTGTGCAACGCCACCGCCGAGGGCGAGCCCGTGGGCGCGCCGAGCGCCAAGACCGGCACGTTTGACACCGGTGCCGCGGCAGCTGCGGCCGACAAGCCCAAGTCGAGCGGTCAGCCCAACGGCCTGTCCAACGCCGAGCGCCAGAAGCTCCGCCGCGAGGTGAGTTCGCTCGAGCGCAAGATGGAGACGCAGCGCACCCGCGTTGAGGAGGCCGAGGCAGCAATGGCCCAAGTCGATCCCACCAACTACACGGCGCTCAGCGAGCAGCAGGCAAAGATCGACGAGGCTCACGCTGCTATGGACGAGCTGGAGATGGCGTGGCTCGAGGCGAGCGAAAAGCTCGAGGGCGAGGAGTAGGCGAGAATGATCAAAGCCGCGTTTTTCGATATCGACGGTACGCTGCTGAGCTTTAAGACCCACTGGATTCCGGCGTCGGCGCAGCAGGTGCTCGACAGCTTTCGCGAGCAGGGGATTGCGTGCGTGATCGCCACGGGCCGTCCGACCTACCAGATACCGGACTGGCTGTTCGACTTGGGCTGGGATGCGTACATTACGCTTTCGGGCCAGCACTGCTTTGATGCCGAGGGGGTTTACCGCAGCTATCCGATCGATCCGGACGACGTTGCGGTGATCGTGGACCAGGTGGCCGAGGGGTGCTACGACTCGCTGTGCATGCAGGGCGAGAATTCGTTTGTGAACCGCCTGTCCGAGCGCGTGGTGACGGCTGGCAGCAACGCGGGAATTGTCTACCACGAGGAGCCGTTTGAGCACGCCTTTGACGCACCGGTCTACCAGTTTTGCGCCTTTGTGGACCCGGCCGACGAACATATCGTGACCGACGCCGTGTCGCATTCGCTCACCACGCGCTGGTGCGACCTGTTCTGCGACATTATTCCCGCTAACGGCGGCAAGGACCTGGGCGTGGCGGCGACGCTGGAGCGCTTGGGCATCGACGCGAGTGAGGCGATTGCCTTTGGCGACGGCGAGAACGACCTGTCGATGTTTGCCGCCGTGGGCACGAGCGTGGCCATGGGCAACGCACAGGACACGGTGAAAGCTGCAGCGACCTATGTGACGACTGCCGTGGACGACGACGGCATCTACAACGCCGCGAAGCACTTTGGACTGCTATAGCTGCGGGCCGGCACCTGGCACCTGGGGACACTCCTTGCGGGGTGTGTCCCCGTTTTGTTTTCGTCCCGTGCGTTTTGTGAAACACGGTTAACTTTTTAAACAACGTAGTAAGACATGGGCAACTTTTGCGGTAAAGTAAGGCAAGGAAAGTATCCAAAGGCTAACTAGCAATCATCGCGAAAGGCGGCCCATGGCCCTACGTGAATCCGGAGAAGACTATCTCGAATCGATCTACGTTCTGTCGGAACGTCAGGGCATCGTGCGCTCGATCGACGTTGCGGAGTACCTCGGCGTAACCAAGGCGAGCGTTTCCAAGGCCATGGCGACGCTGGAAAGCAACGGCTATGTCGAAATGGGCAAGCGCGACGTTCATCTGACAGAGCGAGGGCTGGAGGTCGCTCGTCAAATGTGGGAGCGTCACTGCTTTTTCGTGGGGCTGCTGGAGGATGCGGGTGTTTCGGCTGAGGTCGCGTCGCAAGAGGGCTGCCACATGGAGCATTGTCTGAGCGAGGAGAGCTTTGAGAAGCTAAGGTCGATGCTGGGACGGGAAGATGTGGCGGGTCCAACAACGGAAGCCTAACTGACCCACAGTGGCGCGGAGTTCACGCAAAGCGCGAACCAGCGACCGGGACCAGCGGCCCTTTCGGCCAAGTCCATTTCAGCTAAGGAACCCCGCCAGCAAGCGATGCCCAAGAACCGCCAGCTGTGTCAATGCAGGTCGGGGCCGGGCTTGGTTTTGAAAACACTCCGCAGCGCGAGACCCGTCTTTCCGTTGCTCCGCAGGAGCAGGAAAGACGGGTCTCATGCGCGAGGACGTTTTCAAAACCAAGCCCGGCCCCGACCGGACAGACCACAAACGCTACAGGTTCTTGACACCCATCGCGCGCATGGCGTTCAGGATGGCGATGATCGCCACGCCTACGTCGCCGAACACAGCAAGCCACATGTTGGCAATGCCGAGTGCTGCCAGCACTAGAATCAGCAGCTTAATGCCCAGCGCAAAGATGATGTTCTGCCAAACAATCGCCATGGTCTTGCGCGCCACGCGGATCGCGCGGGAAATGTTGGACGGCTTGTCATCCATGAGCACCACGTCGGCGGCCTCAATCGCGGCGTCGGAACCCATAGCGCCCATGGCAATGCCCACATCGGCGCGCGTAAGCACAGGTGCGTCGTTGATACCGTCGCCGACAAAGGCGAGCTTGCCCTTGCCGCTTTCGGCCGCGAGCAACGCCTCAACACGCTCGACCTTATCGCCCGGCAGCAGCTGCGCGTGGAACTCGTCGAGACTGAGTTGCTTGGCCACAGACGCCGCAACCTCCTCGCGGTCGCCCGTGAGCATGACGGTGCGCTTGACGCCGGCGGCGTGCAGGTCGCGGATCGTCTGCTCGGCGTCGGCCTTAACGGTGTCTGCAATCACGATGTGGCCGGCGTAAACGCCGTCAACGAGCACATGGAGGATCGTGCCGACAACCTCGCAATTGGGAGCGTCGATACCGGCCGCAGCAAGCATCTTGGCATTGCCAACGACGACGTGCTTGCCGTCGATGGTTGCCGTCACGCCATGGCCCGCGTCGTTGGTGGAGTCGCTTACGCGCTTGGGGTCGACCTCGCCATGGTAGGCGGCGCGCACGGACTGCGCGATGGGGTGATCGGAGAACGACTCCGCAAGGGCTGCGACCTCGAGCAACGACTGCTCGGTATAGCCAGACTCGGGGTGCACCGCCACGACCGAAAACGTGCCGTTGGTGAGCGTGCCGGTCTTGTCGAAGACGACGGTGTCCACGTCGGCGAGCGTTTCGAGGTAGTTAGAACCCTTGATGAGAACGCCTAGCTTGGATGCGCCGCCGATGCCGCCAAAGAAGCTGAGCGGCACGCTGATCACGAGCGCGCACGGGCAGCTGACGACCAGGAAGGTCAGGCCGCGCAGGATCCAGTCGGACCAGGCGCCGGTGACCAAGCCGCCGCCAAGCGCGAGCACCGCGGCAGCGCCGGTGACGGCGGGCGTGTAGACGCGGGCGAAGCGCGTGATGAAGTTCTCGGTGCGCGCCTTCTTTTCGCTGGCGTTTTCTACGAGCTCCAGGACGCGCGCGACGGTGGACTCGCCAAATGGCTTGGTGGTGCGCACGTGGATGAGACCCGTCATGTTGATGCAGCCGCTGATGATGTCGTCGCCGGACTTGGCGGGGCGGGGGATTGACTCGCCCGTGAGAGCGGCGGTGTCGAGCTGGGTTTCGCCCTCGACGATGACGCCGTCGATAGGCACGCGCTCACCGGGCTTGACCACGATCACGGTGCCGACGGCGATGTCATCGGGGAAGACCTGCTCGAGTGTGCCGTCGGGCTGCTCGACGTTAGCGTAGTCGGGCGCGATGTCCATCATGGCACTGATCGACTTGCGGCTCTTGCCCACGGCGTACGCCTGAAACAGCTCGCCGACCTGGTAGAACAGCATGACGGCGGCGCCTTCGGCCATGTGCGGGTCGGTATCGGGGAAGAGCACCATGGCAAACGCGCCGATGGTCGCGACGGCCATGAGGAAGCTCTCGTCGAAGGCCTTGCCGCGGCGGATGTTATTGAATGCCTTTTGCAGTACGTCGTAGCCGGCAATCAAAAACGGCACGAGGAACAGCACAAAGCTGGCGTAGATGTCGCCCGGGGTGCCGAATGCGGCGGTAAGGGTGCCGAACTCATCGAGGGCGTACACCACGGCAAAAATGCCCAGCGCTACCAGGATGCGGTTGCGCTTATGCTCGAGTGATTCTTTTTTCTTGCGCTTCTTCTTTTTCTTCTTGGGGTCGGCGGTTGCCATGATCCAAACCTCCCATTTGAATGTATGAACATTCACTCATATAATTTCGCGAGCAAAGGCCGCAGCAAGCGCGGCCTTGCAGGTTGGCGTAAACCTGGGCTAGAGAATGATCTCGCAGTCCGGCTCGGCGTCGGCGGTGAACTCCACAACGCGGTCGAGGACCTCGTCGAACTCGGCGTCATCGGCCTCGAGCGTCAACTTCTGGGTCATAAAGTTGACCGAAACGAACTTGACGCCATCGAGCTTGGCCAGCTCGTCCTGAAGCTCACGCGCGCAGTTGGCGCAGTCGATCTCGTCGAGCTTAAACTGCTTTTTCATGGTGGGTTCCTTTCTCTGTATTTGCGGCTTGGGTACAGGCCGCGCTGGTACTGTGGTTGGTCGCTATTCGCAGATGTGGCTCATGCCTTGGTTGAGCATGGTGTAGACGTGGTCGTCGGCGAGCGAGTAGAGGATATTGCGCCCGTCGCGCCGGAATTTAACCAGGTGCGACTGCTTGAGTGTGCGCAGCTGGTGCGATACTGCCGACTGCGAGGTTTCGGTCGCTTCGGCGATGTCTGCCACGCAGAGCTCGCGGCCCATGAGGGCGTAGAGGATCTTGATACGCGTGGTGTCGCTGAAGACCTTGAACAGGTCGGCGAGGTCGTAGAGAAGCTCCTCGTCGGGAAGGTCCTCGGGCGAGCAGGTGGTGGGGATCGCGGGTTCGGTGGCCTCGATGTCGGGTTTCGTTTCATCAACGCGGATGCTCATTGCAATATCCTTTCATATGAACATACGCTCAAATAACTTACTTCCGATTATATGAGCGTATGCTCATATGTCAATACAATTTGAGATAATTTCGATGACTGCTTGCCGTCTCTGCGATTTTCTGCGGGTTGGGAGACATCGACGCAATGCTCGCCAACATATTTCGAGATGTTCGGCCAGCATGCTAAGAAAGCCACCTTGAGAAGCATTAGAACTGTTCATATTTGTACTTTATCGTGTTAAATACCGCGAGAATCAGTTCTTCCTCTACGGGAGTTCCCGCAGAATCAGTTTTATCTAAAGTTATATTGAGCATTGCTGCAGCCAATCTGGCACATCGGTGGCCGAATAAGTCGAAAAATGTAGGTGGACATCCGCAGAGATCGCCTTTAGAAGAGCGAATTCTCAATTAGATCAATAATCGTGTCGTCTTCCGTGCGGTTTTCACCGATTTTTGCGAACATGTCGCATTCCCAAGGTCCATTGATTTCCTCAGCAAGGGCCCCGACGTGTTGCATGTCGTCGGGTTCGGGCACATCGTTGATGCTCGGGTCATCAGCTTGCGGATATTGGCTTGCAATTTCGCGTTTGGCGGCCTCCTCTTCTTTGAGCGTCTCCAGGACGCGGCGACCGTATTCGAAGTAGCGCCGCAAGACAAATTGACGAAGAGTTTCTTGCAGGATGGCGAAGTTATCCGGGAGTCGACCGGGCCATATTTTCTCGCGAATGCGAATCGCTTCCATGACCCGTCTAAAAGCGGACTGCTTGAAAAACGAATGACGACTAACTGTGATAACGGCATATCCCATGTTTCGCAGCGTGTTTCGGCGCTCCTCGTCAATTGATTGCTGCTCGGGCTCGTCGTGGTAAAAGCCGTTGTATTCGATATCGGTCATCGAATTTTCGAGCAGCGCGTCGAGGTAGAAAACCGTCCGTCGCGTTAGGGCGGCGTATCTTTTGGGGACTGGGATCGGATAATCCGTTTTTATAGCGCGTATGGCTAAGCCACCCATTGACTTGGGCATTGTTAGCATCATGACAAACGCCGTTTCGAGTGGGGAGCGACAGCCTTCGCGTACATAAGAAAGTGCCTTAAGTGCTTTATTAGATCCACGATACCCCGATGCCTCTGAAAAGAAGGCTCTGAGCTCTTCGACGCTGGTTAGGGTTGGGCGCTCGCGATATTGAGTTTCGTCGGACGTTCCAAGCGCGTAGGAGCCGCAGATTTCAAAGTAATACTCAACGAGCTCCGAAAGGTTGAGGTCGGCTGTTGCTTCTAACGCGCACAGCTTGATATCGACGATGTAGACGTTCGGCTCGAGTTCTAGGTAGCTTTCTGCATCAAACGTATAACGCGTACAGTGGCAGATGCAGCCCTTGCGGTGCCTTTTGGCATTATTGGAAAACGTCAGCACATGGATGCGTTCAGAATCGACATTCTTTCTGTTGAGCCATGCTCGTGCCGCTTCCAGGTCGGACGTGGTCGGCGCAGACACCCTGATCTTTTCCATAGGTATGGGACCGGTCGCGCAGCTTGCGAGCGAGTTGGCTGTTTGGTATACAGCGCGTGCCGTGGTATGTGACAGAATGATTCCCATACGCGCATGATGGCATAGCGGACGCCGCATACGCCCGAAACTTCGGGCAACGGTATTGGGGCGCGGCTTATCTTCTGCGAACGGTGGGTTTTTGAGCTGTCGTATTGAGGGAGCAGCTTCGGCTGGGGAGGTTTCTGCCATCTGCCCCTTTTTTGGTGAACTTTAGTTGCGGATTCGTAGCTTCTAAGCGTTTTTGCCGACCGCTCAGATGCCTCACCAACATAATTTGAGTTATTCGGCCTTATCCTATACGAATGGTGCGATCGCAACGTCCTATTCGAATTGATTTAGGTAGATTTATGGGGCTTGGTTGCGAAATTAAGGCGGCTACAGCACTCGATTGCGGTTCAAGGGGTCTTGACTAGTGGTTCAGCTGGCCGAACAACTCGAAAAATGTAGGTGGGCCAACCTGTTGACTGTGTGAAGCACGCGTATTTGCTCGTTTTGATGAAAACTAGGGTGCAGCCATAAGGCTGCGCCCTAGTTTACTGCATGTCGGTGCGTCCAGACGGATTGCACTGTGCCTGGCAGGCGCTCCCGCAGATGGATCGGTTATTTCGCGAACAGGTTCTTGAGGTTGAACTCGGCCTGGACGGTACGGAGCATGAGGTCGGTGTCGTCGAGACCCAGGTGCTGCTCGTTGGCGTCGGCGGCGAGGGTGCCACGGCGGCGCGCCCAGTTCTCGAGCGCAGCGGGCGCGGACTCGCGGGGGAGCGAGCGCACGTCGGCGTCTAGGCTACGGCAGATCTGGCGCGAGTCGATGACGATGATCTTGCCTGCGCGGCGTGCCTCGGCGTAACCGTCCAGATGAATTTTGAACCAGCTGTCCTCGAAGGCGGCATTGTGCGCCATATAGGGGTACTTCTTCATGAGCTTGAGCAGCTGCTTCTGCAGCTCCTTGTTCTCGCGGAACGGCTTTTTGCCGTCGATGTCGTCCCAGGTGATGTGGTGGATATTCGACAGCGGCACATCCTCGCCGCGGTAGATGTCGGGCAGGCCGCAGTAGTGTGCTTCGGCGTCATGCGGCACGGCGTCGCTGGTGAGATCCATGATCTCCCAGCCCACGTTGAGGATGTAGCCGCGCTCGGGCGCGCGACCGGTGGTCTCGATGTCGATGCCCAGCACCGTGCCTTGGATGGGCTTGCGGGCATAGGCTACGCCGAGTGCGTCGCGGTCACCGCGGATCTCGCGCATGACCGATGCTGCGGTGCGCTTTTGCATCTTGCCGATGGCGGCGCAGGTGTCGGCGTCGGACAGGCCGCGCGAGAGCGTCGCGGGCGTCACGTTACGTAGACGCGCCTCGCCAATCTGGTCGCACAGGTCGCGGTTGCGGTCGGCCAGGTCGCGCACGGTAGCAAAGTCGAAGCCGGGGTCGCCCTCGGCGGTAAAGTACTCGGTCTCGAGCACTTTGAGGGCCTCCTCGCCCTTCTGGCGCTCGGACTCCATGGCGCCGTGATCGCCATAGATAAACATGGGGATAAACGGCTGGCGCTCATATTCGAGTGCTTGCGATACGTTCATATGCTGCTCCTTGGACGGGCCGCGTTGCGCGGCTCGGGGTTACTGAGTTGTGGCGAGATGATAGTTTACCATGGGCAACTATTGGCACCGCGCCCGGGACAACTACAATACCCTAGTTGACCGCTAGGACTTTTACAATGCTGCCGAAAGACACGAAAGGTTCCATCCGTCATGGATTTACTGATTGATATTCTGCTCGACGCCGGCAAGGACACGCTGTCGTTGGTGCCGTTTTTGTTGGTGACGTATTTGGCTCTTGAAACCCTTGAGCACGTTGCGGGCGATCGCGTCAACGGCGCTATCAAGCGCGCCGGCGCCGCGGGCCCCGTGGTTGGCTCGCTGCTGGGCATGGTGCCGCAGTGCGGATTTTCGGCCATGGCAGCAACGCTGTACGCCGGCCGCGTCGTGACACTGGGCACGCTGGTTGCGGTTTTCCTCTCGACCTCAGACGAGATGTTGCCGTTGTTGCTTGCCGAGCAGGTTCCCGTGCAGACCATGGCGATGCTCTTGGCGTCGAAGGCGCTGATCGCTCTGGTCACGGGCTTTATCGTGGATGCGGCTATCCGCGGCCTTCGTCGTAATGCCCGCGCGCATGCGGCGATTCGTCGTACCGTACTGGGGACCGCTGCCAATCCGGCCCATGTGAACTGCGCCCACGACGACCATACCGGAGGCGACATCATTGACGAGGTGGCCGAGGCGGGCGTGAGTGCTGATCACATCCATGAGCTGTGCGAGCGCGACCATTGCGGCTGTGACGAGGATGAGGACGAGCGCGGCCACGAACACGGCCACGACCACAGCCACGACCATGGTCACGCGGACAAGCACGAGCACCGTCATGAGCACGGTCACTCCCACGAGGGCGCGCCCGTTCTGTCGATCATCCGCAGCGCGATCTCGCACACCGTGCAGGTGTCGGTATTCATTTTCCTGGTGACGCTGATTCTGGTGACCGTGCTCGAGACCTTTGGCGAGTCCGCAATCGAGCAGTTCCTGCGCGGCAACGAGACGCTCGCCGTCCTGGGCTCGGCGCTCGTCGGCCTGATTCCCAACTGCTCGGCCAGCGTCGTCATCACGCAACTGTACCTCGAAGGTGCGCTACAGCTGGCCCCGATGCTCGCCGGCACGCTCATTTCCGCCGGCGTGGGCTACCTGGTGCTGTTCCGCACCAACCGCAGCGCTCGCGAAAATGCTGTGTTCCTGGTCATGATGTACGTCATCGGCGCCGGTTGGGGACTCGTTCTTTCCGCCTTCGGCCTCTAAGTAGGCCTAACAAAACGGGCTTCAAAATAGCCATGCTCGGCGCCTGCACAATGCGGCGACGCATGGCATTTTGAAGCCCGTTTTTTGTTGAGCCGTGGATCCTGAGTGCTTACACCGCTCAAAACAAAAAGGCAGATTTTCGGGCATATCCCAAAAATCTGCCTTGGTTAGCGCAGCAGCTCGGTGAGGTTGCGCTTAAATCGAGCGCGGTCTTCGCTGGTGAAGGCCGCCGGCCCGCGGGTGCGACCGCCGGCGCGACGCACCTTCTTTTCCTCGTGACGAATAAACAGCTGCATGTCGATGGTCGCCTTATCGTAGACGCGCCCGCGCACGCCAATGGCGGCGGCATCGCGTCCGAGCACCATGCTCGCCAGGCCTATGTCTTGTGTCACGACCACGTCGCCAGCCTGCAGGCGCTCGACAATGGCAAAGTCGGCACTATCGGCTCCCACACTCACATCGAGCGTCGTGACCCAAAAGCCCCGACGCGCGTGCTCGGCATCGCGCGGGTCGTCGCGGCGAATGTGGCGCTCCAGGTTTTGCGTGCTGTTGCCGGCGATAACGACGGCGACGCCCGCCCTCCGCGCGCAGTCAATCGACTCGCGTGTGACCGGGCAGGCGTCGGCATCAATAAAAAGCGTCTTTGGCATCTAGCGCACCAGTTTGCCAAACTGAATGGCGCGGACAATGAGTGTCACGCCAAACACCAGCAGTGCGGCACCGCTAAAGATGACGAGCATCTTGGCCGACCACAGCGGATAGATAAACACGAACATGCCCGCGATGATGGAGAGTGCACCGCTCAGGATGGCGAGGGCGCGGTTGGCGGAAAGCTCGGATTCCAGAATCGACATGACGCCCTCGACGATCCAGCCAAAGCCGGCGACGACCACTACAAGCGTGGTGAGCGTCGCGGTCGAGAAGGCCTGGTTGCGCAGGATTATGACGCCGCCCAGAATGATGAGCAGGTTGGAGATGATGCTCGTAACGCGCCAGCCGGTGGGCAGCAGCGGCTCGAAAACAGCGGTAAACAGCCTGATTGCGGCCGTGATCACAAAGTAGAAGCCCAAGACGGTCGTCAGGAAGACGAGGGACTTGGCGGGCGCAAACAGCAGTGCGATGCCGGCGACGAGCGCCAAGACGCCCGTGATGGCGTAAATCCAGCGCACGGCCTTGACGGCCTTGCCTGCCATGCTTTTCTCGTCAAATCCAAACGCGCTCGATTGCTTGTCATCGTTCTTAAAGATGCCCATGATGTCTCCTTTCGTGCGGCGTAAGCCGTAGCTCTTGCAACCAGTATCGCCCAAGGGCGCTGTCGCGTGGGGCGGAAAGGGCGAATGGGAGCCTCACCTTCCCGAATTGTTATCTTTGTTCCCGTTTGGATGTGGGATATTCAACAGATGTAGAACATTGCGGCTCTGTTCGTTATTGCCTACGTTTTAGGTTAGATTTTCTAAAGGACAATTGGCTTGTATTGGGGGGTCCTATGAACGAAGCAGTTCCCGCGGTGCCGGCGAGCGCCGAGTCGATGGCAAAGCAGGGTTGCGAAAAGCTTGGCCTGGACACGTTTGACGCGCTGGTTCGCCGCGCCCGCACGTGCCGTCGATTTGACGAGTCCATGCGCGTGCCGCGCGAGTTTTTGCTCGAGCTGGCGGAGCTTGCGCATCTGGCTCCCTGTGGCGCCAATGCTCAGCGCCTGCGCTTTCATGTGGTGTGCGGTGCAGAGGACTGCGCTCGCGTGTTTGACGAGCTCACGTGGGCCGGTGCGCTCAAGGATTGGTCGGGTCCCGATGAGGGTGAGCGCCCGACCGGCTACATCGCGATTCTTGCCGAGCGCGCTGTTCCGGGTAAGCCCGCCGCGCCCATCACCGAGGTCGACACGGGCATTGCCGCCCAGACGATGATGCTCGCCGCTCGCAGCGCCACGCCCGAGGTGGCGGCATGCATGTTCAAGGCCTTTACGCCCCGCGCAATCGACGCCATGGGGCTCGATAACGACAAATACGAGCTCAAGCTGATCATGGCTTTTGGCGTGCCAGCCGAGACACAAGTGATCGACGCGATCGACTCCAACCCGGATGGCTCTATCAATTACTGGCGCGATGAGGCGCAGATGCATCACGTGCCCAAGCGTCCGCTTGCCGACGTGCTGCTGTAGTTGCACGTCGTTGCGGCGCGATCCGGCGGCAAAACCACCACAAAGATGCCCGTCTCCTTCGTGGTGATGCGAGGGGAGGGCGTGTGGCCGATCTGTATTTGGTGCGGCATGGGCAGACCGAGCTCAATGTGAAGAACATTTTGCAGGGCTGGCACGATTCGCCGCTTACGGCGCGCGGGCGCGAGCAAGCGCTGGCGACGCGTGCGGCGTTCGAGGCGCGTGGCATCTCCTTTGACCATGTGTATACGTCTCCGTTGGGTCGGGCGCTCCATACGGCCGAGCTGATCGTTGGCGAGGATCTTCCCATAGAGCTGGTCGACGACCTGCGCGAGTGGCATTTGGGTTCGTTGGAGGGCACATCAAACCGCGAGATGCCGGCGCAACCTTGGGGCGATTATCCAGTTGCCTTTGGTGGCGAGTCGGAAAGCGAGCTTCGCGCACGTATGGTCGCGGCGCTGTCCCGCATCATGGCCCGACCGCAGCACAACTGCGTGCTGGCCGTCTCCCACGGCTCAGCCTGCCAGGAGTTTCTTAGATGCGTAACTGGCGGGGGAGAACAACCCGACAACGGTGCCGTGCTTCATTTTGGCTATTGCGACGGGGCGTTTTCGCTCTTGGGTTGGTAACAAACGAAAGGACCCCCTATGAATAAAGACCTGTATCTGGTCCGTCATGGACAGACAATATTTAACCTCAAGCGCATTATTCAGGGCTGGAGCGACTCGCCGCTCACGCAGCTGGGTTGCGACCAGGCGGCGCGCGCCGGCATGTTTTTGCGTGCGCGCGGCATTGAGCCCGACCACGCCTACACCTCCACACTTCATCGCACCGAGCAGACTATCGCCAACTTGTGGCCGGGCTTGGCGTACGAGCGCCTGGACGGCTTGCGTGAGTGGTTCTTTGGCGACTTTGAGGCCGAGCGCGTGATGCTCATGCCCGAGCGCCCGTGGCGCGATTTCTATCGTCAGTTTGGCGGCGAGGGCCAGATGCAGGTGCGCGAGCGCATGGTGGCGACGCTGACCGAGCTTATGCAGCGTCCGGACCATACGTGCGTGCTTGCGGTAAGCCATGGCTCGGCTATCAAGGAGTTCATGGACCACGTGAAGGGCGCTGCGGCCGACGAGCGCGACCGTGTGCCGGGCAACTGCTCGGTGCTGCACTTTGCGTTTGATGATGCGACGGATACGTTTGAACTGGTTGAGATCTTTACGCAGGAAGACTACGCGCGCGAGCTGGGGCTTGAGCCGCTCGTGGCGGCAGCAGGCCCGCAGCGGGGGTAGCGTTAGAACCGTGCGATCTGGTGGGTGAGCAAACCCGTCGGAACCTGCGGCGCGGCGCCGGCGACCTGTGCGGCGGGGAACAGCGCGGCAACGGTAAAGTTGAACGGTTCTTTGCCCGTATAGGTGCCGGCCGTGCGGGCCTCGTCTGCCAGCAGCTGCGACGCCCCGGTCAGAGCGGCGGCGTAGGCGGGGTCGTCTGCCGGCGTCGGCTCCGGCGCCTGATCGAGCATGGCCCGGATGGCGGCAACGGCGTCCTTGCGCTTGACCTCCCACACACGGTGCGTAATGCCCGAGGGGTCGGTGACAGCATAGAGCGACGCGCCTTCTTTGGCGGCGCCGAGGATGATATCCATGACGGGCGAGGCTTCGTAGGCGAGCGACACGGGGCGCGGCTGCACCTTGAGCTCGGCGATCGCGTGCGCAGCGGCGGCCACGTCAGTGCTGGCATCGCCCTTGCCGCTCACAAGTACACTCATCGGGCAAATCGCCACGACACCCGTCACGCGACCCGGCTCGCACGAGCATTCGTACACGTAATACGCCGCGCCTGGATCCTTGAGCATCGGGCCGTCGGCGATGGCGCCGCGCAGGGCGTCGTTGCCGCTCAGGATACCGCCCATCGCAGGCAGCGCTTCGAGCACGCGATCCTGAGCTGGGCGGATGCAGGGAAACGGAAGAGCTTTCATGGACGGTCCTAACGCGCGAGTCGGTTTGTTCGCGGCTTATTATGCCCCAACTTGGCCGCTTGCGTCCCAGAGCGTGTTGTCGGCGAGCGCGATCAGCACTTGCTGGCAGCGAACGATATCGGCGCGGGGCACATATTCGTTGGGCTTGTGAGCGAGCGCGAGCGAGCCTGGACCATAGCTCATGCAGTTGCGGTTACCCGTCTTGCCGGCAATGACGGCAGTGTCGGTGTAGCCGGTAAAGAAGCCGACGGTCGTGTCCGCGTCTGTCACGTCATCGGCGGCACGCTTGAGCGCAGCTAGAAGAGGAGAGCTTGGATCGCGCTCGATGGCGGGGCGGTCGCCTGTCACGATATAGCTGCCATGGCAGCCGGGGACCGCGGCCTCGGCACCGGCGATGGCCTGCTCTACCATGCGCGTCGCGGCGGCCGTATCAGTCGGCGGGGTCAGGCGCATATCGACCCAGACCTTGGCGTGGTCGGGCACGACATAGGGGCGATAGCCGCCCTCGATCTGCCCAAACGTGATGGTCGAAGGCCCCAGCTCATCGTGTACGGGCAGCGCCGCGAACGCATGGCGAAGCGAGCAGACGGCCTCGGCCATGGCAGCGACGGCGTCGGCGCCCTTCCAAGGCTGGCTCGCATGTGCCGTCACGCCGGTCATCTCAATCTCGAACCACGTGCGCCCCTTGTGCGCCACCTGGATCTGTCCATCGGTGGGCTCGGTGTCCAGCACCCATTCGCGCGAGCCGACCCAGCCGGCGTCGATGGCCGTCTCGGAGCCGCGCATAAAGTCTTCCTCGTCGACCGAGCAGATGAGCGAAAAGCCGCGGCGGGGCAGCGCGCCATCCGCCGCCACGCGCTCGAGCGTATGGACCAGTGCGGCAATGGCGCAGGCCAGGCCACCCTTCATATCGCAGGCACCGCGGCCATAGAGTTTATCGTCACGCACGATAGCTCCGAGCGGCGGAATGCCTGCGTCCCAGCCGTCGCCCAAGGTGACGGTATCCATGTGGCAGATGTAGACGAGCCGTGGCTCGTCGCTCAAACCGGGCACGGTGACCATAAGGTTGCGGCGTCCGGGGAGCACCTCGAGCTCCTCAATCTGCACGGCATCGAGTACCGGATGGCTTAGCTGCGCCATCCGTTCCTCAACCAACGCTTTTATATAGCGTTCAATCTCGCCCTCATACGCACCTGGGTCGGAACTGTCGATCCGCACAAGCTCCTGCGCAAGCCGCCAGGCAAGGTCCTTGTCAACCATATGAAACCTCACAATCAGTCTGCTTTCCAAACCGATTGTAAGCCTCCTAAGGGATTTGCGACGTGCGCGCAGCAGCATTTACCGTTCGCAGGCCGAGCCGGCGCGTTTGCCGTCCGAGCGGGTTCACAGGCGACGCAGTGGGTACGTAGCCGTTATGGACGACATGCTGTGCGACATATCTGCCTTTCGGTATCACCGGATACCTCCACAGGTCTTGGCGATAATGCCGGACCTGCCCGATTCTGTAGACGATCCGCGCAGGGAGCGCCTTTGCGAGCATCCGCTCGTCGCGCATTTTCTGGGCACCCCGTTACACGTTTTGGCGCAGGGCAGCTGCGGACGTAAGGGCGATCGCATTGTCAGGCATGTTTGGAACGGGGAGAGGCCGTTTGGCTCTGTGCGGCAGACGGAGTTTGGCCTCGATGTCGCGTCCCCGCTCTTTACCCTGTTGACCCTAGCTTCCTCGGTCTCAAACGAGCGCCTGATCATGTGCATGTATGAGATGTGCGGCACATTTGCCGTGTGCAAGATTGCGCCCCAGGTAAAGTCGGCACTTGTGCAGGCATATGGGGGCCAGTGGGGTGACGCGCGGTTGGGCTGGGAAAACGTCAAGGATGTCTCGGGGAATCCAACGGACTTGTGGAAACGACCGTCCTTGATCGAGCTCTCTGAGCTTATGGAGTACGTCGATAAGATCCGGGGGCTCCGCGGCGCTAAATCGTTCACACGTGCCGCGAAATGCATTACAGGGATGGCGGCATCGCCGCTCGAGGTCCAGGCATCGATGCTGTTTGGTCTTTCGAGGTTACGCGGCGGCGAAGGGCTGCGCCTTACCAATAACGTTGAGATTCGTATGACGCGCGGCGCCCGCCTGATTTCGGGGCTCGATAGGCGCTATGCCGATATCCTGCTGGCAAATAAGGACGGCAGCCGAGAGTGCCTTGTTGAATGCCAGGGTAAAGCCATACACGGATCCATAGAATCCAAGATCTCTGACTCCGACCGAACGACGGCCTTGCAAGCGATGGGATATCCCGTCGTTTTGATGACCTATGGCCAGCTGGCCGACTCCGATGCCTTTCGCGTGGTGATGGAGCTCATCATGTCCTATCTCGATGCGCCGCTGAAAGACAAGACACCGCGGCAGCAGGAGCTCGAACGGCGGCTTCGTGAGGAGATTTTTATCGATTGGGCGGGAATGTAGTCGTGCGGGTGGAAAACGGTCGCGCGAGCTAGAGTTTTGGGCGCGAAAAAGGCTTCAGTTTCGCCTTGAAAGGGCTATAAAATTGCTATCCGGAACTAGTTGTTTCGGAAAATCGACAGTCAACTTGGATGTGGTATATAGAGATCGATTTTTACCTACTAAAGCCCCTGATAAAGCTGTTTATCAAAGCGGGTGTGCTCAGTGATTTGGGTATGAGTGTCGATTATCCGAAAAAACTTGTTCTGGATAGCATTTTCAAAACCAGCCGGAGCAACGAAATCGGCCCCCGTTTCGTGAAGACGGGGGCCGAATGGGCTTCATGGCCTGTCTGGCAGGCTTGGCGCCGGCGCTACTTGATCACGCGCACGCGATACATCGACGGAATCTGCTTGAGTGCCTCGATGGTGCTGCTGTCCAGGTGCTCGTCGGTGTCGAACATGGTGTAGGCGTTCTCGCCAGCGGACTCGTTGGTCATACGCTGCACGTTGGCGTTGTCCTTGGCCAGGATGGCCGTGATCTGGCCGATCATGTTGGGCACGTTGGCGTGCAGGCAGGCGATGCGGCTTGCGGCGCGCGCCTTGCCCATGCTGCAGGCGGGGTAGTTGACGCTGTGTGCGATGTTGCCGTTCTCCAGGTAATCCTTGAGCTCGCTGATGGCCATGTCGGCGCAGTTGGCCTCGGCTTCGCCGGTGCCGGCGCCCGAGTGCGTGGTGATAAACGTATTGGGCATCTTGACGGTCTTGGGAGTGGCAAAGTCGCAGCTAAACCAGCTGAGCTTGCCCTCGCGCAGGGCAGCGCCGACGGCGTCCTCGTCAATGATGGTTTCGCGTGCGTAGTTGATGAGCACGGCGTCGGGTGCCAGCAGGTTAATCTGCTCGGTGCTGATCATGCCGATGGTGTCGGCCTTGCTGGGCACGTGTACGGTGAGGTAGTCGCAGCCGCGGCAGAGATCCTCGAGTGTGCCCACACGCTGCACCTCGCGGCTCAGCACCCACGCGTGCTCGACGGAAATGAACGGGTCGTAGCCGTAGACGTCCATGCCCAGGTCGACGCAGGCGTTGGCGACCTTGGAGCCCACGTTGCCCAGGCCGATGACGCCGATGCGCTTGCCCTTGAGCTCGCGGCCCACAAAGGCCTTCTTTGCCTTCTCGGCATCGACCTGAATCTCGGGGTCGTCGGCGTTGTCGCGCACCCAGTTCATCGACTGCACCACGCCACGGCTCGAGAGCACCAGCATGCCTAGGACGAGCTCCTTTACGGCGTTGCTGTTAGCGCCGGGGGAGTTAAAGACGACGACGCCCTTCTTGGCGTACTCCTCGACGGGGATGTTGTTGACGCCGGCGCCGCAGCGGGCGATGGCGCGGATGCCCTCGGGCAGTTCGTAGCCGTGCAGGTCGGTCGAGCGCATCAGGATGGCGTCGGCCTCTTCGGCGGTGCTCACAAATTCGTAGCCCTCGCCAAACTCGACTTTGCCGTCCTTGGTGATGTCGTCGATGGTCTTAATCTTACGCATGGAAAAACTCCTTAGCAGGTTTTGATCTAAGCAGGGTGGTCTGAGGTGGCTGGTCGGCCCGCGTGTTGCGGGCTAGTTAGATCGCGGACTCAAACTATGCTGCGCTTCGAAGTCCTTCATGTACGTGGCCAGCGCCTGCACGTCCTCCATGGTTACGGCGTTGTACACGCTGGCGCGCATGCCGCCGACGAGGCGATGGCCCTTGACGTTTTGGATCTGGTGCTCTGCCGCGCCCGCAACAAAGGCGGCGTCGAGGTCGGCGTCGCCGGTGCGGAACGTGACGTTGGCGATGGAGCGGCTGTCGGCCTGCGTGGTGCCATGGAACAGCTCGCTGTTTTCGAGCAGGTCGTAGAGCAGGTTGGCCTTGGCCCAGTTGCGCTCGGCCATGGCGGCAAGTCCGCCGGTCTGCTCAACCCGACGGAACACTTTGCCACACACGTAGATGCCAAAAGTGTTGGGCGTATTGAGCATGGAGCCCTTGGCGGCCTGGGTTTTAAGGTCCATGTACTGCGGCGTCTGCGCAAAGGCCGGGCCTTCGGCGATCAGGTCGTCGCGCACGATAACCACGGTGACGCCCGCGGCGCCGGCGTTTTTCTGAGCGCCGGCGTAGATGAGCCCGTAGCGCTCGACGTCGAGCGGCTGCGACAGAAAGCAGCTCGAGACATCGGCGACCAGCGGCACGTTGCCGTAATCGGGCAGCTCGTGGAACATGGTGCCAAAGATGGTGTTGTTCTGGCAGATGTAGACGTAGTCGAGCCCGCCGCCCGCGGCCTCGGCGGCAATACGCGCGTTGATGTCGGCCATGTCGGGGATGCGGTCGAAGTTGGTGTCCTCGGAGCTCGCGAGCAGCACGGCCTCGCCGTACTTGGCGGCTTCTTTGTATGCCTTGTTGGCAAAGTTGCCGGTCACGACGTAGCCGGCGCGGCCGCGGCGCATAAGGTTCATCGGGATGCCCGCAAACTGTAGCGTGGCGCCGCCCTGCAAAAACAGGACACGGTAGTTGTCGGGGATGCTCAGCAGGCGACGCAGGGTTGCCTCGGCGTCGTCGATGATCTGCTGGTACATGCTAGATCGATGGCTCATCTCGAGCACGGACATGCCGCAACCGCGGTAGTCCATCATCTCGTCGGCGATCTCGGCGAGCACGCTTGTGGGCAGTGCGGCCGGGCCAGCTGAGAAGTTGTGCACACGTGCCATCTTCTAGTCTCCCTCGTAGTCGTTTGAACGTTCGGGATACTTTAGCACAGTGCAGCGTCAGGCGCGACCGCATCACAGCAAAACCCGAGTGCGCCGCTATGATTTACAGGATGGTTACAAGGGGGAGAGGCGACCTTACCTGATGGCTCGCATCCGATCTGCCTCTGCCTTTGCTTGTTTCCAAGGACGCACGCGGCCGTTGGTGAGGTCGTCATAACCATGAGCGATGGTACGTTGAATGTGATCTTCGCGTTCCTGAATGGTAGTTAGCGCGCGCGTCTGATCAGAAATAGGCTTTACGACAGGCATATGAAACTCCTTACATAGAATCATATGTATAACTCTATGTTGAGTGTAGCGGAGGGTGGCGTTGGGCGTGTGCGTGCCTGCATTCGTAAGCGCGGTTGTCTGGCAAGTGTGATTTGGGGAGACCTCGTTAAAGTTTCTAAGCTGCGAAAATGACCGTTAACCGGATTAAATTTTGTTGCTCAACATTTGACACTCTGGGCGTGGTAACTTTTTTACCAACAGGTATGATTATTGTCATGTGCGCCGCACCTGCCTGCCGGGTTGCGGCGCACTTGTGACAGCCTTTGACACCCTTGGAGCGTGTACTGTGGATGTAACCACAAAAAGCGTTCGGGGGGGGGGTGCTCACCCGCGAGCAATTCCTCCCGCATGAGATGCGCATCGTCGCTGCCCTTCGTATGCAGGGCGCAAGCGACGAGCAGGTCATTGTACGCGTAAAGAGCGAGAACCTCTTTCAATATCCCACGGAGCGCATGGTCGCCAACCGCGCAACCGTGTGCCTTCGCCGCCTTGACGCCATGGTGCCCACGGACGCCGTATGCGCCGCGCGCGGCATCGACCCCAAAACCGCCGTCGAGGCTGCGTCATCCCTAACCAGGCTCATGGCATCCGGCACTCCCACGCAGACGGACCAGGCCATCTTCTACAGCATGATCTGCCGCTACGATATCGTGCGCGAGCTCGTGCTCGTCGAGGTAGGGGAGCGCCTACAAAACTTCGATTATGCCTTTACGGCGGTTGACCTCAACGCCTTTATGACACGCTTTACCACGGAGTATTCGGACGCGGCCCGCTGGACTGAGGCCACGGTCAAGCGCATTAAGGGCTCGCTCCGCCAGACGCTCCGCCATGCCGGCCTTATCGGCGAGGGCCAGGGCCCGGAGTCCGAGCGCCTGTCGCCACTCTTCCTCGATTCCGATGTCGAGCGAACCTTGGTTCAGCTGGGCGAGCAGTCGCTTATCGCGGCCCTTACCGGCAGGGCGGTGATGTAGCGTGGCTCCCGTCAAAAGCGCCGTCGACCCTGTTATCACCCCGGCGACCGATCTCGCCACCAATATCGGCATCCATTCCCGCAAGAGCGTCGTGGCGGCGCATGTCCGCTCCGAGCACGCCTGTCAGGAATTTGAGCGCCGTGCGCAGCTTCTGCGCGAGTGCCTGTGCAGCGAGGACTTTTTGGCCAACAAGGGTATAGGCAATGAGATCGGCTTCCACACCTTTTGCTATGACCCCGCGCTGGAGTTTGAGGCGCGTGCATTATTTGACACCCTTTCACGAGATGCCGAGGCCGACAAACTTCCGTGCACGCTCAAGGTCGTGAACCTCTACGACGCCGTGCTGGCAATTCTCGAAAAGCGCCGTGTCCTCAAGGCTATCCCGCACCAAGAGGAGCGCCGCGGTACCCAGCGCGTGCTCGAGGACGTGGCCAAGTTCGCCTCGCCCGAGAAAGTTGCCGCGTACATCCTTGAGCAGACCGAGCCGCACGCGCCTGGAGACGTCGTTCTCCTCACCGGCGCGGGCGAGGTTTTCCCGTTCTTTCGCATACACACGCTTCTCCACTGCATGCTTGCGGATTTTGATGAGGTGCCTGTGATCGCTGCCTATCCGGGCAGCTTCAACGGCTCTTCTTTCCAACTCTTTAACCGTCTGCCTGCCGATAACTACTACCGCGCCATCGATATCTCGTAAGCACGGCTCCCCGCAGACAAGGCACTGCCGCCGGCAACAACCCTTTGCCATACGTTCCCAAACCCAAAGGAGCACCCATGGACAACACGATCATTCGCGACCTCTTTGCAAAAGACATCAACCGCTCCATCAACGGCGTGGTCAAGGTCCAGGATTCAAAAGATGGGTCCATCCGCCAGGAGCTTGACGAGTACGTGGTGACGCGCGAGCTGCAAGGGCACCTTGCCACGTTCTTCAAGGCATACGGCGATGCCATCGATGTGCGCACCGACAAGATCGGTGTGTGGATCAGTGGCTTCTTCGGTTCCGGTAAATCGCACTTCCTCAAGATGCTGAGCTACCTGCTCGAGAATCGCCAGATCGGTGGCAAGAGCGCCATCCGCTACTTTGACGGCAAAATCGTCGACCCCATGGTCGCGGCTGCCATGGAGCGCGCGTGCTCGGTGCCCACGCAGGCCATCCTCTTTAACATCGATAGCAAGGCGGGCCAGTGGAAGCAGGGCGATACGGCTCCCACGGCGCTGCTTCGCGGCTTTGAGCGCATGTTCTACGAGGCGCGCGGCTTCTACGGCGAGGACCTCAAGCTTGCAAAGCTCGAGGACTACATCGATTCCCTGGGCAAGACCCAGGAGTTCCGCGAGGCCTTTGAGCGCGTGAACGGCGAGTCCTGGCTCCAGACCCGCGACACCTACAGCTACTTTGAGGACGACGTGGTCGAGGTGCTGCAGAGCGTGCTCGGCATGAGCGAAAAGGCCGCATGGAACTGGCTCGAGGGTTCTGAGGACGAGGTTTTGGCCCCCGATGTCTTTGCCAAAAAGGTCAAGGACTACGTAGACGCTCAGGCAGCGGCCCACGGCGGCAACTTCCGTTTGCTCTTTATGGTCGACGAGGTGGGTCAGTTTATTACAAACGACAAGGACCCAAGCCTTATGCTGAGCCTTCAGACCATCGTCGAGGAGCTGGGTGCCGCCTGCGGTGGCCGCGTGTGGGTGATGGTTACGAGCCAGGAGGCCATCGACAACCTGAGCCTGCCCGTGGGCAACGACTTTTCAAAGATCCAGGGCCGCTTCAATACCCGCCTTTCGCTCTCCAGCTCCAGCGTGGACGAGGTCATCCAGCGCCGTGTGCTCGAGAAGACCGCGCCGGCGGCCGATATGCTTGCACAGGTCTACGAGCAAGACGCCGCCGTGCTTAAAAACAACTTTACCTTTGAGGGTGGCTCGCGTTCCGACCTTGCCGGCTACGCCAACTCCAAGGATTTTGTGGCCAGCTACCCGTTTGTGGGCTACCAGTTTAAGCTCCTGCCCGACGTGATGACCGAGGTGCGCAAGCACGGTGTCAAGGCCAAGCACATGTCAACGGGCGAGCGCTCCATGCTGAGCGCGTTCCAGGAGAGCGCTCAGGCCATCCAGTATGACCAGACCGGTGCACTCGTGCCGTTCTGGTGCTTCTTCGACACTATTTCCAAAGACCTTGAGCACGGCATCAACCAGGTGGTCGACCGCGCGGTCCGCGCGGCCGAGGACGCAAAGGGCCTTGAACCCTACGACGTTCAGGTGCTCAAGCTCCTGTACCTGATTCGTTACATCGGCTACGTTAAGGCCACGGTCGAGAACATCTCCATCTTCATGATCGACGGCCTCGACGTGGACATGCGCGCCCTCAAGGACCGCGTCAAGGAGTCCCTTGCCCGCCTGGAGCGCGAGAACTACGTGGCACGCCAGGGCGATGCCTATAGCTTCCTCACCGACGAGGAGCAGGAGATAGCGCAGGAGATCGCACGCACTCCGGTCGATAACGCGCAAGTGATCGAGTCTATCAAAAAGCGCCTGTTCGACAGCATCTACACCGCGCGTAAACTCAACCGCGGGGCCAACGACTTTCCGTTTGACCGCTATGTGGACGGCTCAATCCACGGTGCCAGCATGGGCGGCATGGAGCTTTGCGTGGCGACTATGGCGAGCGATCTGGGCCGTGCGGACGATACCGAGCTGGCCTTGGCTTCTTCGGGCAAAGCCATCGTGGCTTTGAGCGACGAGGCGGATTATTGGGAGACGCTCGTCAACGCCGCCAAGATCCGCAAGTACGCCAAGACGCGAAATCTCCAGGAGCTTCAGCCGAGTACGCGTCAGATCGTCGAGTCCAAGATGCGCGAGGCAGCCTATAACGAGAAAGAGGCCGATGTCCTTTTGAGCGAGGCCGTACTCCATGCACGTTGCGCGGTCAACGGCCGCATAATTGAGGTCCGCGCGGCCAAACCCGCTCAGGTCTTTGAGCAAGCGCTGGCGCAGCTGTGCGATGTGGTCTTTGAAAAGGCCGACTATATCGGCGCGCCGGTCACGAGCGATTCCGATATCCGCTCCACTCTGGCGGGCAACGTTCAAGCGGGGCTCGCTGGCATGGACGCGGGCAACACGCGTGCGCTCAAGGAGGTCGAGGACTACCTCAAAGTTCAGCACCAGCGCCACCTGGATACCGCTATGGGCGATATCCAGCGCAGGTACCAGCAAAAGCCCTATGGCTGGCGCGAGGTTGACATCGCAAATGTGGTGGCGCAGCTTGTAGTGGAGCAGCGCGCGCAGGTGCTGTTTGGCGGTCAGACGGTTCAAGCTAACGACAGCCGCATGGTGTCGCTCCTGCGTAAGGATGCCGATAAGGCCCAGGTGCGTTTGCGCGTGCGCATGAGCGACCGGTTGCTGCGCGCCACGGGCGAGCTTATGCGTGGCCTGTTTGATCTCAAGACCGTGCCCTCCAACGAGGATAGGCTCGTGGCCGAGCTCAAGGAGCGCCTTGAGGGCTTGCGTGAGGTGTGCGTCGCCATGGCACGCGACTACTACACGGCTATCAAGCCGGCCTACCCGTATCCCGGTGAGGACGAGTGCGAGAAGATGCGCTCGGAGGTGGTCGACGTTCTTAAGGACCAGAGCGATTCCGAGGCGTTCTTGACCACGTTCACCAAGCACGAGGAGCGTTTGCTCGATGCCAAGGAAGACTTTGACAAGGTGGTTGAGTTCTTCGAGTCCAACCAACGAACAGCGTTTGACCACGCCAAGGATTTCTTGAGCCGCACCGAGGGCATCGAGTATGCCTCCGATGACATTCCCAACGCGGTGGAGAACGTGGCAAAGGTACGCGAGATCCTCAAAGACCCAAAGCCCTACGGCCGCATTAAAGACCTTCAGCCGTTGATGGCACCCGTCGAGGAAGACATCAAAAAGCACCTGGGCATTCGCCGCAACGAGTTCTTGTGTCGTATCGAAAACGACCTGCAGGATTTGCGGAAGCAGGCCGAGAGCCAAGAAGGTTTTGTCAAGCAGGCCAAGGATGCCATCGCGGACGCCAACACCAGGTATGAGTCGTTCAAGAACCGCGCCCATGGCGTCCAGAGCCTCAACGAGCTTAACGCCCTCGCGGCAAACTGGGAAAACTGGATCGTTGCTGCAACCAACAAGATATACGACGCCGTGGATGAGGCCCGCATGCGTATGGACAACGAGCGCCGCACCACCGAGGTTACGAGTACGGGTGAGGTGGTCAAGAAGATCTCCAACAAGGGCGCCGCATCGTCTGCGCCCGTGCCCGCGTCTAAGCCCCAGCGCAAGATCAAGACTGTGCGCCGCGCCGATCTGGCCAAGCCGAGTCGTCTCTTGTCCGCAGAGGACGTGGAGCGCTACGTGGACGACCTGCGCTCCCGCCTTATGCAGGCGCTCGCTGCAAACGACGAGATCCGTATCAACTAACCCGCGGAGCCACCGGTGCCAAAGCGCGCACCGGTGGCTTATGGCGTTTAGAAAGGCTCATCAACCATGAACGATTCTGCTCTTAAGAGCTTCTGCACCTGGGCCCGTACGGAGCTCATCAAAGGCGTGGAGGCGCAGATGGTGCGCTACGGCATCACCGAACCTGCACCCGCGCCCGTTGGGTCCGAGACCGTCAACGGCCTGCCCCTAAGTCCTGCTGAGGTTGAGCAGCGCGATGAACTGCTGCGCATGCAGGCAGAGGTGGGTCACGAGGCACTGCGCGACTGTGCGGCCTACACCTGGTTCAACCGCATCGTGGCCATTCGCTTCATGGATGCACGCGGATGGCTTCCCAGCCGTATGCGCATGCTAAGTCGTGCGGACGGCAGCCATGGCAGCGAGGCCGTGGAGAACGCGCTGGACGTGGAAATAACGACGGCCGATACCGATCGCATAGCCGAGCTCAAGATGGCGGGCTTGGATGAACCGTTGTGGCGCTACCTGTTTGTTGCTCAGTGCGAGGAGCTTGCCGATTGCCTGCCGGGCGTCTTTGAACGCGTGGGCGGAGCCATGGAGCTGCTGTTGCCCCAGGGCCTCATGATGGCTGACAGTGTGGTGGGCAAACTCAATGCCGTCCTCGCTGACGAGGACTGGCGCGAGGGCGTGACCGTTCTGGGCTGGATGTATCAGTACTACAATGCCGACGTTAAAGACGAGTTCTTCAAGTCCAAGCGCAAGGCAGCGGCGGCGGACATCGCGCCCGCCACGCAGCTCTTCACCCCCGAGTGGATCGTGCGCTATATGGTCGAGAACTCGCTCGGCCGTCTGTGGATGCTCAACAATCCGGGGAGTTCGCTACGCGAGCGCATGGAGTATTACATCGAGCCCGATGCTGAGCACGAGGACTTCATTCGCATTTCGAGTCCCGAGGAGATAACCCTCTGCGACCCCGCATGCGGCTCGGGCCATATCTTGGTCTATGCGTTTGAGCTGCTCTTCCATATGTATGAGGAGCGCGGCTATCGTGAGCGCGAGATTCCCGAGCTCATTCTTACTAAAAACCTTGCAGGTATGGAAATCGATTCCCGCGCGGCACAGATCGCGGAGCTGGCGCTTGCCATGTGCGCCCGCGAGCACGACCGTCGCTTTTTTAGGCGTGGCGTTCGTGCCGACGTTACCGTGCTCTCGAGCATCCCGCTAGGGGAGGACGAGCTGCCGGGTAACAAGAAGCTCGCCGAGGAGCTGAGTCATTTGGGCGAGATCGGTTCGCTGCTCAATCCCTCAGAGGACGAGATCGACGAGCTCAAGGCTGCCGCCGCGAGTTGTTCCGATGACCTTTTTGCCGCTACGGCCAAAACTAAGCTCGAAAGCGCTGCCGCCATCTGCGAGAAGCTGTCCCGTCGTTTTACCTGCACCGTTGCGAATCCTCCGTATATGGGCAGCAGTAGCTTTAACCCCTTCATGAGCAAGTGGGTCAAGAAGAACTACCCCGACGTGAAGAGCGACCTCTTCTCCAGCTTTGTCGTTCGCATGTTCAGTCTCGCCAAGGACCACGGCGAGTGCGGAGTCATGTCGCCTTTCGTCTGGATGTTCATCGGAAGCTATGAGAAGCTCCGCAACGAGATTATCGACAACAGAACGCTTACCTCCCTCATTCAACTTGAGTACTCGGGCTTCGCTGGCGCGACTGTGCCCATCTGCACCTACACGTTTCACAACTCACTCATCAAGGGCTACAAGGGAGGCTACGTGCGCCTTTCTGACTTCGTTGGTGCCGCTGTCCAGGCTCCCAAGGCCCTCGAGGCAATCCAAAACCCCGACTGCGGCTGGTTCTACCGCCGCAACGCCGAGACCTTCAAGCAGATCCCCGGCACCCCCATAGCCTACTGGGCCAGTGACGGGTTACTCTCTGCTTTCTCTTTGGGCCACTCCATTGGCGATTACTCGGACTATACAGGGTCTCAAAATAAAACAGGCGACAACAATTTATATTTGCGCTTGTTTTGGGAGGTCGGCGCGCGTTCGGTTGGGCGAAAAGGCTCATGGGCTACTTACTCAAAGGGCGGCGACTTTCGTCGATGGTTTGGCAATCTTCATTGGTTGGTTTCGATCAAAAAGGACGCAATTGAGTTTTACCAGAGTAATCCGACCTCCAATTTGCTGGCGTCAAAATATTGGTTCAGTGAAGGCGTTTGTTACACAATGCTGACATCAGGCAAGCCGAGTTTCAGGCTGTTGCCGCCGACGGGCGGATTTGACATGGCCGGCCCATGCATTTGTGGCCTGGGCTCAAGCGAGAACTGGACCCTAGGTTTCCTTAATTGCTCTATTGCCGCCGATGTCCTCAGCATGCTTAACCCTACTCTTAACATGCAGGCGAGAGACATCAAAGCACTTCCCATGCTTATTTCCGCTGAGTATAAACCGGCAATTAATAGTCTGGTCGATAGCAATGTGTCCATTTCAAAAAATGATTGGGACTCGTTTGAAACCTCTTGGGATTTCAAACGTAACCCTTTGGTTTAGGTAGGGTTCATGTTTGAATATATTTCAGCAAATGAAGTTGTCTTTGTTGAGTCGAATCCTGCATGGGTCAAAAACGGAATGACGTGCAAGTCTTTGGGCCCTATACTTTCGCCGCTTTTAAGGTTCTTTGTTGTCGAAACTCCCGCTCCGGGATTGTCCAACAGAAGCGTTTCGGTCTCTGAATACGGATGGGATGCTCCTTGGAGAAAGCCTCAATATTTGAATAAAAAGCTAAAGGCAGCAAGCTCAAATAAGTCTTTATATTGGTCTGCCGCGGCTGTTGGTGATATGGAACAGGCTTTGCGTAATGCTGATTTGTTTGATTGCGCTGGCATCGAGTCAAAGCCCTTCGAGTCTGCTGTCTTTTATGATGCCAAAAGCAATCAAACGATCAGTTTGTTTTATCACTTACGAAATGGATTTGCTCACGGCAGATTCTGTGCATTTAAGTCAAAGGGCGATATATGGTTCGCTATCGAGGATGTTGCGGGAAAACGAAAGGATGACCCGGCAGGTGACATCAAAAGACTCACTGCAAGAATTCTAATCAAGAATTCGACTCTATGTAAATGGATGAAGCTGATAAAGGCTGGGCCTGATATTCGTTAATGGGTTTCAGCTCGTGTCCGGGTATTTAGTTGGCTTTAACTAGTGAGCTGAGAAATGATATCAAGTTGTCTTCCCTTTACGCTTGATGCAGTTCGCAGGGTTTGGTTTGCGACTTCATGAGTCACTAGTGCGTTTTTGCAAATGCCCGATGCGGTGAATAGCTTTTCCAGAAGTCGATCGGTAAGGTCGGGGTATTTTTGGAGATTTCGGTCCCCTAGTTTAAGCCTCTTGACAACTCATCAACAATGAAAGGACGGCCTCATGGCCACTTTACTTCAAGAAAAATACGAGGCCCGCAAGGCCGAGGTCAATGCTCGCTTCGAGCAGCTTCGCACTAACGAGGAAGAGCTCAACCGAATCTTTGTCAAGATCTACAACATGGAGGGTGAGGTGCCCATCGAGGTCGAGGATAAGTACGTCTCGGTGGCGTGCATCTTCGACACCGCCGACGAGATTCCCGAGAGCTATAAGGGTAACAAATACGTGCGTACCAAGCGCGACGAGATCACCTCGCTCATTAGCTATGCCGTGGGCTGCATGTTTGGCCGCTATTCGCTGGATGTGGACGGGCTGGTCCTGGCCGATCAGGGCGCCACAGTCGATGACTATCTGGCCAAGATGCCCAACTCTGACCATGTGACCTTTATGCCCGATAGCGATAACGTGCTGCCCATTACCGATGACGAGTACTTTGATGACGACATCGTGCGCTACTTTATCGACTTTGTGCGCACCGTGTATGGCGAGGAGACGCTTGAGCAGAACCTGGCCTTTATTGCCGAGGCACTCGGCGGCAAGGGTACCCCGCGCGAGGTAATCCGCACCTACTTTTTGAAGGACTTCTTTAAGGACCACTGCCAGACCTATAAGAAGCGCCCCATCTACTGGTTGTTCGACAGCGGCAAGAAGAACGGCTTCAAGTGCCTTGTTTACATGCATCGCTACCAGCCTGACCTGTTGGCTCGTATCCGCACCGACTATGTGCATGAGCAGCAGGAGCGCTACCGTGCCCAGATCGGGTATGCCAACGATGCCCTTGTCAGTGCCGAGCGCGGCGAGCGCGTGCGCTTGGATAAGCGCATCAAAAAGCTCAACGACCAGCTCAAAGAGACCATTGCCTACGAGGAGAAACTGCACCACTTGGCAGACCAGATGATTAAGATCGACCTGGATGACGGCGTCAAGGTCAACTACGCCAAGTTTCAGGATGTGCTGGCGAAGATTAAGTAACTGCAGATACGGTAAGGATATTCATGCCCAAGATCGATGTAGAAGAACAGCTCAAGCTGCGATTTTTGCAGCCGTTGTCCTCATGCGCGTCGCGCCGTGTTGTGGTTTGGCACGATGCGGACGGCGAGTTTGCTCCTGAGTTTGAGCGATTGGCTGCCGAGGGTTTCGACGGTGCGGGGACTGATGACGGCGTTATGCCTGCTCACGGTGACTTTGAGCGCCCGGTGCGCTTTGTTGAGGCCTGCGAGGGCCGTATGTTTGCCGTCAAGAAGCTCATCAACCGCGATGACCTTGCGAGCGATATCTTGCTGTATCGCCGTTGCCCGCGCGGCAGGCTTGAGGGTGATTGGCTTGCCGATGTTGAGCTGTATGCCGATCAGTTCCAGGCTGACTATCTTTCGCTTTTGGCCGATCAGCTGGGCATCGAGAATATCGACGCCGTGCGCGAGAGCCTGCGCGAGCACAAGACGTTCTTTGATGCCAAGACCCGCTGCGCTAAGTTTGTCGCATGCGTTCCACATGCCGCGGGTGCATCCGATATCGAGCTCGGAATCCTTACGGTGATCTTTGGCGGCAAGGAACCGGGCGACGTGCGGCCCGCGTTTGTATTGCGCGGCTGCATGGCCACGCTGCTGCACGAGGGTCCCGAGGCGCTGGCCGCGCTGGTGGATAAGTACTGTGTGCGCGATGTTCTCGCTGCCTTTATGCTGCGCTGTTATGGGTTTGATGGACCGCTGCACGAGCGTGATTCACTGCTTATGCTTGCATCCCATGTGCTTCTTACGGCGGCATCCACCGCACTTCCCGAGGGAGCGCTCAAGGGGCTCGAAAACTATATGGCTCCCGCCTACGGCCCCTATTGCCTTGAGGCGGTGCGTACGTGGGACCAGGCCGCCGATGCCCGGGCATCGAGCGAGGACCTATTTGAGATTTGTCGTTTAGTTGAGGATGCCCGCGGGCTCTTTGCACGGTTCGAGACCCTGCCGATCGATGCGCTGGCTTCGCTTGATGTGTTCCCGTGCGTCAACGAGGTTGTGCTCTCGCAGCTGTTCTGCTCGTTTGCGCAAGGTGCAGACCGTGTTGAGGATGCGCGTGCCTTTGCTGCGCGCCGTTGCGACCTAAGCTGGTACCGTCGTGTCGAGAGCTACTTTGACCTGCTTGTCGCTGTGGCCGATATGTGCGCGTTTAGGCAGACGCACGCGGGTGGGTTCCATCTGGCGCAGTCCCAGCAGGTGTGGGATGCCTATACGTCCGAATGGTATGCCATGGACGCTGCCTATCGCCATATGTGCACCGCGTATCTGCGGGCACGCTCCGTCGAGTGCGATGCGCTCGAGGAACCTGCCCGCGCCGTGGCGGACTGGGCGGAGAATCTCTACAGCAACTGGTTCTTGGCGGATGCCAATGCCTGCTGGGCGGCTGCTGCGCAAGGGGAGTGGGCCGATTGCGGCTACATCGATGGTCCCGCACGGCAGGATGAGTTTTACTGGCATGTGCTACCCGCCTTTGTGGGTTCTGCCAAAACAACGGTCGTTATCGTGAGCGATGCGCTGCGCTATGAGGTGGCCCGCGACGTTGCGGCGCTGCTCGAGCGCGAACGCGGCGGCAACGTCAAGGTCTCTAGCATGCAGGCGGTCTTTCCCTCCATTACCGAGGTGGGCATGCCTGCGCTGCTGCCGCACCAGGTGCTTGAGCTTGCAGAGGATGGCGCGTTTGTGTTGGCTGACGACATACCCACTGCGACGACTCCGCAGCGCGAGGCCGTGCTTGCCCGCGTTGAGCCTACAGCCCGCGCTTTGCGCTCGAGTGCATACCTCAACATGGCGGGAACCGAGCGCAAGGCGATGCTCAAGGGCTCAAGACTTGTCTACCTCTATCACAACAAGATTGATGCCACGGGCGAGAAGGCCGCTACGCAGGATGACGTCTTCGATGCCTGTACGGACACCGTAGAGGAGCTTGCCGCGTTGGCGCGCCGCGTGTGCACCGACGCTCCGGGCGCGCGTGTTGTTATAACGGCGGATCACGGCTTTATCTACACGCGCCGGGAGCTCAGCGAGTGTCAGATGCTCGGCAAGCCAGATCTTCCCTTCCTTGACGCTCCCGTCATGCACGGCAAGCGTCATCTGGTGGTGCCCAACGAGGCCGTGGCCAAGCTTTCGGACGAGGCACGCGGGGTGTTTGTTAATGTTGACATGGGACGTTTGGGTGCCGGCTTTGAGGGGTTTGCCCCGCGCGAGAACGTGCACTTCAAGCGTCCCGGTGGTACTAACAACTACGTCCACGGCGGCATGAGCCTGCAGGAGCTTTGCGTGCCCGTTATTGGATTTTGGCGTGCGCGCTCGGGTTCCAAGGACTTTGTCGATACGCGCGCGGCGACGTTGCGCGTGCTAAGTGAGGGGCGCCGGGTGACCAACTCGCTCTTCTCGCTCAACTTGATCCAGGAAGAACCAGCCCAAGGCAAGGTCTTGCCGTGCGAATACGAGCTGGTGTTTACCGATGCAAGCGGCAACGAGGTGAGCGATACGGTCAAGGCGCATGCCAACAAGACTTCTGTTAACTCGCAGGAGCGCGTGGTGCATGCCAAGTTTGCGTTGCATGCGGCGGATGGATTCTCGGCCAAGGGTCCGTACTATCTGGTCTGCCGCGAGCGCGAGACGGGCAAGATCGTTTGGCGCGAGACGTATACCATCGCTGTTTCGTTTGCCCCTGTTGCTGACTTTGGTTTTTAGGAGTGTGCCCTATGTTTGATAGCAATGACGACAATCTGTGGGAAGTCCCCTCGATTGATGCGGATGTGCCTGTGGAGGAGGCCGTGCCCGTGGAGGAAGCCGTGCCTGCCCCGGAGCCGTTTGGTGCTGTGCCCGTTGAGTCTGCGGCGACCACCAAGGACGAATCCTCGACCGATGGCTATGACCAGGCCGCGGACGAGGCTCCCGAGGACGACGGCTACGACATGGACGGGCTGGACGGTAAGCTGCTCGAGCACTTTGGCGGCAAGATCGTGCGCAAGGACCTGACGGCCTTTATGAAGCGCGGCGCCAACGTGCCCACCTTTGTGTTGGAGTATCTGCTGGGCATGTACTGCTCGACCGATGACGAGGAAGCCGTGGCAGAGGGCCTGGATCGCATCCGCAGGATCCTCACCGATAACTACGTGCGTCCCGACGAGTCCGAGCGCATTAAGTCCAAGATCCGCGAGCTGGGTCGCTTTACCATCATCGACAAGGTGACGGCCAAGCTCGACGAGTACAAAGACATCTATGTGGCGTCGTTTGCCAATCTGACTATTGAGCCGTTTGCAATGCCGGCCGAGTACGTGCGCGACTATTCCAAGATTCTGCAGGGTGGCATTTGGTGCATTATGAGCATCGAGTATCGTCACCCCTTGGATGAGGAGGACGAGTTTGGCATGGAGGTCTTTGGCGACGATGCGCCGCGCCGCTCCAAGGCCAAGCGCAAAAAGCGCGGTCCCGAGGACTCTCCGTTTAGTGTGGCGTCGCTCACGCCCATCCAGATGCCCAATCTGGACCTGGATGCCATGGTCGACGAGCGCCAGTACTTTACGCGCGACGAGTGGCTCAACATGCTGCTGCGCTCGGCTGGCTATGAGCCCAGCGAGCTTTCCGAGAAAGAGCGCCTGCACTTTATCGAGCGTATGGTGCCGCTGATCGAGCGCAACTACAACCTGTGCGAGCTGGGTCCCCGCGGCACCGGCAAGAGCCATATCTACAAAGAGGTCTCGCCCTACGCCATCTTGCTTTCGGGTGGCCAGACCACCACGGCCAACCTGTTCGGCCGCATGAACTCCATGCGCGCCGACCGCGTGGGCTTGGTGGGCCACTGGGACTGCGTGACGTTTGACGAGGTCGCCGGCATGCGCTTTAAGGACACCAATGCCGTGCAGATCATGAAGGACTACATGGCGAGCGGCAGCTATGCGCGCGGCCGCGATCAGATTAACGCCGATGCCTCCATGGTCTTTGAGGGCAACATCAACGACACCGTGCAAAACGTCCTTAAGACCACGCACCTGTTTGATCCGTTCCCGCCGGAGTTTAACAACGATTCGGCCTTCTTCGACCGTATCCACTATTACCTGCCGGGCTGGGAGATTCCCAAGATGCGCTCGAGCCTGCTGACCGGGCATTACGGCCTGATCACCGACTGCCTGTCGGAGTTTTGCAAGGAGATGCGCCGCAAGGACTTTACGCACCATATCGACCGGTATTTCCGCTTTAACAGCGACTTTAACAAGCGCGACGAGATCGCCGTGCGCAAGACCTTTAGCGGTCTGGCCAAGCTGCTGTTCCCCGACGAGGCCATGGACAAGGACGACGTGCGCTGGCTGCTGGACTATGCCATCGAGGGCCGTCGCCGCGTAAAGGAGCAGCTCAAGATTATGGCGGGCGTCGAGTTTATCGACGTCAACCTGGGCTATATGGATGCCGACAACCCGCAGGACGTGCACGTGGTGCGCGTGCCCGAGCAGAGCGAGGACACGCTGATTCCCGACGGGCCGCTGCTGTCCGGCCACGTGTTTGGCGTGGGTAGGTCGCAGGGCGGCGAGGTTGCCGTGTACAAGCTGGAGAACAAGGCCGTCGCCGGCGAGTGCAAGTTTAAGCACGAGGGCGTGGCCTTTAACAAGCCGGTGCGCGATACGCTGGAGGCCGCGTTCGACAACTTTGTGAACCTGGCGAACCGCGTGGCGCCGGGCATGCACATTGGCTCCAAGGATTACCTGCTGTTCTACAACGACCTGCAGAGCAAGGGCCTGTCCGAAGAAGTTTCGCTCGCCGAGTTTGTGGGCCTGTGTTCCGCGGCGTGCAACCGCCCGGTGATGCCCGCGCTGGCGATTCCGGGAATCTTGCGCATGTCGGGCTCTATGGACGAGATCCGCGGGCTCGAGGACATTATGCGCGTGGCCAAAAACGCCGGTGCCAAGCGCGTGATTTTGCCGCTGAGTGCCATCGCGGGCTTGCAGAGTGTTTCGTCCGAGATTATCTCGGGTTTGAGCCCGGTTTTCTACATGGATGGCGACCCGGTCGACGCCGCGAAGAAGGCGCTAGATCTGTAGGGGTGCGGCGAGTGGGCTTGCGTACGCGTGGGCCCGCGGGCGTGTTGGCGTGTTCGGGTAAGGAGGCCTTGCCATGGCGGACGAGCGTTGCGTTGGCGAGTTGCTCGATGAGCTGTTTGGCTTTGAATCGGTAGCCAAGCGTCAGACGGCGCTTGAGCAGTACGATCGCGGGGAGCTGGTGCGCAAGGCGCGCTCCCGCGAGCTGCTGGGCGTGCTTAGGGGCGTCGAGGCTGCCGAGCACGCTGCGCGCGAGTCTGCTGTGCGGGCTGTTGACGGGTATGTCCGTCGTGTTGAGGGCGCTGCGCTTGCACACGCTCGCAAGCAGGCGGGCATTGTTGGTCCGCTGCGGATGGGGTGTCGCTATGCTGCCTTTTTGCGTATGGAGGACAAGGCCGAGCTGCTGGCCCGTTTGGAGCAGACGCTTGCGTTTATCGAGGTCAAGCTGCGCGCCAATACGGCGGACAGGGTGCGTGCGGCGTACGATGCTGTGGGGGCTTGGGTGTTGCAGGGCGTGGCGCGCCTGAGTGACGTGCGCGTTGCGGATGCCGTGCCCCTGGATGCCGACCTGCTGTGCACGCAGCTGGAGCAACTTCGTTGTGCCGCCGATGCGACGGACCTTGCGGGTATGATCACAGCGACGTTTGAGTCCGAGCTGAGTGCGACTGGGCCGCAGCACGCTGATGGTTTTACGGGTGATTTGGCTGGCGATGTTGCTGGTGATGTGGCGCTGGAGCGTGAGCTTACTAACGTGCGCGGCGCTGCGCAGCGAGCGCGTTTGGCGGCGCAGGCGTATCGGGCCGAGCGCGCCGCCCGCGTTGCGGGGAGCACGGTTGAGCCGGTATCGTTGCCCGAGCCTGCTTGCGTTGCGTGCGAGACGACGTGCGATGCCGAGGAGCTTTCTGAGTTGCTCACTCAGGTTAAGAAGTCGTTTGAGACCTACCGTCGTGTTGTTGCCGACGGTGGGTTGTTCTGTGCGTTTGGCTCTGGCTCACCGCATGGGATTTGCCGGGGCTCGAGCTATTTAGACTATGATTCTCGGCTTGATGAGGACGTGCTGGTGGGCGAGTACGATGGTGCAACCAGGCATACTGTTCGCCGTGAGGTTCCGATTCCCGAGCTTGTGGATGAGGCTTCTGCCGAGGGCGGCGATTCGCTCGAGGTTGCCGTGGCACGCATGCGTGAGTTCAATGGGCGTCGCTACAATGGTGTGCTGGATGAGGATCCCGCGCGCCATGTGAATGCGTTTTGGTATGGACTCAAAAAGCTCAGCCAGTATTGCGAGGCCGCCGTGTGCGTGGATGATCGCGCTTGGGATTGCTTTATCGATAAGGTGCAGTTTGCCTACGATGAGCCCGTGGGGCGCCTGGCCGCGCAGATGGACGACAAGCAGGTTGCGACTTTTGTTGCTGCCGTGGATGAGCTTGGCACTGCTGAGTAGAGTCCTGGTCTGGTAGGAGGTTTCACCATGAAGATCGACGTTGATGTAGACCAGCTACGCGAGAGCCTGCTCGATCGCGCTGGGAGCGCGGCGGGCGTGGGCTTTCCTGCTGCCATGCTCGACGTAGTGGATATCGAGGAAGAGTCGCCCCAAGAGCTCCTAGCCCAAGCCGAACGCGAAGGCCTCGACCTCCGCGACTTTGCCGTCGACGATGACTACGGAGCGTCTGACGACTGGTGACCCCGGGTCAGTTCATTCTTTTGTTCCTGAGATATAAGAGAAATCCCTTTTTGAACGTCCTTCGGGTTCCAAAAAATAGCCGATCAGTCTTGGTTTCTTCCTTGCTGTCAAACTTGATAGCCGTTAGCTCGATCGTGCAGATGTAGTCGGCAACTTGGAATAGCCGGTAGGCTCGCGGCGTGGCTTCTCGGTATACGATGACGTCCCTTGCTAGAACGTACTCGAGTGCAGAATGGATGACCTCCGTTACGATCGGTTGACCGTTGTCGTAGTAAATCTTAACGGTGTCGTATCGCTGGAAGAATTCCAGATGGTCGAAAAGTTCAACCGTGAGGTCTCGCCTCATTCTCTCCGCGAGACCGTTTTGATTGCCGGCGAATTCGCTCATTCGGTATTGCAGGCAGAGGTAGCGTATGGGGAGATGCTGAATGAACGCGCGAAATGCGCTCAACATGTGCCTTCGCTGCTCCTTGGGAAGATCTTTGTAGTCGCCGTTTCCATTCAGTAAGGGTCCTGCATGAAAAGGCGTATTGGGAAGCGAGGACTGAGACAGGGCGCGCTCGTAGCGGTCAATGCGTTCAACGATTTCATCGTTTTGATCGTGAAAAACGAGGGTGACGAGGTAGTAGTTGGAGACGCCTCCGAGGTCGCCAGATTCGTCAACAAAGACGGAGAGTTCGCTCATGATGGGCCTCCATTTTTGCAAAAAAATGCCGGGGGTAAGACCCCGGCTCTTGGAGGCCCCTCTTTTGGAGGGAACCATATTTTTTATACCATGAGATAAGGGGTGCTTTCAAGTATAATTATAATAAGCAAACATATGTTCGTCAAACTACCTGCGAAAAGTCCTTAGCCGCCGAGAGGTTGGGTAGAGCGGCTCGTAAATTGCTGACGCAATGGCGCCGGCGGTTTCCAGAGAACTGTTTAGTCTTGACTCGCATAAAAAATGCCGGGGACATCCCCCGGCTCTTGGAGGTCCCTCTATTCGAGGGTACCGACTTTTTTATAGCATGAGATCGGACGGCTTTCAAATGGCGCCATGTGGATGGGATGGCGCGCCTGATAAAGCCCTCAATGAATGGCATCTAACTAGCGTTCGTGATATAAAGAAGTCGGTCATCTCAAAAGAGAAGGCTTCCAAGTGCCGGGGACGTTTTCTCCGGCTTTTTTCATTTCGGTGTCAATTCAAATGTTTTTCAACCCATCCCCTTAATAAGTTGCGGTGGAATAGGGACTGAAATGGCTGTTCAGAAGCCTATTCAATCCCTATTTCACCGCAACTTATGGGTGGGGATGGCTATGACGCCAGTGTGGCGATGACGGCTTCGTCGCCGGCGTATATGAGGGTGTTGCCGTCGGGGATGATCGTTTGGCCTTCGCGCTTGAGCATCACCACAATAAACGGATGCTTGCCTTGCGGCACATCGCGCAGGCGCTGGCCGGCCAGGCGACCGTGGGGCGTCACGGTGACCTCGCGCAGCGTTACCTCGGCACGCTCTTCGAACGTTGGGGCGGCCATCACCAGCAGATCGCCTTCCTGGATCACGGTATCGCCGTTGGGCAGCACCGGATGGGCGCCGTCACGCAGCACCAAGACCACCAGCATGTCCGTTGCGCTGCCAATGTCGGCGAGCGAGCGTCCGGCAAACGGATGTCCAGCGCCCACCTTGAGCTTTACAAACGACATGCCGTCCTCGTCGCGGTAGTCGTTAAAGGTGCGGCGCACGTCGCCGGTCGCATCGATCATATCGAGCTTCTTCGCCACCGCCGGCAGCAGCGAGCCCTGCACCACAATGCTCGACACGGCAATCACAAATACCAGGTCAAATAGGTCGTGTCCGCCGGGAACGCCGGCCACTACGGCAAAGAGACTAAAGACGACCGAAGCCGCTCCGCGCAGGCCCGCCCAGCTTACGAGCGCGACCTGGCGGGGATTCGTCTTAAAGGGCGCTAGGAGCACGCCGACGGCGATGGGGCGGCTCACGAAGAGCATGAACGCCATGAGTGCCAGGCCCGGCAGCAGCATCTGCGGCAGGCGTGCGGGCGTTACGAGCAGGCCGAGCAAGAAGAAGATCGTCATCTCGGCCATCACGGTGAGGGTGTCAAAGAAGTGCGCCATCTCGACTTTGCCGGTGATGTCGCTGGCACCCAGTACAATGCCTGCCAGGTATACAGCCAAAAAGCCGTTGCCGTCCAGATAGCTTGGTAGCGCGTAGGCGACGATCGCCACGGCGAACAAAAAGATGGTCTGCGCGCCCTCGGCCGTTGCATGTGCGCGTTCAATCAGGCGGCCCGCCGCCCAGCCGATGGCAAGGCCCAGGCCCGCGCCTAGAATGATCTGCTTGGCCAGCAGTGCGGGAATGTTGATGTCGCCGCCGGCCGCGAGTGTAGCGAGCACGGCGGTGAGCATGTAGGCGACGGGGTCGTTGGAGCCCGATTCGACCTCGAGCAGCGAGTCGGTGCCGCCCCTCAGCGAAAGGCTGTGCTCGCGCAGAACGCTAAAGACGCTGGCCGCGTCGGTGGATGCCACGACCGATCCCAGCAGCAGGCCGCCGATCCAGTCGAACCCCAGCGCGAAGTGGGCGAACACGCCGGTGATGCCGGCAGTGATGACGACGCCGAGCGTGCTCAGCAGCACCGCCGGCGCAGCGACGGGCTTGGCGCGGTCGATATTGGTGTTAAAGCCGCCGTAGAACATGATGAACAGTAGCGCCGTGCTGCAGACGGTTTCGGTGAGTGCGTAGTCGCTAAAGTCGATATGCGTCGGGCCGTTGACGCCCAACAGCATGCCCAGCGCGATAAAGATGAGCAGGGTGGGGAAGGGGAGTTTTTTGCCGACGGGTTTGATGGTCAGGCACAAAATGATGACGAGGCCGATAAAGAGAAGGATCTGGTTCATGGATGGTGTCCGCTCCTGGGTGGTTGGCGTGGCACGGTCAGTTGCCTGCGGTTATTTGTACCCAAAGATGGTGGGTTTATGGGGTTGGATTGCGGGCGTGCGCGATATCGTCATAGACGGCTGCCGTCTTTGCCTCTGCTCGGAAACCCTTTCCAGCTTTATTGCAACGGAGTACAATGGGTAACGTTTAAGTTCAACTTGAAGTTTTAGTTGCGGCACCGGGCTTCGGCCGCAATACAAGGAGAGGCGTACCATGGCGATCTATGTGACATCTGATGCTCACGGGCACGTGCGTGCGCTTGACGAGGCCCTGTCTAAGATCTCGTTGACGTCCGACGACACGCTGTACGTGCTGGGCGACATGATCGATCGCGGGCCCGATCCGGTCGGCGTTATTAAGCTCGTGCGCTCGCTGCCCAACGCCCACGTGCTCAAGGGTAATCACGAGCAGATCATGCTCGATGCCATCATTGGTCAGGATCCGCTCGATGCCGAGACCTGGGATATCAACGGTGGCTGGACGACGCGCGAGCAGCTCAACGACATGGAATTTGAGGCATACGAGGAGCTCGTGCGATGGATGGCCGCGCTGCCGCTCTACGCGGTGGTCGAGACCGAGGAGCGCCCGTATCTGCTGGTACATGCTGGAATCGAGATGAAGGCGGCGCGCGCGTTTTTGCTTGAGCATGGTGTCGATTGTGCCGATGGCGTCGGAGCGGTGGGTGCCGATCGCGAGCTGCTGCAGCAGATGCTCGCGGTGCAGTCGTCCGATGACCTGCTGTGGATTCGTCACGGCTATTGGGATGTGCCGACCGGGCTGCTTTCTACCGAGGGTAAGGGCCCGGTCGTGGTGAGCGGTCACACGCCCACGGTATCGCTTGGGCGCTATTGCGAGGTCGGTGGTCTGGCGGGGCTCGATGAGGAATCGGGACGCGGGCAGATCGTGCGCTTGGGCGGCGAGGACACTGCCGGTGTGCCCGATCGCATCGATATCGACTGCGCCGCCGCCACCGGCTCCGAGTTCGGTCGTGTGGGCATCCTGCGGCTCGATGATGGGGCGGAGTTCTACGCGAACATCAACCCGGGCGAATAATCGTTGCAAGTGGTAGCTAATTTGGGACGGGGCTTTTTTGACTACTTTTGCCCTTCTGCCCGCTAATTGATTTCTCTGGGACGGGGATTAAATAATCATTTGGCTGCCCGCTGGCTAAGTGAGTAGACTTTTTTGGAAATGCCGAGCACCCAACATATTTGCCTCAATAAAACCGCAGGTCACGGACTTGTGCTTTGTCGGTGTGATGCGGGATTCGGTAAAAGTCTACTCACTTAGTTTTGCGTGTCCGCAACGAGACCCCAGCCGGGGTAATTCCACCGCAAATTAGCTGCTCCCATCGCCGCAATTAGGCGCCGTACGGATTCCGGTCCCTCTCTATGCGTTGGCGGATGCGGCGGTACTCGATAATCAACAGTACCAGCAGTAGGGCCATGATGACTAGGTAGCTCACCACAGCGCCCATCAGGCCCAGCAGCTTAATCAGGATCACCGGCAGCACCACGCTTACGGCGAAGCAGATCAGGTAGATCTTGGTGACGTCTCCAGCGTGGCGCAGCACCGTGATGATGGCGTAGATAAAGTCGATGGCCGCGGTGACGCCGCCGGCGACGACCATCAGCAACGCCAGCGTACGGTAGCGCTCAAAGCTGAGGCCGTACATAAAGCTCATGAGGGGAATACCGGGACCTGCCATAAATGCGGCGCACACGCCGGTGATGACCACGATCAGCGCCATAACGGCAACAATAATCAGGTCAAAGCGACGACGCTTGCGAGGATTAGCCCAAATGCTCGACAAGCGCAGGAGCTGCGGTTTATAGATAAATCCAATGCTCAGCAAAATAGCCTGCGCCGGAAAGAACAGGGCATTAAAGTACAGCTGGTATTTGTAGGCCAGTATGCCCTCCATCACAAACTTGGGCATGCTCTCGATAAGGTTGAACAGGAACAGTGCACCAAAGAGTGGGGCGCACTGGACAAACAGATGGCCGACCTCGCGCACGCTCACGCGGCGCGATTTTTCGGTCTCGAGCAGGGCGAGCGGCGCGGTGACCAGCACGAGCGAGGCAATCGCGGCGATGCCCATGGCCATGGCCGCGATGGGCATGCTGCGCGTGAGGAACAGCGCCACGCTGAAGACCGCGATGACGCCGACGGAGCGTAGCGTTTGGCTCATTCCAGCCAAGTAGAGCTTGTCGGCCTGCTGCAGGCGGCCTTCGTACACGTCGGCGACGCCGTCGATGACCTTATACAGGTAGACGCCCAGGCCGATCGTCGCCATCTGCGCGTCATAGCCGCGGGCGCTGCTGTACATGAGGCCGCAGCCTAGGGCGAGCGCTCCGCAGATCCAACGATTGAGCTGGTAGGAGGCGAAGGACGTCTTTTCGTCGATGTCTGATACCTGGAAATTGCGCACGCCGTAGTTGCATGCGATCATGATGAGCGTGCCGGTGACGAAGGCGATGGAGAACTTACCGGCCTCCTCGGCACCCGCGAGCTGTGTCGACACGATGGTGAGCAGAGGAAACGCCATGCCCCACACGGCGGTGCCGAGGGTGTTCCAAAGATAGTCGCGGCTGGTGGCGTGCTCCTCGTATTCCGCTTCCTGCATGGAGAAGCCGCCGCCGTAGACGGCGCCGAGCAGACGGTTCCACCAAGCGTTGACCATGCGGCGGACGGGGCTGGGCTCCCGATCGCGTTCGCGCTGGCGACGGCGCGTGGCCTGGCTGCTGTCGGGGCCGCCGGCGTTGCGCTGGCTCAGCTCCTGGATGCGCGCGAGCTCTTCGGCCGTGTGGGAGGCGGGGAACAGGCCGTTCTCGATGCGTCCGCCCTGGGCCCTTGCGGTGCCGTCTTTCGATGCAGCGGGGTTGGAGATGCCGTTGCGGCGGGCGATGGCGCGGCGAATGCTATCGAGGGGCGTGATGCTCAAAGCGGGGTCCTTTCTATTGCTGCGCTCTAGTATAGTCGCGGTGGTATCCTTTCATGTTTTTGAACAGGTTGTTCAATAATTTCGGCGGCGCCATTCAGTAGTCGGCATTTAGGGACGTTCCTTATGTGCCGGCACTTTGGGAACGTCCCTAAGTGCCGGCATCCTAGGACACTCCTTGAATGTTGCCTGTTCAAGAGTGTCCCCAACGACTAGTCGTTTAAGAACGTCCCCAATGACTAGGCCGCTTGCCTGCGATTTTTGACCGTTGGGCGGGCTTGCCGCCCTTGCCGCAAAAACGTTTTTGCATATCGGGTACAACGGGCTTTACGTGAGTAAAGTGCGCGCCGCGTCCACGTGTCGCGTTTTTAAAGGAGGCCCCATGCCTGGTGTTACCCCTGCAGAAGTTTTGTCCAACTTTGGTATTACGCTGGTCGAAGATCCCGCCGAGAATCAGCCCCGCCTGCTGGTCGATCTACCCGCCGCGGAGCTCGTCGAGCACGCCATCCGCCGCGAAGAAGGCCGCATGGCATCCAACGGCGCGCTGGTGATTGAAACGGGGGAGCGCACCGGCCGTTCACCCAACGATCGCTTTATCGTTGACACCCCCGATGTTCACGACAAGATTGCCTGGGGCGCGGTCAACCGCCCGCTGTCCGTCGAGAGCTATGAGGCCATCAAGGCTGGCATCGTCGACTATCTCAACGAGCGCGACGTGTTCGTCACGCGCGGCATGGCGGGCGCCGACCGTAACCACACGCGTCGCCTGCTTGTCGCCTGTGAGCGTGCCAGCCAGGCGCTCTTTATTAAGCAGATGCTCGCCCGCCCGCTTGCCCGCGAAATCGCGCGCACCGGCGAGCCGGACTTCTGCGTCCTTGCCGCGCCAGGTTACCAGTGTGACCCCGCCATCAAGGGCCTCAACTCCAGCGCCGCCGTGGTCATCAACTTCCAGGAGCGCGTGATTCTGGTCGCGGGCACCGGCTATTCCGGCGAGATCAAAAAGTCCATCTTCAGCGTTATGAATTACCTGCTGCCCGTCGAGGACGACGTACTGCCCATGCATTGCTCGGCCAGCATGGATCCCGTCACGCACGAGACCGCGGTGTTCTTTGGCCTGTCCGGCACCGGCAAGACCACGCTTTCGGCCAACCCCACACGCCTGCTGATTGGCGATGACGAGCACGGCTGGTCCGATATGGGCATCTTTAACGTCGAGGGCGGCTGCTACGCCAAGTGCGAGGGCCTGGACGCGTTCCACGAGCCCGAGATTTTTAACGCCGTCCGCTTTGGCGCCATCTGTGAAAACGTGGTGCTCGACGAGGGTCGCAAGCCCAATTACGATGATATTTCGATCACGCACAACACGCGCGTGGCCTATCCCGTGGAGCACATTCCTAACGCGTGGACCAAGGGCATGGGCACCACCCCGAGCGTCGTGCTGTTTTTGACCTGCGATGCCTTTGGCGTGCTGCCGCCCATCTCGCGCCTGACGGCCGACGCCGCCATGTATCACTTTGTGACGGGCTTTACGGCCAAGATCCCCGGCACCGAGGTCGGCGTCACCGAGCCCACGCCCACGTTCTCCTCGCTGTTCGGAGAGCCGTTTATGCCACTCGACCCCATGGTTTACGCCAAGATGCTCGGCGAGCGCATTGCAGACGGCCGCACGCGTGTGTACCTGGTCAACACCGGCTGGATTGGCGGCGGCTACGGCGTGGGTCATCGCATCGAGCTGGCCTACACGCGCTCGCTGGTCGCGCGCGCCCTCGACGGCACCATCGAGGACAGCGAGTTCGTGCACGACGACATCTTTAACGTCGACATTCCCACGACGTGCCACGGTGTGCCCGACGACATCCTGGTGCCGCGCCAATACTGGCAGAGCACCGCGCGCTACGACGAGGCCGCACACAACCTGGCTGTGATGTTCGAGGAGAACTTCGAGAAGAAGTACTCGCACCTGCCCGAGTCCGTCAAGGCTGCTGGCCCGCACGCCCAGGTGCCCGTCGAGGCCCGCCATCGCGGCCGAGGCCTGCTGGGACTCCGCCACTAGCGTCGCCTCAGACCCAAAACCACCACAAAGGGGACAGGCACCTTTATGGTGGTTTTGCTCGCGTGGATGACTCGGGTTACAATACGCCTGACATATCGTCCCCTTCTCCGGATGGGGACAGCGCAAGCGTTCTTGTGACGGCACCGTAGGACTTTGAAGGTGGCCGTCGTGAGGGCGCTTTTTGTTTAGGCGCCCTCACTCGGGCGCGCACAATGAAGGGAGAGCGTATGAAGAGCTTTATTGCCGAGGATTCATTCTGGGAGCTGTTTCCGCAGGCAGCGGTCGGTGTTGTGGTCGTGGAGGGCATGAAGCCCACGGCTCAGATTCCTCAAGAGGACGTGGATGCGATTGCGGCGTTGCTCGACCGCGCCAATATCGATGCAGAGCGTCATCTGACCAGCGACACTATCAGCGAGAACGCACCGGTCAAGGCATGGCGCGAGGCCTATCGTCTGTTCAAGACCAAGAAAGGCGCGCGCTGCTCGATCGAGAACTTGCTCAAACGCGTGCTCAAAGGCAAGCCGGTGGGCCACATTACGCCCGCGGTGGATATTTACAACACGGTGTCGCTGACCTACGCGCTGCCCGTGGGAGGCGAGGACCTACATGCGATCGAGGGAGACCTTCGCTTGAAGGTGACCGACGGTGGCGATGCGTTCTTGCCGCTTGGCGAGGAGGCGGACGATCCGACGCTGCCCGGCGAGCTCGCCTACATCGATGATGCGGGCGCCGTGTGCCGCTGCTGGAACTGGCGCGACGGCGTTCGAACGGCTCTGTCCGATGATTCGGCCGATGCGTTCCTGGCGATTGAGTGTGTGGAGCCCGAGCGGATGGGGGAATGCCAGGCTGCCGTTGATCGTCTCGCCGAGTTGCTCGAGCGCTATCTGGGGGCGACGGTTGTCGTTAAGACGCTTGTGGCCCGCGACAACCCGCGCGTGGAACTGTAGCTCGGCCCAAACCACCACAAAGGTGCCTGTCCTCTTTGTGGTGGTTTTTATGTTGATGGGTTAACAAATAGGGCGTGCAGGGCTGGCGGCCGTTAAGTACGGCTAAGATGTTTACCCGTTAGCATTATGCAAGCGAAAGGCGGTCGTCTCCCATGCAGCAGAGCGACGAGACACGTTTCGAGGACTTTGTCGGACTGATCAGCGGACTCTACAAGGAGATCCAGCGCATTAAGACGTCTGAGGGCGCAAGGCTGGGTCTCAAGGGCTCCGACGTTATGTGCCTGTACTATCTTGAGCGCAGCAAGGACGGCCTGACTGGCGCCGACCTGGCTCGCATGGCAGGCGTGACCCGCGCCGCCGTCTCGCGTACGCTCGCGCATCTGGAGGAGGGTGGCTACGTCGAGGTCGATGATTCGGGCGATGCCGCCGTTAAGTATCGTGCTCCGGTGCGCCTGACCGCTCTGGGCGGCGAGAGCATGAGCGAGGCGGACCGCATCATTCGCGAGGTGCTCGATACCACCGGTAAGGCTATGGGTGTGGAGCAGCGCGAGCAGATGTATGCGTCGCTGCGCACGATTCTCAACACCCTGCGCGAGATCTAAGGCCGCCAAGGCATTTGCTTCCAATTAACAACTGCATAGTCCCGTTTGAGCGCGTATGCCGTGCCGGGGCATTGCTGTCAAAATTCCCTGCGCGGGACCTGCGCAAGAAAGGATTCGCTATGTCCATTTGTATTATTACCGATTCCGCGAGCGATATGTCGCCGGCGGAGCACCCGGCACTGGCCGTTTTGCCGCTGTCCGTTACCTTTGGCACCGATGTGTACATGGATGGCATCGACATCGATCACCAGCGCTTTTACGAGATGCTCGTGGAGCGCGATGAGCTGCCCAAGACCGGCCAGGTCAACCCGTACGCGTTTTCGCAGGCGATTGCCGAGGCGCGTGAAGCCGGCGATGAGGCTGTGATTATTACCGTGGGCGCTAAGCTATCAGGCACCAATCAGAGTGCCCGTACCGCACTTGCCGAGGCGCCGGGCGGCGACGTGTACGTGGTAGACAGCAACAACGTCACCCTGGGTGAGCGCGTCCTGGTCGAGTATGCGCTGCGCTTGGTGGACGAGGGCCGCAGTGCATCTCAGATCGCGGCGGCTGTCGAGGCCGTGCGCGACCGTGTGGTGGTTATCGGCCTGCTCGAGACGCTGGAGTACCTGGTGCGCGGCGGTCGTCTGTCTGCTGCGGCCGGCGCCGTGGGCACGCTGCTTAACGTAAAGCCCGTGGTGGCTGTCGAGGACGGCCTGATCGTGCAACTGGGCAAGGCTCGCGGTTCCAAGAACGGCCGCAACCTGCTGAACCAAAAGGTCGAAAAAGCGGGCGGCATCGACTTTTCCATGCCGCTGGCGCTCGGCTATACGGGCCTTTCGGATGCGGTGCTCAAGAAGTATATCGAGGACAGCGCGGCACTTTGGGCTGGCCACACCGAGGGCGAGTTGCCCGTTCACACCATCGGTGCCACCATCGGTACCCACGTTGGCCCCGGCGCCGTAGCAGTAGCCTTCTTCCAGCCCGCCAACTAACCGACCTGCCATAAACCACCACAAAGGGGACAGGCACCTTTGTGGTGGTTTATGCTTTTCAGGGTGGAAGGGAGCGAGCAATGGCGTCTGAGGGCTTTTTTGAGCGGGTGTACGAGGTGGTCGAGCAGATCCCTGAGGGGATGGTCGCCACGTATGGTCAGGTGGCGCTGCTTGCCGGTCGTCCACGAAGCGCGCGGTACGTGGGGTATGCGTTGCACAGCAATCCGCGCCCCGGCGAGATTCCCTGTCACCGCGTGGTGTTTGCCGACGGGCGCATATGCGAGGGTTTTGCGTTTGGCGGCCCCGATGCTCAGCGTGAGCTCTTAATGGGGGAGGGCGTGACGTTTACCGATCCCATGCACGTCGATCTGGGCGCCTGTCGCTGGCCTGCCGGACTCTAACAGCTCCGCCATGGCCAAAACCACCACAAAGGTGCCTGTCCCCTTTGCGGTGGTTTTCCGCTGCAGGTTTACCGGGGCTAACTTATGGAGAAGCTATGGCGGCGCATATTGACGCTAGAAAGTAAACCATGGTGAACTATATTGGTTTCAGCAACGGAGCAGGCAATAGGCGATGAAAAAGCCTGCCCTGTTGAGTTTGATTCGCATCCCTCCCCTCTGTGCGATTCAACGGTGTACTTCGGGAACAGGCCCGCTGGCAGTTAGTTGCCAGCGGGCCTGTTCCTGTTTCGGTGAGGGGTCAGCCTCACCGTCTATGTTGTGCGAAAGCGCTTTGCCTAGTACACCATGCCCATGGCGTCCTGAACCTCGGCCAGGGTCTGCTCGGCGATCTCGTTGGCGCGGCGATTGCCCTCGTGCAGCACGTCCTTCACGTAATCCAGGTCGTTCTCGTAGCGCTGGCGACGCTCGCGGATCGGGGCGAAGTACTCGTTGACGGCCTCGGTCACGTACTTCTTGAGCTGGCCGGAGCCGCCCATGCCAATCTCCTCGGCAATCTCGACCTCGGAACGACCAGTGCAGATGGCAGCCGTCGAAAGCAGGCCGGACACGCCGGGGCGGTTCTCGGGATCGAACGTGATCATGCGCTCGGAGTCGGTCTGGCTCTTCTTGATGCGCTTGGCCGTCTCCTCGGCAGTCATTGAGATATTGATGGCGTTGCCGTAGCTCTTGCTCATCTTGCGACCGTCAAGGCCGGGCAGCAGCGGGGTCTCGGACAGCAGCGCTTCGACCTCGGGAAATACCTTGCCATAGCGGTTGTTAAAGCGGCGAGCGATGGTGCGGGTGAGCTCGATGTGCGGCAGCTGGTCGCGACCGACCGGCACCACGTTGCCCTTGCAGAACAGGATGTCGCAGGCCTGGTGCACCGGGTAGGTGAGCAGAAGGCCGGTGAGCTCGTGGCCCGAGGCCTCCATCTCGGCCTTGACCGTGGGGTTGCGCGCCAGCTCGGCCTCGGACACCAGCGACAGGAACGGCAGCATGAGCTGGTTTGCGGCGGGCACGGCGGAGTGCGCGTAGATCATGGTCTTGTCGGGGTCGATGCCGCAGGCAAGGTAGTCCATGACCATGTTGTACACGTTGTCCTGGATATGCTCGGTGGTGTCGCGGTCGGTGATGACCTGGTAGTCGGCGATGAGCACGTTGGTCTTGGCGCCCATGTTCTGCAGTTCAACACGGCCCTTGAGGGTGCCGAAGTAGTGACCCAGGTGTAAGCGGCCGGTCGGGCGGTCGCCGGTGAGCATGGTGAACTTCTCGGGCGTCTTTGCCAGGCCCTCGCGAATGGCGTTGCTCTTTTGCAGCGCGACTTCGTAGCTGTTCTCGTTTGGCATGATTGCTCCTAACGTATGTTCATGGGTCAAGATGATAACGCGTTTATTGGAGGGGCGGGGCGTAAGTAGGCGAGGGGAGGGAGAGGGGCGGCTTGTGCGATGGGGGCGGCGCGGCTGCGCTTGGCCAACGGTGCCTTGGCACATCCTCAGCAGCTTGCCCTAGAGCTTGTAGTGGCGCTCTTCCTTACGTTCCTCGGCTGCCTGCTCCTCCTGCTTAAAGGCGGGGTCGTCGGGGGTTACCAGCTCGTCCTCGTGCGTGCGTTTGTTGTAATGGTGGCGTAGCACAGGTTCAAACAGGTGCAGGTGCTTGGCGAAGGCCGTCGAGCCAATGGCGAGCACGACAAAGATGAGCACGCGCGTGGGCACCTCGACCTGATTGATTGCGGCGGCGCCGGCCGAAAGCATGATGCACCAGGCGTAAATGAGCAGCACGGCCTGCTTTTGGTTGTAGCCCTCTTGGATCAGGCGGTGGTGGATGTGGCCCTTGTCGGCCTGTCCGATGCTAATGTGGGCGCGCTTGCGACGCACGATGGCGCTGAACGTGTCGATTATAGGCACGCCTGCCACGATGAGCGGGATGATGAGCGAGGTGAGCGCGGCGGTGCGGCTCACGTTGAGCAGCGAGATGGAGCCCAAAGCGAAGCCCAGCAGCAGCGACCCCGAGTCGCCCAAGAAGATACTCGCGGGGTTGAAGTTGTAATGCAGAAAAGCCACGCACGAGCCAAAGAGCGCGATGGAGAGCGCGGCGGCGTCGATGCGGCCCGAAAGCATGGCCATCGTGAACATGGTGAACGATGCGATGCCGCAAATGCCCGTGGCCAGGCCGTCGAGGCCGTCGATGAGGTTGATGATGTTGGTGAACGCCACTAGGTAGATCACGGTGATGGGGTAGGCGAGCCAGCCAAGCATGATCTCGCCGGGGGCAAACGGGTTGATGATGACGCCGATTTTTAAGCCGCCGATGCAGGCGATGAGCGCGGCGAGCACCTGGCCGGCCAGCTTTTGCTTGGGCTTGAGCTGGAAGACATCATCGATCGCGCCGGTCGCAAAGATCACGGTAAAGGAGAGTGCCAGCACGGGGTAGCTGATGTGAAGGCGCGGGTGCGGTACCAAAACGGGCGGCCAGCCCAGGTACCAGGTGCCCAGGATCTGCACAATACAGGCGACGACGAGGCCCAAAAAGACCGCGGTGCCGCCCATGCGTGGGATGGGCTTAGTGTTGATACGGCGCTTGGAGGGATAGTCGACGGCGTCGAGCTTGATTGCCAGGCGCTTGACCAGGGGTACCGTGAGAAAGGTCGTGATAAAGGCAGCGGCCGCCACGCATAAGTACGGTATGAAGCTCGTGGATGAAGCCATGAATCAAAAAACCGCCAAGCGTCGAAGGAAAAGGTCAAAGGGCGCTACGCGCAAAAGGGCATAGCTGACCCATGATACTCGACCGAGGGGGTGCGGGGGTTTACGCCGTGCGATTATCACGCGCTTACCAGATATTGGGATGTTGGCGGGGGTTCTGCCGAGTGCCGTTGGGTGTCATACGAGATCTGCGATGGCAATTTTTGGCAAAATCGGCAAAAGAAAACCACCCCCCACGTTACGAAAATGAACCCACCTAAAACAGGTGGGTGCCCTCATCGACTGTTCCAGCGTCCTTAACAACGAAGGATACCTGTACTAAGTACGACTGTGTGGGCTCCCTAAATAAACGCGACGGTTCACCCAGTTGCTCCGCGGGGGGCGGAATACCTACATCATAAAGCGGCACTTTGTTGATTCCAGTCTTGACATTACAAAAATCGTGTCGGACGATTACGGCGCCTTGGGCTTGGAGCCGTCTGTGCGGTCCGGGCCTTAACGTTTGAGCTGCCGAATCGTTGTTTTGGAGCATGTTTTTATGCCGACGTCGTTGACCGAACTTTTTTCGCCCGCCTGCCATTTGTGTCCACGCCGTTGCGGCGCGGCACGCGACGAGGGCACGCGTGGCGTGTGCGGCGCCGACGACACGCTTAAGGTCGCCCGCGCGGCGCTCCATATGTGGGAGGAGCCGCCCATTTCGGGCGAGGCTGGCTCGGGCACGATCTTCTTTAGCGGCTGCTCGCTCAAATGCGTCTACTGCCAAAACCACGAGATCTCGACGGGCAATTTTGGTCTTGAGATTACGCCCCAGCGTTTGGTCGAGATTATGCTGGAGCTGCAGGACCAGGGCGCCAACAACATCAACCTGGTGACGGCGACACACTACGCGCACCTGCTGCCGACTGCGATTGCCGCGGCACGGGCGCGCGGGCTGGTCATTCCAATCGTCTACAACACGAGCGGCTATGAGCGGGCGAGTGCCGTGGCGGCGCTCGGCGATCTGGTCGATGTGTGGCTTACCGACTTTAAATATGCCGATGCCGAGCTTGCGCAGTCGCTCTCTCATATTCAGGACTACCCGCACGTGGCCGTGTCGGGCCTGGCTCAGATGTCGCGCGAGATTAAGCGCCGCGGGGGAGAGCTGGTGGACGAGGACGGGCTCATGAAGCGCGGCATCATCGTGCGTCATCTGGTGCTGCCGGGTCATGCGGACGATTCGTGTCGCGTGCTGGACCTGGTGTGGCAGACGGTGGGCGACGTGCCGATTTCGGTCATGAACCAGTACACGCCTAATGCGCTCATGCGCGAGCAAGGCGGCGATCTGGCGCGCGCCGTGACGCGCGAGGAGTACGAGCAAGTGCTCGATCATGCTGACGACTTGGGCTTTACGACGATGTTCTGGCAAGAAGGCGGAGCGGTAGACGAGAGCTTTACCCCGGCGTTCGACACCACCGGTGTCCTCACCAGCGCAAAGTAGCGCTTTTGCTGATGATTTTTCTGGGACGGGGATTAAAAAATCATTAGGTACGCAATGATTTTTTAATCCCCGTCCCAGAAAAATCATCGGGAGTAGTGCCTGCTCGAAAAGTAGTCAAAAAAGCCCCGTCCCAAAAAGACTGGGTATTGGGCGTTGACAGTTGGCGAGCCGTAGGTAAAATATCAACTTGTCCTGGGGACGTAGCTCAGTTGGGAGAGCGCTGCCGTCGCATGGCAGAGGCCGAGGGTTCGACTCCCTTCGTCTCCACCCTTGGATTTGATAAGCCGCTGACATTGTGTCGGCGGCTTTTTTTAAAAAGAAAGGGCAATACCATGGCCGAGCTTGAGTCCCAACCACTGTCTGCCGAGGAGCGCGCCGAGTTGGAAGAGCTCCGCGCCGAGAAGGCTCGTCGCGAGGCCCAGGAAGAGGCACGCCGTGAGCGTGAGGAGCTGGCCGCTTTGCGCGCCGAGCGCGAGAAGGCCGAGGAGGCCGCTGCGAAGGTTGCATCCGAGCCTGCGCCCGCGCCCAAGCCCGCGCCTGCGCCCAAGCCCGCCGCCGCGAAGCCCGCGCCCGCCGCACTCAAACCTCAGCCCAAAAAAGCCGCTCACCCCAAGCCCGCCGAGCCCAAACCGAGCCGTGACGAGATGACCTTTGCCCAGCGCATGGTCACCTCCAAGGAGCCTACGGGCGAGAATGAGATCCCCGGCATGGCTCCGGCTCAAAAAATCATCATCGTGCTCGCCCTCATCGCGTTTATCGTCTTTATGGTCTACACGATCACGGGCAGCATGGGCCTGCACTAACCTGTTCGCGCCGGGCTCCATGCCCGCACGTTCGCCTCGCCCAACCCTTAACCTCTGCACAACACATCTGAAAGGTCGCCCCATGGCTTTGACCGACATCTCGCATCCCACCGACATCGCAATGCTCACCGATCTGTACGAACTCACTATGGCCCAGGGCCTGTGGGAGAGCGGCAAGGCTAATGAGCAGGGTTGTTTTACGGCGTTTTACCGTGACCATCCCTTTGGCAGCGCGTATGCCGTCATGTGCGGCACCGCCGAGCTGCCCGAGCTTGTCGAGAACCTGCGCTTTACGCCCGAGGACATCGACTATCTAGCTTCGCTCCAGGCCCCGGCCGGCGGCGCGATGTTTAAGCCTGCATTTCTCGACTACCTGCGCAACTTCCGTGCGCACGTGAACATTGACGCCGTGCCCGAGGGCGAGCTCGTGTTTCCGCGCGAGCCCATGGTGCGCGTCACCGGCCCGTCGCTGGAGTGCCAGCTGCTCGAGACCGCGCTGCTCAACATCGTCGGCTTCCAGACGCTTGTTGCCACCAAGACGGCGCGCGTGGTACTGGCGGCCGATGGTCGCCCCGTCGCCGAGTTTGGCCTGCGTCGCGCCCAGGGTCCCGATGGCGGCCTGGCTGTTGCGCGCGCGAGCTACGTGGCGGGCTGCTCGTCTACGTCCAACGTGCTTGCCGGGCGCCGCTACGGCATTCCCGTCTTTGGCACACACGCGCATAGCTGGGTGATGAGCTTCGATTCCGAGCTCGAGGCCTTCCGCGCCTTTGCCAAGTCGAGCCCCAAGAACTGTACGCTGCTCATCGACACCTACGATGTACGCGAGGGCTGCGAGCACGCCATTACGGTTGCCAAGGAGATGGAGGCGGTGGGCGAGCGCCTGTCGGCTATTCGCATCGACTCGGGCGACCTCGCCAAGTTGTCCAAGTATGTCCGCGGCCGTTTTGACGCCGAGGGCCTGCCCTATGTGGGGATTTCGGTCTCCAACGACCTTGACGAGTACACAATCCAGTCGCTGCTCGACCAGGGCGCGCCCATCGATAGCTTTGGCGTGGGCACCAAGCTCGCGACCTGCTACGATCAGCCTGCGCTGGGCGGCGTGTACAAGCTTTCGGCCCGTCGTGCGAGCGACGCGGAGTCGTGGACGCCGGTGGTGAAGCTTTCCGAGCAGCCCTACAAGCGCACGATCCCCGGCGTGCAGCGCGTGCGCCGCTATTACGACGGCTTTGGCGGCCCGGTCTGCGACATGATCTATGACGAGGACCATCTAGCAGGGGAGGGCGCCGCGCGCGGCAATACCCTCGTGGCCGTAAACGATGCGGCGCTGGTGACCGATGTGTCCGAGCTCGAGTATCGTGAGCTGCTGGTGCCGATCGTGCGCGACGGCAGCGCGGTGGCTCCTCGCGAGAGCATCGAGGACGCGCGCGAGCGCTGTGCTTGGGCGCTCGATCATCTGGACACGGCTTTCAAGCGCTTCCTGTATCCGCAGACCTACGTGGTGGGCATGGAGCAGGGCCTGGCCCAGGTGCGCGACGAGCTCGTACGCAAGAACATGGCCGCGGCTTCGGCCTTCCCCTGGGCTCACTAATTCCTTGGGCGGTAGGGGCGAGTCACGCTCCCTTGGCCGCCAGCTCGGCCGTTCGCTGAACAGTTGATTGGTTTGACGTATGACGACTTCTTATAAAACGATGGTGGTAAAGATCGGTTCGTCCACGGTGGTGGGCGCCGATGGCAAGGTCAACCGCGCCTTTATCGGCGGACTTGCCGATCAAGCCGTAGCGCTGAGCAAGCTCGGCTGGCGTCTGGTCGTGGTGAGCTCGGGCGCTATTGCCTGTGGCTATCCCGTGTTGGGCTTCGACCGCAAGCCAGTCGGCGACCTTCCGAGCCTGCAGGCCTGCGCCTCGGCTGGTCAGTGCATCATCTCGTCGGCCTACGACGAGGAGTTCCATGCGCGCGACCTGCTCACCTCGCTCGTGCTGCTCACGCGCCACGATACGGCCCGCCGCACGTCTTACCTGCACGCGCGCGACGCCCTGCTGCGCCTCGTGGAGCTTGGCGTGGTGCCGGTCGTCAACGAGAACGATACCGTTACCGTCGATGAGATTAAGTTTGGCGACAACGACACACTGGCGGCGCTTGTGAGCTGCCTGGTTTCTGCCGATCTGTGCGTGACGCTCTCGGACATCGATGGCCTCTATACTGCCAATCCGCATGAGGACCCCACGGCCGAGTTTGTTCCTGTCGTGCATAAGATCGATGCCAAGATTATTGCCTCGGCGGGCGATTCTTCCACATCGGTGGGCACGGGCGGCATGATTACCAAGATTCGCGCGAGCCGCATCCTGATGACGGCGGGCATTCAGAGCGTGATTTGCTCGGGCGAGGAGCCCGATGCGCTCGTGCGCCTCGCCCGCGGCGAGAGCGTGGGCACGCTGTTCGATCCGCCGGCGGAGCGTCTGGACATCGCACCCCGCAAGCTGTGGATCGCACTGGGCGACAAGGCGCATGGCTCGGTGACGGTCGATGATGGTGCTGCGAAGGCGCTGGTCAGCCGTGGCTCTTCCTTGCTTGCGGTGGGTATTCGCGAGGTCGATGGCCAGTTTGCCGAGGGCGATGTGCTCGATGTGTGCGATCCGAGCGGTATGGTCGTCGCCCGCGGTATCGCCGAGGCCGATTCGGACGTGCTGGAACTTGCCGCCGGCCGCCGCCAGGACCAGATCGCCAGCAACCGCCTGCTCGCTAACCTGGCCGAGAAGCCGGCGATACACAGGGATAATTTAATCGTCTTCGCCTAACCAATTGACGCTGCAAACGCCCCTAAGCGGCAATCTGACGTTCAATCGTCGTGCATGACCAGAAGGTCAATGCCCTCCTCTTTCACGTCACCTTGCTCACTTAGGGGCGTTTTCGCTTTCCATCTTCTACCTGCGATGTTGCTGTTACCGGCACTTGGGTGGCACTTGGGGACGTTCCTATTGTGCCGGCAGGCGGGGACGTTCCTTTACTAGAAGATCTGGCGCAGGTCTCCTCGGTTGAGGGCTTCGTTGAAGAGGTACTTGAACACCACGCTGCCGTGCAGGCCATCGTGCTCGAACTCGTTGGTCACCCAGGCGTGCGAGTTGCCCACGCGGCTGAGCGTATCAAGCTGCAGGCCCGAATCCACGTACATGTCGTCGAAATACACCGCGGCCTGGAGCGGCACTTCGTTGCAGGCCAGGCGCTGCGGGTCGTAGATCTTGTCCCAGCTTGTGTCTTCCATCAGCAGGTCCATGGCGGGCTTGAAGGGCTTGAGCTCGGGCATCTGCTCGAACATCCACGGGAACATGGCCTCGCCGGTAAACATGAGCGGGCGCGCGAGGGTGTCGAACTCGGCACGGTGTGCCTTCTCTTCTGCCGCGGCCCAGCGAATGGGCATGGTATCGCCGTCGGCGTAGATGAACTCCTGCAGTGCCCAGTACAGCGGGTTTGTACGCGTGTTGGTGCGCTCGAAGGCGCGCATCAAAAAGCTGTCAGATACCGAGGCGCCGCAGGTCAGCGTGCCGTCGCCGTCAACAAAAGCGTGATCGATAATCCAATGCATGCGCTCAAAGCTCGGCTTCATGCCAAAGTCGCTGCCCATGAGCTGTAGGCGCTCGACCGTCATCGGCGAGCCGTCGGGCAGCACGGGCTTCTGTGCCTCGAGCGCATCGGCCAGGGCTGCCACGCGCTCGACGTCGGCGGGGTAGCGATTGTAATACTGCTGCGTCTTGGCGGCCATGCGCGGGAAGGTGTGCGCGTAGACCTCGCTGGCGCTCGCCGGCACGTGGGGGATGCCGCCGCAGGTAAAACTCGCCGCCACGCCCTCGGGGAAGAGCGACAGATAGCTCAGCGTCAAAAAGCCGCCGTAGCTCTGGCCGAGCGTGACCCACGGCTTGCCGCCAAAGCCCACCAGTCGTAGGTATTCAAAATCGCGCACGATGGAGCTGGCGAGGTGGCGCTTGAGGAAGTCCGCCTGCGAGCGTGCTGTATCGGCGCCGGCGGCCGTTGCGCGATCACCCAGTGCCTTGATCGTGCGTCCGTCCACGCAGCTACTGCGTCCGGTGCCGCGCTGGTCGGGAAGGACCACGCGGAAGTGCTTGACGGCCTCCTCGATCCAGCCGTCGCTTGTGGGCGACAGCGGACGCGGGCTCTCGCCGCCGGGGCCGCCCTGCAAAAACAGGAGCAGCGGCAGATCGTCGTTGATGCGGTCGGGCGCGCAAACCACGCGGTAGAAAAGCTTGATGCTCTCGGGCGCGCCGGCGATTGGTGCCGGCATAGCGCCGCGGCGCATGGTGCTGCCGACGGCCAGGAGCATCGGCTCCAGGCCGCGCCAGTCAAGGGGGACGTCGATGCTGTGGTCCTCGACATAAAGGCCGGGGACGTGGTACGAAGTGATGAGGGCCATGTGAGTCTTCCGTTCGTTGCGGTGTTTCGGGTTGACCAATTCTACCGCCGCGGGCGAGGCCATGCGCAAATCGGCTACCATGGTTGCAAACTTCTAGGAGAAAGGGCCGCCCATGTCGGTCGATATAGCCACGTATGTCCACGATCTTGCCGTTGCCGCCAAGGCAGCGTCGGCCTCGCTTGCCACGGCGAGCGATGAGCGGCGCCAGGAGGCCGTGCGCGCCATGGCCGCAGCACTGCGCAACGGTGTCGACTCCATCGTTGCCGCTAACGAGCTCGATATGTCCGCCGCGCGCGATGCGGGTACCTCGGCCGGACTGCTCGATCGCCTGCTGCTGACGCCCGAGCGCGTCGAGGGCATGGCCGCCGGCCTGGAAAAGCTCGCCGAGCTGCCCGATCCCGTGGGCCGCGTGCTCGACCACCGCGTGCTTGCGAGCGGTGTGGACCTGACCCGCGTGAGTGTGCCGCTGGGCCTGGTTGCCATGGTCTACGAAGCGCGCCCCAATGTGACGGCCGACGCCGCAGGCATCTGCATCCGTACCGGCAACGCCTGCATTCTGCGCGGCGGCTCGCTGGCCTATCACTCGTGTGCCATGATTTCTGAGCTGCTGGCCGATGCGCTCGAGGCCAAGGGTTTCCCGCGCGAGGCCGTGTCGATGATCGAGTCCACCGACCGCGAGGCCACTGGCGAGCTCATGAAGCTCCGCGGCGTTGTCGACGTACTCATTCCGCGCGGCGGTGCAGGCCTGATCCAGCGCTGCGTGCGCGAGTCGCTTGTGCCGGTGATCGAGACGGGCACGGGCAACTGCCACATCTACGTGCATGAATCCGCCGACTTTGATAAGGCGCTCAACATTATCGTTAATGCCAAGACCCAGCGCGTAGGCGTGTGCAATGCCGCCGAGTCGCTGCTGGTCGACCGTGCTGTGGCCGATGCGTTTTTGCCTGCGGTCGTTGCCGTGCTGCACGACCACGGCGTGCTCATTCACGGTGACGAGGCAACGTGCGCCGCGTGCGCCGACGCCGGCTTTGTGGGGGGCGATGACTACGTCGCCGCGACTGGGGAGGACTGGGGTCGCGAGTATCTGGCGCTCGAGATGAGCGTGAAGGTCGTGGCTAGCGAGGACGAGGCCATCGCGCACATCAACCGCTACGGCACCATGCACTCTGAGGCCATCGTTGCCGAGGACACGGATGCTTGCGAGCGCTTCCTGGATGCGGTCGATGCCTCGGCCGTATATGCCAACGCCAGCACGCGCTTTACCGACGGCGGCGAGTTTGGCCTGGGCGCCGAGATCGGCATCTCGACCCAAAAGCTCCACGCCCGTGGCCCCTTTGCCGCCGAGGCCCTCACCACCTACAAATACAAGCTCCGCGGCACCGGCCAGGTCCGTCCCTAAACCTACCAAAAAGGGACAGGTTTATTTTGGCAGGTTTTATCTGCGGTTTTGCCGGGCGACGCGTTCGCCCGGCTTTTTTCTCCGTATGCCTTTTCTGCCTTTCGGCTTGAGCCGCGGCGATATACGATAGTGACACCGTGTCCTAGCACCGACTCACCTGGAGGTATTGCCATGTCTCAGACGCTTTCCGCCGGAATCACCCGTGACCGTGCGTTCGAACTGCTCAACGAGCACAACAAAGATCCGTTCCACATCACCCACGGCGAGACGGTCGAAGGCACCATGCGCTACTTTGCGCGCGAGTTCGACCCCGAGAACGAGGAGTTTTGGGGTATCGTCGGCCTGCTGCACGACTTGGATTGGGAGGAGCATGAGGACGACCCCGTGAACCACACCATCTATGCTGCCAAGATTCTGGAGGGCGAGGGCGCATCGCCCGAGCTCATCCGCGCCATCCAGACGCACACGTCCGATTTCAACGCCTCGCTGCCCAAGCCCGAGTCGCAGATGGAGAAGATCCTATTTGCGTGCGACGAACTTACCGGCCTGATCGGGGCCGCCGTTATCATGCGTCCGAGCAAAAGTGTCATGGACTTTACGACCAAGTCGCTCAAGAAGAAGTTCAAGGACAAGCGCTTTGCCGCCGGCTGCTCGCGCGACGTGATTACGCAGGGCGCCGAGATGCTGGGCTGGGAGCTCCCCGAGCTTTTCGACCGCACCATCGCGGCCATGCAGTCCTTCGCGCCCGACCGCGACACCTTCCAGGCCTAACCTGCCAAAAAGGGACAGGTTTTTTGGTAGGTTATATCTGGGAAAACGCTTCCGTTGGACGTTATTCAGCGGAAGCGTTTTCTGTTTGACATGGTGACGTTGGCGAATGGCGGCGCCTCGCGGCAGGCAGCTGCGCTTCGCCGTGCTCGTAACTCGGCAAGCGCGACGCTAGGACGCGTTCTTGATAATCCATGTCCCCAGTCCGGTCAACAGCTGAACCTGCCTAACCGTTAACCCTTCTTTTCGAAGCGCGAGAATCGCCTCATTGCGAAGTGGCTTGGAGACGGATTTGAGTTCCGTCGGAGCACATCCTGCGACACTCTGCACGATTGCCGTGCCAAATTCGCATAGATCTTCCTCGCGAACCTTGGCTGTTGCGCTGGGGCGATAGGGAAGCGACGGCGCACTTTCCATGAGCTGAAGGTATGAGCGAGGTGTTGGGAATAAAACACCGACAACGCTGCCGGTGACATGCGGCCGTGACCTGGCACTCATTAGATACTCGCGGTGGCTGCTCCAGGGATATTCGTCGTATGCCGCCAGTCCTGCTTTTTGTGGATTCAGATGAATGTATCGAATTGCCTCGAGTAAATATACTTCCGACTTAATGGGCGAATCCCAAAACCGCTCCTGAAACACGTGGCCGATATGTCCCGTCCGCGCATTGTACCTGCCCGCATACGATACGGCTACCGCGTGCATCGCGTCGCTCTTGCGGTCGTCCGGATCGTCGATGAGCAGATGAATGTGGTTTCCCATAAGGCACCAAGCGATAAGCTCGATATTGTGTTTGGGGAGAATCGCATCGAGGATCTGAAGCATGGCGATTCGGTCCTCGGCATCGTCAAACAGCAATTGCCCTCCGTTTCCACGCAACGTGACGTGGAAATAACCGGTTGGTGACTTTGAACGAGGTTTTCTCGGCATGGCCCCTCCTTTAGCTTGGATGGGCTGAAGATACCTCATTCGGAGGTTTCGGTTGTCGAGATTCAGCTCACCGACCATAGCTGCTACCTGCCGAAATGTTATTGCGTTTTCAAATTGATGCTTTTTAATGGTAATTGAACAAGACGGGCGCGCTTGTTGTGGATGCGGGCGTTAGTTGCGTCGATCTGGACGGCCCCCCTCGCATGATGTCATCGCAAATGGGCTTCACGCATTTCTACGGCGATAGAAAAATGGCCGGGCGCCCACAAACAAAACGGAGAACTCGGCCATTTACTGATTGTTTGTTGACGTTTGGCCAGATAAAACCTGCCAAAATAAACCTGTCCCTTTTTGGCAGGTTAGTTGAGGGCGGCTTGGGCGAGGCGGGCTTCGGCGTCCTCCTCGGTGACGCCCAAGGCCACAGCGAACTCCTCGATGGAGCGGCGCTTGGCTTCCTTGAGTACGCGCATATAGTAGGAGCTGGGCTTTTTATCAGCTTCCTCGGCCTGGCGAATGCGGTGCATCATGGTCTTTGCCACGCGGACCGTCTCGGGCGCACCCAGCTTAAGCTGCTGCTTAAAGTGCGTCTCCTCAAGTGAGCTGTTGCGCTCGGTAAAGGTGTCGCACTCCAGCTCGTCATAGTGGCTCAGCAGGTGCTCGGCATCTTGCTGCGAGATAGCGGCGTGCAAACGGTCGGCCTGCGCCACGGGGTACATGAGGATCGTCTGCGCATGTCCCTGCTTGGTCTCGAGCAGCAGCATGGGCTGCGGTGTGTCGTCCCTAAAACCGACGACGGTGCAGACTCCCTGGCCCGGATGAATGACGTGTTGACCGATTGAGAACATGCTACCTCCAACTTATACGAATTTACGTATGTCTAGAATAACACGCTGACGTGCGCAAACCCTTACTTTATGCAGGAAAAGCACACAACTCTGATAGGTAAGAGTATTCGATAACAGACGCAGCTCATTCACACCTTTATGCATTTTCAACGCCTGCATAATCTGCAGGCAGACTGGCATCTTTGAGTGACTCCATACAAGCCGTAGTCATTTTTGTGCATATGCAATATCTATTAGCTTTACCCTGCGACAGTGCCCGTCGCTTGTGATAGAGTGCTACAAACTCTGGCTTTTGCCCTACGAGTGACCAAGAGCTCGGGGGCTTTAACACAAGGAGGATCTATGCCCGAGAAGATTGAAGAGCTGGTACGCGCTGCGCTTGCTGCGGCCCAGGAGGCCGGCGACCTTTCCGCATTTGAACTTGACGATTGCGCTATCGAGCGACCGGCTGACACTTCTCATGGCGAGTGGACCTCTACCATGGCCCTGAAGTCCGCCAAGCTGGCCCACTGCGCCCCGCGCAAGATCGCCGAGGCCATCGTTGCCCATATGCCCGAGGACCCCGCGATCGAGAAGGTCGAGATCGCAGGCCCCGGCTTCATCAACTTCTACCTCTCCGTTGCCGTCAAGAATGCCATCTTTGGCGAGGCTCGCGAGAAGGGTATGGACTTCGCTAAGTCCAACGTCGGCGGCGGCCTGAAGACCCAGGTCGAGTTCGTCTCTGCCAATCCCGTCGGCCCCATGCACATTGGTCACGGCCGCTGGGCCGCTCTGGGCGACTCCCTCTGCCGTGTTATGGACCACGCCGGTTACGACATCCAGCGTGAGTTCTACATCAACGACCACGGCTCTCAGATGAACACCTTCGGCAACTCCATCAGCACGCGCTATATGCAGCTTGCCGACATCATCGCCAAGCAGGGCGTGGATATCGACGAGGCTCACAAGCTGCTGATCGCCGACCGCGACGCCTTTGTTGCCGACGAGAACGACGAGCACCCCGAGACCCATCCGTATCAGGACAACTTTGCCGAGACTCTGGGTAAGGACTCCTACGGCGGCGACTACATCATCGACGAGGCCGCCGAGTTCTGGCGCACCGACGGCGATAAGTGGGTCAACGCCGATCCGCAGGAGCGCATGGAGAGCTTCCGCGAGCGCGGCTATGTAAAGATGGTCGACAACATGCGCGACCTTTGCCATGCCGTTAACTGCGACTTCGATCGTTGGTTCTCCGAGCGCTCCCTGTACGTGAAGGACACCGAGGGCGAGACCGCCGGCACCTCTGCCGTCGACCGCGCTTTTGAGAAGCTCGACAAGATGGGCTACCTCTACACCAAGGACGGCGCCCTGTGGTTCCGCTCCACCGATCTGGGCGACGACAAGGACCGCGTGCTGATCAAGTCCGACGGCGAGTACACCTACTTTGCCTCCGACGTCGCCTATCACTGGGATAAGTTCCAGCGCGTCGACCACGTCATCGACATCTGGGGCGCCGACCACCACGGCTACATCGAGCGCGTCCGTTGCGTCTGCGATGCCTTGGGTTACCCCGGCAAGTTCGAGGTTCTGCTGGGCCAGCTCGTCAACCTGCTGCGTAACGGCAAGCCCGTCCGTATGTCCAAGCGTAAGGGCACCATGGTGACCCTGCAGGAGCTCGTCGACGAGGTCGGCTCCGACGCCGCCCGTTACACGCTCATCTCCAAGAGCTCCAACCAGATGGTTGACTTCGATATCGAGGCCGTTAAGAAGCGCGACAACTCCAACCCGGTGTACTACGTGCAGTATGCTCATGCTCGCGTGTGCTCCATCCTGCGCCGTGCCGCTGACGTTACGCCCGAGCAGGCTGACGAGATGGGCATGAAGGCCGTCGCCGCCAAGGCCATCGGTGAGAACGTCGATTACTCGCTGCTGACCGACCCGACCGAGCTCGCCCTTTCGTGCAAGCTCAACGAGCTCACCGACCTCATCGCCAGCTGCGCTCGCGACCGAGCCCCGTTCCGTCTGACGCACTTTGCTGAGGAACTCGCCGGCGACTTCCACAGCTTCTACGCTGCTTGCCAGGTGCTGCCGAGCGAGGGCCGTCCTGTCGACCCCGAGCTTTCGCGTGCCCGTCTGGCCGCTTGCGATGCCGTTCGCGTGACGCTCGCCCTGGTGCTCACCCTTGTTGGTGTCTCCGCTCCCGAGCAGATGTAATCTGCGAGTCATTTGACTGCGCAAGTTTGGTTTAACTGAGCCTTGAAAGCCCGATCTCCCACGGAGGTCGGGCTTTTTGCAAACGCCGACGTATTGACGAATTTGGAACTGCTGGAAATACGAAACTATGCCGGTTTACTACGATGAAATGAGAAATTCCAACCACGCCGGCTTTCGCAAAAAAGTGCAAGGCATCTACCTGCGGTTTTAGTTCAACAAGTTTCGGAGTGGTCGCGGTTGAGCGATTCATCGTAGTAAACCGCCATAGTTTTGGCGGAGGCAGTCAGATTTGTGGGTGTTAAACCAGATCGCGTCGGAAATGTTGGTGTAAGCGCGCCGACGGCTGACCGCCAAACGCAAG
>CBCTFW010000006.1:0-127616 GCA_965146285.1 uncultured Collinsella sp.
AGAAGCCCCCGCCGCACGAAGTGCGCAGCGGGGGCTTCCGACATGTCCGAAGACGATTGTGGGACTAACGGGCAGGGGCCCGCCCAACCAAGTTAGGCAGCCGGGCAAATCTTCTTGAAGAGCTCGATGACGTCGTCGAGCGTCGCCTCGCGCGGGTTACCCGGGAAGCAGGCGTCGGCCATGGCGTCCTTGGCCAGGACCTCGATCTCGTCGGCCTTCATGGCCTCGCAGACGTGCGGGATGTTCACGTCGGCGGAAAGCTGCTTGACGGCGGCGATAGCGGCGTCGGCAGCCTCGTCGGTGCTCATGCCCGTGGTGTCAACGCCCATGGCGACGGCAACCTTGGCCAGGCGCTCGGCGCAAACCGGCTTGTTGAACTCCATGGCGATCGGCAGCAGCATGGCGCAAGCGACGCCGTGCGGGGTGTCGTAGTGAGCGGACAGGGTGTGAGCCATGGCGTGGTCGATGCCCAGGCCAACGTTGGAGAAGCCCATGCCGGCGACATACTGGCCAAGGGCCATGCCCTCGCGGCCGGAGCCGGGCTGACCGGACTTGGCCTCGGCGACGGAATCGCGCAGGTTCTCGCTGATCAGCTTAATAGCCTCAAAGTGGAACATGTCGGAGAGCTCCCAAGCGCCCTTGGTGGTATAGCCCTCGATGGCGTGGGTCAGAGCGTCCATGCCGGTGGAAGCGGTCAGGCCGGCGGGCATGGAAGCCATCATATCGGGGTCGACGACGGCGACCTCGGGGGCGTCGTTGGTGTCGACGCACACGAACTTGCGGACCTTCTCGGGGTCGGTGATGACGTAGTTGATGGTCACCTCAGCAGCGGTACCGGCGGTCGTCGGCACGGCGATGGTGAACACGGCATGGTTCTTGGTGGGAGCAACGCCCTCGAGGCTACGGACATCGGCAAACTCGGGGTTGTTGATGATGATGCCGATGGCCTTAGCGGTGTCCATGGAGGAGCCGCCACCGATGGTCACGATAGCGTCAGCCTCGGCGGCCTTGAAGGCCTCGACGCCGTCCTTGACGTTCTGGATAGTGGGGTTGGGCTTGATCTCGGAGTAGAGGCTCCATGCGATGCCGGCGGCGTCGAGCTCGTCGGTCACCTTAGCGGTAACGCCAAACTTGACCAGATCGGGGTCGGAGCAGACGAAGATCTTCTTGTAGCCGCGACGCTGGAGCTCGCCGGGGATCTCCTTGATGGCGCCGGAACCATGATAAGAGATGGTATTGAGAACGAAACGATTAGCCATTGATAGCCTCCCATCGTGTGCGGGGCATCCATTACGCCCCACGCTATGAGTCCCATCCTAACGCTTTTGAAACGAAAAGCACGTGAGAACGTCAAAATTGTTAAAGCGTTTCAACAGATGATGAAAAATAATGCGGCGAAGGGACAGCCCCTTTGCCGCATCCGGTTACTTTCGGCAGCCCTCTTTCCAAGCCTCGGCCGCAACCTTCCAGCGTAAGCGCAAGTCGCGCTCGCGGTCGATAAACATGATGGCAAACGCGACAAACAGCAGCAAGCTCGCCACGACGATGGCGTGCAGGCCCATGCGCTCAATACACCAGTTGCCCAACACGGCGCCAAACACAAAGGTAAAGATCACACCAAAGTACAGCAGGCCGTTTTCCAAAAAGCCGCGCCTGTGGGTGATGATGTAATCGTCCACGTTTTGCAGCGCGTTGCGCAAGTTGCCGATGCACATGGTCGTAGCGATGCCGTGACCGTGGATCTTGCGGAAGCTCTCGACCTGCATGCCGCAGGCAAACGAGGTGAGGCAGTTGGCGAGCAGGTTGAAATTGCCGCCCGGGATAAAGCTCACTCCCAACAAGATAACGGCTTCAAAAAACACCGTCACCTGACGCCAGTGGATCACGCTGCCAAAACGCTCGTGTACCAGGTCGGCAAGCATAATGCCCACAGCAAACGAAACCACAGGGAAGAAGTAGCGCCCCGCAAGTGCCCAATTGCCCTCCGAGATGCTCACGCCCACAAGCAGGATGTTGCCCGTCTGTGCGTTGGCGAAAACATGGTCGCGCCCAATGTACGAATACACATCCATAAAGCCACCGGCGAGCGCCAGGATAATGCCCAGTTCGATGGACTCCGATATCTGTTTGGCACGCTGCATCGTCGTGCATCCTCCTTGTTGACGACCCTCTCGTGCGTTGGCGAAAACATAACCGCCGTTCATACTGTAACCCATTGACAACATGGCGTGCGCGCGAGACGGGTTCTCCAACGCGCAGATACACAGTCTGGAAACAAACGACTGGCTCAGCGACGCTCTCACTCACCAGCTCATGTACTCCACCAGTCTTTTTAGCCCCGTCCCAAAAAGACTGGTTACAATTACGTGCAGCATACAGACACCGGGAGGGATCGTGGCAAAAAAGCCTCAGCACGCTCAGAACAGCCAACGCAGTCAGCAGGGCAAACAGGGCCATCAGCAAAAGCGCGGCGGCAAGGCCCAGGGCGGCCACGCCGCTCATACCCCGGCGGCGCCCGCCCGTCCCTGGCGCCCGGGCCGCGATAAATTCCTCCCCGTCAGCCGCGCCGACATGGATGCGCGCGGCTGGGACCAGTGCGACTTTGTCTACATCTGCGGCGATGCCTACGTGGACCATCCCAGCTTTGGCATGGCCATCATCAGCCGCGTACTCGACGCGCACGGCTACAAGGTGGGCATCATCTGCCAACCCGACTGGACCGATCCCGCCAGCATCAGCGTGCTCGGTGAGCCGCGCCTGGGCTTTTTGGTCAGTGCCGGCAACATGGACTCCATGGTCAACCACTATTCGGTAACCAAGCACCGCCGCCACACCGACGCCTATACCCCCGGCGGCGAGGAGGGGCGCCGTCCCAATCGCGCCGTCACGGTCTACGGAAACCTCATCCGCCAGACGTTTAAGGACACCCCCATCATTATCGGCGGCATCGAGGCGAGCCTGCGCCGCCTGGCCCACTACGACTACTGGCAGGACAAGCTCAAGCGCTCGGTACTGCTCGACTCGGGCGCCGACATCCTCATCTACGGCATGGGCGAGCACGCGATCGTCGAGATCGCCGACGCGCTCGACGCGGGGCTGCCCGTCGACCAGATCACCTATATCAACGGCACCGTCTACCGCACGGGCTCACTCGACGAGGTCTACGACTACGACCTGCTGCCCAGCTGGGACGACCTTGCCGCCGACAAGCTCAACTACGCGCGCAGCTTTAACGTGCAGCAGCAGAATATGGACCCCATCACCGGGCATCGCCTGGTAGAGCCCTATCCCAACAGCGTCTATGTGGTGCAGAACCCGCCGTCGGCGACGCTCACCACCGACGAGATGGACGAGGTGGCCGAACTCCCCTATGCACGTGACTGGCATCCCGACTACGATGCTGCAGGCGGCGTGCCGGCCTTTGCCGAGATCAAGTTTTCCATTAGCTCCAACCGCGGGTGCTTTGGCGAGTGCTCGTTTTGCGCGCTGACCTTCCACCAGGGTCGCGTGCTGCAGATGCGCAGCCACGACTCGATCATGCGCGAGGCCAAGCTGCTCACACGCGACCCCGAGTTTAAGGGCTACATCAACGACGTGGGCGGACCGACGGCCAACTTTAGCCGCCCGGCCTGTGATAAGCAGCTCAAGCACGGCGTGTGCAAGAACAAGCGCTGCCTGTGGCCGAGCGTGTGCAAGAACATGGTGGTCGACGAAAGCGGCTACACACAGCTGCTGCGCGACCTGCGCCAGCTGCCGGGCGTCAAAAAGGTCTTCGTGCGCAGCGGCATCCGCTTTGACTACACCATGGCCGATGCCTCGGACGAATTTTTGCGCGAGCTGCTGGAACATCATGTCTCGGGCCAGCTACGCGTAGCGCCCGAGCACGTGAGCGACGCGGTACTGTCCGTGATGGGCAAGCCAAGCCGCGCCGTCTACGATGCGTTCTGCCGCAAATTTGAACGCTTGAACCGCGAATACGGACTCAAGCAGTACGTAGTGCCGTATCTGATCTCGAGCCACCCCGGCTCGACGATGAAGGAAGCCGTGGACCTTGCCGAGGCCGTGCGCGACATGGGCTACATGCCCGAGCAGGTGCAGGACTTCTACCCCACACCGTCCACCATGTCGACGTGCATGTACTACACCGGCGTGGACCCGCGCACCATGGAGCCGATCTATGTGGCGCGCGACCCGCATGAGAAGGCCATGCAACGCGCGCTCATCCAGTACCGCAAGCCCGAGAACTACAAGCTCGTGCGCGAGGCACTGGAAAAGGCCGGCCGTCGCGATCTGATCGGCTACACCAAGCATTGCCTGATTCGCCCCGTGCCGCCGCGCCCGGGCGAGACGCCTACCGGCGGTGGGCATGGCACCGGCAAGAAGGGCGGCAAGCCGCACGGTGGCGCCGCCGGCAAGGGTCCTAAGGGCGGCAAGGGCCACGGCGGCATGTCGCACGCGCAGAACACCGCAGGTCGCAACCGCGCGGCCCAGGGTCGTCAGGGCGCCAACGGAGGCGGCAGACGCAACTAGCGCGGTGAGGCGGCATGCCGCCGTTGGCGACACGACGCGCCCCACCAATACAAATGCCGCTCGCCGGGGCGTCGCAGAACGATTCCCCGGCGAGCGGCCGATTAATAGTGTCTATCTCAAAACGTCGTTACTTTTTGTCAAAACGACCATAAAGCGCAAACGAAAGCGTCGCGGAAATAACCCAAGTCAAGGCGATGCAGACGACGATCATGATCAGGTTCATGGGATTGCCACTTGGATCGGCATAAACGGGCAACGAGGTAATGCCGGGCATAACAAAGCCGAAGCACTTTGCGCCGAGAACAACGGTAAGCGCACCGCCAATGCCATCCGCGATCATCGCAGCGATAAGCGGAGTCCTGTTAGGAACCTGAACGGTAAACAAGGCGGGCTCGGAAATTCCCATAAATGCCGAGAAGGCGCACGTCATTGCAGCGGACTTGAGCTTTTCGTCGGTCATGCGCAGGGCCGCACCAAAAGACGCACCGCTTTCGGCGAGGTTATGGCAGAAAGAGATCGGAAGCAGATAGTCATACCCAAGCGTTGCGATATTGGAAATCTGGATAGGGCTCGTTGACTGATGCATGCCGAAGAGCACGATAAGCGGCATAAAGAAGCCCAGCAGAAAACCGGCAACGGGGCCTAACGTCGAGAATAGCCAAACGATACCGTTGGCAAGACCAAGACCGCACCAGGCACCAATCGGAGCGAGCACAAACAGGTTAACGGGAATCACGATAGCAAGGGAGAGCGCCGGAACGACAACGAGCTTAAAAAGATCCGGCACGACTTTGTCGATTGCGCGATATACAAAAGACAAGCCAATGACGCCAAAGATGACCGGAAACACGGAATCGGCGTAGCTAAAAATCGGCACCGTAAAGCCGAACAGCGCAAGAGGCGTCTCGCCCGTACCGACAGCGTTGACAATGGTCGGGTACATCAGCGATCCGGCAACACAAAGCGCAAGCGAACGGTTGACTCGGAACTTATCAGCTGTAGACATTGCCAGCAAAAACGGCAAGAAGTAGAACGGGATATCCGAAATCATATTGAATATCGCAAAGTCGCCGGCACCCGTGTCGATTCCAAAAGCCGCGATAGCAGCCAGGATGCCCTTTACGATGCCTCCCGCCACCAGTGCGGGAATGATAGCGGAGAAGATGCCGGTGATGATATCGAATACGCGAGCCGAACCTTTTTGGAGCTCAGGCTGCTCGGCGTCGGCGGAGACCTCGCCACCCATCCTGTCGCCTAGCATGGGCTCCAATTCGTCATATACCGACCCCACGCTGGCGCCGATGATAACCTGCCACTGCCCGTCTTTAACCTGCGCGCCCAAGGCGCCGTCAAGCGTCTTAAGGGCCTCCAGGTCTGCCTTGCTATCGTCCTTCAGGTTGAATCTGAGCCTCGTGATGCAGTGCGTTGCCATAAGAACGTTATCGGCGCCGCCCACGAGCTCGAGGACACGAGCGGCCAGTTCCTTCTTGTCTGCCACAACAATCACTCCTACCCAAGATCCTCGCCATTAGTGGCGATACATTTCTGATACCAATAGAAAGAGTCTTTACGCGAGCGCTCCGCAGTGCCGTTGCCGCAATTATCCAGATCGACATAGATAAGCCCGTAGCGCTTGTCCATCGTAAGAGGACCGCAGGCAACAAGGTCAATGAATCCCCAGATCATATATCCGCGCACGTCAACACCATCGATCACTGCCTCTTTAAGGCACTTTATGTGCTGGCGCAAATAATCGATTCGATACTCGTCGTGAATGCTGCCATCCTCCTCGACTACATCAGATGTACCGAGGCCGTTCTCGGCGATATACAGGGGCAGCCCATAGCGGTCATACATCTGGTTAAGGGTAACCCTCAGACCAATGGGATCGAGCTGCCAGCCCCACTCACTCGTCTCGAGATAAGGGTTCTTGTTTGCCATGACCAGATTTCCCGCAGTCTTCTCCCATCCCTGATCGCAGGTGGATACCTGGGAAAAGTAGTACGAGAAGGCCAGGAAGTCGACCGTGTTGCGAGCGATAAGCTCTTCATCGCCCGGCTCCATTTGAATCTCAATATCGCACGCATCGAAATAGCGATTCATATAAGCGGGGTATTTTCCACGAGCCATCACGTCCGTATAGAACCAGTTGGAATACTGGTCGTCGTGAATAGCCTGCATGTTATCTTCGGGACGGCAGGTGGCAGGATACGTACAGAATCGAGCGATCATGCCGCCAACGGGAGTATCGGGCGAAAGACGATGGACAATCTCGACGGCGCGCGCATTGGCAACGAACTCGTGGTGCAGACACTGGAAGATGGCTCGATCGAAGTTCTCCCCCTCTTCGTCTTTGACCAGACAGACCCCGTCCCAAGGCGAAAAACGCGCTGCATTGAACTCGTTAAAAGGCAGCCAGAAATCGACCAGGTCGCCCAATTCCGTAACGATCGTCTCGACATAGCGGGCGAAGAAATCAATCGTCTTGCGATTCTTCCATCCCCCATATGTGGTGACGAGATTTACCGGGATGTCATAGTGGAGCATGGTGACGAAGGTCTTAATGCCGTGCTTTTTGCACTCACCCAGCATGCTTCGATACCACTCGATGCCTTCACGGTTAGGCTCAAGGTCATCTCCGTTAGGATAGATTCGGCTCCAGCAAATAGAGGTGCGGAACAGCTTGAGACCCATCTCCGCAAAAAGCGCGATGTCCTCACGGTAGTGATGATAGAAGTCGTTACCGCGCCTAAACGGGTAGAACTCAACGCCATCATCTGCGAGAGCGTTCATTAGCTCGTCATGGCAGAAGGGGTTGTTTTGATGCTTGTCCTCGATCTGGTCATGAGTCCAGGTGCCATCCAGCCATCGACAATCCTGCGTCGACTTTCCCTTTCCGCCCTCATTCCAGGCGCCATCGGCCTGCGAGCACGATATGGCTCCGCCCCATAAAAAGTCGGAGTCAAATCCATGTTTTAACTTACCCATTTGCCCTCCTTGATCGGATGCTCCAGCGGATAACCCAATACTAGGAAGAACAAGATGCATAAGATATCGCATAGAAAGCTTGGGTTTATAACATTTTTTTAGATATAATACCGTTCAAGGCATCGATTCTACCGTTCACCGCTGGAGCACCCCATGAATTCGAATCTCAAACAGTTGCTCTATACGCATACCGAGACCGAAGAGTGGCATCGTACGCATCCGGGAGAGCCCAGCCCGCGATATAACAGGGTGGAAACCACAACCATTAACGGCGAAGAGGTCTATCTGTTTGATTGGAAAGAAACCCTCGACGAAAACCCCGTGGGCCTTATCAAGGAGTCACGCTTTACCGACATTCCTCCTCATATCAATCGGGATATGGAGCTTAACTACGTGTACGACGGCGTCTGCACGTTTGTCGTCAACGGACGGTCACTGCTCCTTAAAAAGGGTGATGTGCTCATTTGCAACACCGGCGTAGTCAGAAGCGTTCCATACGTTAAGGGCGAGCACGATATCGTCATTTCAATCGTCTTCAAAAAAGAAATGTTCGATTCGGTGTTCCTGAGCCAGCTACCCGGCGCGTCACCATTAACGAATCTTCTATTTGATTTTGTGTCCAAAAACCGTGAGGCCCGCAAATATCTCATTCTTCCAGAGGAATACGCCCGACATGCGCGACGCCTCATCGAGATGCTCTTTATCGAATACCACTTCAAAGATGCCTATTCCAATGAACTCATGAGGCACCTCGCCGTCAGCCTATTCCTTGTTCTCATTCGAGGACTGTACCGACGCTCCGCAACTGATAACCAGGCGATTATGTCAGACGAACGCATCGTGTCGATTCTGAATCATATTGAACAAAGCTACGGCGACTGCACGCTCGAAAGCATTGCGAGCGATACGGGTTATAGCACCAGCTATCTCAGCAGCTTGATCAAGCAAAAAACTGGCAAAACGTTTTCGCAAATCAAGCTCAACCAACAGCTCACAGAGGCGGCATATCTTCTCAATAACACCGAGCGCAGCGTGCAGTATGTAGCCCGAAAAGTCGGCATCTCCAACATGTCATTCTTTTACTCAAAATTTAAAGAAACATTCGGCGAAACGCCAGGTGCGTTCAGGACGCATCGGTCTAGTTAAAGGCTTTATTAATCAGGCCGATCAACTTCGCGCGACACGGGAATGCACAATCGAAGCAGCGAGCGCATCGCCTCCATCAGGATCACGCCGGCGATCGCGACCGTGATTATCACGTCGAACGGCGTGTGCACAAACCAGAGCAACGTCATGAGATACGACCCGGCATTAAAGGCAAAGTGCAACAGGATCGTGTAGCGGAGCTTTCCGGTGGTCACGAGTACCCAACCAAAAATGAGGCCGGCAGCGCCCGCGTAGCAGCCCTGTACCCAGTTCATGTGCATAAAGCCGAAGACCGCCGCCTGCAGCACGATTGCCGCGGCGACGCCCCAGGTACTCGGAGCCGCCCAGGGTACTATGGCGCCGTCTTGCGCGTTCGCGCGGCACCGGCGTTTCCAGAGCGGACGGCACTGTGGATTAAACGCACGCAGCGAAAACTCAAAGATTATGCCGCGCACCAGCAGTTCCTCGCAAAACGGAGCGCCGAGCACCGTGGTCAGGACGGCAAGAAGGCCGGTATCGCCCATGCCCGTTTCCTCGACGAGCTCGCTATAGTCTGCCGCGACCTCGGGCAGCAGCGACAGCACGCCGTCGCATAGGTAGCTAATGACCACCTGCATGGACAGGCCGATCACGACAACGCAGACGATGCGCTTCCATGCCGCGCCTGCTCCCCCACCGAGCGGGTGCTCGCCTTGCCGGCGCGCCATAAACGAGCGCGGCCACAGATAACGCCACCACAGCAGCGCCATCAAAAACGACGCCGTCTGAGCGGCAGCCTGGAACCATTGGATATCGAGATTGTCGATCGGATAGCCCGTCAGCGCCGACACGGCATCGAGAACAGAAAACAGAACCACGCTCAGGGCTATATCGGCAACGACAACGCCAAAACAGGCAAGCGCCCACGCTATCGCATTGAGCATGCCAACCTCCTCAAAACCGTTCCCTAGTTCTACCACAACTCGGCAGAGGGCTGATCCCATGGGGACGGAGGAAAACGGATCACTTATTGATGAGAATCGGGCGCAGTGCCAAAGGCCCCGCTGGGCGAAATGTCGAACGGAAAGGTGCCGCAGCGATTGAAGGCGGCGATAAACATGCGGATGGCGTTGGACGGCGTGGTGCCTACGAGTTGGGTTGCCGCCGCGAAGGCCGCCTTTTCCTCGGGCAAGACCTTCGCGACAACCGGGGTCATGTGTTCTGCCATGGCGCTTCCTTTTTGAAACGACGGTGGTGCGGATGGATGCGGGCCACGCGGCTGGGCGACGGGCTGTGAAGGCAACCCGATTGGCCCGCATCTGGAGTTTGTTCTACGGCGTTGGTATTACTTGGTATTCCTAAGTATTACCCCGCAGATAGAATACCATACCCGACCCCATGGGGACGGAGAAAAAACGGATCATTTTGTTGCTGAGTAAGTATTTAGAGCGTGACGATGTCCGAGATATTGAGGGCCCGAGCGTCGACGGCATCGTGCGTAGCAAGCAACAGCATGCGGCCGTCGAGCGCCGGCGCCCAGGGCGCACGATCGCCCACGGCGAGCGCAAGCTCCGCAGCAGCCCTGCCGCTCGCAGAGCCGCCTGCACGCCCATAACTGCCCTCGCCTTCTGATTCGCGCACGGCGCGGAAGGGACGCGGCGAACGTCGGCGTATGGCGCGCCCAATCTGGGCATCCGGCGCATGGCGCCCTATTGTCTTGCATATTTTCGCTTGTGCCATGCATAAATAGACGGGGGCACCCCTTCCCGTCCCAACGTACCCCCGCTTGGACCGTGCAAAAACCGGAGTATTCAGCATCGCGGCCCCCGCCGGCGACGCCGCGAACCGGGAGCATCGCGCGGCCGGCGTCGCTTTGGGGCACGACACGGCGAGAAACGCGCGCTATCGCCACGCCGTACGCCGTCTGCCAACCCAAATCGCCCGTCAAGGGATCTCGCGAGATCAAATAGGCGCTTCCGGCGCGTAAGCAGCCACCCCGGCTTGCTGAAAACTCCCGAAAATGCACGGCGCGCCCCGGGGGACCCGTGCGTGCCGTGAAAAAACACGCCCGCATCCAGAAGAATGCGAGCGTGGAAGCCGGGTGGCGGCAAGGGCGCCAGGCAGCGGGCGGAATCCCCGGCGTGTCCGCCCGGGCACCGCAGCCGCCGCGCGTCAGCAGAAAACCTCATGCCCTGCGTTGATGTCAGAGAGCCCATCCCCCATATCAATCCTTTGCGCAAAACGGAAATGCCCCGTCCGCGCAAGCACGCGAACGAGGCATTAATCAAGTTTTGCGGTCAGCGACTCTTTTGCGCCAGCGTCTTCTACCTTTAGCTAAGCTCGGGCCAGTAACCCTTGTTGGCCTCGATCATGTCGTCGAGAACCTCCTTGGCGACCTTCATCGACGGCACGGTCTTGTTCAGCGTAAAGGCCTTGAGTGCCTTCTCGTACGAACCCTCGATCGTGGCCTCAACCACGAGCTTCTCGGAGTTCAGCTGCTGCATCATAAGACCCTGCTGGAACAGAGGAATGTTGTCGCGGCTGATGACCTCGGGGCCGTTCTTGCCAATGTAGGCAGGCAGCTCGACCATGGCGTCGTAGGGCATGTTGGGGATAGCGCCCTTGTTCTCGCAAATGACCAGGAAGCGCTGCTTGGTGTCGTTCTTCAGAGCGATGGCCAGATCGGCAATCCAGTCGCCGTGGCTGCCCGCATAGAACGTGCTCTCGTCGATCTCGCCCGTCTTCTCGTAGTGGTCGATGCCGTCGAAGAGATTCTTCTCGCGCGTCTCCTCAACCTCGTTAGCACGGGTGCGCTCGGGGTTGGAATGCTCGACGAACTCCTTCTGCTGCAGGTAGTAGTTCAGATACGTGTTGGGCAGGTACTCCGGGAAGCACTCCATGATCTCGTACTCGCCCTTCCAGACGTAGTACCAGCTGCCCTTGGTGTGGCGGTTCTGCTCGGGGTGCTCGTCGGCGGTCTCCTCGGGCTTCTTTGCCATGAGCGAGCCCATGCCCTTGAGGTAGGAGTCGGGCAGCAGGATCTGGTGCTCCTTGATGTACTCGCGCAGCTGCGGGAGCACCTCCTCGCCCTTGTGGCGGATCGAGGTGAACCAGCCAAAGTGGTTGAGGCCAAAGTAATCGTACTCAACATCCTTCTTGTCGATATCGAGTGCGGCGCAAACCACGTCGATAATCGCGATCGGCATGTCGCAGATGTTGATGATACGAGCGTTGGGGCGCAGCACACGGCAGCCCTCGGAGACGATGGCGGCAGGGTTGGAGTAGTTGAGAATCCAGTAGTCCTTCTTGGCGTACTTCTCAACGTCATCGATCAGCTCGACCATGGGGAAGATGGTGCGCATGCCGTAGGCAAGGCCGCCGCAACCGCAAGTCTCCTGACCCACGCAGCCGTGACGCAGCGGAATCTTCTCGTCCTGCTCGCGCATGGCGTAGCCGCCCACGCGCATCTGGGCAAATACGAAGCTCGCGTCGGTAAAAGCCGTCTTTTTGTCGGTAGTCACCGTGAGCTTGATGTCCAGGCCGAGGTCCTCGTGCAAAATCCAGTCCACGAGCACGCCGATCTTGCGCTGGCGCTCCTCGTTGATGTCGTACAGACGAATCTCGTCAACGTCGAGCTCGTCCTTGCGCAGGGCGATGGACTTGACGATGCCGGGGGTAAAGGTGGATCCGCCACCACACAGAGTAATGATCATTGTTTACTGCTCCTTCTCAATTGCGTTTTCGACCTTGTCGCGCATCTCGGCGACCTTCATGCCAAAGATGATCTGGATATTATTGCCGTTGCGGTTGATGCCGCTGTTGGGCACGTGGTTGATGAGGTCCTCATTGATGAGGTCCGGGTTCTTAACGTTCACGCGGAGACGCGTAAAGCAGTTCTCGAGCTCCTCGATGTTGTCCTTGCCGCCAAGACCTGCGACCAGGTCGGCAATACCTGCATCGACGCCCTCTGCGGGAGCTGCGGCAACAGCGCCCTGCTTCACCGCGACAGACGCGGCGGCCTCGCCCTCGGCAACGGACTCGGCGAGCTCGGACTCCTCCTCGCGACCAGGCGTGTGGAGGTTGAGCTTCTTAATAAGGAAGGTGAAGAGGAAGAAGTACAGAGCGGCGTTGACGACTCCAAGCACCAGCATAACCGGCCAGTTGGTCTTATCGACACCGAGGACCAGGTTGGAAACCACGATGTTGATGATGCCGCCTGCAGTCGAAGCGGGCACGGAGAGAACCTTGAGCAGAACCAGGAAGATGCCGGAAAGAACCGAGTGAACGACAAAGAGCACGGGAGCGGCAAAGACAAAGAGGAAGTCCATGGGCTCGGTCACGCAGGAGAGCACGGCGGTGATGATCAGCGGGATGATAACGGCTTTGGTCTTATCCTTGTTCCCCTTGTAAGCGGTGACGATAAAGGCGAGACCGATACCGATGTAGGGCCACAGGTTGTTGAAGGTGTAGCTGTTGAAATAGGTGCTATCGGAGAAGGGCTGGCCCGTCATTGCCATCTCGGCAACACGGATGGGATAGGCGCCGGCGATAACCTGATCACCCAGCGTCAGGGTGCCACCCACATCGGAGAACTGGAACGGGGTGTAGATGAGGTGGTGCAGACCGGTGGGAACAAGCAGCTTGTTGAGCATGCCGTAGATAAACAGACCGATGTTGCCCGACTCCTTAATGATGCCGGCAACGGAGGAGATGGCACCCTGAACCGGAGGCCAAACGATGCAGAAGCCAGCGCCCATGATCCAGGAAATGATGATCATGATCAGGAACGGAAAGCGAACGCCCGAGAACATCGAAAGGGCAATGGGGAACTGTTTGTTCGAGTACTTGTTGAACACAGCACCGGTGATGCAACCGAGGATGATGCCGCCAAATACGCCGGTATCGAGTACCTGGATGCCCATAACGGTGGCCTGGCCGGTTCCGGTAAGGCCGAGCATGCCGCTCGCATCGGCAAGAGAGCCGGTGGCGTTGAGCACGATGTTGTTAGCCTGCAGGAACAGGAAGAACGACATCAGGGCGATCAGCGAAGCATGGCCCTTGTTCTTCTTTGCCATGGCGCCGGCGATGCCCACGCAGAACAGAATCGAGAGGTTGTTGATGATAAACATCAGCGACTGATAGACAACGGCGCCCACAAGCTGGAACGGACCGAAGCCCAGCACGGGGATCATGGCGCAGATGGTCTTGTTGGTCAGAATGATGCCCACGATGAGCAGGATGCCGGCAACCGAGAGATACATCATCGGCTGAACGATCGACTTCGCGAACACCTCCAACGGCGCTTTGAAATTGAACTTCTTTTTTGCGGTCATAGCGGTACTCCCCTTCCTTTTCCGCAAATTAAGACAGATGTGCCCTGGGCAAGACCGTAAGCCTTGCCTTATACCAATCGATGTGTGGGCACGTTATGCCTAGAGACCAGGTTCTCCAAGCAGGTTAACAATGTGATATGCGAGATAGCTCTTCTCGGCATTGGTAACGACAACGTTATAGGTAGACGACAAGTGGGCGGCTATGGCATCCGCACACGAGAATGCACGCGGATACGCCGTTTCTTCGATTCGGAACAGCGCGTCTCCGTTGATTTGCCCGGCCGTAGGATCGAGCGCTCGCTGTGCGAAAAACTGCAGGTGACGAACGAAACGTTCGTAAGGCAGCGAGGTGTCATCGAGGGTCGTAGCATAGCGCTTGGAAACAATCGCAAGCACGTCGCGAACAAGCTGGACCGAAACAATCAGGCGGTCAGAGCGCTGCGGCATGGTGGCGTTGACGATATGCAAGGTAATGAAACCCTGCTCCTCCTCGCTCATCTGGATGCCCATGTACTCCTTGATAATCTGCAGCGCACGGCCCGCAAGCGCATACTCCTTGCGATAGAACTGCTGGATCTCGAGCAGCAACGGATTCTCACAGGGGACGCCCTTGCGCTCGCGCTCCAAAGCAAGGCTGATATGGTCTGCGAGAGCGATGAGAATCTTATCGTTGATGTCGACATTGAGCTCTCGACGAAGCATCTGAACGATTTCCTCGGAAATCACGAGGTTGACGGTGGGGATGGACTCCAAAAGATGTGCCAAGCGGTCAATCGTACGCGAATCCTGAGAAGTTCCCTCCTGCAACGCGTAGGTCTTTTCGACTGATGCCTCGTCGATGGCATCGCCGGCATGACGGCCAAAGCAGAGGCCTCGACCGATGACGATGAGCTCGGAGCCATCGTCCGAAGTGACCATTGCGACGTTGTTGTTAAAAACTCGCTTGATAACCACGGTACCCACCACAAGAATTTACTCGGAAAGCCAGACGACAGGCTCTTTAACAGCAACAGGGCCGGAAGCATGCTCACGAAGAGTCGAGTTCTCCGAACGCTCGCACACGATAACGAAGACCGTGGGATCAAAGCCGGCAGCGCGAACCACGTCGAAATCGACCTCGACGAGGGGCTGGCCCGCGTCAACGTGATCACCCTGGGCAACAAGCGCATGGAAGCCCTTGCCCTCAAGTTTAACAGTGTCGATTCCGATATGCAGCATCACCTGAGCAGAGCTGTTATCGGACATGATGCCCAGCGCGTGCTCAGTCGGAAACAGAGCGGCGACGGTACCGGAAACAGGAGCGCACACCGTTCCCTCTTGGGGAACCACGGCAACGCCATCGCCCACTGCACGGCTGCTAAAAGCGGGGTCATTGGTTTTTTCTAGATTAACAAGCTCGCCGGAAACGGGAGCGAGGATTTCGAACTCGGAAGCCGCAGTCGTCTGCTTATCCGAACCACCCATTAGGCGAGAAAAGAAACCCATGGTGACATGTCCCTTCATAAATATAGCCCAACCAAAATCAATCGAATGCACCCATTGAGACACACCCGTTCTAAGACTTTGGTTAGGCCCACGTCCGAGGGGACTCGGTAACCTTCCGCATTTCTTTTACGGGGGTTATTATAGACAAGCCCAAAGCCGGGACAATCATTATGACCGGCGAACGGTATTTTTTCTCCGATAAACGGTATTTAAGCGGCACTTAGGGACGTTCCTTTTCTGCCGGCACTCGGGGACACTCCTCACTCTGGTGCATTGGGGACAGGTTTGTTTGCACCAGGTTGGTGCAGATTAGCCTGGTCCCATTGCACCAATTTCGTATGCGCTAGATAAAGAGCTCGCATTCCTTCCGCACGACGCAAACCTTGCTCAGCATCTGGGAAACAGCGGATAGCTTGTTGGGATCAAGCTTACGAGCGCCTCGCGGACATACGGCAATGCAGCGCATGCAGGAGATGCACGCCTCGCCAGCTGCTCGTTTGGGGTCACCCTTGTCGATAGCACAAACGGGGCACGCCGCGGCGCATGCACCGCAGGAGACACAATCCCCTGTTGCCTCGGGTGCCATGCGGTGACCTCCGGCTTGTTTATAAGGACGATTGCCGGGAATAGAGGGCTCGGATGTATCCTCGGCCAACAGCTTTTGCTGAATTTGCTGCGCAAACTCTGCGAGCTGCGCCGCATCCTGCGCATCCGGACGACCGGCAGCAAACTGTCGCGCAATGGAATGTTCTGCAATGGCCGCAACTGCCGCGATCACCCGGAATCCCGCATGCTTCGCAACGTCCTCCAGCTCTACGAGCGTGTCCTCAAACGCGCGGTTTCCGTAGACGCACACCAGAACGGCCCGCGCTCCGTTGCCGTGAACCATGCCCAACCGGTCAGCCACCACAGCCGGGATTCTACCTGCATACGCCGGCACAGAGATTACGGCCACGTCGTCCTCAGTCATCGAGACAGCGCTGAAATCTAGCCCGCTATCGGTCAGATCGACGGTAACGGTATTCTTGTCCAGTGCCCCGGCCACAAGGCCAGACACCTTCTGCGTTCCACCCGTCGGACTAAACACAATTTCGAATACGCTCATCTAGACACCCTCCCCCTACGCCTGGCAACGCGTCAAGCCGTTTTCACATCCAGCCAGAGTATACGGCACGTGGGATCCCCATTTTGGTGCATCAAGCACCCCAATGCACCAACCCTACGCTGTCTGCCTCTTCGTTTTGTATAAATTACGGTACAGATTGTATATATTTACGGGATACCGCCGTGTTCTCCCGAGGTACCCCATCCTGGCCCGTGCAAAAAACGGAGTATTCTGCAACGTGACCGCGCCAGCAATACCCCGAGCGGGCAAACCTTTAGGGCGCTGCATCATTTTGGGTTCCGACATGGCGAGAATGACGCGCCCCTGCTCCGGAAAACGACGAAATCTGACTCAGAACGCTCGCTAGGGATATCCGAAAGCCACCGTTGGCGACGTCAAATCATATGCAGACAACTCGAACTGCAGAATACTCCAAAAAATGCACGGCGCACCCCATGGGACCCATTGCCGCATGGTAGGAAACAGGCCCACGGCATCCTCTAGACGCATTCCCGAGGAAATCACATTTGAACTAGCGATCGGATACGGCAAACAAAAAGGGCCCCGAGCGTAGTTGCTCGGGGCCCTTGGTTCACCTCGCTCTAGCGGGCGATGCGTGTGTTATTTGCGCTTGCCGCCGCCGTCACCGGGGCGACGGGAGCTGCCGCCGCGCTTGCCGCCACGGCTGTTGCCATAGCTGCCGCGGTTATCGCGACCGCCGGCGCGGCCGCCACGGGAACCGGCCTGGTTGCCGCCGCGACCACCACAGTAGCCGCCGCGACGCTCTTCGCGGGTATCGTCGTAGTTGCGCCAGTCATCGCGACGATCGCGGCTGGCACGCGGGTCACGACGGTCGCGCAACTCGTTAGAACGACCAGCGCCGCCGCGGCCGCCATTGCCGCGAGCACCCTCGCGACGCTCGCCGCCGCGGCCGCCATTGCCGCGAGCACCCTCGCGACGCTCGCCGCCGCGGCTACCGCGCTCTTCAAAGCGCTTGCCGCCACGGGACTCACCGCCACGGGCAGCACGCTCACCACGACCCTCGCCGCCGCGACGCTCGTCACGGCCGCCGCGCTCGTCATCACGACCGGAACGACGGCGGTCGCCCGAACCGCGCTTGCCACCGCGCGAACCGCGGCCCTCGTCCTCGCGCTCGACACGACGACGGCCACCGCGATCCTCGTCCTCGCGGCGGCGGCGATGTGCCTCGCCCTGGAACTGCTTGGCACGACGCTCGGCACGGTTGCCACGCGGGGCCTGCTCGACAGCACCGCCGCGCTCCTCGGCAGCCACCTCGCGGGCCACGCTCTCAACAGCCTCGTCCACGCGAGCCTGAACGCCTTCGCGCACGCGGGTCTTGCCGCCGCGCTTGGGACGGCTCGGACGCTCGCCGTCGCCGCGACGCTCGTCGCGACCGCGGCTGGAACGACCGGCCACATCGCCGTAGTCATCGCCGTTGCGTTTGCCGTCGCGACGCGCCTGCTCAAGCTTCTTCTTGCTCTTGGACTTGCCGCGCTTAGTCTTCTTCTTCACCTTAAAGGCCGCAGGGTCGCGTTCGGGATCAACCGCAGGCGGGTTGGGACCCACATGCAGGTCGCCGGCCTCGTAGATGTCGGCGGTCTTGTCCATGAGCTTCTCGATTTCGTAGAACTCGTCCACGTCCTGCTCGGTCACAAACGTGATGGCCCAGCCCAGCTCACCGGCGCGGCCCGTACGGCCAATACGGTGAATGTAGTCGGTCGGCTCGGCCGGCACGTCAAAGTTCACGACGTAGCGCACGTCGCTAATGTCGATGCCGCGGGCGAGCACGTCGGTTGCCACCAGCACGTCGACGGTACCGTCGCGGAAGGCCGAAAGGGCACGCTCGCGCTGGGCCTGGCTGCGGTTGCCGTGAATCGCGGCGGCCTTGATGCCCTTGCGCTCCAGACGACGGCAGCAGCTGTCGGCGCGGTGCTTGGTGCGCATAAAGACGATAGTGCGCTCCGGGCCCTCCTTTTTGAGAAACTCGGGCAGCAGGTTGTTCTTGGCCTCGATGGACACCGGGAACACAAACTGGTCGACAGTGTCGGCGGTCGACGTGGCCGGCGCGATCTCCACGCGGGCCGGGTCGCTCACCAGGTCGGTGATCTCGCCCACGGCCTCCTCGTCGAGGGTCGCCGAGAACAGCAGCGTCTGGCGCTCGGCCGGCGTCTCGCGCACAATGCGGCGGACGGCGGGCAAAAAGCCCATGTCGAGCATGCGATCGGCCTCGTCGAGCACCAGGACCTTAACCTCGTCCAGGTGGCAGGCACCCTGCTCGATCAGATCGACCAGACGGCCCGGCGTTGCGACCAGGATGTCGCAGCCGTACTTGAGGGCAGCGGTCTGCGGCTTGTAGCTCACGCCGCCCACGACGGTCACGGCGACATGGCCGGTGACGTCGGCAATTTTGCTTGCGACCTCGTCGATTTGCTGGGCAAGCTCACGCGTGGGGGTGATAACGAGCATCACGGGGCCGCGGCCGTTGCCCTCGGGCTTTTTAGCACCGCGACGGCGGTTACGGCCACCGCGCTCGCGCACGGGCTTGGGAGGAGCGATGTGCTCCAGATTATTCATGGTCGGCAGCAAGAAGGCGGCCGTCTTGCCGGTGCCGGTCTGAGCGGCGGCAAGCAAGTCGCGGCCTTCGAGCACCACAGGAATCGAACCGGCCTGCACGGGCGTCGGCGCCGTGTAGCCCAGGTTCTCGATAGCACGGAGCATCTCGTCGGAGAGGCCCAGCTCGTCAAAGGCGGGCAGGCTCTCGGTAGCGGACTCGACGGCCTGGGCAGCATTTGCCTCGTCGGCGGCATCGAAGGCAGCCTGGGTCATGGCCTCGCGGGCCTCGTCCAGAATCTCGGCGTCCGTGACGTCGGATACAGAATTACGCATATGTTGTTGTTCCTTATCTGCACGCGCAATGGGCACGGCATGCGGCCGCGCGGGCGTGCTTGGTAGTGCGCTAATACATACAAAAACGGGTGCGCACAGAGAGGACGTTGCTCAGCACGCTGGCGATCGCTTTGGCAGCCCTATCACGCGCCGTCCAGACGCAGCAGCTCTAAGCGATGGAGCAGATTCGCCGCCGGTTAGTATACCCGTACTCCGTATGCCCCCACGTAAACCACAGATGACGAGGCGGACGGGCGAGCCTGGGCCGATCGTCTCAATCTGTAACAGTTACGAGACAAAACCGGGTCTACACGTTACAGATCGAGACATTCAGTCAGCCTCCTTGGCTAACATCTCAATCTGTAACATCTAGACCCCGTATCCCCCGCCAGATGTTACAGATCGAGATAAACGTGCCGATCACCAAACCCGACAGGCAACAAAAAGGACCGGACGTCCAGCCATCTCAACTGGAACGTCCGGCCCCGTCAAACGTCAACTAGGGAAGCTAAACCAACAGATCGCAGCCCCTACTCCGCGTCCGGATCCTTAAAGTTCTTGGGATCCAAGACCATGCAGGTGTAGGTAATGTCATGCTCATCGTCGGGAATGGGCTCAAACCCGTTCTTGCCAAAGAAGTCGATGAGCAGATGCGCGAGCTTAATCGGATCCGCATCAGCATCGTCAAAGAGATATTCGCTCAGATCCAGGAATGTAGGCTGCTGTTCGCCCTCGCTCTCCCAGTATCCCAACAGGGCGTCGTGCACCAGGCGCGCGCCATAGCCGTTACCGCGGTAGTCGGGGTCAACATACACATGGCTCAAAAACGTCGACGTTTCCTCGTTGAGCGGGTGCTCCGTAACGGCATCCGGCAGGTCGGGGTCATCTGCACCGCCCGTTACGCAAAAACCGACCAGCTCATCATCGGCAAAGACGCCCCAGAGGTAACAGTTCTCCTCGTCCTCATCCTCAACATAGTCCGCCCATGCGTCATAGACCTCGTAGCCCGACTGCTCGTCCAGATCGACCATATCGTCGACGTCGTCGGGACCCAAAGCCCTTACTTCAACTTCAGCCATTGTCCTGTCCTTTCTCTCGCTTTCAGGACAACCCAAGCATACGGCGCTGTCCAGATAACCTGTTGCGCAACATCGGAAGCTGCGCCAATACCGCCGTTAACGGCGACGACGCCTCAGGGCAATGCATGCAACGACAATCGCCAGCAGCACCAAGCCCTGGAAATTAATGCGGCTAATAGCGAAGCCCGAAGGAACAATAAAGCTGTCGTAGAACATGTCGAGCAGGCCGATAAACACCAAAAACGCGATGAAGATCCAGAACACGCGACTCCTTAAAATGGGAGTAAACACGTCGAGTACCGAGCCACCCGAAGAAGAACCCTGATAGCCTATTAAATCAAACGGCTCATCCTTTTCCACCTCGTCGACATCGCTCGAAGCGCCTGAAGACTCGGACTCCAAATCGCGACGATCCGTCCAATACCCGGGCACATGGTCGCGCTCACCAAGGTACTCACCGTTTTTGACCACCGGCTCAAACAACATGGCACTCGAAAGATCCTCGAGCTCCTCGCGAATCAACTGGTCGGTGCGAGCGTCATGAGGCTCCTCGAGCTCGCACTCAAGCTCGTACATATGCTCCATGACCCGCTCGTAATCCTCTTCAGACATATCGTCATCGTAATAGGAGTTCCTGCTCATCGTTCATCCCTCGTTCAAGAACCGAATCCCTTTTGGACAGCTCAAGTGTAGAAATCCATGCCAAGCAAGCGTTGCGCAACATTGCCGGGAACGAGACGGATCCGCTCTCAAAACGCCTCGGGACAAACCGTTCCGCATTGCAATTTGCGCACTCGCGGATGTTGCGCAACGTTCTCGCCCATCGGGGCGGTAGCGTTCGAGTTAGCAAAGCCACGAGCCCTAAAACCCGGGATCGTTGGCTTCCACCGCATACGAAAGAAGGAACGATGGACGAGATTTTTGAGCATCTACTTCAAGATACCGACCGAGGGATCTCGATCAACCAGATTGTCAATCGTATCGTGTTTCCCAACCACGATATCTGCATGCAGGCCAAAGCTGCCCTGGAGCGAGACTATGGCGAGTTCTGCTTTGCTGCCGTGATCCCCGATTACGAGGACTTCCAGCACATGGATCCGACCGACGCCACCAATGCCGCCCTGGAAACCTGCGGGTCCGACGGCGAAGAGGTCACCAACGTCGTCTGGGGCTACAACTCGCTCCAGTACGAATACAACGGCATTCCCTCGCTGGAGGTTGCCAAGACTATCTCCAAGATGATCGGCGTTCCCGTCTACTACGAGTACACCGATGCCGATGAGATCGCCGCCGGCGCCGTGATCGCCGATGCGCAGGGCGATAGCGTCTCGTTTGCAAACGTGGTCGACAAGAGCTGCTGGGTGTATTTCCCGGAGGGGTTCGACGGTGCCACCGACACCCTGTTCCGCTGCGGCATGGGAACCATGTCCATGCCCGACGGAAGCCAAAAGTACTTTGAGGACACCACCGACCCCATCATGCGTTCGTATGCGCAACGCGGAAACGTGTCCCTGTACTTCGACTTTCTCAAGGACCAGTTCGGCGCCCAAGAGGAGCCCCAGGCAGAGTCCGATGCCCAGGCAGAGTCCGATGCCCAGGCAGAGTCCAATGCCCAGGCAGAGTCCGATGCCCAGGCATCGGGCAACGTCTACATGTCCCAGGCCATGGGTGCGATGACGTTTCGCATCGTCTTTCCCAACCATGACTGCTGCGAGTATATCCGCGATGATCTCGACAAGTGCTTTGGCGGGTTCTCGCTCCAGGCGATTTGCGGCACGCCCGATAGCACGTTTGACTCACCCGATGAGGTCCTGAGGACCATGGTGGGTCACGGAATCCCCGATGATGCAACCGATGTCGAATGGGGCTATAACTCCGTGCGCTATCGCGTGGCGCACTCCGTGCCCAACGCCATCGTTCTCGAGGCACTAGTCCAGCACTACAACATTCCGCTGTACGTCGAGTATTTCGATGAGCTCAAACGCGCGACCGGCGCTGCCATTACGATCCCCGACATAGCAAACCCGACCGCATTCGTCCCCGGCACACTCGGCTGCAAAGAGCAGATGTACTTTGACCGTGGCAGCGAAAACGAAGGCTACGTTGCACTTCGATGCGGCTATTGCCAGGCGGTCTCCGATGATGGCAAAACGCGCATCTCCTTTGTCGACGACCCTTCGCAGTCGGTCATGGCGGAAATGGCAGAAGAAGCATCGGTCGGAGTCTACGTTAGGCTGCTTAAAAAATTCGATCTTGAGCAAGTTCTCCCCGCTGGATATCAGAAACCGGCTTCTCGTCCCGCCGCAAGCTCCAAAAAGAGCACTTCGACCTCCTCGACAGAAAAATCGAAAATCAGCCTGTGGATGAACCCCATTGCAGAAAAGCATGTCTGGAACTCCCTCGATGCCTACGGTCAAAAGCAGGGCAAGCAAAATGACATGAACATGTTCTTTTTGGAGCCGCTCTATCGCGGCGGCGATCAGATCCGAGACCCATTTGGATTTGCCACAGGCCGCAAACCTTTGCCGGCTTATGCAAGCCACCAGGCGCACCGCAAGGTTATCGACGCCGCCCTTACTACCGACATGGAAGTCGGCGCGCTTGTCGCGGGGCTTCTCGGCCAAGACCTGTTGACATCCGAAGAGCTCAACGCGCTGCACCGCGATATCGAGCTCAAGGCCCAAGGTATAAGCGCCATTGCCACCGGAAGAGGCGCCGCACTCGAAAGCCGTTGCGACTCGGTTTGCTACCTTATTGCAAAGCTCCGGAGCCATGACGGCGACAATAGCCATCGCTTTATGATGTGGATGGCGGACACCGACCAAGCCGTACGCGTAAAGTTCTACGGCGAGGCACCGGCAATCGGCGCGCCCTTTACGTGCCGCTTTAGCGTAGTGGAAAATGACGTCATTACGTACTGGATGCCCGTCGAGGGCGAGAAGGGCTTCTCTCGCTATAAGCAGATTCCCGAGGGAGGACGGATCGACGTCTCCGCGGCAAAGAGCGACTCCGCCGCTATGAGCGCTCTTCGCAAGGCCAACGCGATGTTCCTTAAGGCGTGCGGACTCAAGCAGACCGCACCGTCCAAAACGCGCATGACCCCGGAGCAGTCGCAACGATTTAGCGAGCTGCGAGAGAAACTGGGCCGTAAAACGGGTTATGCCCTTACGGTGCTCTTCTCGCGCTGCGTACTCTGCAGCGCCGAAGCCGACCGATTCCTCGAGCTCATGGAGCACGCCGCTGCCGCGCACGATCGTGGAGAGGTGATCGACGTCGACGATACCGAGGTCGTAGAGCACAAGGCCGTTTACATGGTTGGCCCGATCTCTACCGAGGATGGTACTTGTCAGCTCTACAACCCCAACACCGTCAACTTTGAGGACTTTAGGTTCCAGCCCAACCTGCTCGAAGACTTCCATACCGACCTGCCCCGTGCCGGCAGCTTTATCAACATTGCAACGAGCGTCGTTGAGTCGGACGTCATCGCCGCCTGGGCGGGCTACAACCCGGGCAACGCCCAGCGCTCGGCGCGCTACTAGAGAGCGATTGGCACGACCAAGCCATGTATCTGTTGCGCGGCATCGCCCCTGGACGTCGAACCGCACCGTCCGCGATGTTGCGCAACAGAATGCAACGCAGGCGGCCTAGTATGCGAAGTAACAGGCGCGCGCAGGTCAGACGCATCGAATCTGGCCTTCGCGCGCAACACAAATCATCGCAGGGAGCACACCATGGCGCGTGACACATCAAACGTTCCGGTTGTTAACTTGCCGCTCGCTTACAAGTTCGACGGCAACGGCAACATCATCCAGAAAGTCTTTTTTGGCGTAAATGCGGTATTCGGCCCCGTCTGGTACTGGTGGTACTTCAAAAGCAATCGTGATCCCAACTTTTGGCTCGGTGACAGCGAAATGGACGGCTATGATCCCGATGAATGCTCTACCGAGTTCCTGCACCGCATGGATAACTTTACGCCCGAGGAGAGCTGCAACCTCTTTGAAGTCGCAAAGTATTGCGACCGCATGACGGGTGTTACCGTCTTTGACGTCGTAAACGGGCGAAATGTAAACGAGCGACACCTGGATGACTACTACACCGGCTACGACCTTGGCATCAAAGATGATGACGAGGACGAAGAAGACGACACAGACATCGAGATGGAGTTTGAAGGGCAACCTGTTAGCCCCCAGCCGATGCGCGTATGCGACGAGGGCCCCTGCCAGTTTATGCTGCCGCCCGTTTTAAACTGCGGAACGGACGACGGTTCTGGCTACGAGGTCGAGATTCCCCTGCGCGCCAAAACGACCAAGAGCGGTACTCCGCAGGAGCGACTATCGTTCTATATCCCCGCCGACGTCGCCGTACAGTGGTTCCGCGAGGTCACGGACGAGCCGCAGGCCGACTACCAACTGTTCCAAACTGTTTGGATGGATCGGGCCAATCGTCTTGAGAACCCGCACTTTGTCGACCACCTGTTTTCCTATGCGTTTTGGCAGGAGCGACTGCTGCGCATCCTGCACTACACGTACAAACGTGGCAAGGTGCAGAGTGCGCGCATCGTTGCCGATTACGAAGGCGATGCCGCCGAGTTTATTGGTAAGCACTATCCGGAGACCGAGGTCATCGGTCATCAGGGCAACGAGAACGCCTTTGAAACGGGAGCCGCCTATCTGGTGGACCTCACGCTGGACTACAAATACAAGGGCGACAAGCTTGTCGAGAAAAAGACGTTCTCGGTCCTTGGCAGCTTTGGACGCGAATGGTATCGACTCTTTAGCGGCAATCCCAACGCCACCGTTGATGATTTCTATGCATGGTGCGAGCAAACCGACACCTACGAGCCCCTACGTCAGGCAGCCGAAACCGCCGGCGCAATCGTTCAGTACACCACCTACGGACTAAAGGACGGCAAGCTCACCAGCAAACGCACCGAAGACCACCAAGGCCGCACCAACGTCGAGATTAATGAGGCGGCCGAGCTGAGGGATCGCATGTTCACGTAGGCGGTAGATAGACTGCCACAACTCAGAAATAGATAAAGAAGTGGGGCTCGGAAATAACCGAGCCCCACTTCTATTTGTTCGTTTATGGCCTTGCAGCAAAAGCACTCTGCCGCTCCAAGGGACCCTACCGCTCCTCCAGCGTCCAGCCCTTCTGGGCGCAAAGGTCACGCAGGGTAGCCACCAGGTCCGCGTTGGTGTTGCTGTCGACCACGATCTTGTCGATGTGATCAGCGGCAATGTTGAGCTTGGGGAACGAGTGGCTGCAACCCGACAGGTTGAGCTCACCGACGTTGCAGGTAATCTCGAGTGCGCCAAGAATGTCATCATTCGAAAGATCAATCTTCTCGACGTCGCCCTGAAGGCCTTGGTCAACGGTAAAGAACATCAGGTTCTTAAGACCCGAAGCGTTGATGGAATTGACAGCACCCTTAAGGCCTTCAATACAAAAGGAATTGAGCTTGGGGCAGACGCTCAGGTCGAGGTCCTGGGTCGTCATGTCGCCAAACTTGAGCACCTCAAGTGCCTCGAGCTCGCTAAAGTCCGCACTCTTGGCGCTCAGGGTATTGATGCCGAGCGTATCGAGCTTGTCCAGCTTGCTAATGGGCGTGAAATCCGTCACCTCGTCGGTCACGACCAGCCTCGTGATGCACTGAGTCTCCTTGGCGGTCAGCTGGCCATCGTCATCGTTATCGTAGTCGGCAAGCAGCCCGTGCAGCGTATCATCCGAGATCGCATCAACATCGACGAGACCTTTTTCTTTCTTGGTCTCGGAGCCAGAGGCGTCAGTTGAGCTCGACTCTTTGGAGACGCTCGACGAGGCTCCCCCGCCGCCTTGCACGTCACCGACGCCGCCAATCACGGAGAAAACGGCAACCGCGCCTATGACCACAACCGCCGCAAGCACTACCAGGGCGCGAACGCCGCCCAAACGAGAGACGGCTTCATTTGCACGTTCAGCCGCCTGTCCATTCGGCTGGCTGGCAGGGCGAGGGATCCGACTTGTCGAACGCCCCGGCGTCTGCTGCGCCTGCCCAGCAGACTGTTCGGTTGCCTGCCCGTTCGGACGCATATTCACCCGCACATCCGGCGTCTCGGCAGCCCGCTCATGAGCCCCGCCCGAAGGCTGCTCGGTCACACGCTGTACCCGTTCGTTATCCCGCCAAGACATGTCGGGCTTAAAGTTCGCCATACTGCTTCTCCTCACTTGAATGCAGCGTCACTGCTGCTCCATGGTGTAGCCGTAGTCACTGCTCATTTTTTGCAAAAACTCGACCAGGCTGCTGCTCGTGTCGCTGTCGTACAAGATCTTGCCAACACAATTGGGTGTAAAAGTGAAATGGAAGGCATCTTCCCTGCCTGCCCCGCACAGATTGAGCGTTTCGACTCTGCAACCGATCTTCAGAACCTCGAGGTTCACATCACCCGACAGGTCAAGTGTCCCAATGCTGCCATCAAGGCCTTCGATCTGGACGTTCGTCAACGAGGACATGTTTTTGACATTCAAGGTATCGACGGGGCTCTCGAGCCTGTTTATGGTAACGCGCTGTAGCTGAGGAAAACGTGTGAGATCAACCTGAGGCACCGAGCAGTCGCCAATGGACAGATGAGTGATATTGCTAATGGAGCTTATGTCGTAGCTTTCGCTGTCGTAGTCGCCGATGCCAAACGTCGTGATGTTGTGAAAGTTGGCCAGCAGCGGAAGCGAATCAAATGACTCGACGTCGATTGACCTAGCTTCATCCGCAGTCTCTTGCGAAATATTGCCGTCCTCATCTGCATCGAGCGCTAAGTCCGAGCGTAGCGCCTCGTCCGTAATTTCATCGAGCGTAAGCACTGTGGCCTTTTTCGCTTCTTCCTGATGGCGCTCTTCTTTTTCCTTTTTACGCTGAGCGCGCGCCGCCTCGTCTTCTTGCTGTTGTTTGGCCTCGGAGCGCTGCTCGGTCTGCCGATTGGTGTCGGAGATGCCGCTTGTGATGGACGTGACCGCCACAATGGCGATGACCACCACCACGGCAAGAACGATCACCACGCGCGGACCGCCCAGGCGGTTCACGATATCGTTGACATCCGATCCGTTGGACCCGGCGCCCCCGCGGCCAGACCCGTTCTGATTAATTGCCATCCGTGTTTCCCCCTCCGCCGCCTACAGGCGGTCCTTGTCGAAGTAGTCAGCGTCGCGCCAGTCGCCGCGCCAGCGGTAGGCGTGGGCGTTCTCGCGCGACCAGTCGCTCAGGTGGCGCAGGATGAAGCGGCTCATGTCGTCCGCGAGCGGCTCGATCGGCCCCACGCGCCGCGCCTCGGCCGCCTGCTCCCAGAACGAGTACGCCATGAGGTAGAACGTGCCGGCGTCGACGTAGTCGCCCGGGTAGGCGGGGTCGTCGAACCAGCCGTGCGTGTCGGGCGTGCCGTTTTGCTCGCACCACTCCGCCGCGTTGAGGGCGAGGCTCATCAGGGTCGCGTAGTCTTGCGGGTCGCCCGAGGCGAGTGCCTCGTGCAGGTTGGACATGGGGCCCTCGGCGCCGTAGGCCGGGTAGTACAGGTCCCAGATCCTCGACGCCGCCTCGTCGGTGAGCTCCATCTGCGAGGGGCGGTCGCCCAGGCCGTCGTCGTAGACGGGCGCGTTGGGATCCTCCCCCGTGAAGGCCCCGACGCCGTAATCGAGCGTGGAGGCGCTGTTGCGGGCGCCGCGGGCGGCGCGGGCCATGGAGCCGAAGACCGAGTAGCCGCTGTGGTAGCCGCGGACCGTCTCGGTGACGAGCCGGCGCAGGCTGAAGTTCGCATGCGCACGGTCGCGGGCCTCGCGGGTGGCGGCGGAACCGCGGAAGAAATACGTGGCGCCGATGATTAACTGCTTAATGATCAAGCTCAAAGGGCCGGCAATTATTTCTGTCACAACTACGAGAAGGCCGATGAATACAACGGCGCCCAAAGCGAATGGATTGAATGCGCTATACCCCGGTGCCGGAAGCCCCGTATGCAGCACATCGTCTCCGCCAACGTTCAAGTACATGCGGTACCAGACCGAGCAGAGTCCCCAAACCGTAAAAATACGCAGTGGGAAAAACCGAACAATGGTGGGAATCGCGTCCACAATGCGCGAAAGATTGATGTTAAAGCGAGGACGAGTCGCGCCCTCATTGTTTACCGGAGTAGCCGCCTCCGGATCGCCCGGAAGAGGCACGCCGGCGCGTCGCGCACGTAAGCGATCGAGTCGTTCCTGGGCGGAAGAGGCTTGTGTCTGCGGAGCACCTGCCGAAACACGTGCCCCCGTCGCCTGCCCCGCAGTCGGCACCGCATCCCCTTGTTGGTCATCAACGCGAGAGCTATAGAGGCGCGCAAGTCTCTCCTGCGCTGACATGCCCCCTTGCTGGTTATCGTCTGCCATGTGTTCTGCCTTTACCTAATTAATAATGGAAGTGCGTCTGAGCATAGCGGTTAAGCGCATACCCAAACTCCCTGGATATCGTCTTGATGGTATGCGTCTCCATCTTTCTGGTCTGAGGATTACGTCGATTAAATACAAACGTCGGCATAAATCCGCTCACTTCCTGAAACCCGCTCAGCGAATTAAAGGGGATGATAATCGGCGGATTGGAATTACCCGGAGCGAAAAGTCTACCCGCCACCGCCTTGCTGCTGCCTATACCGGGGACGAGCATCTTGAGCGCGGGGTGATTATCGAGCGTCGAGCCCTCACGCTTGGCGACAATCTCGAGGTGGTTTTCGAAAATCCTGATGGAGCATGGGCGTCCGTCATACGAGCCCAAGCCCTCATTGATTACCACGTCATTTCGGATTTCGCGTTGCGCCATGTTCGAACGAGAACGTGCATTCACCTGAGAGCCGCGCTGGGACGCCACGTTCTCAATACCCAACATGTCGTCAAAAGCGCCCATGGCACGTCGCTCGGTGCCATGGAGACCACGCTCGCTGGGATTTTGATTGCGACCTTGTCCGTTATTCGGAAGTAGTCTAGTGAAATCAAAGGGCATATAGAACACTCTTTCCTAACTTAAAAACCCGTCTCAGCCGTTCACCCAACGCAATGCAGGTACTTACAAACGGCAGTTACGACCTATCAATAGGTTCATGGGGCGGGCAATCCGCTCACGCCCAGCTCGGTCCTATCGACCAAAAATAAACAGGACAAGCAAAACGACGACAACAATGGCAATGATTGCGCCTGCCGACTGAAGAAGAGACACTACACCCCAAAGCAGGAACGCAATGATTGCGGGAATCAACCAGAGATACGACCAGCTCTTAATCGTAGAAGCGCTGCTGGGATGTTCGTTGTCGCCCCATGCGGCAATGCAAGCGAAGCAATCAACAAGAATGGCGAGCAAAACCTCGCACTTGGCCACCGTATCGCCGTCAATAAACACCGTGCCCATAAACCCGGACGCGCTAATCACGGCCGCCGTGATAAACAACAGGCGAATTGCCAACCTGCCAAGTCTATCCATAACTTCAGGATCGGCGTAGAAAGCCTTGTCTTCGGAGCCAAACGAAAAATCGGCCCCCTGTGCCATCGGAAGATCCTCGTCAACGCCCACCATCGAAAGCTTTTCCGCTGTAGCGCCTGTGCGGCTATCAAAGTCGACGAGTTGAACCAGACGGCTTTCGAGAAGATCTGCGTTGGCTGCCATATCGCTGTCGAGCGACTGAACGCGGTCAACCGCGGAAAAGGAACGAAGCAGATTCAATGCCAAGAAGCCGAAGATACCGACAAACGCCGCAACCAAAAACAGCACTGCGAGCGGGGCGAAGGAGCCACACATAACGATGAACTGTCCAAAGGAACCGCGAGCGCATAGGATAACAACAAAGTAGACAACCGCCACAATGCACGTCCAGCGCAGCACCCCGCCTTGCTCTTTCTTCACGGCCTCAATACGCGCCGTGGCATCGGCGATGCCTTCAGTCACATCGTAGTCTTGCGTATCCTGCCGGATAGCACCTTCGAGCGCGCCATCCGCCTCGTTTCGCTCGTCCTCAAGGAATTGAGAATAACTGGCGGAAGGCGTCAGGTTCGCATGAGCCAAAAGCCTGATTCCGATGCCATCGAGCAGCTGTTCATCTGCACCGCCTGCAAGCAGTTCTGCCACATATCCGCGTGGCACTGTCTCTCCTCGCGCCTCGGCACAGAAAAGAGCATTCAACGTAAGCGGTCGAGTAAGAAGAACGTCCCTCGTCTGCCAGCCATTCACATAGGGAACAGGTGTCACCTCCATGTCGGCACGAAGCTTGCTGCCTTCGATTCGGATATTGGACCCCGCTTGCATGAGCGAAGCAACCGATGCTTGCGCCGAAGGAGATAGGCCGCGAAGATTGACGATTGCGGATTCTCCGGCAGAGCCCGGAAGTGCCTCGTAAAGGGCGGTGTGCTCGGAAAGCCAAATCCAGCCTGCCATATTGCCGTATTTACGGTAGAACGCTCGCACGGGAGCCTTGTTGTCGGCGACACGGTCCATGAAATCGAGTACGACATCAACGTCAATTGACCCTCTGCTCTGAGCGTCACCACGTGCCTTAATAATAGCGTCCATGGAAACGTCTCCTGCAAAGAGCAGGAAGAACTCATCGACAGCACGAGACGTTGAGCAAGTGGCAAAAAATGCCCGGGGGTTCCCGATGAGCCTCCTGATCTCTTGCTGGGCCGCAGCATGAGTTTCCAACTCGTCGAACGTAAGGAAGCCCTTCAATAGGCAGGCAGCAAAATGTGGATCGTTTGAAGAAGCAGCGAGGTCCTCGATTGCCTTGATATTCCTGGCAATATTCGCAACCGCCTCATCATGCTCGCCCTGACGGGAGAGAACGTAGGAAAGAAAGCCCGACGGAAGCACACCCATGGACGCAGTGCCATCAAGTCCCGACTTCACCGCATAGCGATCGATATCGGTATCGGCCATAGTGGCAATACGTGCCGGAAGATCGTTTTTGCCGGTGCCTAGCGAAATATCTTCGCCGCGCCACGAAATGATCTTGCCGCCCGACATTTCGTAGATCACGCAAGCAAGATTGAAATCGTAATTCGGTTTTTCTCCGCCCTTCGCTTTTGCCTCGGTAATCTGATGAATCTTTGTCTCGAGGTCGTTTTCATTCCATTTACGCATCTGGCGCTCGAGCTGCCACTGTTGCATGCGCTGTTTTGCCTCGTCCCAATGAGACGCGAGCCCGTGAGCGAGCGACACAGGATCGGTATAAAGCCTGCCGACAAATTCATACGGCGCATGGCCGCTCTTGAAATCGAAGGTGGGCAGCTGACGATAGAAGTGATCGGGGTCAGCGATCCAGTCTTTAATTTCTTCGTATCCGAAGCGCTTGTTTGCAAGCTCAAACGTAAGGCCTTGAAGCAAATTGCCCAAGGTAGCGTCATCAGGGTGGGTGAACTCAGCAGGTTGACCCGCTTCCTGAAACTCGAAAAACGTGTCGTCCTTCAAACGCTCATAGAGCGGGTGGACATTACCCTCATAAAGAGTCCAAATGGTATAACCAAACGAATACCAATCGTTGCGAGGGTCGACCATTCTGCCGTGACCAGGCGTATACCCATTTGATCGCGTCTCGGTTTTAGTCGTACGATTATCAATTCCGGAAAGAGAACGAGCGGACCCATAGTCGCCAAGCGCGATTTGCTTGTCGTACAGGTAGACATTCGACGGTTTCACATCGCGATGAACGATGCCAAACTCGGTGTGCAGCAGGTTAATCGCTTGGCTCAGCTCCGGAATCACGCGACTTTTAACCATATGCTTGCTACGGGGACGGTCGCTAAGACAGGTAGCCTTGGGAGTGATGGCAATATCCCAAAGCTGAGGAGCGGGGGCCCCTACTACGGTCGCGCTCAAGCCCTGGTGCAAATAGGCAAAAATAGGCAGCAAATGCGTTTCTGACACGGGACGACCATTGAGGCTCATGACGGCATGCACAGTCTTCTCGTATTCCGTGAGCATTTTTTCTATAAGAGGCTGAAACACCTTGGCAACACATGCGAGGCCGTCATCCACCCGCTCGGCAGCAAAGACCGTGGACTGACCACCATGACCGACAACTTGACCCAAGTGAACAATAAACTGCTGGCCGTCACGTGAGGTAATCGTCACATCTTCCGGAACGAAAGGGGATACGGGCACGGGGGAAGCGGCGCGAACGTCCCCACGAGAAACGGTCAACGTTTCGCCATTGGGATTTACCACCGCACCGCGTGGGACCGTTATCGTTTGACCGCCAGAAGCGGCAGATCGCGGCACCGTTACGGTCTCGCCCGCCACGGACGTCATCGGCCGGGAAACCGTGACCGTCTCGCCGCCGGCGGGAGCAGCCATCGGCCTTGCAACCGTAACGGTCTCGCCGCCAGTCGCAGAAACCGGACGATTTACCGTCACCGTCTCGCCTGCCGACGGGACGTCGCCGCGGCGAATGGTCACCGTTTCGCCGGACACCGGAGCAGTGCCTCGGCGCACCGTCACGGTCTCGCCCGGTACAGGAGCCTGATTGCCGTGATACACGGTGACCGTTTCGCCGTTTACAGGTACGCCCCCACGGTGGACCGTCACGGTTTCACCGTTGCCGGCGCCGCCATCTCGGTGTACCGTTATCGTCTCATCAGACATCTTTATTCCCCTATCTCAATCACGATCAGCGTCGCGTCATCCGTCGAACCGCTCATGCGGGCCTCGGCATACAGCTCCTCGCACAGCTGCGCACAGGTCGAATCGCTCGCAAGCATCTGCTGCAGGCGCGCAAGGTCAATCTCCCCATCGATGCCGTCAGAGCAGATTAAGTAGCGATCGCCCGGAAACAACGTGGTCGTATTGATCTCCAGGTTTCGTCCGCCCTGATTAAGACCGACCGCCAGCTCAATGCAATGCGAGACCGATTCATCGCTGTACTCAAACCCAACGCCGCCCAGGCGAGATTCGGGCGTATGGTCGTAGCTCAACACCGCAAGCACGCCATCGCGCAAGCGATACACACGCGAATCGCCAGCATTAAAGATTGCGGCAGACCCATCATGCGCCACCATAAGCCCGGCAACCGTAGATGCAGCAACGGGCAAGCCATAACGGGCCGCATAGGACTCAACATCGTTCTCAGCGCGCTCGCCCGCCATACGCAAACGATCCTGCAGGACATCAATCGAATCGGCTTCAAAAACCTGAGTCGCCTGTGCAAACGCCTGCGCAGCGAGCGTCGAGGCGGCCGCTCCGTGCCCGCCTTCGCTCACACCGTCAAAGACTGCCATGCAGCCCATCTCGCGCTCGCAATCGCCCACCAGACCATAGCAAAGGACGTTGCCGTCAAGAAGCAAGCGGTCCTCGTTGACGGGGTGATTGGTTCCCGCTTGAGTTTTTGCTGCAGCGACAAACTTCGTCATCGCCAATCGCCTCCCATCGATCCGGGCACGAGCTCAAATGCGATATGCGCATCATCGCCCTCGCCCTGCGGCACGGCGCGTGCCACCATGCCGGGGCGACCGCGCCACTCGGCGCGGTGTTCAAACAGAAAATCGGAAAGCCCGTTAAGGTAGCCGCTCTCCACCAAGTTGCCAATGCCGCGGCCGCCCTTGGCTTTGACGGCGTCCGTCATGGCAATGGAGTGCAGCAGCTCGCGGGCGGCATCGGTCGCCTCAACCGTAATATCGGGCTGTGCCTTATGCACGTTGCGGTTAACGGCATCGATCTTGGAATTGAGGATCTGAAGTGCCACGGCATCGTCGATAAAGTTGAAGATGACCACGTTGTCGCCGATACGACCCAAGAACTCGGGCTTAAACTCGCGATCCATCTCGGTGCGCACGCGCTCGCAAATCTCGTCATAGGGCGTGTTGGGCGCGATGGTATTACGAACTTCGTTGCCCTGCGCATCGATCTCAATCTTGGAAAAGCCGATGTTGCTCGTAAAGAAGATGACCGTCTCAGAGAAGTACACGGTATTGCCCTGGCCATCGGTCAGGCGTCCATCTTCGAGAATCTGCAGGAACTTGTCCATAATGCTCGGCGCGGCCTTCTCGATCTCGTCGAAAAGAACCACCGAGAACGGATTGGCCTTGACCGCATTGGTAAGCTGACCGCCCTCGGCATAGCCCACGTATCCCGGAGGAGCGCCAAAGAGCTTTTGATCGGAGTTCTCGGCACCGTACTCAGACATATCAAAACGCAGCATGCTGCGCTCATCGCCAAAGAGGAGCTCCGTAATGGCCTTAACGATCTCGGTCTTACCGGTACCGGTGGGGCCACTCAAAAACAGGACGCCCTTGGGCTTGGAACCAGATGAATGGGTGGCACCCGAAAGGCCCATAACGGAGCGCTTGAGCACGGTGACGGCCTTCTCGACAGCCTCGTCCTGACCCTTCACGCGGCGCTTGATCTTTGCCTCGGGATCCTCCTCGAGTTTCTCGAACATCTGCTGCCATTTGTTCTCGCGAAAGCCGTACTTATACACGTCGACGAGCTTGGGAAGGATGGCCTCGATGGAAGCATCGGGGTTTTGCATATCGCGCTGATACATGCGCTGCAGGCCCTCGAGCTCCTTAACGCTCATGCCGTCGGTGGTATCGATAAAGCGACGCACCGCACGGTCATCGGAATCGGACAGCGCCCCACCAAAGCCAAACTTGCTCTGAATATAGGCTTCGCGCATGTCGCGGTCGGGATGCGGCAGCGTGATGGTACGCAAGAAGGGGTTCTCCTCGATAAACCACACGGGCAAGTTGCGCACGTTATCCGTTACCAGAATGAGCGTATTGACGGCAGTACGGTTAATGAGACGAGCCTTGCTGGCACCAAGGTACAGGTTAAGGAAGAACTGCGTCTCGTCGGGCATAAGGCCGGTCGAGGAGGCAAGCAGGCGCGACGCCATGTTGACGATCACGCAAAGCGGCTTAGCCTCGGTGCCGCCATCGGGATTGTCATTGTATTTCAGGCGCAACATTGAGCGGATAACCTCGCCGTATGATGGTAGGCTCGACTGCTCGGTGGCATATGCTTGGCGGCCATCGGCGATGCAGGCGTTCGCCTCCATCATGCGGTCGTCGCTCTTGGAAGCCTCGTCGTGTGCCAGCGACACCAGGCGTTTGCAATCGACGTTGCCCATGCTGCTCGAGAACAGCTGGATGGGATCGAAATATGCCACGTTGTACTCAACTGAGCCATTGGCGTCTTCAAAAAGGCCGCGTACGACCTCGGCAAGCTCCGAAAACTGGAGCCCGCCGTCGACCACATCGGGATACTTGTCGTTCACGTTGCCCTCAAGGATAAAGAGGCTCTTCACCCCTTTAAAGTTGAGCATCTCGCGCTGCCAGGATTGGCGCTCGAAATCAGTTGCCATGTGTTATACCTCCTTGGCAGGAAATTCGTGGTGGTAGCGGTTAGCAATGCCGACGGTGTTAACAGTGCCGTCCTGAACAAAGTTCTGAAGCTGACGAGGCTGCTGGAGATACTGGTCGTAGTCATCGTGCGGACGGTCGCTCAGATAGATCACGCGCTGGTTAGTCGAGCCGCGCAGCGCACAATCGGGCACGTTGAGCTCGTCTACGTACGGACCGTCGATCAGCACATCGATAAGGGACTTAAGCGTCTCCCACGTATCCGCACCGATCACTTGCGGCAGCTCTTCAAACGTGAATCCGGTGTAAACGAGAATGTCGTCGTAAGCACAGCGGATTGTTGCCAGCAGCTTTACGAGCTCCGATGCCTGCTCGAGCGGATCTCCACCCGAAACCGTCAGTCGATGCACGCCATGTTCGCGCGCCGCACCGAGCAACATCTGCGCAATCTCATCAACATCGACATCCTGCTCGGGCAGCTGCATCCTAAGCTCGGGCGAGATGCATCCGGCGCAGTGCTTAGAACAGCCGCTAGTCCAGATTGCGATGCGCTCGCCTGGTCCCAGAGAAACGACAGGCGCGAGCATCTGGCTAACGAACATCCGAGTAATCCTCACCGGGGTCGAGCGTACGATATACGGCAGACGTACGCGCGAGCGAACAGCCACACTCTTCACAGCCATCCCCAACCTTTGCGCGCTCATCGGCAACAAGGTGTAAACGACCGCACTCGGGACACTCGACAAACCAGCCCTCAATGCCGGCAGACGGACTGGCGGCTGGCACGGCAGATGCCGTAGCGGGCGCAACGGTCGCAGGCTGCGGCGCGACCGCCGTCTGAGCCTGCGTGGGCTGCACCGCAGGAGGCTCCTCCACGGTAGCCCTCAAACGCAGCTGGGCAAATTCCCCGGATGTCGCCGGGATTAGCAACACGTCATCGGTATGAATCTGCTGAGGCACGCCGGGAGTCAAATAAAGAATCTGGCTGCCGCGCATAAGAGCCGTTCCATTATTGGAACCCTCGTCGGCAACCAACCACGCGCCCTGTTCAAAGCGAACGCTGGCATGCTGGCGAGATATTGCAAAATTCGACGCCATACTGGGAAACGCGTTGCGCCCAAGCACGGTCATACCCGTAAGACGCAGCTGCTCACCCATAGCTGGATCGGCAAGCGTAAGCGCAGGAACCGCAGGAGTAGCTGCAGCATTCGCCATGGGTTGCGGCGCGGGCTGCGGCATTGGCGCGGCAACCGGAGCGGGTTGCGGAACGGGCATGGGGGTAGGCTGCGGCATCGACATGGCCGTGGGCTGCTGCGCGGGCGCAGGCATCGGTTGTGGGGTGGACATCGGTTGTGGCACGGGCGCCGGCTGAGGCATAGGCGCGGGTGCCGGCTGCGGCGCGGGCACGGGAACAGACTGATACACCTGCTGGGACGCAGACTGTTGAACCGGTGGTGTACCACCCATCGAAGAAGTCGCAGGATAGACGGCGGGCGCTGGACGTTCACCACTAGGTGCAGCGAAGTCTTGCACCGGAGCGGCAGGCGTCGACGGCGCAGGTGCTACGCCGGCGGGACGCAGAGCACCGCATTCCTCGCACATATCGCGCTCGTCATCATTATCAAAACCGCATTCTGGGCATTCCCATGTCATGATTTACCTCATCTCTCTTTGCTTGAGCTGGCTTGCTTGGCGACGGTTGCGCAGGCGGCGCTCCGCATCTGCGGAAGGCGCAGGCGGCACGTAATCGTGCGGGTGAATCTCGACGGCGGCAGCGGGATTCGCGGCCTGCGTGGTCAATCCTGCACCCTCGGCCGGAACGGTTACGCCATAGGCCTTAAGATCCTCTTCGAACTGTTTGTAGAAGTCACAGAACTCAATCTGGTCCCTATAGACCTTCTCGACAGTCGCTTGATCCTGCGGCTTCATGTCCTTGATGATGGTCGGATTATCAGGATCCTCAGAAAACTCCTCGGGGTTGGCTGCGACAACGCGGATGATGAGTCGATCTCTTTTCGTGCTGCGCAAAAGGGCAATGGCCTTGTTCTGCTTGGTGTCAAACATCAATCGCCAGGGCTTTCCCGAACCCTCCATAACGGCATAGCGAGTAACGTTAATACCGCGAGCAGCCATGACCTCGTTGATAGAACGCTCGATATAATCGTCCTTCATAGCATTGGCAAGGGCAGCCTCCGCTTCATCGTTTGCAGCATAGACATCTTCGATCTCGTGCAATTGCTTAAGCGGCAGGCTCTTTCCGTAACGGTTGTTGGCACGTTCGATGCGCGCACGATACTCTTCATAGACTCGGTGCCGTTCGCCCGATTCGTACGTAGCGTTTTTTACTACGTACTCAAAATCGTTCATCATCTTCATTGCCGCTAGGCGATCATCGATGCGCGAATCAGGCCCAAGTGCATCAAAAGCGGCGCGAACACTCTCAAACTTTGCAGAGATACGGTTTCGAAGGGGGATATCGAGCGCTTCGTCCTGCATAAGCGGCGTAACACGTCCCGCCCAAGTCTCAAACGCGCGAGCCGCTTGTTCGAGCGATCCCTCCTCTTGTTTGGTCGTTGATTCGGTAAGGTAGCGAAGCGCCTTCTTCAGGTCCACGCCGCCGCCAGGACCAACAACATAATTCGTAATTTCCGCGACATGCTGGGCGCGAAGGCGCTCGGCAGTCTGGACAGCCTTGAGTTGAGCTTGCGACTGCAGAACGAACTGCTCTCTATGCGCTTCCGAAACCGTTGAGGGCAGCAGGGCGCTAATCTCCCCGAGCAAAGCCGGGATCTTAGCGCGAACTGTTTCGGCATAACGCATGTTTACCGCTTGCATTCCACTGGGCATATTATCCAATGCCTCTTGGGAAAAAGCCTCGATACGAGCATCAATCAACCGATCAAAGTATGCCGAAACAGAACCATCGGTGTCTTCAATGTTAGAAAGCGCTTTGGCTTTTATTCCGGCCAGAGAGCTCTTATATGACTGAATGGCCGCCTCAACGCGTTCCCGCTCCAAGTCTGCCGGGCTTTTGCTGCGCTGGGCCCAAACAAACTCATCCTGCTCTTGCGTGGTCATCTGGTTCCACTGCTCCCGCGTGATTCCATATGACGCGCTAAATGAATAACTCATATCGTTCCCCCGATTGCCGACTTTAATTGACCTATTTCTACCGCCGTCTTGCGCGATTCTGTTGCGCAACATTGGCGAGCGGCAGATTTGTCGATGTTGCGCAACAGAAGGCAGCGGCTAGCGCATATCCTGCTAATGGAAGAAAGGATGAAAGCGCGCCATGACCGGATCCTACGAAGAAGTTCGACTCGTCAAATTCCATACGCCAGCACTGCTCACCGAGCGCGAGCAGGCTGCGGCACGGCGTCGCTTTTGCACACTTCTCGTTCCGCCGCAAAAGGGCGGCTTTGGCGGCAACGCCTATGTCCGCCGCGTCCAGAGCGGCGATCGCGCTTTTGAGCTCGCGCTTAAGATGCCGCGCCCCGATGCCCAGCCCGAGCAAGAACAGCTCAACCGGGAAACCCTAGAAGAGGAATATCGCACGCTCTCCGTCGTATCCAACCTAAGGGGTTTCCCCGATGTCTACGGTTTTGGCTACACGGCAGACGGAACCCCGGCGCTGCTTATGGAGTGGGTTGACGGCGTCTCGCTTCTTGATGCACGGCCAGCTCTGAGCGATGGCACTGAAACCTGCCCCGGTGATATCGTCGCCGCGCTGGGTCTGAGCGTACTCAAGATCATCTTGTCCACGCAATCGCTCGACACTCCCTTTGTCCACCGTGACCTCTCCATGCGCAATATCATGCTGCGTCACGATCGCATCCCGCTCGATGAGCAGGTGTCGAGCGGCTATTTTGACATCTGCCTGATCGATATGGGCAGTGCCAAGCTCGTTAAACCGGACTTTTCCTTTACCGTCGACGTCAACGCTTTTCGCGGTGCCACGCCGGCATACGCGGCACCCGAAATGCTGGAGCGGTTTAAGGCCGACCCCGGTGCGCGTGACAATCCCGCCGTCGACATCTATGCGCTGGGAAGCATCCTCTACGAGCTTTATTGCGGACATGCCCCCTTTGAGGCAGAGCTCAGGCGCTCCGGAGATCACGCGCTCCTCAAGCGCACCGTGCAGCCGCAACCCCTTGCACCCGCAACTCCCCGCGAGCAGGGCTTGGTCAACGCGATTATGGCTTGTCTTGCAGTCTCGCAAGACGCACGCCCTTCGGCAAATGAACTCGCAGCCCGCCTTGAGCCTTTCGCCCGTACGGGTGCTCCGCGAAAGCGCCGCCTCGCGGCGGATCGCGGCAGCGCCACCGTGCGGGCGGACGCCACCGTCCCCACCCGCACGGTTGCACAGGCGCGGCCCGCGTCTCGGCCAACCCCATACACCGAGACGGTCCGCAGCGCCGAGTCCATGCGTCGCGCGCGCCTTGCCGTCAAACGTCAACGCTCGATGGCACTCACGATGGTGATTGCTGCCCTGGCAGCAATCGTGGTTATACTCGTCCTCGCATCTGCCGGCATACTTTAGCCGGCAGTAAAAACCAAGTCAGTAAATAGACCCATTTGCAAAAAGCGGTGGCGGGCGCAACTCTCAATAAAGCCGCGCCCGCCACCGCCGCCATGCATCGCACGCTGACAATACGAGGTACTAGGAAATCAAAAGTTCAAAGGAATCCGTGATGCGCGTTCCCATGGTAACGGCGCCGTCTCCCGATTCGACTGTGGCATTCAGGTAGTACTTGCCGTTCTTCTTTTTAGGAACACCCGTAACCGTAAGGTCGCAGCCCTCCTCCTCGACGGGAAGCGAGAACTCAAAACCCCTGTTTCTAACAAACGTGCCGGTGACGTCCGTGTAGGTGCGATAGTCGTCACCATCGGATTGGGCGACGGTTTTTTCGGCGTTGTAGGTATCGTGGGCATGCAGCGTGGCCGAGATGTCTGCAACCACTTCGCCGGAATCGCTGATGCTCTTAAACACAATCACAAGGTCGTTTTTGCTCGCGCCGTAGCAAGTATGGCCCCAAGAGTTGCCCGTCTCCTTAAGTGCTCCGCGCCACGTGGTGTTGGCAAAGCTCGTGGGCTTATCGATGTTGAGCTTCGCTGTGCTACCGGAGGTCGTGGTGGTCGACGAGGTCGCATTGCCCGTCGTGGAAGAGCCCTCGGCATCGGAGCTGGCGTCCCCGCCGTTCTTGCTTGCGGTCTTGAGCTCCGCCTTAGCATCCTTAAGGTCGGACTTTGTCTGATCGAGCTCGTCTTGCGTTTTTGTGAGTTCGTCCTTGGAAGATTCAAGCTGCTTCTTGAGCTTTTGAATCTGCTCCGTATTTTGCGGATGAGCCAAACCATATGAGTAGCCCACCCAGCCGGTTCCCGCGCACAAGGCGGCAACGACAATAACGCCGGCGGCGATGGCGGGCGCATACGACTTGCCCAGGCGCTTGCGTGCTAGCTTGTACTCGGCCTTGGCCGTCTTGAGGCTCTCGCGGTCCTGCTCGAGCTGCTCTTCCTCACTGAGCGGCGTAGAACCAAAATCGGCATGGCAGGCAGGCTCAGTTTCCACGTCCTCGATCGTAGTGCCAAAGTCTGACAAGGGATCGACTACACGCGTGGCGTCCGAATCGGATTCGGGCACAGCGGGCTCAAACGCGCCGGGTGCCGCCACCGGCTGCTCGTCTGCTTTCGAGGCAGCATCCGCCTTAGGTAACTCCACCGTTGCCGCCGTAGCGGCCTCGCCGTCGCGCCAAGAAAAGGCAGGGCTCTGTGACACGGTCTGGGGCGTAGTATAGGGATCTTCGGAAACGGGCGCAGTCGACGAGGGCGCGGCAAGAGGCGATCCACACTCAGAGCAAAAACTAGCGTCATCGGGCAACAATGCACCGCAATAAGGGCATTCCATAGGGCACAACCTCTCAAAATGTGTCGCTTGCAGCCATCCTGCAACTTGGCGTATATGCCCTATAATGTCTCGATAGTTATGCAAAGCGTTGCGCAACATTTTTCGAGTCGGTACGCTTTGAGCGTAGCCATTTCCTAACATGTTTGCAGTACGTCATTAAAGTTATCTGGGGAGGCAGCCATGGCGGCGGAAACACCGTGCTCGGTCCTCTACAACGACATCCGATCGTTCGGCGGTCTCAAGCATCTCGAGATTGCGCGAATGCTCATCAACGGCAATTCGTATGCGGGCAGTACCCTGCTCGACAAATGCTCTACCAACCGCTCGTACCTCACTCGCTACATCGTCCACCGAGAGCCCGATCAGTGTGCGCCGGGCATCTACAATGACCTTACCGTCTCCACGCTTAACCTTGCCGCCGCCATTAGCAACAAGCTCGGCGGAGGCGATCGCGCCTATCAGGAAATATCCGAGCATTACAGCGGCCCGGCGGCCCAAGGCATGATGTCGATTCTCGCCGATTATGACCTCGACGACCGCCTCTACGCCAATGCCTTGGGGCGTATCAACAGCTCCGATGACCACAGCCCCCGCGAAAAAAGCACGCTCTTCTTGATGCTCTTTGTGGCGACGGGCGCACTTGCCGATCCCGTTCAAGGCGTGGCCACCGTCGAGCGCTTTTGCGACAGCAAGACGGGCGGGCACTTTGGCACCACCGAAACTACCGTCGGACGTGGCTTTATGAGCAGCCTGGAGCAGCCACGCTTCGTCGCCCCCAACCTCGGTTTGCTCAGGACACATGCCGACAACTGCGTCGACATGCAAATCCATCCACTCACACGCGATCCGCGCGGCACCGTGATTGGCTCTTTGCCCAAAACCTCGCCCAGCATCACCGATGTGGGCGCCGACGCATCGCGCGAGCATCTTCGCATTTGGCTTGAGGGTGAGCACTGGTACGCCCAGGGCCTTGGATCGACCAACGGCACGGTGCTCGAATCGGGCGCAGGCGACGGCGATATCGTAATCGAGCCGCCCCGCGACCAACGAGAGCCCGGCAAAGTCTATCCCCCCGTGGAAATCGCCAACAGCGACAGACTTCATCTGGGCCTCTATACAACGTTTCTCGTTATTGTGGACTAGCGCGTAGAGACGTGGGAAACAGGTGTCACTCGTCTTATATCATTTACGTTGCGCGCTGCACTATAAATAGCAATACGAGTCAGCTTATCGGCGAACACGTCTATCATGGGCTTTAATCGATAATCGCGTTCTCGGCGTGAGCACGCGGCCCCACCAAATGAAGGAACGTCTTGGATACCACCAACACCGCCCCTGGCGACAAACTCATCCGTCTCGACACGTTCGACACCGCCGTGGCGGTCGACCCCAGCGCCGAGGATGATGCCAAGCGACGGTTTATGACGCTTATTCTTCAGACGGCATACCGCGACGGCGGCAATATCGGACACGTGCTTCGCGCGACCAACACAAGCGGCGAGGTCTTTGCCGTCAAGCTGCTCAAGGACAACGCCATCCTTTCCGGCCAAGCCCCCGATCGCTCCGCCGAGCAAGCGGCTGCGCACCTGGCCAACACCGCCGCGCTGTTCGAGGAGTACCGTCATCTGTGCACCGTCTCGCACCTGCGCGGATTTCCACGCGTCTATGGCTATGGATCGTGCGAGGACGACCCGCTCATCCTCATGGAGTGGGTCGAGGGCACCTCGCTCAAGCAGGCGCTGCCCTTGCTTCCGCACGATGTCTCGGGCGGGCTAACCACCCAGATGGTGGCCGCCGTTGGAAACGCCGTGCTTCGCGCACTCCTGATGACCCAGGGACTCGTAAATCCGGTCGTCCATCGCGACCTGTCGCCCGCCAATATCATGTTCCGTACCACCAGTCGAACGCTCGAGCAGCAGATCGTCGATTGCTCCTTTGACCCCTGCCTCATCGACATGGGCTCCGCGACCATGGCCCTCGGCGATGACACGATCACCCGGCGCGCCGACATCTGGCGCTTTGCCACGCCCGCATACGCCGCACCCGAGATGCTCACGCAGGATATCGAAGGCATCGCGGCCCTTCGCCGCTCGCCCGCAATCGACGTCTACGCGCTTTCGAGCATTCTGTATCAGCTCTACAGCGGTCGCAAGCCGTTTGATGTCGAGTCGACAGGTGCCGCGGCAACCGGCTCGTTCTACCTCATAAAGACCAAGACCAAGCCGGCGCCGCTCGAGCCGCGATGCAATGACGACGAAGCGCTCGTCCAGATCATCATGAAAGGCATTTCAGTCGAGCAGCGCGATCGTCCCACCGAGCAGCAGATGCTCGAGGTGCTCTCGGCATACTTCACCGATGCCGAATCCGAGGGCCGCGAAGGCGCAGGAGACGAGGCCGCGATTGATATCGATTCTGGCACGCACCTTAAGGTCGACGTCGCCGGCGAGCGCGCGCGAGAGATCCTGGAGCAGGCCCGGCACGATGCCATGACCCGCCGCCGCTTTATTATCGGTGGCGTTGTCGCGGCCGTTGCGGGGCTCGGCGTTATCGGGGCGGCAACCCATGGCTTTGGCATCCCCGACTACCTGGACGGCATCCGCAGTTCGCTTGACGACTACACCTGGGATCAGCTGCAGGAGATTTCGCTCAAGATTAAGGCCGCCGAGACCCGTAGCGAGGCACGCGAGATTGCAAAGCGCTACCATCTGCTCGATGCCGATGGGCACATCCCCTATCCGTGCACCAAGCGCGTGAGGCTCACCAACGGGCTGCACATCGGCGCGCAGCTTGTGGGCATCCGTCACGACGAGCTTCTAGACGGTACGGGCAAGGCCGGGCTGACGTTTATGTTCGACGCGGGTATTGCCGAGCGCGATGCTGCGGCTGAACCGCCGAGCGCCGGCTGGGCAGATTGCGAGCTGCGGGAATGGCTCGATAGCGACGGCCTTAAGCTGCTGCCCAACGAGCTGCGCGCACTCATCAAATCTGTCAAAAAGATCTCGAATAACGTTGGCGCCACCAGAAGCGCATCGTGCCTGAGCGAGTTGCCCGCAACCCTTTGGCTGCCCGCCATGGTCGAGCTGTGCGGTACGCAACCGCCCGAGTCATTTGTCGAGGACTTTCACTACCTGGCCGACATCTATAACGGCGAGGGCAAGGAGTACCAGCTGTTCCGCGAGCTTAAGGTGAGTCCGTATACCACGAACGAGATGTTGGTTCGCCAGTGGAAGGGCAAGGACACCTGTTGGTGGGAACGAACGGCGAGTCCCGACACATCGGAGAGCGAAGGCACACTCTATATGAATCGCGTGGGACACGACGGCGACGTCTTTACGTACGCAACGCCTGCGGAAAAGCCAAACAAGCGAACCTGTGTGATCCCCGGGTTCTGCATCTAGGCAGCGGGCGTCTTGCCGTGACGGGACCCCACCCCGGCAATTGTCTCGATCTGTAACACTAGCTCGGCAGATACGGGTCTAAATGTTACAGATCGAGACAAACCCCAACCCCGCGAGACAACATCTCAATCTGTAACAGTAAGGGGTTAAAAACCTCTCTAGATGTTACAGATTGAGACATTTGAGTTGACCGCGGACGGTCTGTCTCGATCTGTAACAGTTAGAGGTCATATTTCCCGCCAGATGTTACAGAACGAGACATTAGCTTGCCGAGAACTTCGCCTCATAATATATGACTCAAGTGTGTCGATATTTCCTTGCCAATGTTGCGCAACAGAAGCCCTTTCGGCAGTCGTAACGTACGAATTGTCATAGGTACCCCTTCAACGATTGGGAGAAGAAATGGCAAAGTACGCACCTAAACACTTGGAAGTCTCAGGCGGCGCCGAGCCTCGCCCCACATTCTCGGGCCACAAGGCAACACGACTCGCCGTCACCGCGGCAACCACCATCGCTATGACCGGCTCGTCGCTGCTCGCGCCGTTCTCGGCATTTGCCAACGATGTGAGTGATACCACGGCACAGGACGCGATCATGTCCCCGCTTGCTGTCCACGCCGGCGAGGCGGCAGGCTCCGCAGTAAAGGCAGACGCCCAGAAGATTGCCGACTTGCAGGCTGCGATCGACGCCGCAAAGGCTGCCGAGGCAGACGCCAAATCCGACTACGACACGGTGGCTGCCCCCTATACCGAAAAGCAGGCGGCACGCGACAACGCACAAAGCACCTATGACGTCTCTGTCTCCGATAATTCGCAGGCAGAGGCCGCCGCGCGCGCCGAATATACTCGCCAGCTCGATAAAAGCGTCAAGGCGGCCGACAGCGCCAGTGCCACGCTGAAGGATGCCCAGGGAAAGCTCGATGCAGCCAAGACCGACGCCGAGGACAAGTCGAAGGTCCTTGATGCCGCAAAGCAGGCGGCAGCTGACGCGCAGGCCAAGCTCGAGGCAGCCCAGAAGGCAGCCGCCAACGCAACGCCGGAGGAAATCAAGGTCGCCGAGCAGGCTGCCGCAGATGCGCAGGCCGCTCTGGACCAAGCAAAGGCTGCGAAGGCCACTGCCGATTCCGCGCTCGCCGATGCCCAGCAGGCTCAGAACGCCGCGCAGAGCGCTTACGACGAGGCGGCAGGCACGCTGGCTTCCGCCCAGCAGGAAAAGAACGCCGCGGATGGTAAGGTAGTCGCGGCACAGACAGCGTATGACAGCGCACAAGCCGATTTGGCGGCCGCAAAGGCAGGCGCTGAGGGCCCGGAGTATGACGCCGCCCAGGCAAAGGTCGATGCTGCCCAAAGCGCACTCAACCAGGCGAAACAGCAGCAGGCGACTGCCGAAGCAGGCCTTTCTCAGGCAAATAGCGACGTTGAATCCAAGCAGGACGCCCTCACCGGCGCCGAAAGCGAGCTCGAAGCCAAGAAGCAGACAGTCGCAGCAGCCGAAAAAGATGTAACGGCAGCCCAGACGAAAGCCGATGCGGCGCAATCGGAGTTGACCTCGGCAAAGCAGGCACATGCTGCCGAACTGGAGAAGGCAAAGGCCGCTCAGAAACAAGTCGACCAGGCAAAAGCCGAGAAGGAGCAGGCAGACAAGGCGCTCGAAACTGCCAAGGCAAACCAGGCGGCCGCCGATCAAGCCGTTGTCGATGCACAGAAAGCATACGATACGTGCAAGGCAGCAACCGATAAGGCAACGACAGCGGAGGCGCAGAGCGTCATCGGCTTCTACCAGTTCATCGGTGCCAACGACGCTGCAAACATCATCTATAGGCAGAGCGATAAAAACCCGACGACCATTGGCGATAAAAAAGACGGCACGTCACTCGACAACGCCAAGCTATCGTTTAACAAGCTGCGCGAGATTAACGAATACCGTGCAAGCGTTGGATTGAGTGAGCTTAGGGTGACGGCCGAGCAAATGGCAATCGCTCAATCCGACTCCAATTACTCTGACAAAACGCTAGGTCACTCAGATTACGCCATTTGTGAAAATGCCGCTTGGAACTTCAGTACTAAAGAAAACATCGCGCACCAATGGGTCGATGATGAAAAGGGGATATTTGACGAGGCTGCAGCGAAAGCCGGCCTTGGCAACGTTGCCCCCAAAGATGCTTGGGATACTTTCTGGAGCCACAAAACCGAATTCGAAAAGCACGGGGCAGACTTTGGCACCATCGGCCATTATTTGAATATCGTACAACCTAACGCCAAAACCATGGGATACGGCATCAACTCGCGCGGAACCCTTTGGCCGTATGTGTTCGTCTTGGAGATCGACAACAATTACGGTTCGCACGAGAAAGAATACTCGATCGATGAACTCGAGAATCTCTTTGATCAGTATCAGCTGAGCCTCTCCAAAGCCAGCGAAAAGCTTGCCGCCGCAAAGACGGATCTTGAGCAAAAGCGCAGCACAGCGGCATCGAAAGCCGATGCCGTAAAGGCAGCTGAAACCCTCGTCGCTCAAAAGCAGGAAGGCATTGTTGCCGCGAATAGCGACCTTGCCGCCAAGAACGACAGCGTAGCAAGTGCCGCCGCCGCTGTTGCCCTAGCAAAGCAGAATCTCGCCAAGGCAAACGGAAAAGTTGCCGAAGCCGAAGACCAGGTCAAAGCCGCCCAAAGCAACGTGGCGACCGCAGAGCAGGTCGTCAACCAGAAGCACGCCGAGCTTAAGGCATCGCAAGAGCAAGCCACTCAGAGTCAGAAGAAGGTTGATGACGCCAAGGCAGAGACTCTCGTAAAGCAGCAGGCTCTGCAAGATGCAAAGAAGGAACTTGCCAAGTATTCAGCCGATGTTGCTGCGGCTCAGGAGAAAGCCGACGAGGCCCATCAGGCGCTTGATGAAGCCACGGCAGCCCAGACGTCTGCACGGAGCGCTCTCAAAAAGGCGAAGCTCGACGAGACCGCCAAGAAGCAGGCCCTCGACACCGCGAAGGACAACGCCGAGGCCAAGGCGGCGAACGCGGTGCACGCCGCGAGCAATCTGACCACGGCGAAAAACGACCTTGCTTCAAAGAAGGCCCGTGCCGACGCCCTGAGCAATGCAGCCGATAATCTTGCCACCGCCGAGGCGGCCAAGCAGGACGCCGACGCAGCAGTTACCGAGGCCGGAGTCGCCCTTGGTGCGGCAAATGATGCCATCGCGAACGCCGAGCAGGCGGTCGAGAATTCTCAGGCCGCATCGGATGCCGCTGTCGCTACCCTCGGAAAGCTCAAGTCCATCAACGTCGAAAACGGCATTGCTACTGGCTCTGACGCAAACGCGAACGATACGCTCAATGCCCTCTTTGCCAAGTGCGTCGCCGCCAAGCAGGCAGAACATAACGCAAAGGCCGCACTTGATGCCGCTCAGGCAGACCTTGATGCTGCGACGCCCGCCTACACCGCAGCGCTCAATGCCTACAACGAGGCGAAGGCAAAACGCGTAGCCGCCGAGCAAGCCCTGAAGGACGAGATCGCCCGCCAGGAGCAAGAGGCCGCGAAGGCCGAGCAGGCCAAGGTCACGCAGGCTGCCGCTAAGCCGGTTACTGGAAAGCCGTCTGCCGGCAACGCCAAGACGGCCGCCAACTCGGCGCTTCCCACCACAGGCGACAATGCTGCGCTCGCCGGTGAGACGTTTGTCATCGGAGGTGTCGTGCTCGTAGCCGCCGGCGTCTTTCTGACTGACAAGAAGCGTCGTCAGGAGTAAGGATTTCGGGAGGACGGCTTCTCCTCCCTCCCACTGCTTCGCAAACCCTGCTCAGCATGCGCCGGGACGTCCACCACACGGGCGCCCCGGCGTTTTACGTTGTATGGCCGGGGCATCTGTTCCGAGATTGTCTCGATCTGTAACATCTAGGACCCAAATATCGGTCTTACTGTTACAGATCGAGATGTTCGGGTTACCCTCGAATGGTTTGTCTCGATCTGTAACAGTTATTCGACAAAAACGGGTCTAGTTGTTACAGGTTGAGATGTCTGGCAGGGACGGTCCATCGGCCAACCAACTATCCTCATCTGTAACGAAATGTCATACATTTCTATCTGTACTGGACACCCCCAGGGGGTATGGGTGTATAGTATCAGCAGGTTAACAATTCCAACACCGAACCACAGAAAGGAGAAGCCATGGCTCAAGATAAGTTTGACGTGGGCGGCATGACGTGCGCCGCGTGCCAAGCGCACGTGGACCGTGCCGTCAGCAAACTCGACGGCGTCCAAAGTGTCGCGGTCAATCTGCTCGCCGGCTCTATGCTGGTGGACTACGACCCCGCGCAGGTCTCCCCCGACGATATCTGCACCGCTGTCGATCGCGCTGGCTACTCGGCCTCGCCCATCAGCACGGGCACTGACGCTGTCCAAAGCGGCAGCTCGCAGGCCAGGTCTGGCGTCACCCATATGGAGTCGCCGACCAAAAAGCTGGAGGCCGCCGCCTCTGCCATGCGCGCCCGCCTCATCATCTCGATCGTATTCCTCATCCCACTGTTCTACATAGGCATGGGGCACATGCTCGGCTGGCCACTGCCCGACATTTTCACCGACCATACCCACAGCATGACGCTCGCGCTCACCGAGCTCGTCCTGCTCATTCCCATCGTCTGCGTCAACGACGCGTACTTTATCAACGGGTTTAAATCGCTCGCGCACGGCGCGCCCACCATGGACGCCCTCATCGCCGTCGGCGCCACCGCGTCCATTGCCTGGTCACTCTACGCCATGTTTATCATGGCCGACCAGCTGGCCGCGGGCCAGGTCCACGAGGCCATGATGACGGGCATGGACAACCTGTATTTTGAGAGTGCGGGCACGATCCTGTCGCTCGTCACCGTGGGCAAATACCTCGAGACACGCAGCAAATCCAAGACCGGCGGCGCCATCGAGGCGCTCATTGACCTGGCGCCCAAGACCGCGACCGTCGTGGCCGAGGACGGTACCGAGGCCACCGTCGACGTCGATGCCATTCTGCCCGGTCAGGTGCTGCGTGTGCGCCCCGGCGAGTCCATCCCCGTCGACGGCGTGGTGCTCGAGGGCAGCTCGGCCGTGGACGAAAGTGCGCTGACCGGCGAGTCCATCCCCGTGGAAAAGACCGCCGGCGACACTGTCAACGCAGCCACGGTCAACCGCACGGGCTCGTTTACCTTCCGCGCCACGCGCGTGGGTGCCGACACGTCGCTGGCCAAGATTATCCAGCTCGTCGAGGATGCCAACGCCACCAAGGCGCCCATCGCCCGCATGGCCGATAAGGTCGCCGGTGTGTTCGTGCCCGTGGTGTTCGTGATCTCGGCCGTGACCTTCTTGGTGTGGATGGCACTGACCGGAAACGTCAACGAAGCGCTCACCTCCGCCGTCGCTGTGCTGGTGATCAGTTGTCCGTGCGCGCTCGGCCTGGCCACGCCCGTCGCCATTATGGTCGGCACCGGCAAGGGCGCCGAGATGGGCATTCTGTTTAAGAGCGCCGAGGCGCTGGAGAACCTGCGCAGCGTGGGCACCGTGGTGCTCGATAAGACGGGCACGGTCACCCGAGGCAAGCCTGCCGTGACCGATATCGTGGTAGCCACGCGCACTGACGGCTCGCCCGCCATGAGTGAAAAAGCGTTGCTGAAGCTTGCTGCCGCGCTGGAGCGCTCGAGCGAGCACCCGCTGGCCGAGGCAATTATGGCCGAGTGCGAGACGCGCGGAATCGTGGCGCGCATGGTCGAGGACTTTGCCGCCGTGCCCGGTCGTGGCGTTACGGCGCGCGAGGGGCAAAACGTCATTGCAGCCGGCAACGTACGCCTGATGGACGAGCTGGGCGCGAAGGTTCCCGCCGGCCTTGCCGAACAGTTCGCCGCCGAAGGCAAGACGCCACTGTTCTTTGCCAAGAACGGCGAGCTCGTTGGTACCATCGCCGTGGCTGACGAGGTCAAAGAAACGAGCGCCGAGGCCATCGCCGCGCTGCGTTCGCTCGGCGTCGATGTGCGCATGCTCACCGGCGACAACCGTGTGACGGCTGAAGCGATCGCCCGCCGCGTGGGACTGAACAGCAAGCAGGTCATCGCCGACGTCCTGCCCGCTGACAAGGAGCACCACGTCCGCGAGCTGCAGGATGCGGGCGGCAAGGTCGCCATGGTGGGCGACGGCATCAACGACTCCCCCGCCCTGGCGCGCGCCGACGTGGGCCTTGCGATCGGCACCGGCGCCGACATCGCCAAAGAAGGGGCAGATGTGGTGCTCATGCGCAGCGACCTCATGGACGTCGCACGCGCCATCGAGCTGTCGCGCGCCACGATTCGCAACATCAAGCAGGACCTGTTCTGGGCGCTGTTCTACAACGGCATCGGCATTCCGCTGGCGGCGGGCGTGTTCTTCCCCTTCACCGGCTGGCAACTCTCGCCGATGTTTGGCGCCGCGGCCATGAGCCTGTCGAGTGTCTGCGTCGTAAGCAATGCACTGCGCTTGCGAACCTTTAAGCCTAAAGTGGCAAAATAGGCTCACCATTACGTCCATTTAGAACGGGTTTTCCAGGTGCCCGAGATTGACCTGAAAGAGGAGCGACGCGTACTTTGGTACGCGAGCGACGGCTTGAAGGTCAAGGTCGGGTGCCTGGGAAAGCCGACACAGCAGAGAGGAATACCCATGCGTTACACAATCAAGACTTCCGGTCTTATGTGCGGCCACTGCGACGCCACCGTCGAGACGGCGTTGCTCAACGTTGCCGGCGTGACCGACGCCGACGCCGATCACGAGACCCAGACCGTCCAGGTGGAGTGCGCCGACACCGTGACTGCCGAGCAGCTCGCCGCCGCCGTCGAGGCCGCGGGCGAGAAGTTCCACGCCCTTTCGGTGACCGCCGCGTAGCAGGCGCTGCCTACTCAATCCTCAGAAGTTGCGGTGAAATACGGACTGTTGTGCCGCCCTAGGCCTTTAAACGGTCCGTATTTCACCGCAACTGACGGGGGCATCCGGAAGATCGACCAGAAACGAGGACCCGCCATGATGGCAGACCACAAATCGGTGACCCGCATGCTCAAGACGGCACGCGGTCAGATCGACGGCATTTTGCGGATGGTCGAGGAGGACCGCTACTGCGTCGATATTTCCACGCAGCTCATGGCAACACAGGCGCTCATCGCTCGCATCAACGCCGATGTGTTGAAAGCTCACATCGAGGGCTGCGTGACTTCGGCGATCGAATCGGGCGACGAAGACCTCAAGGCCGCCAAGCTCGCCGAGATCGAACGCGTCGTCGACAAGCTCTCCAAGTAATTGGGGCATTGGGGACAGACTTCTTTGCACCGTCTTGGTATTCCGAGGACAGGTATGTTTGCACCACATTGGTGCAGATTAACCTGTCCCCCTTGCTCTAAATCGGGTATAAAGGCGTGCAGCATATCGAACGAAAGGCAATTTGCATGAATGACTTTATGAAGGGTCGCAATGGTGCCGATGAACTCACCATCGTGATGGGTTTTGCCGGCATCGTCATCGCGATGATCGGATCGATAGCCCGCATCCAGTGGCTCAGCTGGATTGCCATCGCCGTCATCGTGATTGGCGTGCTGCGCGGCCTGTCCAAAAATATCGATGCACGTCGCAAGGAGAACGAGGCCTTTGTCGCCACGACCGCCAATGTTCCCGGCTTGGGCAAGTTCGTCGCCAGCTTGGGCGGCGGCGCTGCAGCGGCTAGCACCTCACGCGCGGCCGGCACCAGCAAGGAAGACTTTGAGCGCGCCAAGCGCACGGCCAAGAAGATGTGGAAGGGTCGCAAGACCACGGCATACCTCAAGTGCCCCAACTGCGGCCAGATGCTCTCCGTCCCCAAGGGCAAGGGCAAAATCCGCGTCACCTGCCCCAAGTGCCACGCCAAGATGGAGACGCGCTCCTAGCCGCCATACCATGGGACAAATAAAAGCCGAGGCCTCGCACTGAGACCTCGGCTTTTTTGATTATGACAAAGGGATTGCCCCTTTGACACACCTATGCCACGCCGTCGCGGGCCAGCTCCTCGGCAAGCGCTTCGGCAGGCATGGCCATAATCGCGTCGAGCTCGGCGTCCACCTCGGGAATGCGCTTCACCTTGAGCTTGCGCACCAGATCGCCACGGCACATCACGTGCGTCGGCTCACGCAGTGCGCACAGGTCATCGAGCGGGTTCTTGCGCGTCACCAAGATATCGGCGGCCTTGCCGCACTCGATCGTGCCAGTCTCGCCGTCCAGCGCCAGCAGCTCGGCGTTGACTTGCGTAGCCGTATGCAGTGCGAAGGCGTTGCTCACGCCGACATACTTGGCAAAATAGGCCACCTCACGCCACATGTCGTACTGCGTCACGAACGGGCAGCTCGAGTCCGTGCCCAGGCCCACCTTAACGCCAGCTTCCAGTGCGGCACGGGCGCTCTCGATAATGCCCGAGCACACGATGTCGCCGTTCTTCTTTTGCGTATCGGTCGAATGGGTCTTTTCCGGGTCGAGCAACACAAACGGCAGCGCCGGGCTGATAGTGCAGGTAACGCTGGGCGCGCGATCCTCAAGCTGCGTGCCCGCGGCGCCGCGGTACAGTTCCAAGATCTCAGGAGTCATCGGGGCACCGTGCTCGATTGTGTCAACGCCGGCCTCAAGCGCGGCCTTCACACCTTCGGTGCTCTCGACATGCGCCATGACAGGAAGGCCAACCTCGTGCGCCGCCTTGCACGCCGCCGCGGCAACCTCCACCGGCATACGCAGCACGCCCGGCTCGCCCACCTCGGTCGCGTCGAACACACCGCCCGTTACGAACAGCTTAATGACGTCGGCACCGCGCGCATACAGGTCACGCACCTGTTCGGCTGCCTCGGCGGGACTGTTGGCCACCTGGGCGAACAAGCCTGCACCATGGCCGCCCGGCACCGTGACGCCCGTTCCCGGCGCCACCAGGCGAGGACCTTGATACTTGCCGGCATCGATAGCATCGCGCACGGCAAGATCGGCAAACAGCGGGTCGCCCGCGCCGCGCACCGTGGTCACGCCACTTGCCAGCTGTTGTTGGGCGCTGCCCTTAAGAATGTGGCGCACGATGGCGCGCCCCACGGGATTATCGAGCTTTTTCATCAGCGCACCCGCATCGCCCGCCGAAACCGGCTTGCCCGAACCGCACAGATGCACATGCATATTGATGAGGCCTGGCATGAGATACGCCCCTGCCAGATCGATGACCTCGGCACCTGCAGGCGCCTGCGCCACAGCACTCGGCCCCATCCACGTGATGACACCGCGCTCAACGGCCACGGCCATGTCGGGCTGCGGCTCCATATGTTCCGAACCATCCAGGACGGTCGCATTGATAAACAACGTGGAACGATCGGCAGACGCCATATCGAACTCCTCCCTCACGATTAACATGAACATTTGTCCATTATCACCTAGTCCCGCTGGATTGCTGCAGACGCATCGGTTAACGGAGGGAAGAGGGGATGTGGGGGACGGAATACGTTGCAGTCCCACCCCAGCGACACCAGGGAAATGTCTCGATCTGTAACAATTACGAGCTCAAACAACCTCTAAACGTTACAGATCGAGACAAAACCTCTCAGCGCCCATACCACTGACGTCTCCACTCCTCAGCCAAATCGGGCCGTCGCGGAATACCCGCCAGCCTCATTTTCTCGACAAGCTTCCCCGGGTCTTTGAGTTCGTTAAACGTAAACCGAAGCACCTTGTGCCCGAGCATTGTCAGATGGGACTCCCGTTGACGTTCTGCCACGAATGGATCGACCGACTCCCGGCCCTCGCCGTTCTGCAAGGTGTACTTCCCCTTTCCGTCGAGCTCGCCGATGACACACGTCCCGTCCTCGAGCCGCCAAAAATAGTCGACGCGAAACACCTGGCTCGGATCGAGCGGGTCGCGAAACTCCACCTGCAGCTCCGGAACCGGAAAGCCGTACGCAATAAAGAACGCTCGGAACCGAGACTCGCCGCCGTTTTCGGACAGCCCGTCCGCATACGACGCAATCACCTGTGCCCTGCGATACCCTCGCCTGCCCTCGCGATCGGCGCGGAGGCGCTCGCACAAATCCCAACGTGATACGCCTTTCGCCCGCAGTGCAGAATCGGCAATCGCCAACCCGTAGGAGAACGGCGCACGCAGCAAGCAACCCTCCACCGTGCGCCAAAACGACGTCACCTGCACGCCGTCGACTTGTTCAAGTACACCCGCCGCCTGCGGACGCAACAGCCGACACCCTGCACTCAGCGGCACCGAGCAACCCGTCTTAACAAGATATCGTGGCCCAAGCAGATCATTCGGCACCTCCAAACCCCACAAAAGCGCCGCGTCATAGCCCCAAAACGCCCAATCGGGATGAAATTCCGCAAGCCCTTTGATAGTCCTCAGCGCTCGCTCCGCCGGCGTCAATGCATCCCAATCATGCTTAAAACAGAACAGGTACGGCTCGGGCTCCGCAATATCGTCGGTTCCAACATGGCGTCGCAGCCACATGAGCTCGGCATTGTCATGCGTTGCGAGCAGCGCACCTTGCTTAGCCGTCTCCGTGAGCCGCGCGAGCATCCTATTCCGCGCCAACGTATTGCGAGTCGCATGTTTGTGTTTGAGAACGGTATTAGACACTTTCATCACCACCACGTCAGACAAATGGGCCATCGTCACCGTTGCCTCCGCTGACAAATGTTTTGATCTGTAACAGGAAGACAGTCTTTGAGCCTCTAGTTGTTACAGAACAAGATCTTTCGGCAGCCGCCAACCTTCCGTCTCAATCTGTAACAGTTACGGGCCCAAACAGCCGCCAAACGTTACAGATTGAGACAAAGTCAGGGCAGCAGGGCGACACCAGTCACATCCCCTACTCCCACTCCTGCTCGTAGATGTTGAGGGACTTTACATACCGCCCCTGGGCGCCCATGATGTCGCGGACCAGGCGCAAAAAGAAGCTGATGCACGAGGTGTCAAAGCCATCCTGCAGGTCCTCCGGATGCACCGCACCCGGCCCATCGACCGCCGTGTCACTCAGGCGCGCGATGTCATACAGATAGAGCTGTCCCGCCGTCAGCCAGACATCGTCGACGCAGGCGAGGCGCACCGCAATCGCGCCGTCACTCCAATGCTCCTTTTGCACGATATGCGGGTCGTAGACATCAAAGCGACGGTCGGTGCGCGTATCATTCAGCGCAACCATGCCAGTCGTGGGATCCTTGTCCAAAATGCCAAAACGCGAGAAATACTGTGTGTCGCGCACCTGCTCGAGCCGCTTGAGCGAGGCAGGCGAAAGCGATGCCGGCGGCTCATCAACATACAGCTCGAGCAGCGTCTTGCCATGGCGATAGGGGCGCTCGAAGAGCAGCCAATCGGTAAATGCCATGTTGTAGGCCATGATTTCGTTTTGGGAAGGCTCGGTGCAATAGCCGAGCCACGGGTCGACAATGATCTCGAACTGCTCGCGCGCCGGCTCCAAAAACTGAAACTTCCGCAGCATCCAAAAATGGGCCATGTCGGCAATATCGTTGCCGACGGCTTCAGCCAGATGTGCTCGGTCTAAAACGTGATCAGTCACGGCATCCTCCTCAAACTGATGAACCTCAATTTGAGCTTACGAGGAGGGTGGGCAGCCACTGTTGGCACGGACAAAATAGGCCTCCGGCTGCAAACCAACTGCTGACCAAACACTTGACGGGATGCTTGACCGAAAATGCGCACCGCAAAGAAACGGCAGGTAGATATAGACAGCTGACCCGCCATTTTGAGCCAGATGCCCGCTGCCACCACAGAAACAGCAGAGCACCACAGTCGCAAACGTCGACGAATGAATACTTGTACGTCGACAAATGACAAAGTCGCCCGCAAACCCGCAAGGGGTGTCCCTGGGTGCCGGCACATAAAGAACGTCCCCAGCTGCCGGCACTTGGGGACGTTCCTTTTGGGCCGGCCGTTGGGGACAGACCTTGACGATTCAGCTGTGGACAGCCGCCTTACAGCTCCAGCGCCTCGGCGACTTCGGCAGCGCAGGCCAGGGCGTCGACCATAGCGTTCACCACGAGCGAGCTGCCGTTACGAGCGTCACCGGCAACATACACCGGCGCGGCATCCGCGGCGACGCCGTCGACACGCGCCGCAAAATGCGAGCCCTCGGCGGCCATCACAGGCAGCGGACGACCAGCAGTGGCAACGGGCACGCCAACGGCGTCGAACACACCGTGCTCCGGGCCCGTAAAGCCGCAGGCGATGAGCACCAGCTGGGCCGGCACCTCGTGCTCGGAGCCCGCGATACGCTCGGGCTTGCCAGCCGACCAATCCAGATCGGCCACGCGCAGGCCCGCGGCCGCGCCCTTATTGTCCAGCAGCACCTCGAGCGTATCCACACCCCAAGCGCGCATCTCGCCGCCCATGGCAGCGATGGCCTCCTGCTGGCCGTAATCGGTCTTCTTCACGTTGGGCCACTGCGGCCAGGGGTTGCTCGCCGCGCGCGCATCAGGCGCCGCCGGCAAGAACTCAAACTGGCGCACGCTGCGCGCACCCTGACGTACCGCGGTGCCCACGCAGTCGTTACCGGTATCGCCGCCGCCAATGACCACGACGTCCAGGCCGCGTGCATCGACGACAGGCTCGCCGCCATCGAGCACCGAGACGGTCGAGGCCGTCAGGTAGTCCACGGCATACACCACGCCGGGTGCGTCAATATTCTCAGCAGCCAGTCCACGCGGGGCACGAGCACCGGCAGCCACCACAACGGAGTCAAAGCCATTGAGCTTGGCCGCTACCGCAGGGTTCGTAACGTCGGCACCCAGCTCAAACACAATGCCCAGCTCGCGCATGAGCGCCACGCGGCGCTCGACCACGGACTTCTCGAGCTTCATGTTGGGAATGCCGTACATGAGCAGGCCGCCCGGACGGTCGTCGCGCTCAAACACCGTCACGCGGGCGCCACGACGCGCAAGCTCCCATGCTGCCACCAGACCAGCAGGACCGGAGCCCACCACGGCAACCGTGGGTGCGCCCTCCCCCGCCGGCTCAAAGCGGCGCGGACCGCCATTTGCCCACTCATGGTCGCTGATCGCGCGCTCGTTGTCGTGAATCGTCGTGGGCTGGCCGTCGACCGAGCCCAGGTTGCACGCGGCCTCGCACAGCGCCGGGCACACGCGGCTCGTGAACTCGGGCATGGGCGAGGTGAGTGACAGACGCTCGGCAGCCTCGTCCCAGCGGCCGCGATACACTAGCTCGTTCCACTCGGGAATCAGATTGTGCAGCGGGCAGCCACTCGGACGCGCCTTGCCAAAGCTCGCACCCATCTGACAAAACGCCACACCGCACATCATGCAGCGGCTCGCCTGGGCACGGCGCGCATCGTCGTCGAGCTCCACGTACAGCGGATCGAAATCGCGGCTGCGCTCCTCCACGGGGCGCAGCTCGTGGGTCACGCGATCGATATCAAGAAAAGCACCGGGCTTACCCATGGCACTTACGCCTCCTTCTTGGTCGAAGCAACAGGGCTGGCAGCGGCGGGCGCAGCGCCAGCGACACCACCCGCCACATCAAAGCGAGCGACATCGGCAGCGTCGGCGCGACCGGTCACAATGTCAAACGCTAGCTCCTCGGCCTGCTCATGCGTCTTGCCGACGGCCTCGGCGGCGGCGACAATCGCCAGCACGCGCTCGTACTCGGTCGGAATGACCTTCACAAAGTGTTTGCTCATCGTCTCAAAGCTGTAGAGTAGCTTAATGCCGCGCGGGCTCTGCGTCGCGTCCACGTGCTCCTGGATGAGCGCACGAATCTGCGCCAGCTCGCCGGCCGTCGGGGCCTTGAGCTCAACGCTCTCGTGGTTCACGCGGGCATCGAGCGTGCCGTACTGATCGAAGACGTAAGCCACGCCGCCCGTCATGCCGGCGGCGAAGTTCTGCCCGACCTCGCCCAGGATGAGCGCCAGACCTCCCGTCATGTACTCGCAGCCATGGTTGCCGCAGCCCTCGACCACCACCGTGGCACCGGAGTTGCGTACGCCAAAGCGCTGGCCGGCCAGGCCGTTAATGAAGCCGCGACCGCTCGTGGCACCAAAGAACGCAACGTTGCCCACGATGATGTTCTCGTCGAACTTGTAGGTCGCATGCGGGTTGGGGCGCACCGACACCTCGCCGCCCGAAAGGCCCTTGCCAAAGTAGTCGTTGGCGTCGCCGCACACGTTGAGCGTAATGCCGCGCGGCAGGAAGGCGCCAAAGCTCTGACCGGCCGAGCCATCGCAATCGATGGTAATGGAGCCGGCGGGCAGGCCCTCGGGATGCGCCTTGGTCACCGCGTTGCCCAAGATGGTGCCCACGCAGCGGTTGACGTTGGCGATATCGGCGCGGAAGCGAATCGGACGCAGGTGCGCACGGGCATCGGCCGTATAGGGCACAAACAACGTGGAGTCGAGCGTCTTGTCGAGCTCGCTGTCCGCGGCCATCTGCGGCAGGAAGTGGCGACCGTCGGCGCCCGGAATATGGGCACCAAACTCACAGGTCGCGCTCGCCAGCACGGGCGACAGATCCAGCAGGTTAGCTTTGCGGTTGCCCGGGACCTCGATCTGGCGCAGGCACTCGGGATGGCCGACCATCTCGTCGACGGTGCGGAAGCCCAGGCTCGCCATGACCTCGCGCAGCTGCTCGGCAACAAAGAGCATAAAGTGCTCAACGTGCTCGGGCTTGCCGCGGAAACCGCGACGCAGGCGGCAGTTTTGCGTGGCGATGCCGGCCGGGCAGGTATCCTGCTGGCAGTCACGCTGCATAAGGCAGCCCATCGAGATGAGCGGCATGGTCGCAAAGCCAAACTCCTCGGCGCCCAGCAGGCAGGCGACGGCAACATCGGTGCCGTCCATGAGCTTGCCGTCGGCCTCGAGCACCACGCGCGAGCGCAGGCCGTTTTGCAGCAGCGTCTGCTGGGCCTCGGCAAGGCCGAGCTCCAGCGGCAGACCCGCGTGCCAAATGGAATCGCGCGCAGCGGCACCCGAGCCGCCATTGTGGCCGCTGATCAAGATCTTGTCGGCAGCGCCCTTGGCCACACCGGTGGCGATGGTGCCGACGCCGGCCTCGCTGACTAGCTTGACCGACACGCGCGCACCGGGGTTGGCGTTCTTAAGATCGAAGATAAGCTCCGCCAGGTCCTCGATGGAGTAGATGTCGTGGTGCGGCGGAGGCGAGATCAGGCCGATACCGGGCGTGGACTGACGGACCTCGGCGATCCAGGGATAGACCTTCTTGCCGGGCAGGTGGCCACCCTCGCCGGGCTTGGCGCCCTGGGCCATCTTGATCTGAATCTCGAAGGCGCTGCACAGGTAGCGGCTCGTCACGCCAAAGCGCGCGCTTGCTACCTGCTTGATCGCGGAGTTCTTGGAGTCGCCGTTGGCCAGCGGGGTCTCGCGACGCGGGTCCTCGCCGCCCTCGCCCGAGTTGGAACGGCCATGCAGGCGGTTCATGGCGATGGCCATGCACTCGTGTGCCTCTTTGCTGATGGAGCCATACGACATGGCACCGGTGTTAAAGCGGCGGACAATGTTGAGCGCAGGCTCGACCTCGTCGAGTGCCACCGGGGTGCGGCCGCTGGCATCAAAGTCCAGCAGGTCGCGCAGGCGCACGGCACGGCCGGTGCGGTGCAGACGGGCGCTGTACTCCTTAAAGGTGTCGTAGCAGTCCTCACGGCAGGCGGTCTGCAGCAAGTAGACAGTCTGCGGATCGATAAGGTGATCCTCGCCGCCGAGCGGGCGCCACTTGGTCAGACCCAGCGTGGGCAGCTGATCGGGAGCCGGGCTCTTAAGGATAGCGAGCGCGGCATCGTAGCGCTCGTTTTGCTCGCGCTCGACGTCCTCGACGCCCATACCGCCCACACGGCTCACCGTGCCGGCGAAATACGCGTTGACGAACTCCGGCGTAAAGCCCACGGCCTCGAAGATCTGCGCCGAATGGTAGCTCTGCACCGTGGAGATACCCATCTTGGACATGATGGAGACGATGCCGGCGGTCGCAGCCTTGTTGTAGTTAGCGATGCCCTGCTCGGCCGTCACGTCCAGGTCGCCGCGTGCCGCCAAGTCGCGGATGCACGCATGTGCGTTGTACGGATAGATGCCGCTCGCGGAGTAGCCCACCAGTGCCGCAAAGTCGTGCGGGGACACGGCGTCGCCGCACTCCACCACGATGTCGGCAAAGGTACGCACGCCGGCGCGGATCAAGTGGTTGTGCACGCAGCCCACGGCGAGCAGCGACGGCACGGGCACCTCGCCCGCAGCGGCACGATCGCTCAACACCACGATGTTCACGCCGTCGCGGACCGCAGCCTCAACGTCCTCTGCAAGCTGCTTGAGCGCGGCCTGCAGCGCGCCCTCGCCGGCATCGCGGCGGTACACGGCACGGAAACGGCGGGTCTTAAAGCCCACGCGGTCGATGGCGCAGATACGCTCGAACTCCTCCTCGTTGAGCAACGGGCGCTCCAGGCGCACCAGCTGGCAGGCCGTACGGGAGTCCTCGAGCAGGTTGCCGTGGTTGCCCAGGTAGAGCGTGGTCGAGGTGACCATATGCTCGCGCAGGGCGTCGATAGGCGGGTTCGTGACTTGGGCGAACAGCTGATAGAAGTAGTCGAAGAACGAACGCGTCTTCTTGGACAGGCAGGCCAGCGGCGCATCGATGCCCATCGAGGCGAGCGGGGCCTTGCCCTGCTGGGCCATGGGACGCACGACCTCGTCGACATCGTCCCAGTGATAGCCGAGCTTAGCCATGCGCACGGCGGCGGGTACCTCGGCGTCCTCGGCGGGCGTTGCCGCGACAGGCCTATCGAGCGCGTCGACGGTCAGTGTCTCCTCGGCAATCCAGTCGCGGTAGGGTTTTTCCTTGGCATAGCGGGCGCGCAGCTCGTCGTTGTAGATGACGCGCCCGCGGGCAAAGTCGACCTCGAGCATCTGACCCGGTCCCAGGCAACCGCTCGTCAGGATGTTCTCGGGGCTTACCTCGATGGTGCCCACCTCGCTTGCCAGCATAAAGCGACCGTCGCGCGTCACGTAGTAACGAGCAGGGCGCAGTCCGTTGCGGTCGAGGGCGGCACCCAGCGTGCGGCCGTCGGTAAAGGCGATGGCGGCCGGGCCATCCCACGGCTCCATGAGCATGGACTGGTAGGCGTCGTAGGCGCGGCGCTCCTCGCTCAGGCTGTCGTTGTGGTCCCACGGCTCGGGCAGCAGCATGGACGCGGCACGCGTGAGCGGACGGCCGTTCATGACCAGGAACTCGAGTACGTTGTCCAGAATCGCGGAGTCGGAACCCTCGCGGTTGATGATGGGCATCACGCGCTCAAGATCGTGCTGCAGCACGGGGCTGTACAGGTTGGGTTCGCGGGCGCGAATCCAGTTGACGTTGCCCTTGAGGGTGTTGATCTCGCCGTTGTGGATGATAAAGCGGTTGGGATGTGCGCGCTCCCAGCTGGGCGTGGTGTTGGTGGAGTAGCGCGAGTGGACGAGCGCCACGGCCGTTTTGACGGCGGCGTCGTTGAGATCGATGAAGAAACGGCGCATCTGCGTGGCCACAAGCATGCCCTTGTACACGATGGTGCGCGAGCTCATGGAGCACACATAGAAGATCTTGTCGCGCAGGGCAAACTCGGCGTCGGCCTTCTTTTCGATGGTGCGGCGGCACACGTACAGGCGACGCTCAAAGGCATCGCCAGCGGGCGTGTCGTCCGGACGGCCCAGGAAAGCCTGCAGGATAGTAGGCATGCAGGCGCGGGCCGTCTCGCCCAGGTCGTGCGGGTCGACGGGCACCTCGCGCCAAAAGAGCAGCGGCACGCCGGCCTCGGCGCAGCCCTCCTCAAACACGCGACGGGCATCCTCTACGCCCTTGTCGTCCTGTGGGAAGAACAGCATGGCCACGCCATAGTCGCCCTCTGCCGGCAGAATCTGGCCGCACTTTTGAGCCTCTTTACGGAAAAAGTGATGCGGGACCTGGAACAGGATGCCGGCGCCGTCGCCGGTGTTCTTCTCGAGTCCGGTGCCGCCGCGGTGCTCCAAGTTGACCAGAATGGACAGTGCGTCGTCCAGAATCTGGTGATGGCGCTCGCCGTTGATATCGGCAAGCGCGCCGATGCCACATGCATCGTGGTCGAATTCGGGGCGATAAAGGCCCTGCTGCTGAGCGGAATCTGCCTGCATCGCGATCCTCCCCTAGATATTTAGACAGTCAATTGAATAGGCATACTAGGAGCAACGCCGGCCCGTTGTGTTTCCCACCCGTTTCGAAACAATCGCGTAACGCACGCCCTACGAGTGGACACCGCCGACCTCAAGGACGACAACAAGGGCCCCAAGTTCGGCCTGCAAACTCACCTCTTCAAACATCTCAATCTGTAACAGGAAGACCAAATTTCGACGAATAACTGTTACAGATTGAGATGTTTTTGAGAGACGGCTCCGAATGTCTCAATCTGTAACACGAAGGGCCGGTTTTGACGGCCAGCTGTTACAGATCGAGATTTTCCATAGGAGCATTTCTTCCTGTCTCGATCTGTAACACCTAGACCCAATTTCCATCCCTAGTTGTTACAGATCAAGACATTTCGGCAACTCCCTTTCACCGTCCCATTCAAATACAACAATTTTGTTAGTCACGGTTAACTTTTTGGCCTAAAATGGGTATCCTTTGCGGCGTCAAGCAAACGGCACGCGCGCCGTGCCAGATCAAGGAGGCCCCCATGGCATGCCAGACAGACCAACAGACGATGCAACTTGTCCTTATCCGTCACGGAGAATCCGAGTGGAACAAACTCAACCTGTTCACCGGCTGGACCGATGTTGAGCTCACCGGCACGGGCCGCGAGGAAGCCGCTGCGGGCGGTCGAGCCCTCAAAGAAGCTGGCTTCGACTTTGACGTCTGCTACACCTCGCGCCTCAAGCGCGCGATCCACACCCTCAACATCGTGCTCGGCCAGATGGATCGCGAGTGGCTGCCCGTCATCAAATCCTGGAAGCTCAACGAGCGCCACTACGGCGCGTTGCAGGGTCTCAACAAGGCCGATGCCGCGGCGGAACACGGCGACGAGCAGGTGCTCATCTGGCGCCGTTCCTTCGATGTCTGCCCGCCGGCGCTCGAGCCGGGCGACGAGCGCGACCCCCACACCCAGGAGCAATACCGCGATGTCGCGCCCGATCAGCTGCCCTACACCGAGTGCCTCAAGGATACGATTGCCCGCGCCTGGCCTTATTTCGAAGACGAGATTCGCCCCCAGATGCTCGCCGGCAAGCGCGTACTCATCGCCGCACACGGCAACTCCCTGCGCTCACTCATCATGAAGTTCGAGCACCTCACGCCCGAGGAAATCCTCAAGGTCAACATCCCCACCGGCGTGCCGCTCGTTTACACCTTCGACACCGATTTCAACGTCCTCGACAAGCGCTACATCGGCGACCCGGCGACCATCGCCGCCAAGATCGACGCCGTGGCCAATCAGGGCAAAGCGCACAAGTAGCCCTAACCCAAACCCGACGCGCGGCGCCGCATGACCCAAGCGCGACGCCGCGCTGTCCCTATGCAGGAACCGACCATGATCAACCATCTCAAACATCATTTTGGCTCCCGACGCACCGGTGGTCACGGAGGCCTAGACATTGCGCGGCATATCGGCCCCGGACTGCTCGTGACCGTCGGCTTTATCGACCCGGGCAACTGGGCCTCCAATATGGCCGCGGGCTCGCAGTTTGGCTACGCGCTGCTGTGGATCGTCACGCTGTCCACGATTATGCTGATCGTCTTGCAGCACAACGCGGCGCACCTTGGCATCGCCACGGGCGCCTGTCTTGCCGAGGCCACGACACGTTACCTCCCCCGCTTCGTTGGACGCACGGTGCTCGCCAGTGCCTATCTCGCGACCATCGCCACCGCCATGGCCGAAGTCTTGGGTGGCGCGATTGCCCTTCAAATGCTCTTTGGGCTGCCCGTACGTGCGGGCTGCGTCATCGTGGCGGCAGTATCGATGGCGATGCTCATGACGAGTTCCTACAAGCGTGCCGAACGCTGGATCATCGCCTTCGTAGGCGTGGTAGGACTCTCGTTTTTGGCCGAGCTTGCACTAGTCAAGGTCGACTGGCCGCAAGCCGCCGCAAGCTGGATCACGCCCAGTATGCCCACTGGCTCTGCCGCGATTATCGTGAGTGTCCTGGGTGCGGTCGTTATGCCCCACAACCTCTTTCTACACTCCGAGGTCATCCAATCCATGCACTTCGAAGGCCAAGGCGAGCAGGTTATCGAAGAGCGTCTGCGCTATGAGCTCTTCGACACGCTCTTTTCGATGGGCGTGGGCTGGGCAATCAACTCGGCCATGGTCATCCTGGCCGCAACGACCTTCTTTGCGCACGGCATTGTCGTAGACGACCTCGCCGTCGCAGCGGACACGCTCTCCCCCATTCTGGGCCCAGCAAGCTCGACAATCTTTGCGGTGGCGCTGCTGTTTGCGGGCCTCTCGAGTAGCGTGACGGCAGGCATGGCGGCAGGCACCATCACCGCGGGCATGTTCGACGAGGAATACGACATCCACGACCGACATTCCTCGATCGGGGTGGCGGCCTGTTTCGCCGGCGCAGTGGCGGCGTGTCTGGTCGTCCCAAATCCTTTTGAAGGTCTCATCTGGAGTCAGGCACTGCTGTCGCTTCAGCTGCCGATTACGGTCTTTGTGCTCATACGGCTCACCAGCTCACGCCGCGTCATGGGTAAATACGCCAACTCGCGCCCGCTCAACGCGTTGCTCGTAGGGATCGGTGCCATCGTGACGATTCTCGACATCGTGCTGCTAACGGGGATGTAATTGGGATGGCGTGACTGTCCAGATATAACGTCTCAATCTGTAACACGTAAGGCCGTTTTAAACCGTCAGATAAATCAAAAGGATCCCGGCCGGAATATCCAGCCGGGACCCTTGGACAGAGCTCTGTATGGCTAATCGCCGTGTGTCTACGAGTTACTCCTCGACGAGCTCAAACTCATCGGGGCCGACGCCGCAGACCGGGCATACGTAATCCTCGGGCAGCTCGGGCGTGTCGACCTCAACCTCGTAACCGCAAACGGTGCACACAAACTTATACGTCTTCTTCTCCTCAGCCATGATGTTCTCCTCTCGAACGTGACTGCTGGTGTACTTACTTATTAGTATATATTCTCAATAACATAATGCAAGTATTTTTAGAACATTTCTAGCCTTGATACGACGAGGCTTTGGGCGGCGTCTTGCCCTTTAGCACCTTGTGATAGTAGTCGTACGTCAGCGGCGTCTCGTCGCTCAGGCGCTCGGCATCCTCGACCTCGCCAATAAACAGCAGATGCGTGCCCACATCCACAGTGTCGATCAAACGGCAGCTAAACAGGGCCGCCGCGTGCTCGGGCACATAGGGCATGCCCAGAGCCGTCTCGCGGGTCTCGTATTTGGCAAACTTGTCATAATCGCTGCTGGTGCGGAACCCAAAGTTACCGATGTAGAGCATGTCGGCCGTCTGATCGATCACGGTCAGCGCGAACGCTTTGGCCGATGCGATGACGCCCGAGGTGACATTGTCCTTGTTCACGGCAACCGAAATACGCGGCGGCATGGACGTCACCTGCACCGCCGTGTTGATAACGCAGCCGGCACGCAGCCCGTCTGCCGCAGCGCTCACCACGTACAGACCGCTCGGCATGGTAAAGAACGCAGTTTTGTCCATAACGATCACTCCCCTAGCTCGGGTTGGAACCTCATGAATGTATGTACCCACAAAAAAAGGCGGCACCCATAACGGACGCCGCCTTTGAGACATATGTGTCAGAACAGTAAGAAAGATGAGACGCCCGCAGTTGCGGTGAAATAGGGACTGAATAGCCCCTCAAACAGGCAAAACAGTCCGTATTCCACCGCAACTTATACAGAGTGCCTAGCGGTTGCGTTCCTTGAGGGCGCGGTCGATCTCGCGTTGGACATCACGCTTGGCCATGTCCTCGCGCTTGTCGTAGAGCTTCTTGCCGCGACCCAGACCCAGCAGCAGCTTTACGCGGCCGTCGGTATTAAAGTAGAGTTCCAACGGAACCAGCGCATAACCACGGTTGCGAAGTTTGCCGTCAAGAAAGTCGATCTCCTTGCGGTGCAGCAGCAGACGACGCCGACGATCGGGATCGCGATTCCACACGCCACCATGGCTATAAGGGTGGATATGCAGTCCGACGAGCCAGCACTCGCCGCCACGAATCAGCGCAAAAGTGTCAGTGATCTGACAGGCACGCTCGCGAATCGACTTGACCTCGGTGCCGCTCAGCTCAATACCGCACTCAAACGTCTCATCGATAAAGTACTCGTGATGTGCCGAGCGATTCTTGGAAATGAGTTTGCGCTCGCGCTTACTGGGCATCGCCGGCCTCCTTGGCTCCATCGGCGTTTGAGCCCGCAGCCTCACGCTTTGCCTTGCGCTCGGCATTGAGCTCGGCATTGAGCTCGGCATCGCTCTCGCGCACCAGTTTGATAATCGCCGCGCAGGCCTCCTCGCCCACCAAGTCGCGAGCACGCACCGTCAGGCGCGTCGCCTCCTGCTTGTCGCCGTCGCTTGCAGCATCGGTCGCGCACATAATCAGGCAGATGGCAATCTCGGCCGAAGGCGAGGTCGGCACGCCTTGCAGGGCCAGTTCACCCATCACGTGGTCGTCGCTCTCATCAGCGGCATCCGGATAGGTGGTATGGATCTTGTTGAGCAGGCGCGTCGTATGCGCATCGTTGGGCGCCAGGCGCAGCGCCAGACGCGCGCAGCCCACGGCAGCCGAAACGTTCTCGGTCTCGGGCTCCAAGAAGTACTGACCTAGATTGGCGTAAGCGCGGGCGGCGCACTTGCCATCGCTTGCACGCTCCAGCACCGAGAACGAGAGCGATGCCCATTCCTGCTTGTCCTCGAGTGCGCGGAACAGCTCGGCCAAATCCAAGCGATAGTTGCAGTTCATGGGGTCCCAACGCACAGCCTGCATCAGGGCATTACGAGCGCTCACATAATCCTGCTGGCGAATGTAGGCAAACGCCATGTCAGAGTACAGGCGGTCAAACGGCACCTCGACCTGCACGAGCTCGCGCGGATCCTTCTCCACGCGGCGATAGGCCAAGCGCTCAAACTTGCTATCGAAGCTAAAGTATTGACGCTTCTCCTCCGTCTTGCACTCAGCATCAATATACTCCTCGGCGAGCTCCACCAGACGCTCCAGCAGCGGCGTCGCCGTAGCCAAGTCGCCCTGCGCCAGATAGTTCTCGGCATACGTGATGTCTTGCAAGCTGATGGGCAGATCCATGGCTACTCCTCGATCTGAGCGAAACACGGCAGGCGCCGTATATACGGTCAATACACAAAACCCGGGTCTCTTACGAGGCCCGGGCGTTCAATTTTGGTAGCCCGTACCAGATTCGAACTGGTGATCTCCGCCTTGAGAGGGCGGCGTCCTAAACCGCTAGACGAACGGGCCATATGTAGCAAATGCAATGGCTGGGATGGAGGGAGTCGAACCCCCATTGACGGAACCAGAATCCGCTGTCCTGCCATTAGACGACATCCCAATGACTGCATCGCTGCGCTCGGCTGTGCCTTTGCGCAAGAAAGAAATATACGGGAAGTCTCGCCGTGACGCAAGCCCCAATTTTGACTTTTTTGAAATTCAGTCAAATTGGCCTAATTTAGTCCAACCCGTGAAGGACCTGTGAAGCCAACCGCTGTACGCGAAGGGCAAAACGCCGCGAGCGGTAGCCGTCAACCGTTGGCAGATTCTACCGTGAAAACGATAGCGCCAGGCAACACAATCGAAGTATCAATGATCGCGTAGATATGAGGCGCCATGGACGAAGAGCTTGATTACCTATGGGAGACCCTGGGCCTCGAGATCACTGCCGACCTTTGGCCCGAACGGGACAAAATCCATCCCACACTGCGCCCCGCCATTACTGTGGTGCAGGCAAAATACCGCCGTGCATCCTTTTTGATCATGCGGATGTCATGGCACGCGGGACTCCCCGACCTTAAGCGAATCCAGGCAAGCCTCGTCGAGCTGTCCGGCATGCCGACCGTCATATCCGAGGCGCATCTGGAGCAGCGCCAGCGCGAGCGACTGCAACAGCAGCGGATTCCCTTTATCTGCCCCGGCGTTCAGGCATATCTGCCCTTTATGGACGAGGAGTACTGGAGCGGCAAGCCCAACAAACACGTAAAGGTCTACGATCCGCACGAATGGGCACAGCTGGCGGACTGACTGGGGCAGGCCCGCCGGCGGAAAGTGCGTCCCAGATTTCAAGCTCAAACTGGTCCCCACTTTCCCGTTGAGCCCTCAACCGGAAACCGTGTCCCGCAATCGAAGCTCAGAATGGGACGTGCTTTCCGCAACCGGCCACTTTGGGAAAGTGCATCCCATTCTGGAAGCGAATTCCGGGACGCACTTTCCGCAGCCGCTACAGCAACGCCTCGGCCCAAGCCGATTCCCTAAAGCCGGGAATCGCAAAGTCGTCGCCCACCAGCAGCGGACGCTTGACCAGCATGCCGTCGGTCGCCAGCAGCTCGTAGCACTCCCGATCCGTCATGCCCGCATCCAGACGCGCCTTCAGGCCCAGCTCTCGATATTTCATGCCCGACGAATTAAAGAAGCGCCGCACCGGCAGCCCCGAACGAGCAATCCAGGTCGCAAGCTCATCAGCCGTGGGATTGTCCAAAACGATATCGCGGTCGATATACTCTACCCCATGTTCGTCCAGCCATGCCTTGGCCTTCTTACAGGTCGAGCACTTGGGATATTCAACAAACAATACCGCCATGGGATTTCCTTTCTTAGAGAAAACAGGTGTCTGGAAAACTGCGCATCGACGACCGCTCACGATAGCAGCCGTTATTGTAGTCGATGTCGAAGCATAGGCAGTCGCGATGTCTCGTCTTAAGGCTAGCGCCTCGCATGGGCGCCGATCGGCCGAGTCGCATGGCGCACCAACGCCGCTGCCAGCAATACCAACAGCATGGCGGTGACATAGCCCGCAGCATCGAATCCTAAATCGATAACGTCAAAATGCCTGCCGGGAACAAAGATCTTATGTACCTGATCGCCAACAGAGCAGGCGGCGCAAAAGAGCAATACGGGCACGCAACGGGAGCATACGCTCCACGGACGCTTGGAAAAGCAGACCACGACCACCGAGGCAAACAATCCGACGAAGAAAAACTCTACGGTATGGGCGACGCGACGGACGTTTGCGCCTACCCACATGCGAATGGAAGCAAGTCGACCAGGCTGGACCGTCGAGGCAGCCGGATTGGTACTCTCAGTCATGCCGTCCCCCGCCTGAGTTTCACCCGTGATGCCGGTAGCCTGAACGCTCGCAGCCTGACCCTCCACCACGCGCGCGGTGGACTCGCTCAGCAACGACGTCTGCACTGCGTTTTGCTCCGTCAGCACCCAGATGCCCGCCAGCGTTGCGGCGAACAGAGCGATCGCGGTCCACCCGATTATTTTCTTCATGTGCGCCAAAGGCCAACCTCCGTCTTTTTAAATATGAGCGAGTGTAGCCCCAAATGACATCGTCACCGTATCAAAATTTGAATCGCAACAGGAAGCGACAAAGCGACGCAAACCCCTACCCCGCCTCGCGCATCCAGCGATCGAACGTCCCCACGCACACGCCCAGGCACTTTGCTGCCTGGCTGCGGGTAATATCGCCCGCCTCATAGCTATCGCGCACCAGCTCAAACTGAGGAGGGCACGGCTTGCGAGGTCGACCGAAACGGACCCCTCGCGCCCGCGCCGCTGCAATTCCCTCCGCCTGGCGCCGATGGATATTCTCGCGCTCCACCTGCGCCACGTAGCTCAGCAGTTGCAGCACAATATCGGCAATCAGGGCGTTGGTCACATCCGGCGCGCCGCTGGCCCTGGCGCGCGTGTCAAGCAATGGCATGTCCAACACCACAATGGCAACCCCGAGCTCCTTGGTAATGCGTCGCCATTCCTCAAGAATCTCGGAGTAATTACGGCCAAGTCGGTCGATAGAAAGCACCACCAGCACGTCCCCGTCTCCCAGGACGTGCAGCAGCTCGCGATAATGCGGTCGATCGAAGTCCTTGCCGCTCGCATGGTCGGCATAAATATTCGCTGAGCCCACGCCATAGGCGCCCAGCGCATCCAGCTGCCGATTCAGATTCTGATCGCGCGAACTCACCCGCGCATAACCGTACACCGTCGCCATCTCATCCCCGCTTTCTTGTAAACCTGCCAAAAAGGGACAGGTTTATTTTGGTAGGTTTTACCTCTCAAATAGCAGGTAAGCGGGCGGCCGAGCAGACGGCAAGGTAGCCACGATTCAAATGCGGAGGGCGGTCCCGAAAGGCCGCCCTCCGCTCCCCCACCATGAGTCGGGATTTGGCTAATGGATAAGCTTAAAGTCCAAGTGCCCACGCGTGGTATTGACGCGCGAGACCTCGATGATCACGCGCTGCCCCAGCTCGTAACGAGTCCCCGTGTCGGCGCCCGTCAGCGTAAGCGCGCCCTCGTCGAACTCGAACCACTCGTTGCCCAGGCTCTTGATCGAAACCAAGCCTTCGACCTGCGTTAGGTCCAAGCGCACAAAGAGGCCCATGCTGCTAACCCACGAGACGGTTCCGGCATAGCGCTCGCCCAGACGGTCCTCATAGTACTGGGCAATCTTGATCTTTTGCGTCGCATGGCTGGCGGCATCTGCCGCGCGCTCGGCATCGCTGCATGCGCGGCAGATCTGCGGCAGAATGCGCGGCAGCGACTCGCGCCCCTTGCCGATCAGCCGCGGCGTACGGACCAAGGCGTCCTTGCCGCCGAGCCGCTCATAGGCCAACTGCAGTTTGAGCACGCGGTGCACCACCAGATCGGGGTAGCGACGGATGGGACTCGTAAAGTGGCAGTAGCACGGCGCGGCGAGCGCAAAGTGGCCCTCGTTGCGCGGCTTGTACAGCGCACGTTGCATGCTGCGCAGAAGCAGCGTGTTGACGAGCGGTGCGTTTGCCGTACCGGCGGCAGCATCAACTGCAGCCTGCAGCTCATCGGGGCTCCCCAGGGCAATACCGGCAGCACGGCGATCGTCGATGATGCCTAGCTGCGCCAGCGCAACGGCGGCACCGTGCAGGCTATCGGGGCTCGGATCCTCATGCACGCGATAGCAGGCCTCGATATCACGGTCCGCCAGCCACTCTGCAACGCACTCGTTGGCGAGCAGCATGGCTTCCTCGATAAGCGACGTGGCACACGAACGCTCACGCGCCACAATCTGCACGGGCACTCCGTCCTCATCCAATAGAGCGCGAATCTCGGCCGTGTCAAAATCGACTGAGCCGCGGGCGCGACGAATACGACGGCGAAGTTCGGCGAGTTCGTTGGCGGCGACAAGGAAATCGCCGAGGTCGATGTTGTAGCCGCGAGCGGTCTCCTCGCACGCAAGACCGCGCTCAAGCGCTTCCTCGCGCGAGGTCTCGGCAGCCGCAACATCCTCGGCTGCACCCTCCAGCACCGAATACTCAACCGCGCCGGCACGCACCAGCAGTGCCTCGGCGCCGTCATAGTCCATACGCACACGCGAGCGAATCACGCTGGGGTACGGATCGTAATGCCGCACGCGACCCTGCGCATCGAGCTCGATATCGACGGTAAACGCAAGACGGTCCTCATCAGGGCGAAGCGAGCACAGGTCATTAGACAGGCGTTCGGGCAGCATGGGAAGCACGCGATCGGCCAGATACACCGATGCCGTACGATGGCGAGCCTCAAGATCGATATGTCCGTCCCAAGTCACATAGTGTGAAACGTCGGCGATATGCACACCCAGCTTGTAGCCACCCTCGGGCGTGCGCTCCAACGAAACGGCATCGTCAAAGTCGCGCGCGTCGACTGGGTCGATCGTGATGACAAAGCGGTCGCGCAGATCGCGGCGGAGCGGGTCCTTAAGCGCCGCGGACACATCGAGCGAAAGCCCCTCGGCCTCGTCCAGCGCGGCCTCGGGATAGCTATCGGTATAGCCGTAACGCGCCATCACATATTGAACGCCCAAATCGGGCGCGTCATCTCCGCCAATGCGGCGTTCGATCGTCACGGTTCCCGATTCCAGGCGCGTCGGGTAGGTCAAAATGCGCGCGACAACGGCATCACCCGGGTGGACGCCCAGACGATCCGCCGAGGTATCCTCGGGCAGAATGAAGAAGTCGGCCTTCAGGCGCGAATCGAGCGGCTCAATCACACCGAGCGGACCGGCGGTCTGGTACGTGCCCACCACGCTTATGGCTGCGCGCTCAACCACGCCCTCGATCACGGCGCGTCGCTCACCGTGCGGGCTGTTCTTAATGCTCACGGCAACGGTATCGCCGTCCATGATCTCACGCTTGCCGCGACCCATGACCTTGTAGTCGCCGCTCTCGGTTATGACATAGGCGCTGTGCTCATGGAGCTGCACGCGCCCGGTCAGGCTCGGACGGCGTTCGCTGCGCACCGGCCCGCGCTTATTGCGAGCTCCACGCTTATGCTTGTTATTGCGCCCCATGGCGCCTCCTAACTATCGATTGCCGTTTACATCCCAAGAGTCTACCCAAATGATCTCTAGGGGACAAAAAACGGGCCGCCCCATAAGAGACGACCCGTTGGAAGGGATGAATTCCAGGCATGCCTACACGCGCAGGTAGCGGCGCATGGCGATGGCAGAACCAAAGAGACCGATAATCACGCCGACCAGAATCAACGCAGCATAGGTCACCAGGTAGTACTGCATCGGCAGGGCAAACGACATCCAGCCGATGCTCTCCTGCAGACGCGGAATCATCAGATTGCGCAGCAGCTCCAGAACGCCGATGGAAAGCAGCGAGCCCAAAATGGCCTGCAGCACGCCCTCGGTGATAAACGGGCCGCGAATGAAGCCGTTGCTGGCGCCGACCAGACGCATAATCGCAATCTCACGACGACGCGCCGTGATAGACAGGCGAATCGTGTTGTTGATGAAGATGAATGCGATAAAGGTCAGAAGGCCAACGAGCACCACGGCGGCGATGCGGATGTAGTTGGTCACCTGGAACAGGCGGCTCACTTCCTCCTGGCCGTACAGCACGCTCGCGTTGACGTCGCCGTCATCCGCGATCTTCTGGAAATCGGCATCCTTCTTGAGCTTCTTGGCCGTGCTCTCGACCTGAGACGGATCGTCCATCTCAATCGCAAACGAGGCGGGCAGCGGGTTCTGGCCGTCGAGCGCGCTCATGGTGGCGTCGGCGTTACCCGACATCTTGCTCGTATACTCGGCCAGTGCGTCGTCCTTGTCTTTATAGGTCACGGACTTGACGTTATTCCACGTCTTAAGCTCGGCCTCAAAAGCCTGAACATCGGCCTGATCGGCGTCATCGCTAATGAACGCGTTGATGACAACCTGATCCTCGACGGTGCCGATCACGGAGTTCAGCATCGCGGAGCCCATGATGAACAGGCCGATGATAAACAGCGAAAGGAAGATCGTGATGACGGCGCCGAGCGAGGTAGTCCAGTTACGGAAGAAGTGGCTGATTGCCTCTTTGAAGGAGTAGCCCACGTTAGTTGGTGCCATAGTTGCCGTAACCTCCCCTCTCCTGGTCGCGGATAACGTGGCCGCCCTCGAGGGCGATCACGCGACGGTGCATGCTATCGACCATCTCGCGGTCGTGCGTGGCGACGATCACGGTGGTGCCAGTGCGGTTAATACGCTCGAGCAGCTTCATGATGCCCAGCGAGATCGCCGGATCGAGGTTACCCGTGGGCTCGTCGCAGATCAGCAGCGGCGGACGGTTGACCATAGCGCGGGCAACGGCAACGCGCTGCTGCTCGCCACCGGAAAGCTGGTCGGGCAGCGAGTCCATCTGATCGGCCAGACCGACCAGACGCAGCACCTCGGGCACCTGGCTGCGAATAACGCCCTTGGGCTTGCCGATGCACTGCAGGGCAAACGCCACGTTTTCGTAGGCGGTTTTTTGCGGCAGAAGCTTAAAGTCCTGGAACACGGCGCCAATCTGGCGGCGCAGGAACGGAACCTTGCGGTTCTTGATCTTCATGAGGTCCTGACCGGCAACCAGGATGCGGCCGCTCGTCGGCTTGACGTCGCGGTTGAGCGTCGACAGCAGCGTGGTCTTACCCGAGCCGGAGTGACCGACCAGGAAGACGAACTCACCCGGATAGATCTCGATGTTGATGTCGTCGAGTGCAGGCTTGTTGGGCTGTGCCGGATAGATCTTGGTGACATGCTCCATAAGGATGACGGGCTCGACACCGGCCTGCTTGGCCATCTTCTTGCGGCTGGCCTGCGGATCGATGGGCGCAAACACCGACGTAAAATCGGGGTTGTTGAGCGCGTTATCGAGGCTTGCGACCTCGGCGGCCTGATCGCTCTCGACCACCGGGGCAGCAGGCTGCGTGGGATCGGGAATAGCGGCAAAGAGACCGGACTGCGCAGGCTGAGGAGCCGGCGTCGCAGGGGCCATGGGGTCGGGAATGCCGGCCATGGTAGGCTGCGGCGTGGCGGCGCCAGCCTGAGGCTGCTCCACGCGAGCGGTCACGGCCTGAACGGGCTCAAAACCCGCCGCGCCGGAAAGCGCGACATCGCTGGTTGGATTGTAGGCAAAGGGATCGGATGCCGGCTGTGCCTGATCTGCCGGCTGAGCGGGGGCCTGAGCAACAGGCTGGCCCTCTGAATCCGGAGTGGCGAAACGACTGCCCTGGACGCCTGCCTGCGTCTTGGGGGCATCATCGCCCGCACCGGAGGTACGGAAGTGGTTACCCACTGGTGCTCCTTATCGTCGTGCGTTTAAACTACATGAGCGCTTTGTATTTTAGCAGCATTAGCTTTGCTGCACATAAGAAGCATGGCGTGCTTAGGGATCCCGTCGGCCGGGCACAGGGTTACTCTCCAAATCGTCCTCGGACATGTCGGAGCCCCCGCTGCGCGCTTCGCGCGGCAGGGGCTCCTCCGTCCTGCGGAAAGATTTGGGAGGTAACCCTATACGCGGCCTGCGGCTACTAAGGGGCCGCCGCGTTTATCTTGGGGTGCTGCATATATAAAGTTGGAAGGGTCTGAATTGCACTTTGCCGATATATGCCCTTTTCCCTGATGGGACCGTGTTTGAGGGGCGTCTTCATGAGTTGCGGTGAAATAGGGACTGTTTTACCAGTTAAAAGGTCTAATCAGTCCCTATTTCACCGCAACTTAAATTAAGGCTAATTGTTGCGCAACTCGAATTTGAATTAACGATTTACATTGGCCTCGATAGGAACGTCTATGGTTGCGGGAGCTGGTATGAATTGTCCTTATTGTGGTGCTGAGTTGAGCAATGGCGTGAGGTATTGCACAACATGTGGGGTTGCCATCCATGGCATGTCGACTAATTCTGCAATTCGGGTAAAGCCTCGGAATCACATTGCGGTTGTTCTTACCTGCATGTTGGCAATTGCCATTGTCGGCGGCAGTTGTTTAGGTCTTCATCTGCGGCAAGCATTGTCTTGTTTTATATCGGCTCATTCGGAGCATGCTATTGCGCTCAACATCTCTGCCGTAGGTTGGAATACCGATAGCGGGGCCTCACGTGTCCCGATACACATTACGGGAAAGACCGTCGACGGGATAACGGTCGACAAAGTTGAGTTCGTCGCCTCCGACGGTTCCGGTATCAGCCTCATTCAAGGTGTGTACACGCTCGAGGCGGCAGGTTCCCCCATCGCCACCGATGGCAAGATTTATCAAATTCCCTGTACGAGCGCAACGCTCGTCCTCGACGATGTCTTTGCCGCAGGCGAAACGATCGATCTCGCCGAGCTCGCTGAGCAGGATTCGATACTCACCTTCTGCCCCATCGATGCCGGCGATATGACTAACAACGAAATCTATGATGCCGCCCTACTCGCCATGGCATATAAAGGCGACGACGCCCCCGATGTTGCCGCACTGTGCCAGGCAGCAATCAATCGTCGTGCCGCCGCCAGCAAAAGCGAGAACGCCTTCGAAAGTTGCGGTGAAATACGGATTAATTGAGCCTTTAAGCTGGCAAAACAGTCCTTATTTCACCGCAATTGAAACAGGGGCGCTCTCCAAGAGAGCGCCCCTGCCGGGTTTCCATAGTACTGGCGAAGCAGTTTTATAGTTCTGGCGAAGCAGTCCTTGAGATCCGCCTTGCCTTATGCCAAGAACTCCTTGGTGGTCGCCACGATGTTGGCGGCGTCCAGGCCATACTTGTGCAAGAGCTCGGCACCCGGGCCGGACTCACCGAAGGTGTCGTTGACGCCGATCTTCTTGAGCGGCGTCGGGCACTGCTCGCACAGGACGTCGGCAACGGCGCTGCCCAGGCCGCCGATCACGGAGTGCTCCTCGACGGTCACGACGTGGCCGGTCTTGGTGGCGCTCTTGACGATCAGGTCGGCATCGATGGGCTTGATGGTGTGCATGTTGATGACCTCGGCGTCGATGCCCTCGGCAGCGAGCTGCTCGGCGGCCTCGAGAGCCTCACCGACCATCAGGCCGCAGGCAATGATGGTCACATCGGCGCCCTCGCGCATGACAATGCCCTTGCCCAACTCGAACTTGTAGGTCTCGGGGTCGTTGATAACCGGCGAGGCCAAACGGGCGAAGCGCATGTACACCGGGCCGTCGCACTCGTAGGCAGCGCGCGTCACGGCGCGGGCCTCGACGTCGTCGGCAGGAACGATCACGGTCATGCCGGGGATGACGCGCATGAGAGCGATATCCTCGCAGCACTGGTGCGTGGCGCCGTCCTCGCCCACCGAAATACCGGCGTGCGTGGCACCGATCTTAACGTTGAGGTGCGGGTAGCCGATGGAGTTGCGGACCTGCTCAAAGGCGCGGCCGGCGGCAAACATGGCAAAGCTGCTCGCGAAGGCGACGCGACCGGTGGTCGCGATACCGGCGGCGACACCCATCAGGTTGCTTTCGGCGATGCCCACATCGAAGAAGCGGTCGGGGCAAGCGGCCTTAAACTTACCGGTCTGCGTGGCGGCGGCCAGGTCGGCGTCGAGGACCACAAAGTCATCGTGATCGCTGGCGAGCTCGACGAGGGCCTCGCCGTAGCTTACGCGCGTGGCGATTTTCTTGACGTCTGCCATCCTAGAGCTCCTCTCCGGCGGCCGTGAGCTCTGCCATGGCCTGCTCAAACTGTTCATCGTTGGGGGCCTTACCGTGCCAACCCACCTGGTTCTCCATAAAGGACACGCCCTTGCCCTTCAGGGTCTCGGCGATAATGGCGGTCGGCTGCCCCTTGGTGGCGCGAGCCTCGGCAAAGGCGGCGCGGATCTGGTCGAAATCGTTGCCGTCGGCAAGCTCCACCACGTGGAACTTAAAGGCACGGAACTTGTCGGCGAGCGGCATGGGGTCGTTGACCTCCTCGACGGGGCCGTCGATCTGCAGGCCGTTGTGGTCGACGATCACGCAGAGGTTATCGAGCTGCTGGTTGCCGGCAAACATGGCGGCCTCCCAGACCTGGCCCTCCTCGCTCTCGCCATCGCCCAGCAGGGCGTACGTGCGGTAAGTATCGCCCCAGTGCTTGGCGGCAACCGCCATGCCCACGGCGGCGGAGATGCCCTGGCCGAGCGAACCGGTAGACATATCAACGCCCGGGGTGTCGTTCATGTTGGGATGACCCTGCAGGTGGCTACCGATATGGCGCAGCGTCTCGAGGTCCTCCTTGGGGAAGAACCCGCGCTCGGCAAGCACGGCGTACAGGCCCGGAGCGCAGTGGCCCTTGGAAAGCACAAAGCGATCGCGGTCGGCCTTGCGGGGGTCGGCCGGGTCGACGTTCATTTCCTCAAAGTACAGATAGGTCATGATGTCGGCAGCGCCGAGCGAACCGCCCGGATGGCCGGACTTGGCAGCGTGCACGCCGGTGACGATGCCCTTCCTTACCTCGTTGGCAACCTTTTTGAGCTCTTCGCCGCTCATTGTGCCTTCCTTTCATCCTCTTTAGACAAGATGCGCACGGCACGGAAAGGTAGTCCCAACACAGCCGCAATGCACGTACGTCATTCATTATGCTGGAAACTGATGGCTTTACCAGAGTTTTTATCATTATTTGAACAATTTAGCAGGCAGAACCGCTGATGAAACGGTTTATCAATGTGAACGTCTTTTGGATGGAACGCGGTCGCCCCTACGCGTTAATGTCCTTAAAGCCCTCGCCGAAGGCTTCCGTAACGTCGGCAACCGTCACGATGGCATGAGGATCGCGCTCGCGCACGATCGTCTTGAGGGTATTGAGCTCTCGACGGCTCACGATGACCATAATCACCGGCTTCTCGGCACCCGAATACATGCCAGTCGCCTTAAACTTGGTACAACCACGACCTAGACCATACATGATATCGGCAGCGATATCAGGGAACTTGTCCGAGATGATGAGTACCATACGGCGTTTGTTGCCGCCATCGACCACGGCATCGATCACGTAGCCGCTAATGACCATCGAAAGGCCTGCATATAGTGCGTTTTCGATTGAAAAGACCGGAGCCGATAACGCGCATACGACAACATCGATCGCCATGACGGTCGAGCCCACGGGCAGCGAGGTGTTACGCGAGATGATTTGGCCAATCGTGTCCGAGCCGCCGGTGTTGGCGCCGGCGCGCAACACCATGCCGTAACCGATGCCCGTAATAATGCCGCCCCACATAGCGGGAAGCATCAGGTCCGCATCCGCCAGAGGTGCTACAAACGGGGCGAACAGATCGGTAAAGAAGCCCAGCAGCACAAAGCCCGTCGCAGTCTGCACCACGTAGAACATGCCGCCCTCGCGCATAACGACCAGCAGCAGCAAGGCATTCATCACGATGGTCTGGATACCGACGGGAAGCGACACGCCTCGCGCCGCGCCGACCGCCTGGATAATAGTCGCAAGGCCCGTAACGCCACCGGCGGCAAGACCGTTGGGAATCAAAAACAGGTCGGTCGCGATGGCGGCCAGAGCGCACCCCAACATGATCTGGGGCAGATCGTGAAAGAAGTTCATCGAAAGAATGCGCTTGATGTCCAGACGATATGCCATGCTGCCTCCCTCAAAAAAGCGCACCCAAACGGATGCGCTTTGAACTTCTTCTTGTATTCGATTCTACCGATTCGCCGGACAAAAACCACCCCTGCGCAGGGTTTATTCTGGATACAAACCCGTCCAACCGTTGGGCTTAGCATCGGCTTGAAGCCGCCCGATGTTTTAGACCTCCGAGCCTTCCGCATCGGCGTTGCCGGTAGCCCAACGGTGATAGCCAATAACAAACGGGTCCAGGTCGCCATCGTCAAGAACGGCCTCGACATTGCTGGTCTCCACGCCCGTGCGTAGGTCCTTAACCATCTGATACGGGTAGAGCACGTAGCTGCGAATCTGGTTGCCAAAACCAATCGTGGTCTTGGGTCCGCGAATCTCATCCAGGGCCTCGGCGCGCTTCTCGAGCTCAATCTCGTACAGGCGAGCCTTGAGGATCTGCATACACGCGGCCTTGTTCTGGATCTGGCTGCGCTCGTTTTGGCAGGTGACCACAATGCCGCTGGGAAAATGCGTCACGCGCACGGCGGAGTCAGTGGTGTTGACGCCCTGACCGCCCGGGCCGCTCGCGTGGTACACGTCCACGCGGATGTCGTCGGGACTGATCTCGATGTCGATATCATCGGGTAGCACGGGGATGACCTCGACGCCGGCAAACGTGGTCTGGCGGCGCTTCTTGTCGTCGGTGGGGCTAATGCGAACCAAGCGGTGGACGCCGGCCTCGGCGCGCAGCATGCCAAATGCGTCCTTGCCCTCGACGGTAAAGGTCGCGCGGTCAATGCCGATGACCTCGGCCGCGGGACAGTCGTTGATGGTGACCTTCCAGCCGCGACGCTGGCAGTACTTCATATACATCTTAAAGAGCATGAAGGTCCAGTCCTGGGCCTCCAGACCACCCTGTCCGGGCTTAATGGTCACAATGGCATCGCCGTGATCGAACTCACCGGTAAACCAGCTCGAAAGCTCAAGCTCATCGATGGCACGGGCCAGGCGCTCAGCCGTGGCTGCAGCCTCCTCGCGAAGGGCGGCGGCGTCGGGGTCATCCCCCATCTCCTCGGCAAGCTCCAGCGCGGCGCGGGCATCGGAAAGCTCGCCGCGCGCGGTGTCCACGGCAGCGATATCCTCCTTGTTGCGCGCAATCTCCTCCATGGTGGCACGGGCGGCGTCGGCGTCATCCCAAAAGCCAGGGGCAACACTTTTGGCCTCGAGCTCGGACACGCGGGTACGCTTCTCGTCCAGGTGGAGATACGACTCGACCTCACCGAGCCGGTCCGCAAACGCGTCCAGCTCGGCGGGCGTTACCTCTAAAGCCTCAGCCATTAACGATTCCTGCCGTGGCAGTACTTAAACTTCTTGCCGCTACCGCAGGGGCACGGGTCGTTGCGGCCCACGTTGACGTACGGATCGTCGCTCTCGGACTTGCGATAGGTGGTCACCTTGCCACCGTTGTTGACGGCAGCCGGACCACCCTGGACAGCCGTGCGGGCCTGCACCTGCGCCTGCTTGCGCAGCACCGAGCCGCCGTTGTCACCATCGACCTCGGCAGGACCGGAGAAGTGCGCACCCTCGAGCGCGGGCTCCTCCTTGTGCTCCACGGCCTGCGGGGCGGCCTTGATCTCGATGCGCAGGACGGTGCGCAGGTAATCCTCGTACATGGTGTCGACGAGCATCTGGAACGCGCCATAAGCCTCGGTCTTGTACTCGACCAGCGGGTCGCGCTGACCAAAGCCGCGCAGTCCGATGCCGGTCTTAAGATAGTCCATCTCCTGCAGGTAGTTCATCCAGCGGGTATCGATGACGCGCAGCATGACCTGGGTATTGAGCTCGCGCATCAGGTCCTCGCCCAGACGCTCGGCCTTCATGTTGTAGCACTTCTCAACATAGGCCAAGACATCGGCAGCCAGGGCTTCAAAGTCCTCGTCGGGGAACTTCGGCGTATCGATGTGGCCGGTGAGCTCCACAACCCACTTGCGCAGGCCCTCCAGGTCGCGCTCGCCCTCGTGGCTGTCCTTGGTGCAGAACTCCTGCACGCAGCGGTACACGGTATCGTGCATGACCTCGGTGATGTGGTCGGTCAGGTCCTTGCCGTCCAGAATCTTATTGCGCTCGGCGTAGATGACCTGGCGCTGCTTGTTCATGACGTCGTCGTACTCAAGGACGCTCTTACGCATGGAGAAGTTGATGCTCTCGACCTTGTGCTGGGCGCTCTCGACGGCCTTGGAGATGATCTTGTGCTGGATGGGCATGTCGTCGCCCATGTCGGCCGTGACCATCATCTTGGAGACGCGGTCCATCTTGTCGCCGCCGAACAGGCGCATGAGGTCGTCCTCGAGCGACAGGTAGAACTGGGTCTCGCCCGGATCGCCCTGACGGCCGGAGCGGCCGCGCAGCTGGTTGTCGATACGGCGGGACTCGTGGCGCTCGGTGCCGATAACGGTCAGGCCACCGGCGGCAAGCACGCGCTCGCGCTCGGCCTTGCAAGTCTCCTTGGCCTCGGCGTTAAACTGCTCGAGCTGCTCGGGCGTCACGTCCTCCATGGTCAGGCCCTCGTACTCCAGGCGCTCGCGCACCAACTCGTCGGGGTTGCCGCCCAGCAAGATGTCGGTACCACGGCCGGCCATGTTGGTGGCGATGGTCACGGCGCCGTAGCGTCCGGCCTGGGCAACGATATGAGCCTCGCGCTCGTGATGCTTGGCGTTGAGGACCTCGTGCGCGATGCCACGCTTGGTAAGGGCGGCCGACAGCTTCTCGGAGCTCTCGATGGAGACGGTACCTACCAGGACCGGTTGGCCCTTGGCATGACGACGCTCAACGTCGTCGGCAACGGCGTTGTACTTGGCCTGAATGGTGCGGTACACCAGGTCCTCGTGGTCCACGCGCTGCACTGGCTTGTTGGAGGGGATGACCTCGACAGGCAGCTTGTAGATCTCGCGGAACTCGGCATCCTCGGTAAGTGCCGTGCCGGTCATGCCGGAAAGCTTGTCATACAGACGGAAGTAGTTCTGCAGGGTGATGGTGGCCAGGGTCTGGTTCTCCTCGCGTACGAGCACGCCCTCTTTGGCCTCGATGGCCTGGTGCAGGCCCTCGGAATAGCGGCGGCCCTCCATGATGCGGCCGGTGAACTCGTCGACGATCTTGACCTCACCGTTGGTGACCACGTACTGCTTATCGCGGTGGAACATGTACTGGGCCTTCAGCGCTTGCTGCAGGTGGTTGACCAGCTGGCCGGAGAGATCGGCATAGATGTCATCGATACCCAGGCGGCGCTCGATTTTCTTAAGGCCGCGCTCGGTGGCGGCAATGGTGTGCTTGGCCTCATCCATGACATAGTCGCCCGTGGGCTCCACGTCCTCGGTAGCGGTGAGCATGTCGTGCGACACGTCCTCGCCGCGCTCAAGGCCACGCACGGCACGCGCGAAGTCCTTGTAGGTACTGGCGGACTTGGTGCCAGCGCCCGAGATAATGAGCGGCGTCCTGGCCTCATCGATCAGGATGGAGTCGACCTCGTCGACGATGGCGTAGTTGTGGCCGCGCTGCACGCGCTGCTCGGGACGGGTAACCATGTTGTCGCGCAGGTAATCAAAGCCGAACTCGGAGTTGGTGCCGTAGGTGACGTCGGCCTGGTAGGCCGGGCGCTTGAGCTCGAGCGGCATGTTGTTCTGGAGCAGACCGACGGTCATACCCAGGTACTTATAGATGCGGCCCATCCACTCGGAGTCACGCTTGGCAAGGTAATCATTGACAGTAACGACGTGCACGCCCTTGCCGGCAATAGCGTTGAGATAGCCGGCCAAGGTGGAGACGAGGGTCTTACCTTCGCCGGTCTTCATCTCGGCGATGTGGCCCTCGTGCAGTGCCATGGCGCCAATGAGCTGCACGTCAAAGTGGCGCATACCCATGGTGCGCTTGGAAGCCTCACGCACGGTGGCAAAGGCCTCGGGGAGCATGTCGTCGAGCGACTCGCCGTTGGCGTAACGCTCGCGGAACTTATCGGTCTGGCCGCGGAGCTCCTCCTCGGTCATCTTCTCAAACTGGGGCTCAAGACCGTTGATCTGGTCGACGATCTTGTAGTAGCGCTTAAGGTCCTTATCGGATCCAAAGGACAGCAGCTTTGACATGAATCCCATGTGGTTTTCCTTTTTGGCCATCGCCCACGCCGTGCAGCGGCGGGCGAGTTAAACACAGATGATTGTACTTTAGCCAAACAAGGCGCGGCCTATACGGTCGACCTCGACCGCCACGTAATAACTACGACCAACCTGCCACAATGGGACAGGTTAATTTTGGCAGGTTTTATCTGGGCAAACGCTACCTCTCTGCTATTTGGTGCAATGGGGGCAGGTTGGTTTGCACCAATAAAAAGAAAAGGGCCGCGCACCCAAACGGATGCACGGCCCTTATGCCATGAATGCAAGTGATTCCGCGGCGAGCTATTTACTCAGCAGCCTCGGTGGTCTCGGCCTCGGCAGTGGCCTCCTCGACGGGAGCCTCTGCGGGAGCCTCGGCGGCCTGCTTGGCAGCCTCCTCGGCAAACTTAGCAGCACGCTTAGCCTTCTCGGCAGCCTTAGCCTCAGCGGCGGCCTTGCGAGCAGCCTCGGCCTCAGCAGCCTTGGCGGCCTTGGCAGCCTTGGCCTCCTCGGCCTTCTTGAGCTGGGCGGCAGCGGCGCCACCGAACTTGTCGGCGAAGCGCTGGACGCGTCCACCGGTGTCGACGAACTTCTGCTGGCCGGTGTAGAACGGGTGGCACTCGTTGCAAAGCTCGACCTTCATCTCGGACACGGTAGCGTGCGTCTTGAAGGTGTTGCCGCAGGAGCACGTCACCGTGCACTCGACATACTGGGGATGGATACCCTGCTTCATGGTAGGACTCCTTATTGGTCAGGCGCTGGTTACCGATCAGCGCATAAGGCGTCTTGGTTTCCGACCAAGACAACAAACTCGGCTATGGTACCACGGCGCCGCGCGTCCCACAAAAGGTTCACGGTCTTTGTGCAAGGCGGCGTGGCCAACCGCAGCGAGCACGCAACCCGACGAGCCTTCACCCATGTTGCAGACGTGTAACGCCGCAGTAAGCACACCCCTTTTGGCGCCAGACAGGTACAATGATGAACACTGTACCGTAGCGGAGCGCCCCGCGCGCGCCGCAATCACGCGAAAGGGTTTCCCATGGCCGAGATCTCGTCCTCCCGTATCGTCATCACCGTCCTTGGCAAGAACCGCCCCGGCATCGTCGCCGGCGTCACCCGTGTCCTAGGCGAGGCCAACGTCGACATCCGCGACATCACGCAGTCCATTATCGAGGACATCTTCACCATGACCATGCTGGCCGACACCGCCGAGTCCAAGCTCGACTTCGCCGAGCTGCAGAAGGCGCTGGCCGAGGCCGGCGAGCTTTCGGGCGTCAACGTGTCCATCCAGCGCGAGGACGTCTTTAACTTTATGTACCGCCTGTAGCGAGCAAGCCGCTGGGGATAGCCTGACGCGCGCATGCCCATGCAAGCCACCCCGATGCGGCCCGGAGAGGAGCGCGCATGGCCTACGACGCCAAGAAAATCTACTACCGCTTCGACGATCACCTGAGCCGCCTGGTTCTGGATTACGAGGCGAGCCGTCAGATTTCGCCCGAAAGCGAAAACCTCTACCACGGCCTGCCGACCGCCCCATACGACGAGGACCTGTTCGTAGAGCACAACGTCAAGCGCGGCCTGCGCAATGCCGACGGCTCGGGCGTGGTCGCGGGCCTCACTCGCATCTCGGATGTGCACGGCTACAACAAGGTCGACGGAAAGGTCGTGCCCGATCAGGGCAAGCTCACGCTTCGCGGCTACAGCATCGAGGATCTGGTCAACAATGCCCAGGCCGAGAATCGCTACGGCTACGAGGAAGTCGCCTATCTGCTTATCACGGGTTCGCTGCCCAACAAGGAAGAGCTCGACGGCTTTTGCGAGCGCCTGGGCGCCTTTAGACATCTGAGCGACGAGTACGTCAAAGAGTTCCCTATGACCACGGTGTCGTCGAGCATCATGAACGTGCTCCAGCGCGCCGTGCTGCTGCTCTACGCCTTCGATGCCGAACCAGACGTGATCACGCCCGAGCACGAAATCGACGTCGCCATTTCCATGCTCGCACGTCTCCCGCGCATCGCCGCCTTCGCCCACATGGCCTCGATTGCCAAGCTTCGCGGCTCCGAGGTTCACGTGCCGCACCCCACGCCCGGCCTCTCCACCGCCGAGACCATTCTGCAGGTCCTGCGCGGCGGCATGGCGTTCACCCGCGATGAGGCGATGCTGCTCGACGTTATGCTCATGCTGCATGCCGAGCACGGCGGCGGCAACAACTCCACCTTCGCTTGCCGCGTGCTGTCATCTTCGGCCACCGACCCGTATTCCGCCTACGCCGCGGCTATCGGCTCGCTCAAGGGCCCGCGCCACGGCGGTGCCAATGCCAAGGTCGTGTCTATGCACGAGGACATCCGCGCGCATGTCTCCAACTGGGAGGACGAGGACGAGGTTGCGGCCTACCTGGGCAAGATCCTCGACAAGCAGGCCTTCGACGGCACAGGCCTCATCTACGGCATGGGCCACGCCGTCTACACGCTGAGCGACCCGCGCGCCGAGGTCTGCCGCCGTTACGCGCGCTCACTGGCAGCCAAGAAGGACTTGGGCGAAGAGTTCGCGCTCATCGAGCGCATCGAGCGCCTGGCACCCCAGGTCATGCGCGACCACGGCATGACCAAGCCCATCTGCGCCAACATCGACCTGTACACGGGCTTTATCTACAAGATGCTCGGCGTGCCCGAGACGCTCTTTACGCCGCTGTTCGCCGTCGCCCGCATGGCCGGCTGGTCTGCGCACCGCATGGAAGAGCTCTTCTGCGCGCACCGCATCATCCGCCCCGCCTACCGCCCGGTTATCGAGCCGCTGGAGTACAAGCCACTCGCCGACCGATAGGACGCGGACCGTTATAGATCTTGAGCGTGGCCAGGGACCCAAGCCCTTGGCCACGCTTTTTTGCCAGTAGAAAGGGCTGCATCAAATGATTGTGTTTTCCGATATGGACGGAACGCTGCTGACGAGCGATAAGCAGATGAGCGACGCCACTTGGGCAATGCTCGACGAGCTCGCACGTCGCGGCATTGAGTTTGTACCGTGCACGGGACGTCCGCTGTCGGGCATCTTTGAGCCCATCCTCGCCCATCCTGCCGTGCACTACGCGGTCTGCGCCAACGGTGCCAGCGTCTGGCAGCTCGACGACGGCGCGCCCACCGATACCTCACGTGCTACGCGCATTTTGAGCCGACCGCTCGACCGCACCATCGCCCACCGCGTCCATAGCATTGCCGCCGGCCATGACGTCACCTTCGATATCTTCGCGGACGGGCAGTGCTTCCTCCCCCGCTCGCTCTACACGCGCCTGGACGAATTCTGCGGCGGCGACCCCCACATCGCGGCTTCGCTCAAGCGCACACGAACACCGATCGACATGGATATCGACAGCAAGATCGACGAGGTCGAGACGCTCGAGCGCATCGCCATGTACTGGCACGACCCGGCTGATCGCGACGCCATCGCGGCGGAGCTCGACACGCTCGGAGGCATTGAGGTCACGCGTTCGTACGCCATGAATATCGAGGTCATGGGCGAGGGCGCCACCAAGGGAACGGCCCTCACGTGGCTCTGCGAGCACCTGGGCGAGCGTCTCGCCGACGCTTGGGCGTTCGGCGACAACATCAACGACATCCCCATGCTGCAGGCAGCGGGCCACGGCATGGCCATGATCAACGCCGAGCCCGAGGACCGCGAGGCCGCCGATGCCATCACCGAATATGACAACGACCACGACGGCGTCGCCCGCACCATCATGGCCGCTCTCGCCTAGTCATTGGGGACGTTCTTAAACGACTAGTCGTTGGGGACACTCTTCGCAAAAAGCTGCAAGGACTGTCCCCCACTGTCGGCAGAAAGGGAACGTCCCCATCTGCCGGATTAGGAGAGACTCTCCAGCACGCGACGGAGCTCATGCTGAACGGCGTGGTCGCGGTTGCAGCCTACGACGCGATCGGCCACCGCCTTGAGCGCGGGGCGCGCGTTTTCCATCGCGCAGCCCGTGCCGACAAAGCGAATGATCTCGTAGTCGTTCATCGAGTCGCCAAACGCCATGACCTCGTCGCGTCCAATGCCGTAATGCTCCGCGAGCTGCGCGATACCCGAGGCCTTCGACACACCAGGCTGCATGGCATCGATCCACGCGTTGCCCGAAGGCGCAAAAGTAAAGAGCTGACCAAGTTCGCGCTGTAGCACGTACGCACTGTCCATAACCGCACTGTCGTCGCAAAAGATACTCGCTTTGATGATATTTACGCTGGGATCGGGCAGCTCCCAAATGCGCTCGGCATTGGGAAGGTCCTTATCGACCTCGCGCACGAACTTGCACTCGTCATCGAGCAAGAAGGATTTGGTTCGGTCAAAGAGCGCAAGATGCAAATTGGGAAACGTCCCGACGGCCTGGGCGAGCTTTCGAATCGCCAGGTGCGAATACACCTCACGGTCCACCATCTTTCCGTCGGCGTAGACCTGGGCACCGTTAGCTGCGACAAAGTCCATCTTGTCGCGAACGGGCGCAAAGAACTCGCACAGGCGATCGTAGCGGCGGCCTGACGATGCGGCAAAATGCACGCCATGCTCGCGTAGCGCCAGGATCAGTTCATAGGTTTCGGGAGGCACCTGGCCGTTTTCGTCAAGCAACGTGCCGTCCATATCGGATGCAATCAGTTTAAACATAGAAAAGCTCCCTTCGGGCTTGTTGGAATCGAACGTGTATCCGATTCCAACGTACCCAAAGGGAGCTCAAATAAGACCCCGCAGTCATAAACGTTACATGGACCTAGCAAATAGCTCACGCGTGCCAGAGGTCTCACGGTCGCGGCGTCAGGCGACACGCCAAAGAGTGTCACCGACGACTAGTCGTTTAAGAACGTCCCCGATGACTATAAGAACGTCCCCGATGACTAGTCGGCGTAGGTGAAGGTGGTGACGTCGAACATGCCCTCGGGACGGATGCGGAGCGTCGGAATCACCGGCAGGGGCAGGAAGATGATGCCCATGATGGGGTCGAGCGGCGGCTCAATACCCATGGCGCGTGCCTTGACCATAAAGTCGTCGTGCTGCGCGGCGACATCCTCGGCCGTGCCCTCGCTCATCAGGCCACCGAGCGCCAGCGGAATGCGCGCTACGACCTCACCGTTGCGCACCAGCACGTGGCCACCCTGGCCAACAGCCTCGACGGCAGTCATCATATCGGCGGCGTTGTCGCCCACCACGCACACGTTGTGTGAATCGTGGCCGATCGTCGAGGCGATGGCGCCGCCCGTGATGGTAAAGCCGCGCACCCAGCCGCGACCGATGTGCTTGCCAACAAGACCCAGGCCCGCAGGACCATCACCGTCGGCGCCCTCGGCCTGCAGCGACACGCCGCGGCCGTGGCGCTCGATCAGCATGATGCGGCGCAGGCCCTCGGCGCTCTCGGGACGAACCATGCCCGTGATGGCCTTGCCCGGCACTACGTCAATCACGGCCTCGCCCGGCTTAAAGGCATAGTCGAATACGTCGAGCGAAAGATTCGGCAGCTTAACGGAGGCGCGCAGCTCATCGGCAAGGGCCGCAACCTCGGCCATCTCGGGTGCGATCTCGCCCACAAAGGTGCCGTCCTGCGCCACCAGGGCACCGGCGGCATATACACGATGCGGAGCCGTGGCAAACGTCAGGTCATTGAGCACCAGCAGGTCGGCACGCTTGCCCGGGGCAATCGCACCGCGGAGCTCGTGCGGGTCGCGGCAGCCGTGGTCCAGGCCAAACGCCTCGGCCGTGGAGAGGGACGCCATAGAGATAGCGACCACGGGGTCGATACCGGCCTCAATCGCCACGCGGCAGGCATTGTCGATCATGCCGGTTGCAAGCGCATCGGAAGGAGCGCGGTCGTCAGTCGCAAAGCAGCAGCGGCGGGCGCGCGCGGGATTCTCCAGCAGCATCGGCGACAGGTTGGCCAGATCATGGCTGCACGTACCCTCGCGCAGCATCACGTACATGCCGCGAGACAGCTTGTCGAGCGCCTCCTCGGGAATCGTCGACTCGTGGTCGGCGATAATGCCTGCTGCAGCATAGGCGTTGAGGTCCTTGCCGGCAACGAGCGGGGCATGGCCGTCGACTTGCTTGGACGGCGTCTGGTTAGCGGCATCGATGCGAGCGCAGGTCTCGGGATCGGCCATAAAAACGCCCGGAAGGTTCATCATTTCGCCCAGGCCAAAGACATCGCCCGGATGCTCGGCAAAAAACGCCTGCATGTCAGCGGCGGTAATCACAGCGCCTGCTTGCTCATCGGGCAGCGCGGGCACGCACGAGGGCATCATGTACTTGATGGAGATGGGTGCGCGACGGCCGTCCTCGATCATAAAGCGCAGGCCGTCCAGGCCGGAAACGTTGGCGATCTCGTGGCTGTCGGCAATAGCGGTGGTGGTACCGCGCGTCGCCGCCATGCGCGCATACTCGGCGGGACGGATGTTCGAGGACTCAATGTGCAGATGTCCGTCGATAAAGCCGGGGGCGAGATAGCGGCCCTGGCAGTCAATGACCTCGGTCGCCTCGTAGGTGCCGGCGGCATCGTCGCGACCGTCGTAGAGCACGCCGACGATCACACCGTCCTTGACGGCAACGCTACCGGGCGCCACACGCTGGCCATACACGTCGACGATCTGCGCATTGGTAAACAGCGTGTCGACGGGCACGCGGCCCTCGGCAGCATCGATCACAGACCTCATGACCTCAACGGACATACATACTCCTTTAACCGTAGAAAACGCTGCGGAGCGGACAGACCTTCACCGCAGCAATCCAATAGCAATTGTATGCCCAAAAGAAGGCCGCCGATAACACCCCTTCCGCTTAACGGTAAGCGCCCAAAAGTAGTCGTTGGGGACGTTCTTAAACGACTAGTCATTAAAGAACGTCCCCGATGACTACTTGCGACCAAGGCAACGCCGATGTCTTGGCAACGACAGCGAAAACCCGCCAGAGCGAGCAAGGTGCCTTGAAGCGAGGCGGCATTGACCTTCTGGTCATGCCGCCGAAGTTGAAAGGCAGATTGCCGCTCTGGCGGGTTTGCAGCGTCGAGTCGTTACGCGGTTTGGTAAAACCGCGTAACTAAATCAACTTAAAGCCCTTGCGCTTGCCTACGGAGAGGGTGTCGCCCAGCTTGAGGGCGCTGGGATCGATGTTATAGCTCTTGGGAGCCACGGCCTTGCCGTTGATCTTGACGCCGCCGCCGTCGATATCGCGACGAGCCTGGCCGGCGCTCGCCGAAAGACCCAAGTCCTTGAGCAGGCCGGCGAGGTAGATCTGGCCCTCGTCGTTAACAGTCAGCTCAACGTGCTTCTCGGGGAAGTCGGCGAGCTGGCCCTCCTTGAACACGCGGTCGAACTCGGCCTGAGCCTCGTCGCCGGCACCGGCGCCGTGGTAGGTGTCGCACAGGTCGCGGCCCAGAGCGCGCTTGAGCTCGTAGGGGTCGGCAGAACCATCGGCCAGGGCGGCGTCGATCTTGTCGACCTCTGCCGGGGTGAGCGAGCTGGCCAGACGATAGTACTTGCCGATCATCTCATCGGGGATGGACATGGTCTTGCCGAACATATCCTTGGGGGCGTCGGTCAGGCCGATGTAGTTGCCGTAGGACTTGGACATCTTGCGCACGCCATCGGTGCCCTCGAGCAGCGGCATGGTGAGCGCGATCTGCGGCTCCATACCCATCTTCTCCATGAGCTCGCGACCAGCGAGCAGGTTGAAGAGCTGGTCGGTGCCGCCCATCTCGACGTCGGCCTTAATCTGAACGGAGTCGAAGGCCTGCATCACGGGGTACAGGAACTCGTGCAGGGCGATCGGCGTCTGGGACTGGTAGCGCTTGGTAAAGTCGTCGCGCTCGAGGATGCGGGCGACGGTGAACTTGGAGCACACCTGCAGCAGGCCGGCCAGGTCCATCGAAAGAATCCAGTCGCCGTTGTGCACGATGGTGGTCTTCTCGGGATCCAGGATCTTCATGGCCTGGCTCACGTAGGTCTCGGCATTGGCCTCGATCTGCTCCTGCGAAAGCTGCGGACGCGTGGAGTTCTTGCCCGAGGGGTCGCCGATCAGCGCGGTGCCGTTGCCGATGATGAGGGTGACGTTGTGGCCCAGGTCCTGGAACTGACGCATCTTGCGCAGCGGCACGGCGTGGCCCAGGTGCAGGTCGGGGCTGGTGGGGTCGACGCCGAGCTTGATGTTGAGGGGCTCGCCCTTCTCAAGCTTCTTGCGAAGGTCGGCCTCGGGAACGATCTGCGCGGCGCCCGAGGTGATGATACGCATTTGCTCGTCAACAGACAGCATTGGGTATCCTCCTTTTGCTATAGCACCCTCGCCGAAAACGGCGGTGCTGGAAGTCCATAAACTCTCTTATGATAACAAACTGACGCGACGCGGCACCTACGACAGGAAAATCCTCGTCCTGCCGCATGCGTCAATGGCAACTGGCAGACGTGTACCGTCACGCTCGACCAGATAGCGTACCTGCCGACGACGCAAGCAGTCGCGGCAACGGACCTGTCCCGTCGCATCGGTGGCGCAGACGCCCTCGGCGGTCAGCAGGCAGTGCTCGCACACCATAAGCTCGGGACGGTCGGCGTCGACCGGACCCAAGACGCCGGGTTCAGCAGCCAGTTCGGCAATACGCTCCGCATCATTGCCGAGCGACTCGGCCGGCAAGTACACCCGCCCCGCACCGAGTCCGCGCAGCCAGGTAAGCGTGGCCCGATTCGCGCAGAACACCGGCGCCGCCACGTCAAACGTCACGCCCAGCTCGCGAGCGATCACCACCTGTCCCAGGTTGCGGCAGACGACGCGCCCGGCACGCTGCATCAGTGAGCGGGTCCGCTCGACGTCGCCCCCGCGACAGACCTCATCGAGCACCACGGTCGCATCGGACAGGTCGAGCTCGTCACACGGGTCGGCATCCATCAGCTCCCAGGCAAAGAACATACGAGCCAAAGCCCCCTGCTCCGCCGACTCCGCCAGTCCCGCCGCCGGCACATCGCCAGCGACAACGGAGCCCTCAAACGGCAGCACTTCAACGGCGCGAGCAGCAGGCACGACCGCATCGGCCTCGGCATGCATGCGCTCCAGGGCCGTCGCCGTCTGCTCCAACACACCGGCGCTGCGAATCAGGTACACCTCGCAGCCCGTGTCCACCTTACGCTTGCAATGCACGACGACGCGCTTCCCCGCTGCGGCATCCACCGGGCAGGGCACCTGCGGCCAGCGCTTGGGCACATCGGGACGCGCATCGGCACCCGGGTAAAATCGGATCTCGAGCGTATCACCCGCCGCCACGGCGGCATCGAGCTCAACGGTCACCTCTTCGTGGCCAACGGCCACCAGGCGTCCCACGCGCACACCTTGGTTGATCGCACGCTCAAAGCTCATAAGCTCGGCACCCGAACGTCCTCGCAGGTACGCATCGGTAAAGCCGCGGTTGAACGACCTTCCCAGCTCGCGCTCAAGCGTCGGCACCGCATCGGCATCCCATGTGCCGTCGCGCAGCATATCAAGCGCCCGACGCCACACCCTCACCACGTTAAAGACGTAGTCGGGATTCTTCATGCGACCCTCGATCTTGAGCGATGCCACGCCGGCATCTACAAGCTCGGGCAGATGCGCAATACCCAGATAGTCGCGCGGGCACAGCAGGCGATCTCCCTCGACGGCGACAACGCTCTGTCCCGCCTCGTCCACCAGGTCGTACGCCAGACGGCACGGCTGCGTGCAGTCGCCGCGCATCGCCGAGCGCCCACGCCGCAGGGCCGAGAACTCGCACGCCCCCGAATAGCCGATGCAAATCGCACCGTGGCAGAATACCTCGATGGGCACGCCCGTGGCACATAGCGCCGCAATCTCGTCGACCGTCAGCTCGCGTGCCGTCGTCACGCGCTCGACCCCCAGCTCATCGGCGGCAAGTCGCACGACGCCCTCGCTATGAGCGCCCGCCTGCGTGGACAGGTGAATCTCGACCCCGGGAATCGCCGCGCGCAGCGCGCAGGCCAACCCGGCATCGGCGACAATCAGAGCATCGGCGCCCAGCTCCAGTGCATGAGCTCCCAGCGCCACCGCGTCGGACAACTCATCGTCAAACACGAACACGTTGAGCGTCACGTACACACGCACGCCATGGGCATGCGCCACGGCGCAGCCGCGCGCAAACTCGTCGTCGGTAAAACCGTGCGCACTCACACGGGCGTTAAAGCCGCCCAACCCCGCATAGATGGCATCGGCACCCGCGGCGATGGCCGCAAGCATCTGGTCGAGCCCGCCCGCCGGCGCCAGCAGCTCGGGCAGCGCCGTGCCGGCAGCATCCAATCCAGTCTCGTATTGTCCGCTCGGCCCCATCGTCCGAATCGCCATCGACAAACTCCTTACCAAGGTATGCATTCACTCTGAAAAATGCCGTCTTCCAGCATACACGAGGCCTCGCGCGCCCCGTTTGGTTTATCGTGTAATAACTTATGTCCATCCTGCCCCGACGGCACATCCACCGTCCGGCGCGACATACCTGGAGGTCAATATATGGGTCCTCGCCAACGACAGGGACGCAGCCGTTCAAAGACGCATGCTCTGCCCATAATCCTGCTCTCGTTTTTGGGCTTTTTGCTTATCGCGGGCGTGGCATTTGGCATCGGCATGGTCGGCAACGTCAACCGCTGGCTGTCCGATCTGCCCGACTACACCGACGCCAACGCGTATCTGGTGAGCGAGCCCACCGAGATCGTCGACTGCAACGGCAACAAGATCGCAAGCTTCTACACGCAAAACCGCAAGTCCATCACCAAGGACGAGGTCTCCCCCTACGTGCTGCAGGGCACCGTTGACGTCGAGGACGAACGCTTCTACGAGCACGGCGGTATCGACCTGTGGGGTATCGCGCGTGCTGCGGTGGCAACCCTCGGCGGCGGGCACGAAGGCGCCTCGACTATCACCCAGCAGCTGGTGCGCAACACCATCCTGCAGGAGGAGCAGTTCGACTCGACCATCGAGCGTAAGGTGCGCGAGGCCTACATCGCCGTCAAGATGGAGGACATGTACTCCAAAGACGAGATCCTCATGATGTACCTCAACACCATCTATTACGGCCACGGCGCCTACGGTATCGAGGCCGCCGCCGAGACCTACCTATCCAAGAGCGCCGCCGACCTCACCCTCAGCGAGGCCGCGCTGTTGATCGGCCTTCCCAACTCGCCCTCGCAGTACGACCCCACGGTCAACCCCGACCTGGCGCTGTCCCGTCGCAACAAGGTCCTCGACAACATGTTGCGCCTGGGCCACATCACGCAGGAGGAGCACGATGCCGCACAGGCCGAGCCCATCACCCTCAACGTGACCGAGATTTCGGGCAGCGGCGTAGACGTATACTCGCAGCCCTACTTTGTCGCCTATGTTAAGCAGCTGCTGGAGCAGGAGTTCTCGACCGACGTGCTCTTTAAGGGTGGCCTGACCGTCAAGACCACCATCGACCCCACGATGCAGCAGGTGGCAGAGAATGCCGTCCGCGAGCAGCTCGACACGCTCTCACTCGACGGTCTGGACATGGGCATGGTCGTCGTCGACCCCAAGACCGGCTACATCAAGTGCATGGTGGGCGGCTACGACTACAACGCCGACGAGAACCACGTAAACCATGCCACGGCCAAGCGTCCCGTCGGCTCCACCTTCAAGGCCTTTACGCTGGCAACTGCCATCCAAAACGGCATGAACCCCAACGTCACCCTCAACTGCAACTCACCGCTCAAGGCCAAGGGCACCACGACCGAGGTCCAAAACTACGCCAACCATAGCTATGGCAACATCACGCTTAAGCAGGCAACGGCATACTCCTCCAACACCGGCTACATCCAGGTGGCGGAAGCCGTCGGCAACAGCAAGATCATCTCGCTCGTCAAAAAGCTCGGCATCGATCCCGCCAAGGACAACATCGAGGACGTTCCCGTCATGACCCTCGGCACCGGCTCGATCTCGCCGCTCGAGATGGCCGCCGCCTACGCGACGTTTGCCAACGGCGGCTACTATCGCCAGCCGATCGCCATCACCGAGATTGACTCTCGTACCGGTTCGGTGCTGTACCAGCATACCGACAATCCCTCACAGGTGCTTACCGAGGGCGAGGCCGCCGCGGTCACCGATGTTCTGTCCGGCGTCATGCAGGGCGGCGGTACGGGTGCTGCCGGTGCCCTGAGCGTCAACCAGCCCTATGCCGGCAAGACGGGCACCACCGACAACACCACCAACCTGTGGTTCTGCGGCTATACCCCGCAGCTGGCGTGCGCCCTGTGGACCGGCTATTCCGCGGGCGAGATTCCCATCCAAAAATACGGCACAGACCTGCTGGGCGACAGCACCAACCTGCCTGTCTTTAAGCGGTTTATGAACACCGTTCTGACCGGTACCGAGCGCGAGGAGTTTGCGACCGGAACGGCTCCCACCTACAAGAACAACAGCGTCTGGAAGTTCTACGGCACCAACAACACCAAGAAGACGGAGAACGACGACAAGGACAAGGACGAGGACGAAGAGGAAACCACGACGACCACCACGACGACCACGACCACCGAGACCACGGGCGGCGACACCACCGGCGGCACCGGTACGACCGGTGGCTCGACGGGTGGCTCCACTGGTGGTTCGACCGGCGGCGATGGCGGCACGCCGACGCCTACGCCTACGCCCACTCCCGATCCCTCACCCACGCCTGACGATACGGTCGGCTAGAAATCATCCGGCCATAAGCAACAAGGCCCCCGAGCAGCTTATTAAACTGCTCGGGGCCTTTTTAGTTTAAAGCGACCTGATGGGCGGTCTTTATACCGGCAGACAAAAAAGGGGGTACCGACCAACGTCGATACCCCTTACAAGCCACTATGTCAGCGCGCGCAGTGCCGAGCGCACGGCCCGCACGCCTACTTGCGAGAATTGCTCAGCTTATTGATCAGCGCCTCAAGACGCTCGCCGTCCTCGGCCGTCTGGGCAATAACCAAAATCGTATCGTTGCCGGCAAGCGAGCCAAGCACATCGGGCAGCTCTGCCGCATCAACAGCGGCGGCGATGCCGGAAGCCGTGCCAGGCTGAGCCTTGATCATAACCAGATTATCGGTGCGCAGAACGCCCGTTACGAGCTCGGAAACCATACGCTGCAGGTGCAGGTCCTCTGCCAGAACATAGATGCCCTCAGGGAGCTTACGCAGCCCCATATCGGCAATATCGCGAGAGACAGTCGCCTGCGTGCAATCAAAGCCCATAGCGCGGAGCTCATCGACCAGCACGCGCTGCGTGCGGACGTCCTTATTGCGCACAATATCTCTAATGGCATCCTGGCGCCCATTGCGTTTTTTAGCCATACAAACCCTCTCTCCAAAAGATGGCGGAGACAATCAATCAGTGATTGAATAGTTTAACGCTATTTGAAGGCTTTTGTGTATAAGAACGCATTTCGAAACAATTCTATGCAAATTTGTTTCGAAATGAGCCCGTTTAGGCGGTTTTTGCGCCCGTCCGGTTAAGAAAAGCTGCCAGATGCGTACACATCACGCAGCGCGCGGGCTTGGCGCTGGCGATCGGCCCAAACAACAGACCGAGTCCCCGATGGTTGTCCTTGAGCGCGGCGACCATCTGACGGGTTCGAGGCGCCTCGAGCATATCACGCATGCGGGCGGAACGCTCAATTGACGACACCCCATGCGGGCTTAGACACAAATTCTCGATGCAGGCGACCAGTCCGGCAAAGTAGAACTTTTGGCTTGCCAGCTTGAGCCGACCACCGCTATCTGCTTCCGAGAGTGAGTCCGCAAGCTCGTCGAGCGCTCGAGTGTCATCGGATATCCTGGCATACATGGTGGGATCAAAGGCATCTGTAAGCTTAGGTGCCACCGCGTGGAAACAAGCGTCGCCGCAGCCGGACACGAATCGTGCCTGCGAGAGCGCATAAGCCATAAACTCAACCGTACGGTACGCCTTGCCGCGCGACAGGCATGCCTCAAACAGCGGACGGCTATACATCACGCCAGCGGTCTGAGCGACTAGGCCGCCCAAAATCAACTGGGGCAGCCCAGTCACCATAGAAGACTCGTCTTCTATGGCAATAGGGGCAGCATCCAAGACGCGCGAATGACGCTCGCGATGCGCATCGTATCGATCGAGCGACACCGAGGGGAGCACAATGTCTGCCGCAGTATCGCACGCGATATCGACCATCTTGGAAAGGGCCTGCGGAGCAAACCACTCATCGGCGTTCATGGCGATGATTTGAGAGCCGCGCGAGGCATCAAAACCGGCACGAAGACAAGCGCCGCGCTTCGCGTCCTCGACGTCAATCAAATCAATATGGATGTCCCTGTCGGCAGCAACTTGAAGCGAATGGCGCACACCGGGCGCAGCATCGCGGCAGACAACGACAATCTGCAAATCATAGAGGTCTTGGTTCTGGATACTCTCGAGCGCACGCATCGCATAGCTGGGCGAACCTTCTACCACAAGGATCACCGAAAGTCGCGGATGCGAGCCACGTCGAACCAAGTTATCCGTCCTCTCGACAGCAATGAATCAAACTGTCGTTCATGGTACACCCCGGCAATAAAAGCAATGAGACACCGGTTGCACTGCACGCCAAGAACAGATGTTGCACACGCGCAGCCCACAGATGACAGGTGCCGACGAACGACGCGTCGAGCCCTCCCCTAGTCGAGCACGACAAGCTCGGCGGGATCGTAATCCACGCCCATAAACGTAAGGCCGCAGGCAGGAGCCGTGGGGCCTGCAGCGGTACGGTCGCAAGCATCGATGACCTCGCGCATCCACTCGGGTTCACGGCGATGCATGCCAATCTCGACAAGCGTGCCAACGATCGTACGGACCATCGAATGCAGAAACGCATTGCCCTCGATGTTAAACGTCAGGATGTCCTCGCCAAACGCAACCTCATGGCCAAACTCGGCGCGCATTACGCAGCGGTGCGTAGGTTTGCCCACGGCAGAGGCAACCTTGCAAAAGCTTTTAAAGTCCTGCTCGCCCAAAAGCGCAGGGCAGGCGGCCGCCATCGCATCGACGTCGAGGGGATAGCGATGCCACCACACAGCACCGCGTGACAGCACGGGCCGCGCATCACGATCGGCAATGCGATAGGTGTAAGTGCGAGAGCGCGCGTCAAAGCGCGCAGAAAAGCCCTTACGAGCCTTGTAGACCTCGTTGATGGCGATATCTTTGGGCAGCAGGGCATCCATGGCCCGCAGCCACCTACGGCGCGTACACGCAAGCTCAGCGTCCGTTACGGGCACGCTGATGTACTGAGCCACGGCATGAACGCCGGCATCGGTACGCCCCGCGCACGTCAAATCGATCGGGCGGCGAAGCAGCGTCTCGATGGCTCGACGTAGCTCACCCGCAACCGTCGTCTGTCCCGGCTGCTCGGCAAATCCGCTATACGATGAACCATCATAGGCCACACGAAATACGAGCGTGGCGTCAAGCTCGGGGGTCGAATTGAAATCAGACGGCGCAGTCATGGGCGCTCCCAACAAACAAGTAACGGTATCGCGACAAAAAAAAGAGGGGTACGCGAACGTACCCCTCGAATATAGCCTATGCAGACGGAATGTCTACTCAGCGGTCTCCTCAGCGGGAGTCTCCTCGACGGCCTCGACCTTCTTGGGAGCAGCGGCCTTCTTGGGGGCCGGAGCGGCCTTCTTGGCCTTAGGCGTGCAAGGCTCGGTGACGAGCTCCATGATAACGATGGGAGCGTTGTCGCCCTTGCGGTTGCCGAGCTTCATGATGCGGGTGTAACCGCCGTTGCGGTCCTGCCACATGCCCTGGGCAGCCTTGTCGAAGATCTCGGCAACGAGCTGCTTATCGCCGAGCTTGGCGATAGCCAGACGACGAGAGTGCAGGTCGCCCTTCTTGGCCCAAGTGATGATCGGGTCGACGACCGAACGCAGCGCCTTAGCGCGGGTCTCGGTGGTCTTGATGCGGTCGTTCTCGAAGAGGGCCTTAGCAAGGCTCTTCTTCATGGCCTTGGTGTGGCTCGCATCGGTGCCGAGCTTCAGGCCCTTCTTAACGTTGTGACGCATGGTCTAGTTTCTCCTCAAATATGCGAAGCATTAAGCCTTCAGGCTCAGGCCCATGGACTCAAGCTTGTCCTTCACTTCCTCGATCGACTTAACACCGAAGTTACGGATGTTGAGCAGATCGTTCTCCGAGAACTCAACGAGCTGACGGACCGAGTGAATGCTGGCGCGCTTAAGGCAGTTGTAGGAACGGACGGAAAGGTCCAGATCCTCGATCTGCTTGTCCAGCTCGGCGTTGTCGTTGGTGACCTCGGGAGCGAAGATCGAAGCCTCCTCCTCGACCTCGGGGGTCTCGGCAAGGTTCATAAAGGCAGCCATATGCTGGTTGATGATATTGGCAGCCTGGACCACGGCGTCGCGCGGAGCGATGGAGCCGTTGGTCTCGATCTCGAGGACAAGGCGGTCGTAGTCGGTGTGCTGACCGACACGGCAAGCCTCAACGAGCTTGGCGCAACGGGACACCGGCGAGTACAGCGAGTCGACGTGGATCACACCGATGGGATCGTTGTCGCGCTTGTTAGCCTCGCCAGAGACATAGCCGCGGCCATAGCCGATGCGCATGCTCATGGTGAGATGGCCACCCTCGGTGAGCGTAGCGATGTGCTGCTCGGGGTTGACCAGCTCAAACTCGGACGGAATAAAGAAGTCCGCACCGGTGACCTCGCAGGGGCCGTCAACCGAAATGGTGGCGGTCGCCTCGTCGGTCGTGCCGAGAGCCCTGAAGACAAGACCCTTGACATTCAGGACGATGTCGGTGACATCCTCGACCATGTTAGGGATGGTCATGAACTCGTGCTGCGCGCCATCGATCTGAATAGCCTCGACGGCGGCACCCTCGAGCGAGGACAGAAGAACGCGACGAAGGGAGTTACCCAGCGTATCGCCGTAGCCACGCTCGAGCGGCTCGACGGAGACACGAGCAGACGTCTCGTTAATCTCTTCGACCTGAACCTGAGGCCTAATGAATTCTGACATGTATTACCTCCAGCCTCAGCAGCCCGGATGGACTACTTAGAGTAGAGCTCGACGATGAGCTGCTCGTTGATATCACCGCTGATCTGCTCACGCGTCGGCAGAGCGAGCACGTTACCAGACAGCTTCTCGATATCGACCTCGAGCCAGCCAGGGACCTCGAAACGCTCGGAGGAAATCAGAGCCTCCTTGATGGGGAGGAGGTCACGGAACTTCTCGCCGACAGCGACGACGTCGCCGGCCTTGACGCGGTAGGACGGGATGTCCACGCGCTTGCCGTTCACGGTGAAGTGACCGTGACGGACGGACTGACGAGCCTCTTTGCGGGTGCGGGCGAAGCCAAGACGGAAGACGACGTTGTCGAGGCGAGACTCAAGGATGATCATGAGGTTCTCACCGGTGACGCCGTTCATCTTACGGGCCTTGTTGAAGTAGCCGTGGAACTGCTTCTCCAGAACGCCATAGATGAACTTGACCTTCTGCTTCTCGCGCAGCTGCATGCCGTACTCAGATTCCTTGCGACGGCGCTTGGGCTGACGGATAGATTCCTTCTTGCTGCTGTAACCGAGCTCAGCGGGATCGATCCCGAGCTGACGGCAGCGCTTAAGAACAGGAGTCCTGTCGATTGCCATATTGATACGATCCTTTCAGTTACACGCGGCGACGCTTCTTGGGGCGGCAGCCGTTGTGCGGGATGGGGGTCTTGTCCTGGATGCTCGAGACCTCGAGGCCAGCAGCCTGGAGGGAGCGGATGGCGGTCTCACGACCGGAGCCGGGGCCCTTGACGAAGACGGAAACCTTCTTCATACCGTGCTCCATGGCCTGCTTGGCAGCAGCCTCGGCAGCCATCTGGGCAGCGAACGGCGTGGACTTACGGGAGCCCTTGAAGCCCACCTGGCCAGCCGACTTCCAGGAAATGACGTTGCCCTGGGGATCGGTGATCGAAACGATCGTGTTGTTGAACGTAGAACGAATGTGAGCCTGGCCCACGGAAATGTTCTTACGGTCCGCGCGCTTCAGACGGGCAGCGCGAACGTTCTTCTTAGCAGTAGCCATCTATCTAGCGCTCCTTATTTCTTCTTCTTAGCACCGATCTGACGCTTCGGGCCCTTGCGGGTACGAGCGTTAGTGTGGGTGCGCTGGCCGCGGACCGGGAGGCCCTTGCGGTGACGAAGGCCACGGTTGCAGCCGATGTCCATAAGGCGCTTGACGTTCTGGTTGCGCTCACGGCGGAGGTCGCCCTCAACCATGATCTGGTTCTTATCGATATAATCGCGGATGGCATTAACCTCATCCTCGGTGAGGTCCTTAACGCGCGTATCCACGTTAACGTTGCACTCGACGCAAATCTTCGTCGCAGTGGTGCGGCCGATGCCGTAAATGTAGGTCAGACCGATCTCAACGCGCTTCTCACGCGGGAGGTCGACACCATTAATACGGGCCAACGTAGTCTCCTCTCTTAACCCTGACGCTGCTTATGACGGGGGTTCTCGCAAATGACGAGGACCTTGCCATGGCGCCTAATGATTTTGCACTTATCGCACATCTTCTTGACCGAAGGACGTACCTTCATCGTTCTTCCTTTCGGTAGCGCTCAAACTACTTCCCTACTATCTACTCGCCCAGCCGCAGGCGTTTAAAACTATGGCTGGTCTTCACACACAATCCGACCGTAGGTTGAGCTAAGCCTGCAGCCGGAAATGGAGTGCGTGTATGCGTGCCGCTATTTATAGCGATAGGTGATGCGGCCGCGGGTCAGGTCGTACGGGGAAAGCTCCACGACAACCCTGTCACCGGGGAGAATGCGGATGTAATTCATTCGGATCTTGCCAGAAATGTTGCATAGAACCGAATGACCGTTCTCGAGCTCGACCTTAAACATGGCATTGGGCAGTGGTTCCTTTACCGTACCCTCGAGCTCAATTGCGTCTTCCTTCTTCACAAGCAATCATCTTTCTCTAGAAAACGACAGCGATTGAGTATTCTACAACACGTATGCACGCATCGTAATAACTTCGTAATGGCTCCACAACTAAGTGGAACTTGTTACATTTCTCCGCCTTGGAGCGAACACCAAGCACCTTGGGCATCCGTGGTGAGAATCACCGGACCGTCATTGGTAATGGCGACGGTGTTCTCGTAGTGCGCGGCGGGCAGGTGGTCGTTGGTCGTAACGATCCAACCGTCGGAGCCCGTGCTCACATGGTTGGAACCCATCGTAACCATCGGCTCAATGGCAATGACCATGCCGGCCTGGAGGCGAACGCCCCTCCCCTTCTTTCCATAGTTAGGAACGTTGGGGTCCTCGTGCATCACGCGACCAATGCCATGGCCCACATAATCACGAAGCACGCCGTAACCGTGAGACTCGGCGAGGGACTGAACGGCATAACCGACGTCCCCGATATGGTTACCGGGAACAGCCTGCTCGATGGCAGCCTTAAGGCAATCGCGCGTGACCTCGCACAAAGCCTTGGCTTCGGGCGTGGGGGTGCCGACGAAAAACGTCCAAGCGTTATCGCCGACCCAACCGTCGACAACGGCTCCCGTATCGATGGAGATGATATCGCCATCGCGCAGGATCATGTCGGGGTTGGGAATACCGTGGACCACGGCATCGTTGATCGATGCGCAAATGGTCCCCGGGAACCCGCCGTAACCCTTAAAGGCCGGGGTGCCGCCATGCATGCGGATAATCTGCTCCGCGAGCTGATCGAGCTCAAAAGTCGAAACGCCGGGGCGCACCATGGCTCCAACGTGGCGGAGCGCCATCTTAGATAGCGCTCCTGCCTTCTTCATCTGCTCGATTTGCGTTGCAGACTTAATCTTGATCATAGACCGAGAGCCTCTTTGACATCCCCGTACACGGTCTCGCGAGCCTGGTAACCGTTGACCGACTTGAGCAGACCCTGGCCACGATAGTAGTCAACGAGCGGGCTCGTGGACTTCTCGTAGACGTCGAGACGGTTCTTGATGGTCTCGGGCTTGTCGTCATCGCGCTGATACATCTCGCCACCGCACTTGGGGCAGGTGGCATCGGCAGAGGTGCCGGTGTAACCGCAGGCGCGGCAGGTGCGACGCGAAGACAGGCGATCGATAATGACCTCGGGGGCCACATCGACCAGAAGAGCACAGTCGATCTCGCGACCCATGGCGGAGAGCTCGGAATCGAGCGTCACGGCCTGGGCGGTGTTGCGCGGGAAGCCGTCGAGAATGAAGCCCTGCTGGGCGTCATCGGCGGCAAGGCGCTCCTTGACAAGATCGATCACGAGCTGGTCGGGAACGAGCTCGCCAGCGTCCATGTACTTCTTAGCCTGAATACCAAGCTCGGTGCCACCCTTGACGGCAGCACGCAGCAGGTCGCCCGTGGAAATGTGAGCGACGCCAAACTCGGCGACGAGCTCCTGTGCGACGGTGCCCTTACCGGCACCCGGAGCTCCGAGCAATACGAGGTTCATGAGCAATCCTCCTCTAGCCTATTTAAAGAATCCATCGTAATCATACATCTTGATCTGGCCTTCGAGCTTATCGACCGTGTCGAGCACGACGCCGACCATGATGAGGATGGACGTGCCGCCAAATGCCTGGATCAGCTGGTTACCCGTAAAGGAGAAGATGATCGAAGGCACGATGGCGATGAGCGCCAAAAAGACAGCGCTGGGAAGCGTAATCTTGTTGAGCGCGTTCTTGATGTAGGCCGCGGTAGCCCTACCCGGACGCACGCCCGGAATAAAGCCGCCCTGCTTCTTAAGGTTGTCGGCCGTGTCATCGGGGTTGAACACCATGGAGGTGTAGAAGTACGCGAAAAACACGATGAGGACAACGTTAAGCACCCAGTTGAGCCAGCCGCGCGAAAGCGCAGAGGCAACTGCCTGGATCCAGCCGATGCCGGGGAAGAACACGGCAATCTGAGCCGGGAAGTACAGCAGCGCCGAAGCGAAGATGATCGGCACGACACCCGCGGTGTTGACCTTGATGGGCAGGTAGGTGGTCTGGCCACCCATCATGCGACGGCCCACGACGCGCTTAGCGTAGGAGACCGGGATGCGGCGCTGGCCGCGCTCAAGGAAAACAATCAGCGGGATAACCAGCAGGATGATGGCGCAGATGATCACCATGGTGATGATGCCACCGGCATTGCCCTCAGTGCTGGAGAAGATAGCCTGAGGCAGACCGGCCATGATGTTCGCGAAGATGATCAGCGACATGCCATTGCCGATACCGCGCTGGGTGATGAGCTCACCAATCCACATGATCAGCATGGCGCCCGCAGTGAGCGTGCCGACGATCATGAGGTCGAAGATGATCTCGGGAGCGCCGGCGCCATTAAAGCTGATGCCGAAGCTCTTAAAGAGGAAGAGGTAACCCACGGAGTTGAGGATTGCCAGAGCCAGGGTGAGGTAACGCGAATACTGCGTAATCTTGGTCTGACCGACCTCGCCCTCGCGGGCAAGCTCATGCAGGGAAGGCACGACGGCCTGGAGCATCTGGAGGATGATCGAGCTGGTGATGTAAGGCATGATGCCCAGCGAAAACACCGACACATAGCTCAACGCGCCGCCAGAGAAAAGATTCAGGAGGGCCATAGCACCTGCGGCGACCGAATTGTTATCGGTCGAGAAAAGGCCCAGCATCCCCTGGAAGGGAATGCCGGGCACAGGAACGTGCGCACCAATGCGGTACACGACGAGCATAGCTATGGTAAAAAGAATCTTTTCGCGCAATTCTTTGATGCGGAAAGCATTCTTAAGACCATTTAGCACGGCAGCTCGACCTTTCCGCCGGCGGCCTCGATCTTGGCCTGCGCAGAAGCGCTGACCTTGTCGACCTTGACCGTGAACTTCTTGGTGAGCTCACCATTGCCGAGCACCTTGACGGGCTCGAACTCGCTCTTGGTGATGCGAGCGGCCTTAAGAGCGGCACCGTCGATCACAGCGCCGTCCTCGAACTTGCGCTCGAGACGCTCAACGTTAACAGCGGTGTACTCGATACGACGGGGGTTGCGGAAGCCCGGAAGCTTGGGCAGGCGCATAGCCAGCGGAGTCTGGCCACCCTCGAAGCCGGCACCCTTGGTGCCGCCAGAGCGGGAACCCTGGCCCTTCTGGCCGCGGCCAGAAGTGGTGCCGTGACCCGAAGAATTGCCACGGCCGACGCGCTTGCGGTTCTTGGTGGAACCGGGCGCGGGAGTAAGATCGTGAAGCTGCATTTGCTACTCCTCTACAATCTCGACAAGGTGCTTGACCTTGAAGATCATGCCGCGGACGGACTCGTTGTCAGCAATCTCGCGAACCTCGCGGATCCTGTGGAGACCGAGGGCACGGACAGTACGGACCTGGTCCTGCTTGCAACCGTTGGTGCTGCGGACCTGCTTGATCTTGATGGTGTCAGCCATGCTTAGTTCTCCTTACCGACGAACATCTCGGAGACCGTCAGGCCACGGCGAGCCGCGACGTCCTCAGGGCTGGAGAGCTCCTTGAGGCCCTCGACGGCAGCCTTGATGATGTTGAGGCCGTTGTCGGTACCGAGGGACTTGGACAGGACGTTCTTGATGCCAGCAAGCTCGAAGAGGGGACGCACAGCGCCGCCGGCGATAACGCCGGTACCCTCGACAGCGGGCTTGATGATGATGCGGCCGGCACCAAAGTGACCGAGAACCTCGTGCGGAATGGTGCCCTGATCGGTCACCGGCACGTGGAACATGTTCTTCTTGGCATCGAGAGACGCCTTGGAGATGGCCATGGGCACCTCAGCGGACTTGCCCATGCCAACGCCGACGTTGCCCTTGCCGTCGCCAACGACGACGAGAGCGACGAGGCTCATGCGACGACCGCCCTTGACGGTCTTCGACACGCGGTTGATGTAAACGACGCGCTCCTCGAACTCGGAGGCCTCGCGCTGCTGCTTCTGATTACGAGCCATGTGCTACATACCTCCTAGAACTCGAGACCGGCGGCACGAGCACCGTCGGCGAGGGCCTTGACGCGGCCATGGTAGATACGGCCACCGCGATCGAAGGCGACCTTGGTGATGCCGGCCTCGATGGCGCGCTTGCCAACGAGCTGACCGACCTTCTCCGCAGCCTCCTTGTTCGAGGTGTGGGTGCCCTTGAACTCGGCCTCGAGGGTCGAGGCAGAGACGAGCGTCAGGCTGGAGCCCTTGCTGTCGTCGATGATCTGGGCATAGATGTTGGCGTTAGTACGGGTCACGCGAAGACGCGGACGCTCGGAGGTACCCGAGACCTTGCCGCGAACACGACGCTGACGACGCTTGAGGCCTTCCAGCTTCGCCTTATGCTTGTTCATACGTAAACTCCTAAAAAGGTTGATCTTGCCAGCACCTGACGGGGTGCTGGTCTTATGCGAGTGAGTCGGTTACGACTACTTGGCGGCCTTACCCAGCTTGCGGCGGATGTGCTCGCCAACGTAGTGGATACCCTTGCCCTTGTAAGGCTCGGGAGGACGATGGCCGCGGATCTCAGCGGCGATCTGACCGACCTGCTGCTTGTTGATACCCTTGACGTTCACGTGGGTGTTGTCGGGAACCTCGAAGGTGATGCCCTCGGGAGCCTCGACGATCACGGGGTGCGAGAAGCCCAGGGAGAACTCGAGGTTCTTGCCCTTCTGCTGCACGCGGTAACCGACGCCGGCGAGCTCGAGCTTCTTCTCGAAGCCCTCGGAAACGCCAACAACCATGTTGTGGATGAGGGCACGGGTGAGGCCGTGGCGGGCACGGGTCTCACGCTCGTCGTCGGGACGGGAAACGGTGAGGACGTTGTCCTCGACGTTGATAGCGAGCTTCTCAAAGACATCGAGCTCGAGCTGGCCCTTGGGGCCCTTGACGACAACGTTGTTGCCGTTGACTGCCACTTCGACTCCGGCGGGAATCTGGACAGGCTTATTACCGATACGAGACACGGTGATCTCCTTTCCTTCTACCTACCGAGCGAATTACCAGACGTAGGCGATGATCTCGCCGCCGACGTTGTGCTTGCGAGCATCGCGGTCGGTCATGACGCCATGGCTGGTGGAAATAATGGCGGTACCAAGGCCACCGCGGACGCGGGGCATGTCGGCAACGCCGGTGTACTTACGCAGGCCCGGCTTGGAAATGCGGCGGATGCCGTTGATGACCTTAGCCTTCTTGGGACCATACTTAAGCGTGATGTGCAGAGTCTTCTGGGGAACGGTGTCCTCGACATCGTAGCCCTCGATGTAGCCCTCCTCGTGCAGAACACGAGCGATCTCGACGAGCTTCTTGCTGCTCGGCATGGAGACCGTGGCCTTGTTCACAGAGTTAGCGTTACGGATGCGCGTAAGCATATCTGCGATCGGGTCTGTAAGGTTCATACAGATTCTCCTTCGTTCTTGATGAACACGTGCTCTTGGTTCTTCGCCGCCCTTAACGGCAAAGCCTTTTTAGCGCGTTTTCCCTGTTCCAAACTGATGCTTGAAACGCTGGTAGTGACTTACCAGCTGGCCTTCTTAACGCCGGGAAGCTCGCCCTTGAGTGCAAGCTCGCGGAAGCAGACACGGCACAGGCCGAACTTGCGGTACACAGAGTGCGGACGGCCGCAGCGCTGGCAGCGCGTGTACTCACGAGTAGAGAACTTCTGCTTGCGATTGCACTTGACGATCATCGATGTCTTAGCCACTTATATCCTCCTCACATAGAGTATTGTTCGCCCCAAGCGCCGCCCCCTTGTGGGAACGGCGCTTATAGGGCAGGTGAACCTATTTCTTGAACGGGAAACCGAAGGCGTCCAGGAGGGCCTTGGCCTCCTCATCGGTGTTGGCGGTGGTCACGAAAGTGATGTCCATACCACGCTGGTGATCGACGGAGTCAAAGTCGATCTCGGGGAAGATGAGCTGCTCGGTGACGCCCATGGAGAAGTTACCACGGCCGTCGAAGCTCTTGGCGGAGATGCCGCGGAAGTCGCGGATACGGGGGATCGCGACGGAGGTCAGACGATCGAAGAACTCCCACATACGGTCGCCACGCAGGGTAACCTTGCAGCCGATCGGCATACCAGCGCGCAGGCGGAAGGTAGCGATGGACTTGCGGGCACGGGTGATCATCGGCTGCTGGCCGGTGATGGCGCGCAGGTCGCGCACGGCACCGTCGATGGCCTTGGAATCGGTGGCGGCCTCGCCGACACCCATGTTCACGACGATCTTCTCAAACTTGGGGATCATCATGACGTTCTCGTACTGGAACTTGTCCTGAAGCTGCTGCTTGACCTCGTTGTTGTACTTGGTCTTCAGACGCGGCACATACTTCTCTTCTGCCATTGTTCACTCCTTCTTGGGGTTTTAAGCACGGGGCGTGGCCACGATGGGTTGTCCTCGTGCCTCCTGGCTGCATCCGCGCCGCTCATGGCATTTCGCGGTTTGGACTCGACGCAGCAGGAGCCGACAAAACAATCGGTACTATACGCGCATCGGGGGCGTATTTCCAGAAAAACCTCGTCTGCCTGCACAACTCCACAACTCCCCCGCACAAATGGGTCCCAAAAAGCAGTTGCGGTGAAATAGGGACTGTTGGGCGGCCTAACAGGCTTAAACAATCCGTATTTCACCGCAACTTAATTGGTGGGGATGCGATTAGCGCTTGCGGGGGACGAGCTTGGTGCGGCGCAGGTGGATCATCTCGGCGGCGATGGAGACGGCGATCTCCTCGGGATCCTCTGCCTCGATGGCAACACCGATCGGCAGGTGCAGCTCGTCGATCTGGTCCTGCGTAAAGCCCTCCTGCTCCAAGCGGGCACGCACAAAGGCCGTCTTACGGCGCGAACCCAGACAGCCCAGGTAGGCAGGCTTGGCGCGCATGGCCTGAATCACCACGTCGATATCGGACTTGTGGCCTGCTGTGGCCACGACCACCAGGTCGCGCGGACCGATGGGGCACAGCTCGCTCAGGTTCTTGTAATCGACCAGGCGACGATCGTAGACGCCGGGCACCCATTCGGGCGTCAACGTGCCGGGGCGGTCATCGCAGGCCACGACGGCAAAGCCCGCCGCCGTGAGCACCCGTGCCGTCGCGGCGCCCACGTGGCCGCAGCCAAAGATATAGGTCAGGCCCTCGGGGCAGAGCGTCTCGATGTGCGCCGCGGGAATCTCGGAGGCGGCGTTGGTGTAGGTGACCTTACTCCCCTCCTCCACCAGCGAAAGCCCGGGGCAGCCCGCAATGGTGCGGCGCGATGCCTCGCCATGGTATTCAGTAGCGTCGCTTTCGAGCGCGCTTGCGATAAACGGCTCAAAGTCGATGACGAAGTCGCCGATGCGCCGATAGACCAAGACGCCGGCAATTTCCTGGAACAACGGTGCCTGGGTCGTATCCAGATGCAGGTAGCACAGGCAGATGGCGCCGCCGCAAATCATGCCGGTATCGGAGTTCTCGCCGCCCATGGTGTAGCGGACCAGACGCGACTGTCCCGCGCTCAGGAGCTCGCGCGCTTCATCCAACGCAAAGAGCTCAATCTTGCCGCCGCCGATAGTGCCCGCCTGGCTGCCATCGGCAAAGACGGCCATCCAGGCGCCCACGCCGCGCGGTGACGACCCTGCCGTGCCGGCCACGACTACCAGCTCGCACGTCTCGCCAGCACGCAGGGCGGCAAGCGCCGCATTCACAACATCGAGCTTTTCCATTGCCGCCTTCTATCCTCTAAAGACATCGGTGAGCATAGCGAGTGCCTCGAGCACGCCGCCGCCGACCGACGTCGCCTTGTCCGAAATGTAGTTGATGTAGTTGGCGTCACCGCGCGGGTCGACATCGGCGCACTTAAAGCCCTCGGTCACCTGAACGCCGTCGGCCAAGAGGCCGCGCAAGCAGCCGTCGATCTGCGTGACCATGGGAGTATCGCCCGCATACCCGATCACATCGCCGGCACTCACGATGTCGCCGATCACATGGTCGGACCTAAACACGCCGGCGGCGGGGCTGTGGATAACACGCTCTTTGCCATATCCGGCGATGACGCCCGGCACGCCCGTGTTGGACTGGGGCGAACCTTGGGTAATGACACGGCCCAGGAAATGCCCACGCATGGTTTCGATCACGGCGTCGCAGTCAACCGGCGCGGTGAAGCCCGGTCCCACGGCAATAACGGCAGGCGCCATGTCGCGCGTGGTGCCCAGATTGCGCTTGGCCAGAATCGCGTCGACCACAGCCGCGGGCTTAAGTTCGTCGAGTATCTGTGCCTGGGGGTCCACCACCACGGCGACATCCCCCGCCTCGGTAATCTCAAGCGCCTCGGCCGACGTCTGCGCCAAGCGGGCGCGGATGCCCTCGACCTCGACCTCGCCCAAGCGAATGGCCTCGCAAAAACTGATTGTGCGACGGATGCACGTAGGAACCGCGATATCGGCCATAACGACCGACACGCCGGCGCGCACCAAGCGAGCGGCGACGCCCGTGGCGATATCGCCGGCGCCGCGAACATAAACGAGCATTCCCGGGGCACCTCCCTGTGCTACGGTTTGAGCAGAGCAAAAGCGGTTCGACCGCTACTCTGATGATTATTTATTATCACAGTATTATACGGCGGTGAACAGATGGAAACGGTTAGCGGCAATCTTGCCTCGGCGCTCAGGATCGAGCCGGGCATTACCGCGATTATCGGCAGCGGCGGCAAGTCGACGTTGCTGAAAACGCTGGGTCTCGAGCTCATGCGCGCCGGCGGCAGGGTGCTCCTCTGCACCACCACGCACATGTTTCCCGTCGCCGGCGTCCCGTGGGACGGGTCGAATCGTCGCCTGGACGCCGCGCCTTGGAAGCCGGGGACCCTGCATGTTCCCGGTTGCACCTGCGAGGCATGCGCGGGCATGAGCCGCGGAAGTATCTGCCAGGCGGGTGTTTTGGACCCGGAGACGGGCAAGCTCTCCTCCCCTGCCGAGCCGCTCGACCAGCTGGCGCAGCGCTTTGACTACGTCCTGGCCGAGGCTGACGGTAGCAAGCGACTCCCGCTCAAGGCGCATGCCGCTTGGGAGCCCGTGGTCCCCGCCAGCACGGCCAACCTCATCTGGGTCGTCGGCGCCTCGGGGCTCGGCAAGCCAATCAACGAAGCCGTCCACCGCCCCGAGCTCTTTTGCGAGCGTTGCGGCTGCGAGCTCACCGACATCGCCACGCCCAAGCGCGTCGCCATGGTGCTCAGTGCCGAGATGCAGGCGCTGGGACTCAGCACCGCACGCGTCATGCTCAACCAAGTCGACACGCTCAGCGACCCCACGATGGCCGACCGCTTCGAGGCAGCTCTCGACCGCCCCGTCGTCGCCAGCAGCCTCAAGTAGCCGGCCCCATCTCCTCAGTTGCGGTGAAATAGGGACTGTTTGGCCGCCCGACGGCCGCAAACAGTCCGTATTTCACCGCAACTGAGGAGGGGACACGGCATCTTTGCTGCTAGCGGGGCACGTAGCGGCCGGGCTGGGCTCCGGTGGGCTCGCCATCGCGCGCCACCAGCACGCCGTTCACAAACACAGCCTTGGCGCGACCATGCGCCTCAAAGCCCTCGAGCGGCGTGTAGTCCACGGCCTGATGCTGCGTCGCCGCGCTAATGGTCCAGCGCGCCCTGGGATCCCACACGCACACGTCGGCATCGGCACCCTCGGCAAGACAGCCCTTGCGCGGATACATGCCAAAGACGTGCGCCGGGTTCTCACTCATCAAGCGGCACAAATCCTCGGGACCCAGCTGTCCCTCAAAGCTCGTAGCGATCGCGACGGGGCGATGCTCCACACCGGGCCCGCCGTTGGGAATCGCGCGGAAATCGTCGCGCCCGCGGTCCTTTTGCCCGTGCAGGTTAAAGCTGCAGTGGTCGGTCGCAATCGTATCGATCTCGCCGGCCACAAGCGCCTCACGCAGTGCCGCACGGTCACCCGCACGGCGCAGCGGCGGGCTCATCACATACTTGGCACCCGCAAAGCCGTCCTCGCCCTGCTCCAGATAGCAGGTGTCGTCGAGCATCAGATACTGAGGGCAGGTCTCGACATAAATGTTCTTCTGCCCGCGCGCCTTGGCAGCGCGAATGGCCTCGAGCCCCAGCTTGGTCGAAAGGTGTACCACGTTGACCGGAGCGTCCCCGGCCAAGTGAGCCAGATACAGCAGGCGGCTCACGGCCTCGGCCTCACACACGTCCGGACGGCTGAGCGCATGGCCCTCAGGCCCGTGGATACCCTGCTCAAACACGCGCTTCTGCAGCGCGTTGACCAACGTGCCGTTCTCGCAATGCACGCACAGGATACCGCCCACGCGCTTGAGCTCCTCCAGCACCTCGAGTGTCTCGGCATCGTCCAAGCGCAGGTGGTCATAGGCAAAGTAGGTCTTAAACGACGATACGCCCGCCTCGCGCATAGCCGAAAGATCGGCGCGGTTGCGCTCATTCCACTCGGCGAGTGCCATATGAAAGGCGTAGTTGGCCGTGCAGGTTCCGTCGGCACGGCGATGCCACTCGGCAAGGGCGTCGGGCATGGTCACGCCGCGATCGGCCGTCGCGTAGTCCACGATGGTCGTCGTACCGCCGCAGGCAGCCGCACGCGTGCCGGTTTCAAAGCTATCGGCTGTCCAATCCATGCCAGTCCAGCACTGCATGTGCGTGTGGCTGTCGATAAAGCCGGGGAACACCCAACAGCCCACGGCATCCTCGACGGTATCGCCCTCGGCCGGCTCAATCGCCGCGGCAATCCGCACAATCTTGTCGCCCTCCATGGCAAGATCGGCGCGGCAAAGCCCCTGGGGCGTCACGAGCGCGCCGTTTTTGATGATGATCATGTTGCTCCTTATTGATTAATACAGTTGGCCACGCGATCAAAATACGAGCAGGCGGCAATATGCTCCGTTATGCGTCGCTGTCCCTTGACGGTATCGACGTCCCACAGCTCGTAGGCACGCGCCTCGACCAGCACCACGTCGATACGGCCCTTGAGGATCGAACCGCCGCCGTCCTTGCCCTCGAGACACATAAGTGCATCGAACAGTTCCGCCGGAAAGAGCACCGGGCTCGAAGGCTCACCGTTGCACGCAAGACGCACCGGATGTTTGCGGCCACGCTCGTCAAATGCACGAACCATAGCCTCAAAAGAATCCGAACTCACGAGCGGCTGGTCGCCCGGCAAAAAGAGGCAACCTTTCCAGTTGCGTTCGACTCCCCACGAAAGGCCCGCACGGACGCTTTCGCCGCGCAGCTCGCCATCGTGCAGCACGCACGGGCAATGCTTGTCCTCGCAAATCTGGGCGACCTCGGGCCAACGCGTCGAAACCACGACGTCAAAGCCCCGGGGAACCGAATCGATGGTCCGGGCAATCAGCGGCTCGCCATAGATATCGGCGAGCATCTTGTTGGAGCCAAACCGTTTGCCCTCGCCCGAGGCCATAATCACGCAACCGAGTTTCATCTCCGCAAACCTCCCCTGGCCACCTTGGACACCATAGTTGCTATACCCACCATACCAAGCTCACACTCCGTCGAAACAGGCGTGCGCTCGTTTTTCCAGCGAACGACCCTTGGCTCTCCACAGCACAAAGGAGGGCACCCCGCGACGCAGGGCACCCTCCTCAATGGTGCAGATATGCCTACTCAGCGTCGCCGGTAAACGTGGTACCGGTCTTGCCGGCAAGACCGTCACGCGCCTTCTCGAGCAGCGTGATGAGCGCCGTACGGCCCGGCTTGCTCTCGGCAAACGTCGAGGCGGCCTGGACCTTGGGCAGCATGGAGCCGCGACCGAACTCGTTGGCCTCGGACAGACGCTTTACGTCAGCCGCGCTCAGCGTGTCGAGCCACTGCTCGTGGTCGGTGCCAAAGCCAATGGCAACCTTCTCCACGGCCGTCAGGATAATCAGGGCATCGGCATCGAGCTGCTCGGCGAGCTTCTCGGCCGCAAAGTCCTTATCGATGACGGCGGCAGCGCCCTTAAGGTGGTTGCCCTGGGCCTTGGTGACGGGAATGCCGCCACCGCCGCAGGAGATCACCACATGGTTGGACTCGACGAGCGACTTGATGGTGTCGAGCTCGACGATGTTCACGGGTTTGGGCGAGGCAACCACGCGACGGAAGCCCTGCTTCTCGTCGTGGATAAACTGATAACCGCGGTCGGCTTCCAGCTCCATGGCCTCGGCCTCGCTCATCCACGGACCGATCGGCTTGACCGGGTCGGCAAAGGCCGGATCGTCCGCCGCAACCTCGACCTGGGTGAGCACGGTGGCGACACCCTTGTCGATATTGCGGTCGAGCATTTCCTCGCGCAGCGCATTTTGCAGGTCATAGCCAATGTAGCCCTGGCTCATGGCGCCGCAAACGGACAACGAACAGGGAATGTACTTCTGAGGATTAGAACGCGTGAGCTCGGCCATCGCGTTGGCGATCATGCCCACCTGGGGGCCGTTGCCATGCACGACGACGACCTCGTTGCCTTCCTCGATCAGGTCGACAATGGCCTTGGAAGTCGTCTTGACGGCCTCCATCTGCTCGGGAAGGTTGGCGCCGAGGGCGTTTCCGCCCAAGGCGACAACAATACGTTTAGCCATTTCTCAGCCCGGCTTTAGGCCTGGAGCCAACGGGCGGTGTTGCGCTCGTCGAGGGCCTTGAGGGTAGCGGCGGGATCGGCAACCTTCTGGAGGAACATCATGGCAGCGATGGCGTACGGCTTGTAGCTGGCCTCCTTGTACATGCCCACGCGGTGCATGTCGAAGACGTCGGCGTTAACCTCGCCGTGCTCGCAGGAGACACCGGAGATGTCGGCGGGCAGCGGGTGCATAAAGATGGTGTCCTGGCCGTTGGCAGTCTTCTCCATGAGCTCGGTCGTGGAGCACCAGTCCTGATGGGTGGCGTTCTGGGCGAGCAGCTCCTTCTCGAGCGCTGCGATGCCGGCGTCGTCGCCCTCGGCGTACAGGTTGGTACGCTTCTCCATGGCGGCAAACGGAGCCCAGCTCTTGGGGATCACGATGTCGGCGCCCTCGAAGGCCTCGGCCATGGTGTTGACCTGCTTAAAGGTGGTGCCGGACTCGGCGGCATAGCCCTTGGCGCGCTCGACGACCTCGGGCATGAGGTCGTAGCCCTCGGGGTGAGCCAGGGTGACGTCCATGCCAAAGCGGGGCAGCAGGCTGATCAGCGACTGCGGGCAGGACAGCGGCTTGCCGTAAGAGGGCGAATAGGCCCAGGTGACGGCAACCTTCTTGCCCTTGAGGTTCTCGAGGCCACCAAACTCGTTGATGAGGTAGAGCATGTCGGCAGAGGACTGCGTGGGGTGGTCGGAATCGGACTGCAGGGAGATGAGCGTGGGACGGTGATCCAGAACGCCGTCCTCGTAAGCCTGCTGCACGGACTCGGAGACCTCGGCCATGTAGGCGTCGCCCTTGCCGATGTACATGTCGTCGCGGATGCCGATGACGTCGGCCATGAAGGAGATCATGGTAGCGGTCTCGCGTACGGTCTCGCCGTGAGCGATCTGGGACTTCTTCTCGTCCAGGTCCTGCAGCTCAAGGCCGAGCAGGTTGGCGGCCTTAGAGAAGGAGAAACGCGTACGGGTGGAGTTGTCGCGGAACAGGGAGACGGCCAGACCCGAGTCGAAGATCTTGGACGAGACGTTGTTCTCGCGCAGCTCGCGCAGGGCGTCGGCAACGATGTAGAGAGCCTTGAGCTCATCGGTGGTCTTGTCCCAGGTGTGCAGGAAGTCGCTGCCGTACATACCCTTAAAATCGAGGCCGTTCAGCTGCTCGACGAGCTCGGTAAACTTAGCGTCCATGGAAATGTCCTTTCTAAAGATGAAACGATCGCAGTGAGTAGATGTGCTCCGGCATGCGCGTGTGGCTAGAACATGCAGAGCACCATGACGAGGACCCGCCACCGTTGAGGAAGCATGGGAGATAACGACCGCGGGCCCCAAGTCAACAGGGGGCGCCGGGGACACGAGCGGCCCCCAGCTCAACAAAATCGAGGAATGGGACTAATCGATCTTGTTGTTGGTCAGACCGGCGCGGAACACGGTGGCGTCGCCATCGGCCTGGCTCGGATCGTAGAGGTTCAGGGCAGCCACATACATGGCGGCAGCGGTGACCAGGTCGTCCTTGTAGGTGACCTCGTTGGGAGCATGAGCCTGAGACTCGGCACCCGGGCCAAAGCCCACGCAGGGGATGCCGTAGCGGCCCTGGATGGAGACGCAGTTCGTGGAGAAGGTCCACTTGTCGCACAGCGGGCGACCGGTGCGCTTGTCCATGCTGGGCTCGCAGCCGATGCGCTCGTCACCAAACATGGCCTTGTGGGCGTCGACGAGGGCCTTGACGTGCGGAGCGGTCTCCTTGTTGATCCACGTGGGGAAGTAAGCCTCGGTCTCGTAGACCTCGCCGGTCCAGGACGGACGGTCGTACATGTACATGGAGACCTTCACGTCGTCGCCGTACTTCTTGGCGGCCGGCAGGTTGCGGATCTCGTCCAGGCAGGACTCCCAGGTCTCGCCGGCGGTCATGCGACGGTCGATGGAGATGGCGCAGGAATCAGCCACAGCACAGCGGCTGGGGCTGGTGTAGAAGATCTGGCTGACGGTGCAGGTGCCGCGGCCCAGGAAGCGGGCATCCTCGAAGTGCTCGGGATTGTACTTGGGGTCGAGCATCTTGACGAGACCCTTGATGTCGGTCGACTCGTCGCAGCCGTTGTTGTTGAGGGCGCGGACGTCGGCGATGATGTCGGCCATCTTGTAGATGGCGTTGTCGCCGCGGTCGGGAGCGGAGCCGTGGCAGGAGGTACCGTGAACGTCGACGCGGATCTCCATGCGGCCGCGGTGACCGCGGTAGATGCCGCCGTCGGTGGGCTCGGTGGAAATGACGAACTCAGGCTTAATGCCGTCCTTGTTGTAGATGTACTGCCAGCACATGCCGTCGCAGTCCTCTTCCTGGACGGTGCCGACGACCATGATCTTGTAGCCCTCGGGGATGAGGCCCATGTCCTTCATCATCTTGGCAGCGTAGGTAGCGGAAGCCATGCCGCCCTCCTGGTCGGAGCCGCCGCGGCCGTAGATGATCTCGTCGGTCTCGTAGCCCTCATAGGGATCGGCATCCCAGTTCTCGATGTTGCCGATGCCGACGGTGTCGATGTGGGAGTCGATGGCGATGATCTTGTCGCCCTCGCCCATAAAGCCCATGACGTTGCCCAGGCCGTCGACCTTGACCTCGTCATAGCCAAGGCTCTCCATCTCGGCCTTGATGCAGGCGACAACCTCACCCTCCTCGCAGGACTCAGAGGGATGGCTAATCATTGCGCGAAGAAAACGCGACATATCAGCACGGTGGGACTCAGCAGCAGCCTTGATAGCGTCGAAATCGAGTTCTTTAGCCATTGTTCATAACCTTTCAAACGAAGGAATCTACCTATGAGGTGGCGGAGCGATACCTATTTACTCCGCCCTAACGATTAGCAAGTGGGATATTCGCCTTCCCAAACAATGCGGCGATACTGGTCGGGATCGGTGTCGCCCTCGGTGGAGAAGCAGAGCACAGAGCTCGTCTTGTCCAGGCCGATGAGTTCCTTGAGTTCGGCGTACTCGGGATCGAGCATGAGAGTCTCGACCAGGCCGGTGGTCACAGCGCCGGACTCGCCGGAGATGACGCGCGGGTCGCCCTTCTCGGGAGCGCCCAGGGTGCGCATGCCGCGAGCGGTGACCCAGTCGGGGCAGGACACGAAGGCGGTGGTGTGGTTGCGCAGGATATCCCAGCCCAGAATGTTAGGCTCGCCGCAGCACAGACCGGCCATGATGGAGGGCATGTCGCCGTCCACGATGCGCGGATCGCCGTCGCCGGCGGCAGCGCCCTTGTACAGGCAGGCGGCAGGCGCGCACTCGACCACGACGAAGGTGGGCGGGTTATCGGGATACAGGTTGGTGAAGTAGCCCACCACGGCGCCGGCGAGCGAACCCACGCCAGCCTGGACAAACACATGCGTCGGGCGATTGATGGCCATCTCGCGCAGCTGCTCTGCAGCCTCGGAAGCCATGGTGCCGTAGCCCTCCATGATCCAAGACGGGATCTTCTCGTAGCCCTCCCAGGCGGTGTCCTGAACGATAACGCCGCGCTCGCAGGCGTCGGCCTCGGCGGCGGCCATGCGCACGCACTCGTCGTAGTTGACCTCTTCGATGGTCACCGTGGCGCCCTCGGCGGCGATGTTATCGAAGCGGGGCTTGGTGGAACCCTTGGGCATGTGCACGACGGCCTTCTGGCCCAGCTTGTTGGCAGCCCATGCCACGCCGCGGCCATGGTTGCCATCGGTGGCGGTAAAGAAGGTGGCCTGGCCAAAGTCCTTGGCAAGCTGATCGGAGGTCAGGTAATCGAAGGTGCACTCGGCAACGTCCTTGCCGGTCTCGTCGGCAATGTAGTTGGCCATGGCAAACGAGCCGCCCAGAACCTTAAAGGCGTTGAGGCCAAAGCGATAGCTCTCGTCCTTGACGCACAGGTTGGACAGGCCCAGGCGCGCGGCCTGGCCGTCCAGGCGGGCAAGCGGAGTGACGGTGTACTGGGGGAACGACTGGTGGAAGGCACGGGCCTTCTTCACGTGGTCGAGACTCATGATTCCCAAGTGCTTGTCATCGCTCTTGGGCATCGTGTTGCTCGCCCACTGGATCTTATCGGCCATACGGTGAACTCCTTAAGTCCTCTCTTGCCGGCCCCCGCATACGCGTTTCAGCCCGATCCCATTCACACGGCTGAACTTTTATGTGGATGCCAAACAAAGAGTTTGTTAGTAATGTTCTATCACACTTTTTGATTGGCATACCTAACGAATTGTTTGTTGCCGTAATCGGTACTTTTTCGCCGCCGAACGGTCATGAATTGCCTTGTTGATGGATTTGTTTGCGGTCATGTGTGGTTTATGGCACAGTGAGCCCAAACTAATTTTTAGGAAGGTACCCATGACCCCCGCACAGATTGAGTTTTACAAGCGCCTCGCACACGGCCTGGCGCTCCAATTTGGCCCCAACTGCGAAGTCGTCGTCCACGATCTGGAGACCGAGGACGTGGACCACTCCATCGTGGTGATCGAAAACGGCCACGTCAGCGGGCGCAAACTGGGTGACGGCCCCAGTCATATCGTGTTTGAGTCCATGCACGAGGGCACCGCCGACGTACACGACCGCGAGCCATACCTCACCAAAACCACCGATGGCAAGCTGCTCAAGTCCTCGACGATCTTTATCCGCAACGACGAGGGCAAGCCCGTCGGCATTTTGGGCATCAACTTTGACATTACGCTCATGAAGGCTTTTGAGCGCTCGCTCGATGCCTTTACCGGCACCGGCGGCACGGGCTATACCGAGCCCGAGCCCATTACCAAGAACATCGGCGACCTGCTCGAGGACCTGCTGCACGAGTGCGAGCAGTTTGTGGGCAAGCCCGCGGCACTCATGACCAAAGACGAGCGCATTCGTGCCATTGGCTACCTTGACCGTCGCGGCGCCTTCCTCATTTCCAAGTCGAGCGAGCGCGCCTGCGAGTTCTTTGGCATCTCCAAATACAGCTTCTATAGCTACCTCAATGAGGCCAAGGCGGCGGCCGGCGACAAGTAGGCACTCGCCTGGATTGCCCCTCCCCTTTTGGGCGCGAGTTCTGGAAAGCACGAATCCAAGACCGAGCAGCTTGGGAAGTTCCATATAATCGATGTCATTAGTATTTCGAAAGGATGGAACAGAATGGCGTTGAGCAAGGCATCATGCACCGGTCGCGGATTGATTCCGGCAATTGGTGGACATGTGCACCACATGTTCGATGAGGGTGAAGACGATCTGTTTTCACTGAGCCTTGACGACGTGATGGATGATCGCCCGTGGACCGCCGACGAACTCATGAGCGGCGGGGCTCGCCCGTCAAGTCCCAATCCCGCACTTGCGCCTAAGCCCGCATCTGCGCCGACTCCTGCGCAGTCGCCTGTTTCGACGCCCGCGCCTACGCCCGCACCCACTTCGGCGCCCACGCCCGCTCCCCGCCCCGCAAGCGACCCGTCCGAGACGGCGGCATTTCTCGCTGCAGCGACGCAGGGCAAATCGGCCGACAGCACCGTTATGTACAGCGCCCAGCAGTTGCCTGTTCCTGCGGCACGCAAGCCTCCGGTCGCAAGGCTCGATGAACCCGTTGCCCATCAGGTTGCCTACGATTCCTGGGCTGCAGCCGATCTGGATGAGACCTCTACCGGCATGCCGGCGCTCGACGTTCCAGTTAACCCGCTTTTTGCCGCCAACACGAGCGCCGCGGACCATGAGGGCGGTGCGGCATATTCCGATTATTCAGATGGCTATGCTGGCACCGGCCGCATCGAGACCGAGGATTATGGCACCGCATCGAGCGATTATCTCAACGATCCGTACGCTGCCACGCCTGCACCGGAATATGACCCGGAGGCCGCGTCCGCACCGGCGTATACCAAAAGCGCGGGCGAAGAGCGCTTCGCCGATTATTACGCCGAGGAAAAGGCGCTGCGTTTCTCGGAATTTCCGCAGGCAGTCAAGGTTGCATTTATCGCCATTGTCATTGCCCTGCTCGGCGTCATTGCGTTTGAGGGATTCCAGCTGTTCCGCGGCCCCACCGCGTCCGAATCGGCAACGCAGCAAAAAGAGGACGATAACCAGTACCTGGACATCAACACCCTCAAGGGCGACCCCAACGACGGAGACGACGAGTAGCGAGGGTTAAGGGAGGGCCGGAAGAGCCGGCGGCACGTTACGGCTCCAAAAGCCCTGCCATAAAGATGGGCAGATACAGCACGTCACCATCGCGGTGAAGATTACATTCCGCAAGTACCAGGGCGCGATCGATTCCGTAGCCCTTCGTTGCCAGTGCGTTATCGAGCGCCGCGTGGGACTTAAAGTTCTTGCCCGACTTGACCTCGATGGCGAGCACTTCCCCATCGAGCGTCTCTTCCACAAAATCGAGCTCACCGACCTTTTTGGACGTAAAGTAGCGCAATCTAAATCCATGAGCTTTGAGCTCTTGGGCAACGAAGCCCTCGAATGCCGCCCCCATATTCATGCCAAAGCCGTCTTCCGCCTCCCCATCAAAAACGCCTTGGGCGACCTTTTTGGAATACGACGACATGAGCATTCCGGTGTCCAAGTAAAACAGCTTAAACAGATTTCGCTGCTCCCCCAATAGCAGGGGTGCCACGGGCGCCGTTACGTTATACACGGGAAGCGCGACACCCGCCTCCGATAACCAGAGAAAATGATCTGTCACCTGCGCAAAACGTTTGACACCGTTAATCGATGACAGTTTGAATCGCTTGTTTTTGGAACCGGCCTCGCTGGGAATCAAATCATAGATATCGCGAATAACCAAGCGTAGCTCGGGCGGAGCGTACTTTGCGATGTCATCGCGATACAGGGCGTGAAGATCGCGGTGGATGTTTCGAACCTCGTCGACATTGCGCGTCGCCAAGAAGGAATTGACCGCGTCGGGCATGCCTCCCACCACCACATACTGATGGAACAGATCGAGCAAGCGGTCATACAGGTAGCCGGGGAGCTCCCCTTCATCCTTTAGACAGCCCCTGAGCATGTCAAACACGCTGGCACCAACGCCATTTGCCCAGCAAAACTCCTCAAAGTCGAGCGGGTGCATCTGGACCTGCTCGACATACCCCACCGGCAGGGAATCGATGCCCTCGAGCTCAACGCCAAGGAGCGATCCGATAAGGATGTATCGAAAATCGCCGCGCTGGACCAGGTATTTGATAAACGTCACCACGTTGGGGCATCGCTGCACCTCGTCGATAACCACAACGGTCTTGTTCGCAACCATCGGCTGCGTTGCAGCAATAGACATGCGCATAAGCAGGTCATCCGCGCTTTTTGCCGCCAAAAACGAATCGCGCACGGACGCGTCGGCGATAAGGTCGAACGTCACAACATTTTCGAACGATTCGCTTGCAAAGACGTTGACCAAATATGACTTTCCTACCTGTCGGGCACCCTTGACCAAAAGAGCCTTGTTAGGCGACGAGGCAAGCCAAGATTCAAACTGTGCCTTCGCTTTTCTCTGTAGCATAAGCGCACCCCTTATTACATGCTGTTTTAGCACTAGGATATACTTTTCCGTAGTTGTTAGGTGCTAATTTCGACACTTTTTCGAAGTTCTAAAGTGTGTATTACGACACTTTTCCGTACTTTTACATGGAAGATTTCGACACTTTTTCGGATTTGAGCCTAGCAGCAGCCGGCGAAATCAAGCGCCGCCCGCGCGTCATTTCGCACGCGGCGCTTGATTTCTGTCCGCGCGTGCTGACAGACTCCATCGTGCCCGCAAGGAGCGGGCGCGTTTTATCCAGAGTCGGGGTAGAGAGTTGGCTCCACAATCCCGACGCCAACCGGCCAAGAGGCACGGTGGCCCTGCCAACATCGATGAAAGGAGTCCGTATGGACAATTTCTCCGTGCGCAGCGAGCGCAACTTCCACAACCTGGTCGCACAGCCAAAACGCATGCATCTTCTGGACGAGCCGAGCGGCTATGCCTCGCCCATGGTCAAGAGCAGCCTCTCCCACCAGATGCGCTTTACCGTGCAGGTGCTTGAGAAAGAGCTCTGCGCCGCCGGCGCCCCGCACGTATTACAGATTAAGCTGCTTGGAGATGACTCGTGCGAGCCATTCAGCTGGAAGCTCTTTGCCGACGGCGAGTGCGTTGCGGACGGATCCGGCGCCTTTGTCCGTGAGTGCTTCTGCGAGGGCGCCGAGGTGTTCCTGGACCTGTGCCGCGACGCCGTCGAGGCCGCCGAGCTGCATCAGTGGGACCAGAGGGAATATGAGCTGCTGAGCGTGGCACGCGGGGTTGCGATGGCATAGACGAACATATCGTTTTTAAGCCCAAGCACACAAAGCCAAATGTGACCGTCTACAGCTCGACTTGCTACCAGATGGTGTAATCAGGTGTCACGTCGGTAAAATCAGGGCCCGGTCGGTCGTTGGTGGGCGTAATAACATCGCCCCCCAAGGCCCTTCCAAGACCTCCTGCCCCCGATAATCCAAACGGTTGGTGTCTCCAAGGATCGCTGGGGTTACGTCCTCCAGAATGTCTTTCCCTTCAACCGTGCAGAGATATTGGCCGTCCATGCGGGCGACGTACTCCTTGCGTGTCTCGTTGACCACATAACGATAGAATACAGGCTCCTCGTCGAATGACCCCTGATAGGGATGCATGAAATCGGCATCGGGATCATCGTCTGCCGAGCAATACCTTTCCGCGCCCTTAAAGCACGAGAACAAGCCGCCGACATCGGTTCCATTGTCTTCGATGTAATCGCGCGGGTTCTCGGGGATAAGTTCCGCCATGCGTCGAAAGCCCTCACCCTCGAGCGCCTCAAAGTTGGTATAGTCGCTCACGTAGGCGACGAGATCACCATGCAAGCGACCGGCGAGCAGAGTGAGGGCGATATCAGTGCGGTCGTTGGGGAAGCAACAGTTTTCCATAACCCCACGGAATACGCGAATGGCGTATTGCCCAGATACTCCATTTTCGTTGCGTTCGTTGCGTTGACCCATCCGTAATAAGCCCCTATGGTGCACCCTCCCCAGCTAACTGGTCTTTGCCCGAATTGTCGCATTGCACCGGATAGGGCGCAATGCCCGCACGCCGCACACTTGATTACGACGGCACGGGAGGAAAAATAAGGCTGTAGACAGCGTCTCTCAATAGACCCAAAATGGCGATTTGTTTAAGAGGCTATCGGAGGTTCTGACTGAGTGAAGATAGTCGGAATCTCCTTGGTATTTGTCGTCATGAATTCCAGACCGCAGAAACTCGGCGCTAGCCAACTGTCCCCTTTTTAATGTGGCACTCGATGCCGTGCTCGGAGCAAAAATCACGGACTTCCCTTGCACTATCACGATAGAAGCGGGCGCAGTCGTCGTAGGAGCTTGTTAGTCTGTCATAGTGCGTCCTGCCAAAAACAATTTTATCGACAAAAGAGATCTTGCGCAGCAGCGCATCCAAATCTTGCTCGCAGATATTTGGAGTCGGATATGGCTCCATGCTAACCCAAGTCTTACAGCCAGCCTTATGGAGAGACTCGAGAGCGGCAAGCCTGACTGAGTATGCCGCTGCACCGGGTTCCATCCTTTTCCGATTGTCCTCATCAAGCGACACCAAGGTAATTCCATAGGTGTTCAACGCCGCATTAGGCAACGCCGCAAGTTCAACGGGAAGCTCTCCTTTCGTCAGAATGCTGCACGGCTTACCGTACTCGTTAATGAGCTCAATTGCACCCAAGCTCATACTGCCAACTTCTGGATATCCGAGCATAAAAGGATCGGTTGTAAAGCACAGTTGAACCTGTTTTATCTCATCACAATAACGCGGCAACTCTTTGCGCAGCAGATCCAAAGTGTTGTCGACAAGGCTCGGCCGCCGCCATTCCTCGTATGTTTTGACACGCCCAAAACGTTTTGCCATTAAATATGCATAGCATGGAAAATTGCATCCATGCGAACAGCCTTGCACATGATTCATCGCCCAATCGCCATATTCAACTTTTGTACGGTAGAGCATACTTTTTCGATATATGTGCCCAAGTTGTTCCATTGTTCTTTAATTCTCTTCTCGCTGAACTTCCTCACACCAAAGATACGACCGACCTAAGCACTCATCTTGCTCGATAAACCTCGTCTTTGAGCGCAAAGCTCTTTTTTGGCTTTCCTTTCAAAGTGAACTTGACCGCACGCTCAAGAACACCTTCCTCAATCATTGGGCCCACATAGGTCTTCAAAATAGTATTGCTTCTGTCAAAGACTCCGCACTCGGAAATCAACGTGGCAGCAATATCACCCATTTTCATGTTTTGGTGAACGGGCATATGCTGGACAAAATCACTGGCCTTGGCCGCAATTACGGCAGTCTCAACATTACGACCATCAACATCCACCGCAAACAATCCCAACTGCTTGCATTGCCGGTCGAGGTTGCGCTTAATCATGTTATCGTTCATCAGAACGCAACCGTCTGGGCTATTGGTCATATGGATCATTCTATATTTGACGAGCCCACCGACATTAACGCGTTTACTCATATCTTTGATAGGCATATTCGTTACATACTTATAGTAAGAACGCGCGTTGTTGCAAAAGAGTTCCGAGAGCGCATGTTCAGCCTGCCAAGCGTCAATCTCTCCAGCCTTATAACGAACGACCACTTCTTTCCAGTCACCACTTCCGATGCAGGCATTCAGACGCTCAACCCAAACGCTGGCTTTCGTGAGCTCATTAAAGTCGTCTTCCGGCAGTTCAACTTCATTTGGAAGTGACAGTGGCACTTTCATGGCAGCGCAGGCAACGCGGAATAAGCCAAAACTATTGAAGTTGACCAGGGCCTCCGTGTGAGCCATATTAGGCGAATTAGTTAGAAGATCGAGTCGTAGGTCTTTAACCCCGAATGGATCGATGTAATAGAAGACTGTTGAGGGCTTACCACCCCCACAAACGCTAGTTTGTTGTGCCCGTCTTATAGCATCCTCGCAACTGGAAACGATAATTGGCGGCTTGATATAGCCGCTAGCTCCCTTTGCTTCGTTAAATGTCGATTCGAGATGCTTTCTAGATTCCGCGTTGGATTCACTAAGAATGAACTGGATGGGCGTCTTTGAACGATTTTTCTTTGCAATTGCAAAATACTTAGAAAGGGCAATCAAGGGAGATCCTTTACTGCCATCGGCAAATAAACCCGCACCAGCAAAAGCATCGATATAAAGAATGCCGTTCCGTGAAGGTCGATACACCTTAGTGAAAAAAGGCGTTAGATAGCATGCCAGAAGATCATCCTTGGTCTCAGACCACGGATGTTTTGCCTGAAAGTAATCTGACTGATTTTTTGTCATGCTAAGCCCACCTTGCTCTTAGTCCTCATCGTCTACTTGAACTTCTCCACCAGCAACTGCCCGATGGCGCTCATCATGGCGCGATACTTCTCACTGTCCTCAAAGAGGCTGGTAAAGGAGTCCGTGTTCTCCACATAGGCGCGGCGAGCCTCCTCATCGAACACCTTGGGCAACAGACTAGATTCGAAAACTTGTCTGCCGTCGCGACGGATGGTGTCGGCGACCTGCGGGTTGTCAGCAATACGCTTCCACAGCGTATCGATCACCACGCGGTCTCCCTCAGTGAAGTTGCCCGCCCACTGCTCATTGAACTTATCCACGAGCACCTGCAGCGGATCGCGCTTCTTGTCGGGTACAACAGTCTTAGCCGAGCCGCCGGGTTCGAACACTCCGCACTGATATTTTCTGTATTGAAGACGTCGATGATGCACCCGTATACCA
>CBCTFW010000007.1:0-124641 GCA_965146285.1 uncultured Collinsella sp.
CTTTTGGGTTCACCATTCATGGTGGGGCGCGTTTCTAACGAAGCCGTAACGGCCGATGGGCTCTTTTGGTGCCAGCCAATCTCGACCCGCACGCATTTGCTTAAAGCAACAACTTTCCCGATCGATGTAATCACCGAATCAAAACGTGTACACCAGCCACCAAAGATGCCGAAAAATGCCGCTTTTGGAGGCTGATGTACACAAATGCAGAATCCAGCGCAGCCCAGGGCGCCCTCCACATGTCTGGACTCTCTATGGCTGCGCTGGATAGACATCGCCGGAACGGGTATAGTATCGAAAGTTTTGTCATTAACCAGCGGGGGAGTCCTGTGGGCATCAAAAAGAAGATCAAAAAGGAGCTTATCGGCACTTCCGATTACCCGTCGAATAAGATCTTTACGATCTCCAATTTCATCACCTTTACGCGCCTGATCCTCACCCTGGTATTTCTGTACCTGTTTGTGACGGATAACAATCGCGTCATCGCCATCGTTATCTACGCCGTCGCCGCCTCCACCGACTGGATGGACGGTCAGATCGCCCGCATGACTAAGACGGTCTCATGGCTCGGCAAGGTCATGGATCCCATTTGCGACCGTGCGCTGCTGTTCACCGGCGTGCTGGGACTGGTGGTCCGCGGAGAGCTGCCCATCTGGGTCTGCGTGCTCATTATTGGCCGCGACATCTATCTGGGCATCGGCACGCTTATCGTGCGTCATTATCACCGTCGCCCCATCGATGTCGTCTTCCCCGGAAAGATTGCCACAGCGCTGCTCATGACCGGCTTCTCACTCATGCTGCTCGGTTTCCCCGTTATTGACGGCCTGCACCTTTTATCTTCAACCTTCACGGCCTTCCCGGGCCTCAACGGAAGCTCGGTGCCTCTCGGCATCTTCTTTGTGTACGGCGGCGTGATCTTCTCCATGCTCACGGCTGTCATCTACTCCATTAAGGGCGGAGCGGCCATTAAACAAGCTCTCACGCATCCCGAGGACGAGGACATCGACTTTCTGAACCCTGAAATCGAAGACTGATTCGTTGGGGTATGATTACGTACGGTTCATTATTTGCGGCACGTCCGCGATAAGTTAGGGGTTGTCATGGACAACATGGTTAACAATATGCCTCAGAATGATAAGACTGCTGACGCTACCTGCGTATTCCGCGTGCCTTCAAGCGACGTCACCGTTCCCGACCTCATGGCCAACGTGCGCATCACCGCCCCCGTTCTGTCCATCGTCAAGGGTCCGCAGACTGGCGCCGCCTTTGAGCTCGAGGACGACGTGACCACCATCGGTCGCGATCCTGCGAACGGCATCTTCCTCAATGACATGACCGTTTCGCGCAGCCACGCGCGCATTATTCGCGAGGGCCTCGGCGCTCGCATCGAGGACTTGGGCTCGCTCAATGGTACCTGGCTCGACGGTGCCATCGTCAATGCAGCCCCGCTGCACGACGGTTCTTCCGTCCAGATCGGTACGTTTACGCTCATCTACCACGAGAGCACGCCGGAGCGCATCGAAACCGGTGAGTAGGGCATGGCCGAACGCAACTATCTGAGTATCGGCCAAGTCGTCAACCTACTTCGAGGCGCATACCCCGATCTTTCGAACTCAAAAATTAGATTTCTAGAGGATGAGGGGCTCATTACCCCTCATCGTACGCCAAAGGGATACCGTCAGTACTCCAAGGAGGACGTTGATCGCCTGGAGGTCATTCTGCACTTGCAGAAGACCCGCTACATGCCGCTCAACGTGATTAAGCAGCGCTTGGAAAACGCCACGGACCTGTCAACGCTCGCCTACGAGGTGGGCTTGCTGTCCGATGTTCCGCTCAAGACGGAGCCCAAGGAGACTAAGCAAAAGCTGCATCCCATCGAGACCATTCCCGATATGCTGGGCGTCGAGATTTCGTTTATCCGCTCGCTCGCCGAGAACGATCTCATTCGCATCATCAAGACTCCGCAGAATCGCGAGCTTGTTGATGGTCGCGATTTTCCGATCATCCGCTACTGCTCCGAGCTGTCACGCTTCCATATCGAGCCCCGCAACCTGCGTCAGTACGTGTCTTCCGCCAACCGCGAGTCCTCAATGTTTGAGCAGGTGCTCGTGAGCATGCTCGGAATGGATACCTCCGATGACGAGCGCGACGCCAAGCTCGAGCGTGCGTTTAAGAAGCTTCACGACCTGACAGAAGGTGTGCACACTGCGCTGCTCAAGAACCGCGTATTTGAGTCGCTCAACGCCGTGGTCGAGGACGCCGACATCGATGCACTCGATGAGGAAATCACTCGCTCCGAGTCCACCAAGGCCAAAAACGAAGAGATAGCCGCGCCGGCTTCGCACGAGGATTCTCTCGTAAAGCCGCTCAAGGTCGTCGCCCCTTCGCAATCCGGCACCGCCACCGCGGGCATATAACCGCTGCTGAAATTTCGGCAACCCATTGAAAGGTCATGCAATGTACGACTTCGAATCTCAAATCGTCGATATCCCCGACTATCCCGAGCCCGGAGTCATCTTTAAAGACATCACACCGCTCTTTGGCAATCCCGAGGCGCTCAAAGCCATGACCGATGCCTTCGCCGAGCACTTTGCCGGCATGGGAATCACCAAGGTCGTGGGTCCCGAGGCTCGCGGCTTTATGGTTGGCGTACCGGTGGCTGTAGCCCTTGGCGCTGGCTTTGTTCCCGCACGTAAACCGGGCAAGCTGCCGCGCGAGACCGTGAGCCAGAGCTACGAGCTCGAGTACGGCACCGATTCAATTGAGATCCATGCCGACGCTATCAGCTCTAAAGATACCGTGTTGATTCTGGACGACTTGGTCGCGACGGGCGGAACCGTCGAGGCAACAGGTAAACTGGTGCGAGATATGGGCGCAAAGCTTGTCGGTTACGGTTGTATCCTTGAGCTTGCGTTTCTCAAACCGCGCGAGAAGCTCACGGCGTCTGATGACGATGTGGAGCTCTTTAGCCTGGTGACGGTGGACTAGCCGTTACCCTTAGTTACTGGAAAGGAAGCTACATGCGCACAGCAAACACGCACAAAAACATGGCACGCTGCGCTGCTACGGCAACCCTCGCTTGTGTTTTGGGCTTGGGCCTCGCGGCTCCTGCCTACGCCGATACTGCATCCGACCTTGCCGCTGCTCGTACTAAACTCGAGCAGATTGGCACGCAAACCCAGCAAATTCATGATGAACTCTCCGCACAGACGCAGGAGCTTGATCAGACTGCAGGCGAGATTACGCAAAAGGAGCAAGAGATTGCCGAAGGTCAGGCAAAGCTTTCCAACTACGTTGCCGGTGAGTACAAGACCGGCGGCCTGAGCCTTCTTCAGGTTCTGACGGGCGTCGACGATCTGGGCGATATGCTCAACCGTCTCTTCTACTACGGTAAGGTGTCCGACAAGCAGGCCCAAACCATTCAGGAGGTCAAGGACCTTAAGCAGCAGCTCACCGATAAGCAGGCCGAGCAGGAGGAGAACGTCGCCGCGACGCAGAAGAAGGTCGACGAGCTCAATGCCCAGCAGGCCGAGGCTCAGAGTGTCGTGAACTCCCTGGATTCGCAGCTGCAGGCCGAGCTCGCTGCCGAGGCCGAGGCCAACGCCGCGCTGCAGGCTGGCATTAATGCCAGCACCGCCGAAAAGGCCACGGTGAGCAACGATACCGCCGGTACGACCGAAAACACCAACAATGGTGGCGGTACGACCAACAACGGCGGCGGCAACACGCCCGCGCCTGCGCCCGCGCCCACGCCGCAGCCCGTGACGCCCGCTCCGACTCCGACGCCTTCCGCACCGAGCCAGTCCGTTGACGGCGGTTCCGTTGTTTCGCGCGCCTACAGCAAGCTCGGATACGCTTACTCTTGGGGCGGCATTGGTCCGAACAGCTTTGACTGCTCCGGTTTTGTAAGCTATTGCCTCACGGGCCGTTATTGCCGCCTGGGCACCACGGGCACCTTTATGGGCTGGACCCGCGTGTCCGATCCCCAGCCTGGTGACGTCGTGGTTAACTCTTACCACACCGGCATCTACATTGGCAACGGCCAGATGATCCATGCTTCCGACTACAAAACGGGCGTCATCATCAGCTCCGTTGCCGCCGGCATGAACAACAACTACATTTTCGTGCGCTACTAAGTCATCTTACACAGCGTGTGAATGTGGACCTCGTGGCTTTGAGTCATGGGGTCCATTCTTTTGCCTTTCGTGCAGGCCGCTATCTAGTTTTGAATACTAGATAGCGGCCCAATCGGTCTGCAAGATGGCTATAATTGTTAGGGAACAATTAGAAAGGACCCTCTATGAGCTGGGCACTTATCTCAGATTCAAGCTGCAACCTCCGCGATTGGCAACCGACCGCGCCCCATACCACCTTTGCATTTGCGCCCCTGAAAATTCGAGTGGGGGAGCGTGAATTCGTCGATGACCTTTCGCTCGATGTTCATGAGCTCAACTGCGCTGTTCAGGCGGAGACGAACGCTTCTTCGAGCGCTTGTCCCAGCGTAGGGGAGTGGGCCGAGCTCTTCAAATTGGCAGACAAGACCATCTGCATGCCGATCTCTGAGGGCGTGTCGGGCAGCTACAACGCGGCAGCCACGGCTCGCGATATGGTTCTTGCCGAGGAGCCCGACCGACAGATTCATCTAGTCAATTCACGCGCAGCTGGCGGCAAAATGGACCTCATTTTTCTGCTGTTCGACCGCTATCTTGCAAGCAATCCAAATGTCTCATTCGAGGACGCTTGCGCATACTTCGATAGCCTTGAACAGAACAGCAAAATCCTCTTCAGCTTGTGCAATTACGAAAACCTGGCCAAAGCCGGACGTATCCCTAAGGCAGCCGGCGTCATTGCCAACAAGCTCAATATCCGCATTTTGGGCACGGCGAGTGAGGCCGGTAAAATCGAACTCGTGGGGCACACGCGTGGCGAAAAGAAGATGCTCAACAAGATCATCGACACTATGGAAGCCGAGGGTTTTACGGGCGGTGAGGTCATTATCGACCATGTGGAGAACGCATCGGGCGCCCAGGCGTTGGCCGATCGCATTATTGAGCATTGGCCCGGCTCCAAGACCATCATCATGCCCTGCAACGGCCTGGATTCCTATTACGCCGAGATGCACGGCCTCATCATCGGCTACGGCATGGGCGTAGCTTCGGGCAAATAAAGTCCAACCAAGCAAAAATACGGGCGGGACAAAGCGACAGATGGCTCTTTGTCCCGCCCGTTTTATACGTCGGCTAGCTATTAAACCCGTTGAACTTGAGATAGCTCATCAGGTACGCCTTCGAAACGAAGGACGATACGGCGCTGCGCACAAGCAGCGACTCACGCGTTACCTGATGCGCCGTATCGGGAACCGGCGTCTGCTCGACAGAAAACGCCGAACAAATCGATGCCTCGAGCTGATCGACCACATAATCAAAGGCCGTCGGGGCATCGTAGCTCAAACGCTGAATGTTAAAGAGTGCCTGCACCGCAGCAATGGGCAGCACCTGCTTAAAGATGCAGATAGCGATCAGGCGGGCAATCTGCTCGCGGCCATATTGCTTTTTGACCGGAGCAGGCACCAGGCCGACCTTCACGTAGTTATTGATCATCGATGGCGTAATGACAGGCTGCTCAACGCAAATGGACAGCGGCTCCATCCACAGCGCAACATACTCAATGACCTGGTCGCGGTAGAGCGTCACATTGGGCAACTGGTCATAGCGCGGCAGACTCAACGTATTGAGTTTGCGCACGATATCGGACTGAATAAATGCATCGGGCAGCACAGTGGGCTGAATATCCTCAGGCTTAATGCTGACCGACGAATCGGACATCGGAATAACGTGTTTAACGTGGTTCATAAAGGTCCTCCGTTCATTTTATATATTGTATTCTAGGTTATCTAGTTTTGCATACCATATAGCTGGAAAGTAAAAGTGGTTGGACAGCACATTGATGCACCGTCCAACCACTTTGTTTAAAGATAGCAACCTTACATAAGATATATTATCGTACTTATCCGCGGAGAAACGCGTATGCGCTAGTTGCTGCTATGGCTCCGTCAGAAACGGCGGTCACAACCTGGCGTAAGCGTTTGGAACGGATGTCGCCAGCAGCAAATAGACCTGGCGTGCGTGTCGCCATGGATTCATCAGTCAGAATGCCGCCATCAGGCGCCAGATCGACTAAATGCTCAACAAGCTCGGTATGGGGTTGCGTTCCGGTAAAGACAAAGATGCCAAACGAGCCGGGCTCAAATGACTCAGTATGAATTTTCCCGGATGCATTGTCCTTAAAGGCGATCGTTGTTGGCATGGCTTCGCCCGAAAGCTCCACAATACTAGTTTGGTACCTAACTGTAATATTGTCCTTTTTGAGCACCTTCTGAACAACACCATCAGGCGCACGAAACTGGTCGCGGCGCAGCACGATGGTCACACTGCTGGCAATGTCTGACAGGAACAGCGCTTCTTCGCATGCCGAATTGCCACCACCGATTACAAAGACCTGTTTGCCGCGGAAGAACATGCCGTCACATGTTGCGCAATATGAAACGCCACGACCGCGATAGGTATCCTCGCCAGCGAAACCTGCCGGACGCGGCGTGGCACCCATGCAAGCGATAACGCTCGAGGCCAGCGTATCGCCCATATCGTGATGCACCGTAAACAGCGCTGCATCGGCATCGTAATCGATACCCGTAACCATGCTCCATGTAACCTGTGCTCCCAGGCCCTCCGCATGCTGCTGAAAACGCTCGCCGAGTTCAGCGCCACTCAAGAGCGGAATGCCCGGATAGTTCTCGACCTCGTTGGTTGTGGCAATCTGGCCACCCGACATACCCTGCTCAATCACAGTCGTCGTCAGGTTGGCACGCGCAGCGTAAATGGCGGCAGCATAGCCCGCGGGGCCTCCACCGATAATCGCAACATCAATCGGCTGATCGGTAGTCATGGAATATCCTCTCGTCGATACATTGCCGTTCTTTGCGCTCATACCCAAATTTACGTGAACATGACACTCATGCACTACAATGATAAATCGCGTAACAAAGCTGAAGGGGAGTTATCGATGGATCAAACGCAGACGGGCAATAGCGCTCCCCTGCCCATGCAAGCCATTCCCCAACCGGAGCAAATGACCGTTTCACCTGCACAAAAATCCCTGGTAACCATTGTGCACGCATCGGTTGGATCGGGCCACAAAGCCGCCGCCAACGCGATTGCACAAGCATTTGACCTTATCCGCGGCACCAAGGGAATCCCTGAGGATGTTGAAATTGAAGTCCTGGATATCCTCGATTTTGGACGCATTAGGTTCGATGGTAATAAAACAGCAGCTTCGTTTACCGGCGCCACGCGTCCCATATATGACCTAACCTGGCGATATACGCTTACAGGACATCTTCTCTGGGGTGGCGGCACAGCATGGTCACGAATTATGTTCCCCGCCTTCAACGAATACGTCCGGACCCGCAGGCCCATAGCCGTGGTCGCAACGCACATCACAGCAGCCAATGTTGCCGTGGGCGCCCGTGTCATCACGGGTATAGATTATCCGGTCATCTGCGTACCAACAGACTATGAAGTCGAAGGCTTTTGGCCCCACAAGGACACCGACCTGTTCTGCGTGGCCAACGAGTTTATGGCCGAAACGCTGCGCCCGCGCAAGGTTCCCGAGTCAAAGATCCGCATAACGGGCATCCCCATTCGAGCCGGTTTCGATACTGATTACAAACGCGAAGATGAGCTCAGCAAGTTCAATCTCCCCATAGACAAAACCGTCGTATTGGTGATGGCCGGCGCCAGTTTACCCCAACCATACGTGCGTTTCCGAGCAGCGATGGACCACACGCTCCCCTTCTTACGCAGCTTTGAGGACATGCACTTTGTCTTTTTGCCGGGCAAGGATGAGGAATACGCCACCCGCCTCAAGACGCTCTTCGACGCCATGAAGCTCGAAAACGTCACGGTTCTGGACTACGTGGACGACATGGCGGCCCTCATGCACGGCTGCGATCTGGCAATCCTCAAATCGGGCGGACTCACCGTCACTGAGTGCCTGTGCGCGCATCTGCCGATGATTCTGCTGGGCAAATCATACGGTCAAGAAAAGGCCAACACCACCATGCTCACCGGAATGGGCGCCAGCATGCATGTCACAACCGCACGAGAACTCATCGTAACCCTACGTCACTTGCACGACCACCCCGAATCACTCAAAGCCCTACTCATCAACGGCGAAGTACTACGCCGCCCCCACGCTGCCGAAGACATAGCCATCGCTACCATGGAGCTCGTAGGCAAACCCCAAAAGCGCAAACGAGCCTTCTGCCGCTTCTACTGGGGCGGAAAACCTGCGCATATCCGCTAGGGTCTTAATGTCCGCTAGCCTGCGGGAGGCCCTATATATCATCCCGTGCTCAAACATTCTCGCTTCGCTGCGAAACTGCGCGCGGGACGATATATAGGGCCTCCCGCAGGCTAGCTGCGTTAACGTACTAGCAGCTATACCAGATTCCCCACCAGTAAAATCTGCAAAGGGGAACCAGAAAATATAAATACGGTAAGCCGACGCTACAAAGGGACGATTCCTTTGTAGCGTCGGCTTACTAGAAAAGTAAATATTGTTTCAAGCGAGTAGCCGCCCGCCCGCCTCTCACACATATCGTTCCACGCGCAGTTTCGCAGCGAGCGAAGCGAAGCGAGAATGTTTGAGCATGGAATGATATGTGTGAGAGGCGGGCGGGAGGGATACGAGCGCCCCTAGGCGACGCCGCTGGAGCCGAAGCCTCCTTTGCCTCGGTCGGTTTTGTCTAGTTCTTCTACTTCTACGAGGTTGACCGTGGGGACTTCTTGGATGACGAGTTGGGCTATGCGGTCGCCTTTGTTGATTTGAATGTTGTTCGTGGGGTCTAGGTTGATGAGGATAACCTTGAGTTCTCCTCGGTAGTGGGCGTCGATGAGGCCCGGCGTGTTGACTATAGACAGACCCTGCTTGATGGCCAAGCCGCTGCGGGGCTGGACGAAGCCGGCGTAGCCATCGGGTAGGGCGATGGCCAGCCCAGTAGAGACCAGACGGCGTTCGAAGGGCTTCAGGACGCAGTCCTCGTTGGAACGCAGATCCAAGCCGGCATCGGTGGGATGGGCGTATTTGGGAAGCTCGACGGTGGGGTCGAGACGCTTTATGTTAACGGTAATATTGGACATGGAATCACCTTAGCTTGTCGAGCTCTTGCAGAAACTCATCGACGTCTTTGAAATCGCGGTAGACCGAGGCAAAGCGGATGTACGCCACCTTGTCGATCTTGGCCAAGCGTTTGAGCACCATATCACCCAACTCATGCGACGTGACGGCCGTCAGCGTGCGAGAGCGCAACTCGACCTCGATGTCGTCGATAATCTCATTGAGCTTCTTAGTGTCGATATCACGCTTGATGGTGGCGCGCATCAAGCCGACGAGCAGCTTATTGCGATCGAACCGCTGCTTAGTTCCGTCCGACTTAATGACCTCAATTGGGTCTTCGCATCGCTCGAACGTTGTAAAGCGGTAGTTACACGAGCAACATTCGCGACGGCGCTTAATGGTGTTATTTGACTCCTGCATACGGGAATCAACGACGCGGGTATGTGCCTTGCCGCATTTGGGACAGCGCATAGTACCTCCTCTTAAACGATAACAAGGGTACCATGCGCAGCGCGATAATGATTACGAACGAGCAGGAACCTTAAGATGCGCACCGGCGGCGAGCGAACCATGCTCCAGATGATTGACGTTACGGATTATGTCGGAAGTCTCTTGAGTGGAAAGGCCTTCGATTGGATATTCCTCGGCAAGCGACCAAAGAGAATCGCCAGGCTGAACGCGAATGGTCTCGTAGGTAACATTGGAAACGGACTCGGCATACGCGGCGTGACGAGCGCTAAAGACCGACGTGGCGAGGACAAAGAAGAGCGTAAGCGCAACGGCAACGGCGACAACCGTCGGAACCTTCAGGGCAACGCGGGCCGGCGCGACTACAGTCTGCTGATTGCGAGCAGGCTTTACGGTCAAAGGCTGAAAGCCGGAGCGGCCACCCTGAACAACCGTAAAAGTGGGTTCTGCAGGTGTCTCGAGCTTAAGGGCGAGGTTTCCCTGGACCATATTCGTTGCGTTCATCATGTTCTCCTCTCGCGTGTTTTGCTGAGAACAGTTTTATCAAGCCGCGCGGACAAAAATGTCTAGCGCGAGAACGAATGTTCGGTTATTATTATCTTCGAACAGTTGTTCCTGTCAAGCAAAATTCGAACATTTGTTTGACATGGGTAGAGAGGATGCCCTGATGGCTCGCAAAATTACCAAGCGTCAGCAGCAAATTTACGACTTCATCAAGGAATATCAGCAGGAGAAGGGTTATCCGCCCAGCGTGCGCGAGATGGCTTCTGCCGTGGGCCTCTCCTCCCCCAGCACCGTGCACGCCCATCTATCTGCCCTGGAGGCGCGCGGGCTACTCAAGCGCGATGCCACCAAACCGCGCGCCCTGGAACTCTTTAACGAGGACGGTTCCTCTGTCTCAATTTCTAAATCTGACGAGCCCACCGCACCTCGCGGAACGGTCTCGCTACCGCTCGTTGGTCGCGTCGCGGCCGGGATTCCCATTCTGGCCGAGCAGAATATCGAAGACACTTTTACTATCCCGACCGAAATCGCCACTGATCAGGGTTCCTTCATCCTTGAGGTGCATGGGAGCTCAATGATCAATGTCGGCATCTTCAATGGCGATTACATCATCGTCCGTGAACAAAAGAGTGCCATGAACGGCGAAATTGTCGTGGCCATGATTGATGGTTCAGCGACCGTCAAGACGTTCTACAAGGAGCAGGGACGCGTACGCCTGCAGCCCGAGAATGACACCATGGAGCCTATCTATGCAACGAATCCCGTTATCTTGGGCAAAGTCGTCGGCTTGATGCGCCGGTTCTCGTAATGCAAAAACGCATCACCATCTTTGATGCCGTCCGCGGGTTTACGATGATTTCAATGGCAGGTTTTCACGCTTGCTACGATCTCGCCTACCTGTACGGTTGGGATATGCCCTGGTTTACCCAGACTGTCTTTCAAGACATCTGGCGCGCAAGCATCAGCTGGGTATTTTTGTTTATCGCGGGTTGGATGTGCACCCTTTCGCGCAACAATATCAAACGTGCCGCCAAATACGCCTTAGCAGCACTCGTCGTCTGGTTGGCAACAACACTTGTCTCAGTAGACGATTCGGTTAATTTTGGCATCATCTACTGCATGGCCGCATGTACCGGCATCGTGGCGTTGACCGATCCCGTCCTTAAGAAGATATCGCCTAGATGGGGCATGTCCCTATGCCTTGTGTTGTTCGCCCTCACCTGGAGTATCCCCAAAACGATCTACCCTGTCCCCTACCTGGCGTGGCTAGGATTTCCGAGCCTTGGGTTTGTTTCAGGTGATTACTACCCCATCATCCCGTTTATCTTTATGTATCTTGCAGGATACTTCGCCGCACATATAGCGCAGGGAATCGATAAGACCGCCCTAAGCTGGGCCTACGCCAACCCCCTGCCGGCGCTCGCCAGCCTTGGACGTCATGCACTCCCCTTTTATCTACTGCATCAGCCCATCATACTGGGCATTTTGGAGCTCGCCTACTCAGTGCGATAACGCTCGAGCCGCGGTGCAATACGAGCCGGCAGTTTCGCCACAATACGAACGCCATCCTCAAGATATTCCTCATGCAAAAGGGTCCCCTGCTCATGCACGAGTGTAATGAGCGCACCTTCACGATATGGAATGTCGGCTGAAAGCAGTACATCGGTGGCAGCTGCCTCGCGAGCAATGCGATCGACGAGATCGTCGAGCCCCTCGCCCGTTTGGGCCGAGAACAGAACGGCTTCCGGAAAACGACAACGGAAACTTAATCGATCAACGCTATCGAGAAGATCGATTTTATTGAATACGGTCAGCGTTAGGCGCTCTCCGGCGCCGATCTCATCAAGCACGCGGTCGACAGCCTCCAGCTGTCGCTCATAGTCCTCGTCAGACGCATCTACGACTTTGAGAATTAGATCGGCACCCAACACCTCGGACAGCGTCGATTTAAAGGCATCGACAAGACCATGCGGCAGCTTTTGAATAAAGCCGACGGTATCGGTAATCGTCATTCCGCGACCGCCGGGCAGGCGATACGAACGCGTCGTCGGGTCGAGCGTAGCAAACAGCTTGTCCTGCGAAAGTACCGTAGAGCCGGTCAGGCGATTGAGCAACGTCGATTTACCGGCATTGGTATAACCGGCTAACGCGACGCGAAACGCCGGTGACTCAATACGACTCTTGGATTGAACATCACGACGCTGTTCAACCTGCTTGATCTCACGACGAAGCGCAGCGATCTTATTACGAATGAGGCGACGGTCGACCTCGAGCTGACTTTCGCCCTGACCAAAGCGTGAGCCGATGCCGCCGCGCGTCTGTTCCTTGGCGAGATGGCTCCACATGCCGCGCAGACGAGGCAACAGATATTGAAGCTGCGCCAGCTGTACCTGTAGGCGTCCCTCACGCGTCTGAGCATGCAGGCCAAAGATATCCAAGATCAGTGCCGTACGATCGATAATCTTTACCGGCTCGCCCACGGCTTTCTCCAAATAGGATTGCTGCGAGGGCGTCAGGTCGTCGTCAAAAATAACGACATCGGCATCCATGCGATGTACCAGACCGCACAGCTCCTCTACCTTACCGGAACCGATAAATGATTTGGGATACGGCTTTACCAAACGCTGAGACAAGCGAGCCACGCACTGGGCACCAGCCGTGTGGGCAAGGCGCTCCAGCTCATCGAGCGATCGATCGAGTGGCCATGCATTGTCGCGCCACTCAACACCAACCAAAATGGCACGCTCGGGCTCGGGTGCCGTGGGAACAAGGGGGAAACGAGCCATTAGACAGCCTCAATACGATGCAGGATATCAGCAACGACCTCATCGATCGTACATTCATCCATATCAAACCACGCGATACGGTCATCGCGCTTAAACCACGAAAGCTGACGTTTGGCATAGCGACGCGAACGCATCTTAATGAGTTCGCGAGCCTCATCCATGCTCGTCACGCCATTGAAAGCATCGATGATCTCTTTATAGCCAATTGCCTGCATCGAAGTCAGGGTATCTCCCAGCCCCTGGTCCATAAGACCGCGAACCTCATCAACAAGACCCTGTTCAAACATCAGATCGACACGCAGGTTAATGCGCTCGTAGAGCACCTCACGATTACGCGTCAGACCAAACCATAGGGCATGATAATGCTCGCGCGGAACACTAAACTGACTTTTTTGCTTTGCATAGGAGATACCATCATCATGCATCTCGAGCGCACGAATCACACGGCGCACGTTATGGGGATGAATAACAGCAGCCGATTCTGGATCGCGCTCGGCAAGCAGAGCATGCAGTTCTTCCTCGCCAATACGCTCGGCAAGTTCCTGATACCCCGCGCGACGATCGTCCTCAAGCTCGCCCGAGGGAAAATCCATCTCATCCAGGGCGGCCTTGAGATACAAGCCTGTGCCCCCGCAAAACACCGGTAGGCGGCCCTCGCCAAGCAAACGCTCAACATGTGCGCGAGCGTCAGCCTGATAAAGCGCCGCAGAGTACGCCACACCCGGCTCAACAATGTCGACGAGACGCAGCGGCGCCGTACACTCATTGGGCGCCATCTTTGCGGTACCGATGTCCATGCCGCGATAGATTTGCATCGCATCACACGACAGCACTTCGGACGAAAGACGAGCGGCCAAACGGTCGGCAACATCACTCTTACCTACCGCCGTCGGACCAACGATCGCAACGGCGGAAAGACCTGCCCCGGGAGCAACCATTAGCGCGGCTCGCCCACAACGGAGCCAGACAAATACCAGGTCTTGGCAACGTCAACGTCAACATCAACGATCTTGCCAACAAGCTGGTCGATGCTGTAACCCTCTGGGATAGGCGCATGCACGGTCTGATTCTTGGGACTCTTGCCCAGTAGCACCGCGTCATTCTTTTTGCTCGTTCCCTCAATGAGCGCCGGAACCACAGTATGAAGCTCACCCTGGTTATACTCGTGTGCCGTGGTCTCGATAACCTTAACCAGGCGGTTGAAACGCTCGAGAATAACCTCATGCGGCGTAGGATCATCAATCTCGGCGGCCGGGGTACCGGCGCGCTTGGAATAGATGAAGGTATAGGCCTGAGCATAGCGGACCGTCTCGGCAAGTGAGAGCGTCTGCTCAAAGTCATCTTCAGTCTCGCCCGGGAAGCCAACGATAATGTCGGTCGAGAGCGCGATGTCGGGCATGCGGTTGCGAATGCGATCGACCAGGCCCAGATAGTCCTCGCGTGTATAACGGCGATTCATCTCTTTGAGGATCCGCGTCGAACCTGACTGGACGGCCAGGTGCAGCTGCGGCATAACGGCAGGCGTCTCGGCCATGGCGTCGATGGTCTCGGGCAGCAGGTCCTTGGGATGCGAAGACGTAAAGAAGATGCGCTCGACGCCCGTATCGCCCACGGCGCGCAGCAAGTCGGCAAAGCGCGGCTTACCAAACAAATCGCGGCCATATGAGTTAACGTTTTGGCCCAGCAGCGTAATCTCACGCACGCCCTGGCGCACCAAACCGGTCACCTCGTCGACAATCTCCTCGAAGGGGCGGCTCTTTTCGCGACCGCGCACGTACGGCACGATGCAGTAGGTGCAGAAGTTATTGCAGCCCGTCATGATGGGCACCCAGGCGTGATACTGCGTCTCACGGTGCCACGGCATACTCATGGCATCCGTATCCTCATGCTCATTGGTGCGGATATGACGCTTGCCGTCCAGGAACGCCTCGGCAATGAGCTCGGCCACATGTGCGATGGAATGCGTGCCAAAGATGACATTGACGTTATCGACGTTGGTGAGCAGACCCTCGCCATCGCGCTGCGCGATGCAACCACCAACGGCAACCACGCGCTTGCCCGAAGGCGAAGGCGGCAGGCTTTTGCAGGAATTACACTGACCGTATAGGCGAGTATCGGCGGCCTCGCGCACACAGCACGTCATGAACACAACGATATCGGCATGCTCGGGATCGAGCGCCATGAGGCAGCCATACGAATCAAGCAGACCGCTCACACGCTCGGAGTCGTGCTGATTCATCTGACAGCCAAAGGTGCGGATAAAGTAGGTTTTACCGGCAAGAATATCGCGTACGGAACGCTGGTCCATGTGCATAAGTCCTAACGATGGGGAGCGAAACGAGGCAAGCAGAAGCTATGCCACAGGCTTAACATCATCCATGACGACGTTATCCATAGCAGCTCGATTGATTTGGTGAACGTAGATAGAAAGGCGGATGGCCGTGCGCGACTCCCCGTTAATGAGGATGTCGGAGAACACGGGCGCGCAGGAAATATCAAAACCGGTTGGAATCAAAAAACCGCGCGCGATAGCCACGGCCTTAATGGCCTGGTTGACAGCACCGGCGCCGACACACTGGATGTTGACGGGTACACCATCCTTGACCATGCCGGCGATGGCGCCGGCAACGGACGCGGGCGATGATTTGCTTGATACCTTCAGGCAATCCATGAAGAAACTCCTGCGTTTAAAAGTACGTTTTAACTGCAATAACTTTATCGTACCGAGTGGACTCGGTAAAGGCACTATTCCTCTTTGGCAAGATCGAAGGTCACGGTGATTCGATCACGCGAAACGCGAATCTTAGGGTCGCCGCAAAGGTTGAGATAGTACCGGGCGGCAAGGTCATTAAAGTCGCGCTCCACAGCACGCGAAAACTGTGCCATGTCATCCTTGGCAATACGTAGCCCGCGACGATCCTTCGCGAGATCGACAGGAGCCGGCGCATGCGAGGACGAATCACGCTCGCGCAGCAGACGCGCGGTCACACCGCGAACGGGCTTAATCTGCCCTGCCAAAATGCGATGTGCCGTGCGCTCGGACATCTCAAGACCCAAACCCGAGCAAATACGGATAAAGTCCTCGGCATCGGAGGCAAGGCCTAAACGGTCGACAACTGGAAGCTCGCTCTCGTCATCAATGAACAGAAGACGCGACGTATCGAGCCGACTTGACGCCTGAGCATAAAGGGTCGCGGCAATCTCAGACGGAGAACCAAGATAGACATCGCAACCACGCAACTCCTCGAGCGCAAACTCACAAGCAGCGCGAATAATATTATGCGGACCGCGAGCACAGACATAACGTCCGTCCTCATCCTTGACAGCCTGGGGCCAGCTGGACTGATCGGCACGCTCACTGAGGCGGTCGGCCGCAACGCTCACCTTAAAGGCCGAGCCAAGATCGACACCTGACGTGACCACACGGGCCTCATCGGTGTTCTGCTTGATCGAAAACAATGCCATGCCACGACCGTGAACGCCCCAACGGTCCATCTTCATGCTCTCGAGCTTGGAGGTGACGCGGGCATCGAAGATTCGCTCTTGCATATCCTGTGGAACGCCCGAACCGTTATCCAGAAAGACAAGCGTGCGGACGCCATCTTCCTTGGTCGTGGCGAGATAGACCTTGTCGGCGCCAGCATCGCGAGCATTACGGAGCATTTCGATGACGATATCCTCGACATGCTGAATGTCGTGCTTTGCCTGGCGCCGCTCGGCCTCCGAAACGCGGAGGCGGACATACCCCTCGCCAAGGTTCTCCTCGACGCGAAGGTTGCCCTCCCCCGACATCGACGCGATAAATGAGATGAGCTCGTTCGCGTCGCTCATGTTATTTAGCGATATCGACAGCGCGGCTCTCGCGAATCACGACGACGCGCACCTGACCGGGATACTCCATCTCTTCCTCGATCTGATGGGCGATATCGTGAGCCAGGACCGTGGACTGGGCATCGGAGATCTTGTCCGGCTGAACCATGACGTGGACCTCGCGACCAGCCTGCATGGCATAGGTACGCTCGACGCCTTCATGGGAGTTGGCGATCTCCTCGAGCTTCTCGAGACGCTTGATGTAGTTCTCGGCAGACTCGCGACGGGCACCGGGGCGAGAAGCAGAGACAGCATCAGCGGCCTGCACCAGGACATCGAGCACCGTGTTAGGGTCGACATCGGCATGGTGAGCCTCGATAGCATGAACGATAACGGGCTTCTCGCCATAACGGCGGGCAAGCTCGGCGCCGATGACGGCATGCGGGCCCTCGACGTCGTGGTCAATTGCCTTGCCCAGGTCGTGCAGCAGACCGGCGCGCTTGGCGGTCACAACGTCCAGGCCAAGCTCGGAAGCCATCACGCCGCACAGGTCAGAGACTTCGAGGGAGTGCTGAAGCACGTTCTGACCAAACGAGGTACGGTAGCGCAGGGCACCAAGGGTCTTGACGATCTCGGGGTGCAGGTCGTGAATGCCGGTATCGAAGGCAGCCTGCTCGCCAGCCTCGCGCACGCGCTGCTGAACCAGGTCGGCAGCCTTGTGATACATCTCCTCGATGCGGGCGGGGTGAATGCGGCCGTCGGCGATGAGGTTCTCGAGGGCAACACGGGCGGTCTCACGACGGACCGGGTCGAAGCTCGAAAGAACGACGGTCTCGGGCGTGTCGTCAATCACGAGGTTGACGCCGGAAACCTGCTCGAAGGTCCGGATGTTGCGACCCTCGCGACCGATGATACGGCCCTTGAGGTCATCAGAGGGAATGTGCACGGAGGTAACGGTGACCTCGGCTGTGTGGTCGGCAGCGCAGCGCTGAATCGCCAGGGACAGAATCTCCTGGGCGGTCTTGTGGCACTCGGCGCGAACCTGCTGCTCGGACTCGCGAATGATCGTGGCGGCCTCGTGGGTGACCTCGCCGCGAACCTTATCGAGGAGCTCCTTGTGGGCGTCCTCGCGGGTAAGGTCGGCGATACGCTCGAGCTCGGAGGTCTGCTTTGCGCAGAGCTCCTCGAGCTCACGGGAACGCTTCTCGACCTGACCGGCCTGGCTGGACAGCTGATGTTCGCGCTTGTCGAGAGCGTCGTTGCGGCGGTCGAGGGATTCCTCGCGCTGCATCACACGGTTCTCGAGCGTACGAATCTCGTTCTTACGCTGCTTGTCCTCGGCCTCGGCGGCCTGCTTGTTCTTGATGATCTCCTCTTTAGCCTCGAGCAGAGCCTCTTTTTTGAGGGTCTCGGCCTGACGCTTTGCATCACCGATCAGGGACTCAGCCTGTGCGTGTGCCGACTGGATCTTTTCGTCGGCCTCATGAAGACTACCCTGCTTGGCGGTGCGCATGTAGGCAATGGCGGCGATGGCACCCAAAACGATGCCAACGAGCGCTGCGATGATAGGCATGCTCACTCCTTTTTATGGATTCGTTACACAACAAAGCGAACCGTCCTTACGAACGGCTCGCGACATTTGAGTAATATGGGCGCAGCTTATGCGGGTCGGATACAGATAAACATATAAACAAACTCATCACAGATGAGCACATATCACAAAGCAAATGACAGTGTTTATCGTACGTTGAACCACAACAACTGTCAAATAAATGGCCCCAGTACGGAAGCTAAAACGCGGTGAACGGCAGGGCCACAAAACGCATACGCCTAAAGCGCACATTCCTCACATTCGGCATCGAGACGTGCCTTAACGGCATCGGCGGCGATGTGATACGAAAAGCCCTTGCCCATCAAAAACCGAACCATTTTTTCGAATCCGCGCGTCTCTGGAACACGCCGCTTAGCGAGCAGGGCTGACGCACGCGCCAAATCGTCTTCGACGGCAAAATAATCCTCGGGATAACCGGGAATGTCATCGAGCACGACATGACGGCGCTTGAGCTCGGTCTCGATTTTACGCTGTCCCCAACCACGCCGCTTGCGTTCCTCGATAAAGTACGAGCAAAAGCGGTTCTCGTCTAAAAAGCGATACTCGGTGGCGCGCTCGACGGCGAAATCGATCGCGGGCTGGTGAAAGCCGTAGCGAGCCAGCTTGTCACGGACCTCACCCGTCGCATGGTCGCGGCGCGATAACATCTCGGTCACCATGGTAAGTGCACATTTACCCTCGATGATCTGCACCGCCTCACGAAAGTTGTCCCAATCACAGGGAAGATCGGGGCGGTTTTTGACATACAGGCGCGCGACCCGCACGGGAATCCAAATGGACCGCTCAAAACCGTCCTCAAGCTCACAATCGATATGTGCGCAAGGCTTTTTGGACGCATACCCGCTCGAGAACGAGGAGGCCGCCTTCTTATCGGGAAAGACGACCGTGGCCTCGGTCACCGTATACGACATGAGCGTAACCGCTACTCGTCGTCATCATCGAGCATAGCGGAACCATCGATGGCGTAAAGCTCATCAAACTCCTCAGGCGCAGGCTGATCGGTCAGCTCGACCTCGGACGGAGCATCGTCATCAAACTCAAGTCCGCAGGCGAGGCGGACCTTATGCTCAATCTCGTCGGCGCAATCGGGGTGTTCGCGCAGGAACGCCTTGGCGGCCTCGCGACCGTTGCCGAGTTTGTCCTCGCCATAGGCAAACCAGGAGCCCATCTTCTTGCAGATGCCGCACTCGACAGCCATGTCCAAGATCGAGCCCTCCTTAGAGATGCCCGTACCGTACATGATGTCGAACTCAGCAGAACGGAACGGAGCTGCTACCTTGTTCTTAACGACCTTAGCGCGCACGCGGTTACCGATAACCTCGTCCTTAAGCTTAATGCTGTCGATACGGCGAATGTCGATACGCACCGAAGAGAAGAACTTAAGGGCGCGGCCGCCCGTCGTGGTCTCGGGGTTGCCGAACATGACGCCAATCTTCTCACGCAGCTGGTTAATGAAGATGCACGTCGTGTTAGACTTGGACAGCGAGCCGGCGAGCTTGCGGAGCGCCTGGCTCATCAGGCGAGCCTGAAGACCGACCGTAGTATCGCCGATTTCTCCCTCGATCTCGGCACGCGGGGTCAGCGCGGCGACGGAGTCAACAACGATGGCATCGATGGCGCCGGAACGCACGAGCATGTCAACAATCTCGAGCGCCTGCTCGCCCGTATCGGGCTGGGAAATGAGCACCTCGTCGATATCCACGCCGATGCGCGCGGCATACGTGGGATCGAGCGCGTGCTCGGCATCGATAAATGCCACAACGCCGCCCATAGCCTGGGCCTCGGCCAAGATCTCGAGCGAAAGCGTCGTCTTACCGGAGGACTCAGGACCGTAAATCTCGACGATACGGCCGCGCGGCACACCGCCGATACCCAGAGCGGCATCGAGGGCCAGGGCGCCCGTGGGAATGGCCTCGACCTCGAGCTCGGGACCACCGTCGCCGTACCTCATGATGGAACCCTGGCCGAATTTCTTCTCGATCTCAGCCTTGGTGGTGGCGATCATCTCATCGCGCTCTTTACCCGTCGTGCGAGCATGAACGGTACGTACGGGACCTGAATTCTTGGCCATGAATAGCCCTCCTCTTAACAACCTGCATCGATAATAAACGAACGGCTGTTCGTGGTCAACCGTTCAGATAAATCATATGCAGGCGGTCTTTCCAAAACCCAACCAAATGCCTACCAAACACTGACCAAATGCTTGACCACAAAGGACCAAATATGAACAAGGCAGGCAAAAATACGTCTACAACCAGCACAAACGCCAAATTAGCCCAAGGTCCCTATCTCCACAATTAAGGGGCCCTAAGGCCCCTTAAAACACGTCTATTCCATAGAATCGAGCACGCAGACAATGCGACCCAGTGCCTCCGCGACCGCATGGGCACGAACACACGAACGATCGCCCTCATAGCGACAACGAATGGAGTCCACGACCGGCACGCCCCCATCGGCAGAACGATGCGCCCAGCCAATATAGAAAGTGCCCGCCGGATCGTCCTCAGTACCACCGCCGGGGCCGGCATAACCCGTTGCGCTCACTGCAATATCGCTCTGGTACAGCTCCAGCGAACCCGACGCCATCTCGCGCGCAGTTTGATGCGACACCGCGGTGTAGCGGTCGAGCGTCTCCTGCTCAACACCAAGAACACGATGCTTAATCTCATCGCAATAGGTCACCGCACCGCCACGCAGCACCGCCGAGGCGCCCGGGATATCGGCAATCGTCGAGGCGATCATACCCGCCGTCAGCGACTCAGCCGTCGAAACCGTCACGCCCCGAGCGCTCGCGCGCTCGACAATATCACGCGCCAGCTCCTCGTTATGTGCGGAAATCTGCTCAAAAGAGTCCGTCATACCCACCAGGACCTAGACCGAAAAGACGATCTTGCGGCAGTTCCAGAAGTACTGGGCGCCCGAGATAACGGTCAGGACAACGGCAACGGCGTACAGGAAGCGCGACACCGAGTAGATGCCGAGCGTCAGCGCCACCGGGCCAAGGTGCAAGCCGGCCATAGCAAAAACGCACAGGTAACCGCAAATGGAGACCATCGTGGTTGCCGTCTTGTACTTGCCGAGCTTATCGGCCGCAACGACCACACCGGCCGCACTCGCGACCATGCGAAGGGCGCTCACCAGCAGCTCGCGGAACAGGATAATGAACACGGACCACACGGTCACCGCGCCAAAATCCAAGAACAGCAGCAGGGCCGAGAACACCAGTAGCTTGTCGGCGATAGGGTCCAAGAACTTACCGAAGTCGGTGATCTCGTTGCGCGAGCGCGCCAGATAACCGTCGACCTTATCGGTGCACGACAGGATCACATACAGAATGAAGGCAGCGGCGGCGAGCGGGCCGTCGAAGGTGCTCCAATCCGTACCGGCAACACTCGTGTGAGACAGCGCCGAGACGATCATGAACACCGGGATAAAGACGATGCGAACGCACGTCACGATGTTGGCGGGCGTCCAGACACTCGTCAGTTCCTTATTGCTCTCGTTTGCCACGATGCTCTCCTACTCCACAACATGGCCGATAAGCTCATAGCAGAAGCTATCGGTAAACTCGACAGTCAGAATATCGCCCACGGACGCCTCGCTGGCGTCCAAGTGCACCGCACCATCGGAATCGGGCGCCTGGAACCAGGCATGGCCGATCAGCTCGGCGCCGTCCTCGGTTTCTTCGATACCGTCGACGATCACCTGGGCGCGCTCGCCCACATGTGCGGCGGTGGCGGCAAAACCGAGCGACTCGGCCAGGTCCATGGCCTCCTGGGCGCGCTCGAGCTTGACCTCTTCGTCGACCTGACCCTCCATCTTAGCGGCCAGGCTGCCCTCCTCCTGCGAGTAGGCAAAGACGCTCGTGTAGTCAAAGCCGACGGTGTCCATAAAGTCGATAAGGTCGCGGAACTCGTCGTCGGTCTCGGTCGGGAAGCCGACCATAGCCGTGGAACGGATCACGATGCCGGGGATACGCTCACGCAGATCGCGGAACAGGTCCTCGAGCTCCTGGCGCGAACCGGAACGGCGCATAGCCTTGAGGATGCGCGCGTCGCAGTGCTGCACGGGGATATCGATATAGGGCAGCACCTCGGGCGTATCGCGAATCGTATCGATAAGCTCATCGGTCATGCCCTCGGGCTGCAGATAGAGCACGCGGACCCAGACGTTGTGCGGGCGCACGGCCTCGGCGACGGCACGCAGCAGCTGCGCCAGATTGCGCGGCGAGCCCTCGGCGACATCCTCGTCAGTAAAGTCGGTGCCCCAAATACCCGTGTCCTGGCCGATCAGCACGATCTCGCGCACACCGCCGGCAACCAGGTCGCGTACCTCGGAGATAATGCTCTCGGCATTGCGCGAATGATAGCGACCGCGAATATAGGGAATCATGCAGAAGCTGCAGAAGCGGTTGCAGCCATCGGAAATCTTGACGTAAGCAACGGCGCCCTCGACGGTACGCTTGACCTGAGGGATATAGGCCGCGATTTCACGCTCGACACCCAGCACGCCATCGATGACCGCCACGATGCCGTCCTCCTCGTCGGCCTTCACAAAGGCAGCGACCTCGGGCAGCTCGTCAGGCAGGTCGTCGCCATAGCGCGACGGCACACAGCCGCACATAACGATGGGGCAAGAACGAACGCCGTCCTGAACCTCGTTGGCGAGCTCGAGCGTGGTCTCGATGCTCTCGGACGTTGCGGAGGCGAGGAACGAGCATGTATTGACGATGGCGATATCGGCATCCTGCGGGTCGAATGCCTCCTCGTAGCCCGCAGCGGTCAAAAGAGAACGCATGCGGTCGGTGTCGACCTCGTTCTTAGCGCACCCGAGGGTGATGTAGAGCACGGAGCCCAACGGTGTATCCATGTTGGAGAGCGGTCCTTTCGAATGATATTAGCGGTAGTTGGTGAACTGTAGCGGCTGGCCGTAGTCCTGGTCGCGCAGGAACTGGATTACGGTCTGCAACGCATCCTTCGAAGCAGAGGAAACACGCAGCTTGTCGGCCTCGATGGTCACCTTGACCTTGAGTTTTTGGTCCTTGATGTCCTTGTTGATCTTCTTGGCGGTCGCCTGGTCGATACCCTCGACGATATGGCCGAGCACGCGCACGGTGCCGCCCGATGCCGCCTGAGGAGCATCCCACGAGACAGCCTTGAGGTCAATGCCACGCTTGATGAGCTTGGAACTCAGCACGTCGATAATCTGCTTGGAGACAAAGTCGGCCGGGGCGTTAATCGTAAAGAGCTTGTCGCCCTTCGAAAGCTCGATCGTAGCGCCGGAATCCTTAAGGTCATAGCGCTGGGAAATCTCGCGCGTGGTCTGCTGAAAGGCGTTGTCGACCTCTTGCATGTTGACCTCGGACACGACGTCGAAGCTGGAATCTTTAGCCATGATGTTTCCTTTCGCGTACGAGCGGCTTAGTAGCTATCGTACGAATAGTCGGTAGAATCGGTGGGCGTCTGACCGTCAGTTGCGGTATCGGCGCCATCCGTGGACTGGGCATCGGTACCGTCGGTGGTGTCGGTACCATCGGTGGTGTCGGTACCATCAGTACGTTCACCATTCTCGGAGTCGGTGGTCTCCTTCTTGGGAACGGTGATCGTCACACGCGCCACGCCCGAGGTCTTGGTGTCGTAGCGGACCTTTTCGCCGTTCTTGGTAACGGTGACGTCGGAAGGCTTGGATGTGGTGATCTCGATCGAGGACTCGGGCGTGTACTCCTGCTCAAAGGGGCCAGTCGCCTGGGCGCCATAGACCGACTTGCCGTCGACCTTGACCTCAATCCACGCGGTCTTTCCCTTGGCAACGGAGACTTTGACCTTCGTGACCTCGTTCTCTTCCTTCTTGGCCGTCGTCTTGGTAGTGTCCGAGTCAGTCGACTCATCCGTCGCCTCATCGGTGTCTTCGTCCTCGTCGACCGTTTCGGTCTTCTTGGAAGACTTCTTAGTCGTTGTCTTGGTGGCAGTGGGCGTCTCGGGCGTGGTCTCGGGCGCCGAAGATGCGCAGCCGCGCAGAAGCACCACGATGAGCACAACCAACAGCAGCGCAACGGCACCGATGCCGGCGTAGACGATACGCGGATCGAGCCCGTTGTTTTGAGGAGTACGTGATCCGCCGCGTCCACGATTGGAACTGCTGCGGCCGCCTCCCTGAGGCATACGACCACGATTGCTATCGGAACGGCCGCGATAGCCACCCTGGCCCTGAAGGCTGCGCTGACCCGAGCGGGGCGCAAGTTCACCGCGGCCTTGATAGCCACGCTGGCCCGAACGCGGAGCCGAAGAGCGCTGGCCATACGGCTGTGATTGAGAGCGAAGACGCGGCGTCACCTGCGTGGTATCGGCGTCCGCATAGCCTCCGCGAGAACGTCCCGTAGAGGCACCACGGTAACCGCGATCGGAATAGCCGCCGTCGCCGTAGCCGGCACGAGGGTCACGCGCCACGCCGCGGGCAGCGGGAAGTGCACGGTCCTCGGGCATCGGCGTGCTGCGGAACCGGTCACGCTGTGAGCGAATCTCCTCGCCCGAACCCGTCTCGGTAATATAACCGGCCTGCTGAGGACGCTGTCCATAGCGGGTCGAACGACCGCCCTGAACCATCAGGAAGCGCCCGTTATCGACCGAGGAACGCGAATTAACGTAGCCTGCGGCGTCCTGAAAACGACCGCCCTGCTGCGACGTCTCGCGTTCGTAAGCCATCAGGTCGTCAAAGTAGGCATTGACGACCTCGCGCGGATTGAGGCCCAAAAAGCGAGCATAGCTCGAAATCATGCCCTGCGCATAGCCGCGCGGCGGCATCGAAGCAAAGTTACCGGTCTCGAAAAACTCGATGATCTGCGGCCTGATTTTGATGGTGTTGGCGACCTGCTGAATGGAAAGGCCCATTCGGCGACGCTGCTCAAGCAGCATGTCACCAAAGCGTGCAGCCATCAGAATCCTCCAAACTCACGATCTTCACGTGCCATCTCGGCATCGACAGATTCCAGCGCGGCAAGCCCCTCCTCGTCCAACAGGACCTCACGCGGCTTGGAACCGTCGGGCGGACCGACGACACCCTTTTCTTCCAGCATGTCCATAATACGCCCGGCACGCGCATAGCCAACCTTCAGACGACGTTGCAGGCCAGATGTGGAGCCAAGCTGAGATTCCACCACAATATGGGCGGCTTCCCAAATGAGCGGATCATCGTCTTGCGGCTCGGCGACTCCGGTACGGACAATACCGCCACCACCCGCCATGGACATGGAAGCGGGCGCCACGGCAGACAGGATCTCCTCGTGGTAGTCGGGCTCGCTCTGCGACTTGACGAACTCGACAATCTCGTTGATTTCATCATCCGAGACAAAGCAGCCCTGGATACGGCGGGGCTTGCCCCAGTCGACCTTGGAGAACAGCATGTCGCCCAAACCGGTGAGCTTTTCGGCACCCATCTGGTCGATGATGACGCGCGAGTCGATGCCCGTGGCGACGTTAAAGGCGATGCGGTTGGTGATGTTGGCCTTGATGAGGCCCGTCACCACGTTGGAACTCGGGCGCTGCGTAGCCACGATGAGGTGAATACCGGCGGCACGGCCCAGCTGGGCGATACGCACGATCGAGGCCTCGACATCCTTGCCGGCAACCATCATCAGGTCCGAGAGCTCGTCAATGATGATGACCAAGTAGGGCATCTTTTGCGGCGGGTTGTCGTAATGCTCAAACTCGCCGGCGGCCTGCTTTTCGTTGTAGGTCGAGATCTTACGCACATTGAGACGCTCGAAGACCTTCAGGCGACGCTCCATCTCAGACACGGCCCATTGCAGAGCGCTCGCAGCCTGCTTGGGCTCGGTCACTACAGGCACGTAAAGATGCGGCAGACCGTTATAGCCCGCAAGCTCGACGCGCTTGGGGTCGACCATGATCAGGCGAACGTCCTCGGGAAGGGCGCGCATGAGCAAGGTCGTGATGATGGAGTTGATCATGACCGACTTACCGGAACCCGTGGTACCGGCGATCAGCAGGTGGGGCATCTTGGCAAGGTCGGCGACGACCGGCGTACCCTCGGCATCTCGACCGATGGCGAGCTCGAGCGGACCGCCCTTCACATAGGGAAGCACGTCGCCCAGGTTGACGTTCTGGCGCTTGCGATTGGGGATCTCGATACCCACAAGCGAGGTGCCGGGGATCGGGGCAAAGATACGCACCGACTGGGCAGCAAGCGAAAGCGCGATGTCGTCCTCAAGGCTCGAGATCTTGCTCACGCGCTCGCCCTCGCCAGGTTGCAGCTTAAAGGTCGTCACCGTGGGGCCGGCGATCCAGCCGACCACGCGGGCACTACGACCAAACTCCAGCAAGGTGGACTGAAGCGACTCGGCAGTCTGTTCCAGCTCCTTGTCAGAAGACGCGGAGGAAGCCGACTGCGGGTTGGCATGCAGGATTTCGAGCGGCGGAAGCTTGAGGCCGTCCTCTTCTTCGCCTTCGTTATCTGCGGCGCCGCCGTCCGCTCCCCCATCGCTAGAAGTAGGCGCCTCGGCAGCGCCCGCGACAGCCGTATCGGCAACCTTGGGATGCTTCAAGAAGTCGGGAATCTGAGGTGCTGCCGAGACAGGATTCACGGCAAACGGCGGCTCGGACTCGTCGATCTTATCGGGGTCGTCTTCCATCGAAAGCTGACCGGTTACCTGGTCGCGCTTTGCATGGCGACGCGGCAGCAAAGTTGTCTTTGCGGTCTCAATCGGAGCCTCGTCGTCCTCGTCATCGCCCTCGGTGAGCTCAATCTCGCTATCGGACCAAGACGGGTCAGGCTCACTCGTATTGAGATTAGGCGCAGCCTTGCCCTTCTTGGCATGGCGGCGCGGCAACAGCGTCGTCTTAGCGCGCTCAGCTTCCACGGCATCGGACACGTCGACAAACGGATCCTCGTCCTCGTCGTCATCGTCCAAAACCGGGTCTACATCGTTGCCCATGACCGTGGTCACGGCAGCATCGGAGCCCTTTTGACGAAGAATGCTCAGGTGCGGACGGGCAACGCCGGGCACCGACAGGGCTTCGTCGTCACCCCACGGGCTCGCGTTGACGTCGGCACGACGGCGCTCGGCAAAATCGGCCGCACGGTCGCGAGCAGAGCGCAGCACGCCACCCACAGAAAAGCCGATGATGACAAAACCAACGACGGCAAGACCCAACAGGACTACCATCGCGATAGGCTTACCCAGGGCATTCTGCAGCGCACTCGCAATAAACGCACCGATGTAGCCACCCGAGGCGGACAAATTTTGCGGCGTGAACATAAGGTCACACGAGTCGCTCGTACCCGGCACCATCAGAGAAAGAATGGAGACAACGGCGATAAAGACCACGGCTCCGCCCGCGACCGAGCGCGCGTTGAGCGGCGAGTCCTCACCTAAAAAGAGCGTGGCGGCAAACAGCAAAATGACGATCGGCAGCACGTAGGCGCCCAGACCAAAGCCCAGGTGGTAGAAACCGGCAACCGCAGCCGTAACGGGTGCGGTCGCCGGCGAAATCACGGCAATGAAGGACGCAATCGCCAAAACGGCGATGACCACGCCGGCGATATCGCGGTTGGCCGAGGGCTCGACCAAGGGCTCAAAATCGTCGAAGTCGGCCTCGTGGCCCTTATTGGCACGCAGATGGGAACCGGCACCCTTAGCAGATGCCGGTTGGTTATTGGCCTTATTGCCTTTGGCGTTTTGTGCAGATCCGCGCGCCAAACTAAACCTCCATGACGACCGGGATGATCATCGGACGGGTGCGCGTACGGCTCCAAATAAAGTTGGAGAGCGAATCGCGCACGGCCTTGCGAATGGCATCGGAGCCGCTGCTCGTAAAGCTAAACTTGCCCTTCTCGATCGTCTTCATAATGGACGCGGAGGCATCCTCGGAGAACTGGTCGTCGATGGCAAACGAGACGCCGCGGCCCGAGAACTCGATGGCCTCGATCTTCTTGTGCTTGAGCGAGACGATAGCAACGGCCGTGACCATGCCGTCGTTGGCGAGCTTCTGGCGATCGCGCAGGACAATGGGGTCGGTATCGCCGATACGCAGGCCGTCGACGTAGACGACGCCGGACTCGACGGGCGTACCGCGTTTGACGATACCGCCGCGCATCTCGAGCGTGTCGCCGTTATCGAGGATAAAGATATGATCGTCCTTGATGCCCATCTTGCGAGCCAGCTGGGCATGGGCGCGCAGATGCACGGCTTCACCGTGAACCGGCATAAAGTACGTGGGCTTGGCCATGGCCATCAGGAGCTTGAGCTCCTCCTGGCTACCGTGGCCCGAGACGTGGACAAGAGCGCGGTTCTTATCCCACACGTCGCAACCGAGCTTGGCCAGGCTGTTGACGACCTGCTGGACGGCCTTCTCGTTGCCGGGAACAGGAGTTGCCGAGAGGATGACGGTATCGCCCTCGTGGATGGAGAGCGTCTTGTGCTCGCCATTGGCCATGCGGGACAGGGCCGACAGCGGCTCGCCCTGCGAACCGGTGCACATGACGACAATCTTGTCGTCAGGCAGGTTATCAATGTCAAAGGCATCGATGATATCGGCGTCGTCGATGTTGAGGTAGCCAAGCTCGCGCGCCACGCGGGTGTTAGTGAGCATGGAGCGACCGGTCACAACGACCTTACGGCCGCACTTGCGGGCGGCATCGCAGATCTGCTGCAAACGATGGATGTGGCTCGAGAACGACGCGACGAACACGCGACCCGGCGCGTTCTTGATGGCGTGCAGCAGGTTGGGACCAACCTCGGCCTCGGACTTGGTAAAGCCGGGAACCGTGGCGTTGGTGGAGTCGGAAAGCAGCAGGTCGATACCCTGCTTGGCAAAGCGGCTGATAGCGGCATAGTCGGGCGTGACGCCGTCGATGGGCGTCTGGTCGAGCTTAAAGTCGCCGGTGTGCATAACGGTACCCTGGTTGGTGCGGATGAACACGCCCAGAGCGCCGGGAATGGAGTGCGTCATCGAGAAGAAGTCGAGCGAGATGCCGCCGAGGTTGACATGGCTGCCGCCCTTGACCTCGCGGAACTTGGGTGCGCGGATGCGGAACTCAGAAAGCTTGCCCTCGATAAAGCCAAGCGTCAGCTTGCTCGAAAAGATGGGCACCTTATTGTTGAGGTCCTGCAGCAGGTACGGAAGCGAACCGGTGTGGTCCTCGTGGCCGTGGGTGACGACGATACCGCGGAGCTTCTCCTCGTTCTCCAGAACATAGGTGTAGTCGGGAAGCACCAGGTCAATACCGGGCTGGGAATCGTCGGGGAACATGAGGCCAGCGTCAACGAGCACCATGTCGTCGCCGCATTCGAAGACCGTCATGTTCTTGCCGATGCCGTCAAGGCCGCCGAGCGGAATGATCTTCAAAGGAGATGATTTTTTAGCTGCCATAGGTTCGTGTGGTTTCCTTTCTTCGAAACGGGTCTGGAACAACCGACGGGGCGCTTCTGGCAAACCGACCGCCGGGAACGTACAAACATGCATCACAGAGTCGATGCAATAACTAAAATATGATACCCATTTGCACGAGCACAGACCACCCATGCATCAAAGCCCCATCTGGACCTGTATATCCCGCCGGTTCCCGTGGGGCGGGCACTGATGAAGTTTCCTGCTCTACAGTCCTGCTCACGACGGAGGCCACATTAAGTGGCCTCCTGTTCGTGCGGAACTCGCGATAAACTTCATCAGTGCCCGCCCCACGGGAAACCTGCCAATAAGGGATAGGTTTGTTTTAGTAGGTTTTATCTGCGGGAATGCCGAGACTATGATCCAATTGCCTCGTTGTAGGCATTCAGCTGGCCTTGCCAGAGCTTGCGATCGCTGTCGGTAATCTCTCGAATGACATGAGCTGGATTGCCGCCGATGATGACGTGGCTTGGAACGTCTTTAACAACAACTGAACCTGAGGCTATGACCACATCGTCTCCGATTGATACGCCCGGATTGATAATCACCCCGCCGCCCATCCAGACGTTGTTGCCGATTACGACAGGCTTAGCATACTCGAGGTCTAGATTGCGCACATCGGCGTCAATTGGATGCCCAGCAGTAAATATGCTCACATGGGGTCCTAGAAAGACGTTGTCGCCAAAGGTCACGTAATTTTCGTCCAGAATCGTCAAACCGGTATTCGCATAGAAATGGTTACCAAACGAAACCCTGTCACCGTGATCAAAATAAACGGGAGCCGTTAAGACCATATCGTCCGGAGCAACGCGAAAACACTTCTTTAGTTCCTCAAAGGCGCTCGAATCAGCCCAATACTCCGACTCATTAAACAACTTCTGAGCCGCATGCACCCTACTAAACAAATGGTCGTTAACCCGATAGGGGCTATAGAGCTCCCCGGCAATCATGCGATCCCATTCAACCTTATTTGTCATGCCAACCCCCTAGGCTAAGCGTTAGATGCGAAAAAGTATATCAACTAAGAACAGAAGACCAGCAAGCTACCAACAGCGTTAACCAGCCCTTTTGCTTGCGCCCGGTAGGGCCGCATATTAAGTTTATCGCGAGTTCCGCACGCAAAGGAAAGCACTTAATATGCTCTCCGTGCGAGCAGGACTGTAGAGCAGGAAACTTTACCTGCGGCCCCGCCGGGAATAGCAAAAGGGCGACCCCCTAGGAGTCGCCCTTGTTGAGCTGCTTATGTACGGCTGTTACTCGGCGTCGTGGTGACGGCGAGGCTTTCGACCTCCGTTGTCGCCGGGACGGCGCGGACGGTCGCTGCGCTCAGAGCGCTCGCGACGCGGACGCTCACGGCGCTGGAAGTGCTCGCCGTCGCCCTCGGAGGCACCCTCGGCACGAGCCGGGGCCTCGGGCTTATCAAGACGATCGAGCGAGATCTTGCCGCGATCGTCGACCTCGATGACGACGACCTTGACCTCGTCGCCCACGTTGAGGACGTCCTCGACCTTCTCCACGCGGCCCTTGGCGACGCGGGAGATGTGCAGCAGGCCGTCCTTACCGGGCAGCAGGTTGACGAAGGCGCCGAAGGGCTGGATGGAGACCACGCGACCGGTGTACTCCTCGCCCGGCTCGGGAACCTTGATGATGAGCTTGATACGCTCGACGGCCTGGTCGACGGACTCGCCGGTGCCGCCGACAAAGACGGTGCCGTCCTCCTGGATGTCGACCGAGGCGCCGGTCTCGTCCTGGATACCGCGGATGACCTTACCGCCGGAACCGATGACGTCGCGGATCTTGTCGGTCGGAACCTGGATGGAGACGATGCGCGGGGCGGTGCTGCGCGTGGTGTGGCGCGGCTCGGGGATCACATCGAGCATCTTCTGCAGGATGAAGGCGCGACCCTCCTTGGCCTGCTGCAGGGCGCGGGCCAGGATGTCGAAGGTGAGGCCGGTAGCCTTGTTGTCCATCTGCAGGGCGGTAATGCCCTCGGTGGTGCCGGTGACCTTAAAGTCCATGTCGCCCAGGAAGTCCTCGAGACCCTGGATGTCGGACAGGACCACGGTCTTGCCCTCCTCCTGGATCAGGCCCATGGCGATACCGGAGACCGGGCGCTTAATGGGCACGCCGCCGTCCATAAGGGCGAGCGTGGAACCGCAGGTCGAAGCCATCGAAGAGGAGCCGTTAGACTCCATGACCTCGGAGACGACGCGGATGGCGTAGGGGAACTCGTTCTCGTCGGGGAGCACCGGAAGCAGAGCGCGCTCTGCCAGGTTGCCGTGACCGATCTCGCGGCGCTTGGGGCTGCCCATGCGGCCGGTCTCGCCGGTGCAGAACGGCGGGAAGTTGTAGTGGTGCATGTAGCGCTTGCCCTCGGTGGGCTCGATGGTGTCCAGACGCTGGCCCTCGTTGAGCATGCCGAGCGACAGGACGGAAAGCACCTGGGTCTGGCCACGCTGGAACAGGCCGGAACCATGAACGAGCGGCAGGTAGTTGTCCTTCACCATGATGGGACGGATCTCGTCGGCGGCACGGCCGTCGACGCGCTCGCCGGTCTCGACGACCATGGTGCGCATAGCCTTCTTCTCGAGCTTCTTGAGCGCCACGGGGATCTCGCGCTCCCAAGCGGCCTGCTCCTCCTCGGTGAACTCGGCACGGATGGACTCCTTCAGAGCCTCGACCTTGCCGATACGGGAGAGCTTGTCGGCATCGCGAAGGGCGGCTGCCATCTCGTCGTAGTGGGCGAAGATGCGCTCCTGGACCTCCTCGACGGGCTGGTCGAGCGGGTACTCCTTCTTGACGATGGGGCCGTTGACCTGCTCCCACTCGGCGACGAACTCGTCCTGAGCCTGGCAGAAGGCAGCAAGGGCCTCCTGGCCAAACTTCATGGCGGCGAGCATGTCGTCCTCGGAGATCTCCTCGGCGCCGGCCTCGACCATCGAGATGAAGTCGGCAGAGCCGCCCAGCTCCAGGTCCAGATCGGAGTTCTCGCGCTCCTCGTAGGTGGGGTTGACGATAAACTCGCCGGTCTCCACGTTACGGCCGATGCGCACGCAGGCAAGCGGGCCCTCGAAGGGCACGCCGCCGAGCGTCATGGCCAGGGATGCACCCATGACGTTGATGACATCGAAGGGGTTGACCTGGTCGGCGACGAGCGAGGTGGCGACGATGTGCACCTCATTGCGGAAGCCGTCCGGGAAGCTCGGGCGAATCGGACGGTCGATCATGCGCGCGGTGAGCGTGGCCTTCTCGCTGGGACGGCCCTCACGCTTGAGGTAGCCACCCGGAATGCGGCCGGCGGCGTACATCTTCTCGTTGAAGTCGACGGTCAGCGGGAAGAAGTCGTAGTTCTTGCGCTCCTTGGAGACGACCACGGTGTCGAGCATCGTGGTATCGCCCTGCTTGACCAGGCAGGCGCCGGTGGCCTGCTTGGCAAGCTCGCCCGACTCAAAGGTGTAGGTCTTGCCGTACAGCTCAAAGGTCTTGGATACGAGTGTCATTGTTCTCCTTAACCCCGCAGACCCCTTGTCTGCGGGCTTCTCATGTGACGCGGGCCCCCTGCCCCCGCCACGCTTCAGAGCGTGATTGTTCGCGCCCTTACACAAAAAGAGCGCCCCGCTGCGCAGGACGCTCTTAGCATGTACAAATCCTACTGGATGTTGTCGCGGATGCCCAGAGCCTTGATGAGCTCACGGTACTCGACGATGTCGTTCTTCTTGATGTAGGAGAGAAGACGACGACGACGGCCGACGAGCATGAGCAGGCCACGACGGGTGTGGAAGTCCTTCTGGTGGGACTTCATGTGCTCGGTCAGCTCCTTGATGCGCTCGGACAGGATGGCGACCTGAACCTTGGGGTTGCCGGTGTCGACCGGGGTGTTACCGAACTGGGCAGTCAGCTCCGCCTTGCGCTCTTTGGAAACAGTCATTGTTTCACCTTTCGTTTTACGTCGCCCGCGGGCGACTCGATTCGCCTCGGACTGGGAAGCCGCCGGTGGAGCGAACAACCAAGGTCGAGGTACCAACAGGTCGGTATGTTACCACAAGCAGCCCGCGCCTGCGCATCATCACCGACCCAACATGAATTCCATCGCGCGGAGGCGCTGATCGGTGTGCGTCGCAGCCCAAACATGCGAAAGCCCGAGCAGGAATGCCGCCGTATGCGGGTCGATTCGCTCGGCCATGAGCGCATCGAAGGTCATGGACATGAGGGCGCGCAGCCATGCGGTCTCACCGGTCGACACCAGTTCGGCACCTGGAACGCTCGACGCGCACGACCCGCACATGAGACCGCCCGCCTGGGCTGAAAAATACGACAGCATGGGGTCTCCGCACAGCACACAGGCCGAAAAATCGGGACGATAGCCAACGTGCGATAGCAGCTTAAAGACATATGCCGCCACAAGTAGGTCCATATGTGCCGTGTCAAGCCCGCTGCCCACCAGGGCAAGCGCTCGCTGCGTTATGGCAAAGGTAAACGGGTCCTCGGCGTCCTCGAACGAGCACACGCGCGCGACCTCGGCGATCGCGCTTGCGGCGCAGGTCGTCTCGTAATCGGGCGCAGCGCCGAGCGGCGCCTCCATAAGCTCGGCCTGAGAAACCACGTCGAGTGACCGTCCATGTGCGAGCAGCATATCGACCGTACAGAACAGCTCGCAGCGCGCAGCCAGGCGTCCGCCGGGTTTGCGGGCGCCCTTTGCCACTGCACGAACCTGCCGTCCCCGCTCGTCAAGCATCGTCAAGATCAGGTCGGTCTCTTTGAGCTTCGTCTTGTCGAGGACGAGCACCTTGGTGCGATATGTCCGGGAGCCTGCCATGCGCGCCGCGCGTCCTTAGTCCTCGGCGTTGTAGCCAAAGCGGCGAATCTGGGCCTCGTCGTCACGCCAGCCGGCCTTGACCTTCACGTCCAGCTCCAAAAAGACCTGCGTGCCAAAGATGCGCTCAAGATCGCGACGGGCGTCGATACCGATATGCTTGATCATCTCGCCGCCCTTACCGATGATGATGCCCTTTTGGCCCTCGCGCTCGACGTAAATGGTGGCGTGCACGCGCAACACCTTCTTGGTCTGCTCGAGCGCATCGCAGATCACGCCAACGGAGTGCGGAATCTCATCACGGGTGCGGCGCAAGACCTTCTCGCGCACAAACTCGGCAACGAGCGTCTCATCGGAAGCGTCGGTACCCATGTCCTCGGGGAACCAACGCGGACCCTCAGGCAAAAAGTGCGCAACGGTCTCGATAAATGCATCGACGTTGAAGCTCTTGACCGACGACGTCACGATCTCGTCGTCATATTCCATGAGTTCGTGGGCTGCCTTAAGCTGCTCCATGACCTGTGCGGGGTCGGCCTCATCGGCCTTGGTGAGCACCAGGACCTTCTTGGAACGAGCGTTCTTGACGCGCTCGGCAACCCAGGCGTCTCCCCTGCCGATCGGTTTGGTGGCATCAATCAAAAACGCGACAACATCAACATCGTTCAGCTCGAACAACGCGCTCTTGTTGAGCTCGGATCCCAAGCCGTCCTTGGGCTTATGAATACCGGGGGTATCGACAAAGACCAGCTGGTAGCCGGGGCGGTTGACGACGGCGCGCATGCGGCGGCGGGTCGTCTGGGCCACCGGCGAGGTGATGGCGACCTTTTTGCCATAGCAGGCATTAAGCAGCGTGGACTTGCCGGCGTTGGGACGACCGACCAGGGCCACAAAGCCGCTGCGGAAACCGGGCTCCACGTCGCCAAAGCCCGCGAGGTTGTCGTCCTCGACGCACAGGGCGTCGAGCTCCTCATCGCTCATACCCTCAAACGGGTCGAACTCCTCGACTACCTCGAGCTCCTCGGTATCCACCGCGTCAAGGGACTCGTCGTCCAAAATCTCATCGGTAGGCTGCATATTGTCGGACATGGGAATCCCTTTCTAAATAAAGCCGAGCGCGTGGGCAAATACCAGCACGCCCACAATCGCGGCAGTGATGGAAAGAACGTATACAGAGGCGGCGGCGATGTCCTTCGCACGCTTGGCCAGCGGATGAAGCTCCTGGGTCGCTAGGTCGACGATAGCCTCCATAGCGGTGTTGCACAGCTCGCCGTGAATCACCAGGCCACAACAGATGATAATCGTGGCCCACTCGGCAATGTCGAGCCCCACGATACAGCCGGCAATGACGGTGCACACGCCCGCAACGAGCATGACCTTAATGTTGCGCTCGGTCTTGACGGCAGTGACGAAGCCCTCCATGGCGTAAGAAAACGACTTTAAGAAGGACGGATGGTCCTTGTTCGATCCGGGAATCATAGACGGCTCCTAGTCGTGGGCGTGGTTGGTGATGGGGCCGACGTGGACTAGCTTGGGGTCCTCGCCGCGCTCGAGCGCCAGATCGCGCAGGATGGCGTCCTCGCGGGCCTCCATAACCTCGGCCTCGTCGTCCTCGATATGGTCATAGCCCAGCAGGTGCAGCATGCCGTGTACGAGCATCAGACGGCACTCGTCAGCGGGGCTATTGCCAAAACCAGGGGCCTGACGGGCAATAACCTGCGGGGCCAAGATGATATCGCCGAGCTCGAGCGTCTCGTCGGTGGGAATATCCTCGTCAAAGGCCGAATCGCACTCAAAGGAGAGCACATCGGTGGTGCGGTCGATACCGCGCCACTCGTGGTTGAGCTCGTGCATCTCGTCCTCGTCGACATACGAAAGAGAAATCTCGACTTCACGCTCAACGCCCTCGGCGGCAAGCACGACCTCGCAGATGTGCTCCACCTCCTGCGCGTCGAGCAGCGTATCGAGCTCGGCATCGTTGCTGATCAATACACTCAACGGGACTCCTTTCGGTCGCGCGGGCGCTGCTCGCGCACGTCATCATAAGCATCGTATGCCTCGACGATACGACCCACCAGGGCATGGCGCACCACGTCGGCGCGCTCCAGGTGAGAAAATGCGACATCGTCGACACGGCCCAAAATCTTCTCGGCATCCGCCAAGCCACCACGACGACCCACCAGGTCGCGCTGGCTCAGGTCGCCGGTAATCACGAACTTGGAGTTAAAACCCAAGCGCGTCAGAAACATCTTCATCTGCTCAGGCGTGGTATTTTGCGCCTCGTCGAGCACCACGAAGGCATCGCTCAGCGTGCGGCCGCGCATATAGGCAAGCGGGGCGATCTCGATCACGCCGCGCTCCATAAGCTCATCGGTGCGCTCGCGATCCATCATGTCAAAAAGGGCGTCGTAGAGCGGACGCATGTAGGGATCGATCTTTTCCTCGAGGGTACCGGGCAAAAAGCCCAGGTTCTCCCCCGCCTCGACAACCGGACGCGTCAAGATCAGACGGCCCACCTCGTGGCGCTTGAGCGCGGCAACGGCGAGCGCCATGGCCAGATAAGTCTTACCGGTGCCGGCAGGACCCAGGCCAAACGTGATGGTATGCGAGCGAATGGCATCCACATAGCGCTTTTGGCCGAGCGTTTTGGGGCGAATGGCACGACCGCGATACGAAAGCAGCACGTCATCGCGAAGCGACGTAGCCTCGTGCTCACCGTCGCGCAGAACGGCCAGACAGCGCGAGATATCGTCGGCAGAAAGCGTGCGCCCGGCAGCAGCCTCACGAAAGGCATGTTCGAAAAAACGCGCCACGAGTTCGACCTCATCCGGGTCACCGCTCACGGCGATGCTATCGCCACGGGCGACCACATGGGCGCGAACCAAGTTCTCGAGTGCACGAAGGACGCCGTCGCCGGCGCCCAAAACGCGCGAGGGGTCGATACCCTCGGGAACGGTAAGTCTAATCTTCGAGGCTTCCATGAACCTCCCTGCGCGCATGGACCAAGCCGGAATCATCGACTCCGATGATAGCAACATCGAGCAGGCACGGGGCTGTGAGTCCACAGGTATCGTCAAGACGGGCATGATGGAACGAGCCGAGCGTCAGGTTGTCGCCGTACTCGAGGACGGCACGCTCGACGGTGCCCACGCGACGACGAGCGTCGGCAATGGCGAGTTCCTGCGCCGCGGCTCGCATACGACGGCTGCGCTCGGCCATAACCTCGGGCGGCACCTGGTCGGGCATATCGGCAGCAAAGGTACCGGGGCGCTTGCTATAGCGGAACACGTGCATACGCGAGAAACCCACACGACGGCACAGCGCCAGCGACTCCTCGAATTCCTCGTCCGTCTCGCCGGGGAAGCCGACGATGACATCGCACGAAAGAGACACCTGGGGCAAGTTGGCGCGAATCATGCGCACCGTGTCCTCAAAGGCCTCGGCGCTATAGGGACGGCCCATGCGATGCAGGGTCGCCGTACAGCCGGACTGCACGGGCAGATGTAAAAACGGGGCGATACGCTGCGGATAGCGCGCCATAACCTTAAGCAGGCGCTCAGAGATATCCATGGGCTCGACCGAGGAAATGCGCACATGCGGAATAGACGTGCGCTCCATGATGGCCTCGAGCAGCTCATCGATTTCAACATGCTCGTCAGTCGCGCTCTTGCCATCGTAGGCGCCCAGGTTCACACCGGTCAGCACCACCTCGGGCACGCCGGCCTCCTGGGCCTCGCGAACTTGCTCGAGCACGGACTCGACGGGCACGGAGCGCTCGGGGCCGCGTGCCTTCCACACAATGCAATAGGTGCAACGGTGGTTGCAGCCGTCCTGAATCTTCACGCCCAGGCGAGAGCGACCGAGCGCATCGACCACCTCGCCATCGCTGCAGGCGGGAACGCTATCGGACTCAACGCCCAGCACCTCGCAGACACGATCGGCGACATCGATCTTGGACGGCTCGGCGATCACGCGATCCGAAAGCTCCAGCAGCTCCTCGGGATGCAAATTAACCACGCATCCGGTCACGACCACATAGGGCTCGTTTGGATAGGCCAGCGCATGGCGGACGGCCTTACGGGTCTTGGCCTCGGCCTCGCCCGTAACGGCACAGGTGTTAATGACGATCAGCTCAGCATCCTGAGGCTCCACCATCGCAAAGCCCAGGCGCATTAGATCGGCAGTGATACGGTCGGACTCAACCCGGTTGACACGGCAGCCGAGGTTGACGACAGAGATATGAGGTGCGAGCACGCGGGCTCCTTAATCGAGGATGTCGTCGAGGGCACTCTTGATACGGTCGGTCACCGACTTCTTACCGGATGCGACGTCATCGCCCATCTCGTCGGCAAAGGCGCGAAGCAGCTCGCGCTGCTTATTGGAAAGGTTCGTGGGGACGACCACACGCAGCTGCACGATCAGACGACCGCGCGAACCGCCACCGCCGATACGCGGCATGCCGTAATTGTTGACGCTCACGGTGTCGCCGTACTGGGCGCCAGCGGGGACGCACACCTTGACGACCTCGTTAGGCATAATGCCCTCGACCTCGATCTTGCATCCGAGCGCAGCCTGCGCAATCGAGATATCGCTCACGAGGTACAGGTCGTCGCCGTTGCGCTTAAAACGCTCGTGGTCGGCGACGCGCACGTTGACGATCAGGTCACCCGAGGGCTCGCCGCGAAGGCCGGCCTCGCCAAAACCGCTCACGCGCAGCTGGCGACCGGTCGAAACGCCGGCGGGAATATCGATATCGATCTTTTCGTGCGAAGGCGTGCGGCCCTGACCGTCACAGGTCTCGCAGGGATGGTCGATAACCGTGCCCTCACCATGGCAGTCGGGACAGGGCGAAGAGGACTGAACCTGGCCCAGGAAAGAACGCTGGACCGTCGTCACATAGCCCGTGCCGTGGCAGCGGCTGCACTGCTTTTCCTGTGCGCCCTCGGCCCTACCGGTGCCGTTGCAATCCTCGCAGGGGGCAAGGCGGTCATAGCTGATCGTCTTTTTGCAACCGAGTGCCGCCTCCTCAAGGGTCACCGAAAGGGAGATGGCCATATCGCGGCCGCGACGACGCTCACGGCGATTTCGGGCGCCACCGCCGGCACCGCCGCCAAAGAACGACGAGAAGAGGTCGTCCATGCCCATGCCACCAAAGATATCGTTGATATCGACGTAGCCCGAACCACCAGGGCCGTCGGCAGTGCCGTAACGGTCGTAGTTAGCACGCTTCTGTTCATCGGAAAGAACGGAATAAGCCTCGTTGAGCTCCTTGAACTTGGCCTCGGCCTCGGGGTCGTCCGAAACATCCGGATGTACGGTACGGGCCTTCTTTAGAAACGCACGCTTAATCGTCCGCGCGTCGGCATCCTTGTCGACGCCAAGCACCTCGTAGTAATCCCTATTATCCGACACGACCGAATCCTTCCGACTTTCATTATTGTCACAGTGCGTCCTATACCCAAGCTGGGCCGACCGCAAACAGAGGGTTTGATGTTATTGCATTTGGTACGGCGAAAGCATGGCCCGCTGCGAGCAGCTTGCGAACCAAACCGACACGAGCGCAAACATGAAGCCATTGGCAAAACCGTTGGCAAACTGCATCGCACCGCGCTTCCACCACAGCAGGCTGCGATGAAGCACGCCGTCTGAAAGCACCATGAACAGGCCCATGGTAAACGGAATAAAGCACATCACGGCAAAGGCCGAGAACACGCCCGAGATAGCCGAGAGTACCAAAAACGGCGCCACGATGCCCATCAAGTAAAAACCGGTACGAGCTTTGCCTTCCAAGCGTTCGGCCTCAACATGGGCGCGGCCGACCAGGTCGCCGCCCGCGGCACCGTTGGTGCCAGCATGACCCATGCCGCTAATGCGGACCTCGTCGCCATCGTGCGTGCCGGAAGGAAACTCAATCGTCTGCTCGGAGGTTACGCGAGTACGACCGCTGCCACCGCAATCAGGGCAGGGGTCGGCCACGACCTTACCGGAACCGCCGCACTCGGGGCAGACCGACTGGAACGTGCCCGCACCAAACAGGAAGGACAGGTCGACGTCGATGTGGCCGCGGCCGCCACAGCTCGGGCAGGTATGGGCATGCTCGGAGGAGACAGAACCCGAGCCGCCGCAGTGGCCACAGGTATCGAAGCGCGTATAGCGGACGGTCTTGCGGGCACCGCCCTTGGCCTCCTTGGCGTCCAGTTTGATATCGACGACCACGTTGGCGCCGTTCTCGGGATTGTAGGCAGCCTGTCCACGACGCTGCTGGCCCCAGGCACCGCCAAAAGGAAAGCCGCCCTCAAAAGGATTGCCATAACCCGTGCTGCCGGCGTAGCCGCCACCATAGGGCGAAGCCGCAGGAGCACCGGCAAAGGGATTGCCAGAACGCATGGCGTCGTAGCGCGCACGTTTTTGCTCATCCGAAAGCACGGCGTAGGCCTCGGAAACCTCTTTGAACTTTTCCTCGGCATCCGGCTCTTTGTTGACGTCCGGATGGAGCTTGCGGGCCTTTTGCTGGAAGGCTTTTTGAATATCACGCGAGGTGGCGTCCTTGGAGACACCCAGAATCTCGTAGTAATCTTTTTCGTTCATCGTCGCCATGCGCGGCAACCTCCTGCTCACAGCAGCGTATATATTTCGGTAATTCTACCCGAGCGGCCTAAGCTAGATCCCAAAACAGCTCGAACAGAACATTTCCATCGAGCCAGCCCAGGTGTGTCGGCGCTAAACGAGCTCGAACATGGCCCGCGACGACATCTGCCGAAGTGAAGGGTCCCTCATGGACCCCGAGCGTCTCGGGCACCCAAGTAGCAAGACCCAATTCGAGTGCGCGATCGCAAGCGGCTGCCAGCTCACACGCTGGGATGACGCAAGCTGCACGAACCAACAGGTCGGACGCGACACCGCGCGTCATGCGACAAGCAAGCATCAGGTCTTCGGCCGCAGCCTCGCGCTGCGAGAGATATTCGGCCTCGAACGCCGTCGCGTCATCGTCACGTTGCACCAGACGCACGCGGTACGCATCGCCTCGAGAAGAAACACCAGGGAACAAACCTGCAAGACGGTCGAAATCCGCGGCGTCGAGCATGCCCGCGGCAGAACGCCCCAGGCCCAGGTAGCCCCGTCCGGTCCAGTAGGCAATGTTATGGGCGCACTCATGGCCGTCGAGCGCGTAGCTCGCCACCTCATACGGGTGATAGCCGGCGGCACCCAGGAGCTCGCGTGCCACGTCCATGCATGCGGCCTGAAAATCCTCGTCGGGCTCGAGCGACTCGTCACGGCACGCCATGCGATAAAGGGGCGTCCCCTCCTCGAGCGTGAGCGGGTAGACCGACACATGATGCGGAGCCGCCGCCAGCACGCCATCGAGCGTGCGCTGCCAGCTTACGGCGGTCTGCCCGGGAAGGCCACACATCAGGTCACACGACACATCGAGCCCAGCGTCCTTAACCGTCGTGATGGCAGCGAGCGCCCGATCGGCATCGTGAATGCGGCCGATGGCGGTAAGTTCGGCGTTATCGAGCGTTTGCACGCCCAGAGAGATGCGTGTGACACCAACCTTGGCAAGCGCAGCGGCAAGCTCGGCGGTCAGCGATTCGGGATTGGCCTCGCAGGTAAACTCAACGGGGGCACACGACGCACGAATACGCCGCGCCAGCTCCACCAAGCGCTCCCCCGCCAGCGACGGCGTACCGCCGCCAACATAGACGGTGCGGATCTGGTCAAAGGCCCCAGCTTTGCCAAAAGCATCGAGGCGCGCGAACAACTGCTCAAAATAGGCATCGAGCGCAGCGCTCAGGTCGCATGGAGCAAAACTGCGCGAGTCAAAGTCGCAGTACCGGCACTTTTGGGCGCAAAACGGCACGTGCACGTACAGCGCGGTAACGGCCACTATTAGGCCTCCAGCGGATGAGCAGGCACCGACTTGCCAGCGGCAAGGGCGGCCTCGCAGGCCACCACATCGCGCTCGATCTCATCGACCAGCGCCATAAACTCCTCGTACGTGGAACAGCGCACCACATGGGCACGCCAAGCGGCGGCATGGGGCATGCCTTTTAAGTACCAGCTTGCGTACGTGCGGGCACGCGACATGAGCGGTAAGAGTTCATGCGTCAGCGTAAGGTGCTCACGCAGGGCGTCCAGGCGCTCGACGGAGCTGCGTGCCGGCACCGGTATGCCATCGAGTGCAAGGGCGCGAGCATCGCCGAACACCCAGGGGTTGCCATAGATACCGCGCGCGATAAACACCGCGCTGGCACCCGAGCTGCGCAGATGCTCCGCGGCATCCTCGGCCGAGAACACATCGCCCGAACCGATCACGGGAATCTCGACGGCATCTGCGACCTCATCGACGACCGACCAATCGGCCTGGCCCGTGTAGAGTTGCGTAGCGCAACGACCATGCACGGCGACTGCGGCAGCCCCTGCGCCCTCAAGCATCTGGGCAAATGTCGCGGCATTGCGGTCCTCGGCATAAAAGCCCTTGCGAATCTTGACGGTCACGGGCACGTGCGCCGCGCCCACCGTGGCCTCGACGATCTTCTCCGCAAGGTCGGGCGTGCGCATGAGCGCCGAGCCCTCGCCCTTGGTAACGACCTTGCGGGCGGGGCATGCCATATTGATATCGATGAGCGACAGGCGATCGCCAACGCGCTCCTCGACGGCGGCGACGGCGCTCGCAAACTGATCAGGCTTGGAGCCAAAGAGTTGCACGCAAATCTGCTGCTCCTCGTCGGCCGGTAGTACCAGGCGCCAGGTCTTGTTGCTGGCATAGGCAAGGCCCGCCACGCTCACCATCTCGCTGTAGGCAAGGTTGGCACCGCGGCGGCGGCACATGATGCGGTAGGCAGGGTCGGTCACGCCCGCCATGGGAGCCATAAGGAACGGCTGCTCGGCATAGGCGCCCAGCAGCCGCTTGCTGTATTCGGAAAGCGCCATAGACCTACTCGTCCACCTTGAGGATCGCCATAAAGGCCTCCTGCGGGACCTCAACCGATCCGATGGCCTTCATGCGCTTCTTGCCCTCTTTCTGCTTCTCGAGCAGCTTGCGCTTACGCGAGATATCGCCGCCGTAGCACTTAGCAAGCACGTCCTTGCGACGCGCCTTGACGGTGGAGCGGGCAATGATCTTATTGCCGATAGCACCCTGGATGGGCACCTCGAACAGCTGACGCGGGATGATCTCCTTAAGCTTGTCGCACAGGCCACGGGCCAGACCATAGGCCTTGTCCTTGTGGACGATAAACGACAGCGCGTCCACCTCGTCGCCCGAAAGCAAGATATCGAGCTTAACGAGCTCGGAGGGACGGTACTCGTTGAACTCGTAGTCGAGCGAGGCATAGCCCTTGGTACGACTCTTGAGCTGGTCAAAGAAGTCCAGGATGAGCTCGGCGAGCGGCATGTCAAAGCGCATCTCGACCGATTTGCTCGTGAGATGGATCATGTCGGTTGTAATGCCACGGTGCTCGATAGCGAGCTGCATGACGGCACCCGTATACTCGGGCGGGCAGATGATCTTAGCCTTGAGGTAGGGTTCCTCGATACGCTCGATGCGCGTGGCCTCGGGAAGATCCTGCGGGCTACGGACATCAATCATCTCGCCGTCAGTCTTGTAGACGTGATAGTCCACCGAGGGGCTCGTGGCAATGAGGTCCAAGTTGAACTCACGCTCCAGGCGTTCCTTGACGACCTCCATGTGCAGCAGGCCCAGGAAGCCCACGCGGAAGCCAAAGCCGAGCGCCACCGAGGTCTCGGGCTCCCACACCAACGACGGGTCGTTGACGTGCAACTTATCGAGCGCGTCACGCAGGTTCTCGTAGTCCTTGTTATCGATCGGGAACAGGCCCGTATAGACCATGGGCTTGGCCTCGCGGTAGCCGGGAAGCGGCTCGGGGCAGGGATTCGACGCCCACGTGAGGGTATCGCCCACGCGCACGGCCTCGGGGTCCTTCAGGCCCGTGACCACGTAGCCCACCTCGCCGACCGTCAGCGCATCGACCGGAGTCTCGGCGGGACGCTTGACGCCCACGCCATCGACCAAAAAGTCACCCTTTGCCTGCATCATGCGCAGGGTATCGCCCTTTTTGATGGAACCGTCAAAGATGCGCACCGTGGCGACGACACCACGATACTCGTCGAAGTACGAATCCAGGATGAGTGCCTTGAGCGGCGCGTTCGCATCGCCCTTGGGCGGAGAGATCAAAAAGACAATGGACTCCAGCAGATCGTGGATGCCCTCTCCGGTCTTGCCCGAGACACACACGGCATCATCGGCAGGGATCGCCAAGTCATCCTCGATCTCGGTCTTGACCTCATCGGGATGGGCCGAGGGCAGGTCGATCTTGTTGATGGCCGGCACAATGTCCAGATTGGCGTTCATGGCGAGCGTCGCATTGGAGACGGTCTGCGCCTCGACACCCTGGGTGGCATCGACGACGAGCACCGCGCCCTCGCAGGCGGCCAGCGAACGCGAGACCTCATAGGTAAAGTCCACGTGGCCCGGCGTATCGATGAGGTTGAACTGATACGTCTCGCCGTCGTCGGCGTCATAGGACACGCGGACGGCGTTGGACTTGATCGTGATGCCGCGCTCGCGCTCGATATCCATGGTGTCGAGCAGCTGCGACTCCATGTCGCGCTCGTCGACGGTATGGGTGAGCTCGAGGATACGGTCACTGATCGTGGACTTGCCATGGTCGATGTGCGCAACAATTGAGAAGTTGCGGATGTGGGAAATGTCAATTGAAGTATTCATGCGGACTATCTTACCCGAGCGATACAAAAAATGGAGCCTGTTCCATAAAACAGGCTCCATTTATGCGCGTAATCTGTGTGGTGTGAAATTTACAACTTAGGCGTTGATGCTGTTCACGAGCTTGGCAAGACCGGACTTGCGGTTGGAAGCCTGGTTCTTGTGGATAACATGCTTGGCGGCAGCCATGTCGAGACGCTTGGTGACGGTCTTGAGGGCAGCCTGGGCCTTCTCGGCGTCGCCCTCGGCGACGGCGGACTGGACGTGCTTGGTCAGCGTCTTGAGCTCGGACTTGACAGCCTTGTTACGCATGCGAGCTGCCTCATTGGTGCGGATACGCTTCTTCTGAGACTTGATGTTTGCCACTTCTGGAGTTCCTTTCGAGTTCCTTGCAAAAAATGTATGACACCTCTGAGACACGGTGAGGTCATGCAAGCGCCTACTATAGCACGCTCCCCCTCAAAGGGATAGAACGAATTTGTCAAATAGGCAGGTATCATCACGATTTTCTCAAGATGTTCGTAATCCAGAGCAAAAGCGCGGTCTGAGAATCGGCCGAACCCTTCAGTGCGAGCTCCACATCGACCGCGCCCTCGAGCGCGGCAACGAGCTCTGCCATCGAAAAGCGACGTGCCCAGGTCAGGTGATTCTTGACCTGCCAGGACTGGAGCTTAAGTGTTGCGGCCAGCTCACGACCCTGTCCGCGCGCATCGAGCGCCTTGGCAACGATAAGCTCGCGGATGCGGCCGCACAGCAATGTGTAAGTCCACACGTAGCTCTTGGCGGGCAGTAGATTGAAGAGCTCGAGCGAGCGTCGCATGTCACGGGCCGAGACCGCATTGAGAAAGTCCCAGGGTTGAACCTCGGCCGTACGTACAATCCAGCGCTCAACGTCGGCAAGCTCAATCTGGGGCACCTCGACCATCTGGGCAAGCTTAGCCAAGTCGTTATCGAGCATGCGAGTGTTTTCACCCGAACGCGAGACAAGTTCCTCGGCGGCCGCCGTCGAGATCGACTTGCCATGCTGCGTCGCCATCTGCTGCACGCGGCGCGGAAGCTCCCAGCGCTTGGTGCCGGAGCAATCGATCACGGCCTTCTTGTCAATCTTGGCGATTGCCTTGTACAGGCGCGTGTTCTTGGCAAGCGAGTCGGCGATGATGAGACAAACCGTTGTGGGGCTGGGACTCGCCAGATACTCGACGAGCGGCTCCGAGACCGCCTTGGCGAGCTTTGAGCAGCCATCAAGGATTACCAGGCGAAACTCGCTGCCCATCGGAAAGGTGTTAAGCGATCCGATAATCGACTCGATATCGGGGTCTTTGGTCATATCGCGCTCGTCGAGGTTGAACTCGACCATACCCGACTTTTCCAGACGCGCTTTCATACGCGAGACGGCGTGATCGCGCTTGACGCCGTCGGTACCGACGATCAGATATGCCGGCAACAGACTGGTTTCGGACATTGCGCTCCCCTCCCGCAGGCCTTCGTATTCGTTCCGTGCCATTCTAGCCCAGGGGCCCACCACACGCCAACGACGTCGTCACGGTCGCTGGCATCGCATCGCAAAGCCATTCGCAGTTGGCGTGACGGTAATGTCGCCGTGTTCGATAGTGCATGCGAACACACCGCCCGCTTCCTTAACGGCATCGATGCAGGCATCGGACGGATGGCCGTATCGATTCCCCTCGCCCGCACTCGCAAGGGAAAGCTCAGGCTTCAAGACGTCCAGCAACTCACCATCGACTGAAACCTTAGAGCCGTGATGCCCAAGTTTAAGTACATCGATTTCCCCCACCTCCTGCACGAATTCCCGTTCTTGGTCGAGCTCGGCATCACCGGTGAGGAGCATACGCAGGCCCCTGCCTTCCTGAACATAGGAGAGCAGCAGGACAAGCGAGTCCTCATTTCCCTCGCCATCCACGGACTCGAATGGCCACATCACGCGGGCGCAAAATGAGCCGATATCGACCGTATCACCACGGCGCACCTGCCGATACTCAACGCCAGGTCGGTTCAATACCTCGGCAGGAGCATCCTCCAGCGCATCCGCCGCCACGGCAATCGTTCCAACCGAAAACTGTTCGAGCACGGCAGGCAGACCACCCCAGTGGTCCTCATCCCAATGCGTCACAAAGACGGCATCGATATGGTGCACGTTATTGCGAACCAACGCCGCCACCATGCGCTCGTCGAGCCCGCAGTCGACGAGTGCTACTGCGCCGCCCTGGCGGATAAGAATCGCATCGGCCTGGCCCACATCGAGCACCGTCACCGAAGGCGGAGCGAATCGATCCCAGTAGACGTACGGAATCGCAGCCAGGAGTACCAAGCATGCAAGCCCCACCGCCATAGGACGTGCACGGGGACGCGGCCACCAGACCAGCAGAACCGCCAGCAAACACGGCACTAGGTAAATCCACATGCTATCGGGCGGCAAACTCACGGATGCACCCGGCACGGCGGCAAACAGCTGCTCGAAGAACAGTGCGCAACGGGCGGCAATCATGGGCACAATGAGCGCCCAAGTCCGCAAAGGTGCCACGAGCGAAAAGGGAACCAGCACAATCGACACAGCAAGCAGTACGCTCACCACCGGACCGATGACCGCATTTGCCAGCGGAGCAATGAGCGATAACGTACCAAAGGCGGGAATGGTAATGGGAAGTGTCGCCAATTGCGAGCACAGCGTGGCGGAAAGCATGCTGGCGACGCCCGATGGCACACCCAGCTCACCCAAAGCGTAGGTCGCATAGGGGCAAAAGCACAGAATGGCTAAGACGCTGGCACATGAAAGCTGAAAGCCCATCTCGAACAGCACCGTCGGCCGCAGTAGCACAAAGATGGACATGGTTACGAAGAGTGCCGATTCGCCGTGCCGGCGACGCCCCGCGCCGTTTACGACAAGCGTCGCGAACACCATGCAGCACGCGCGCACGGCCGAAGGAGACGCGCCCGTAAAGGCAGCGTAGCCAACAAGCGTTATCGCCAATATCGCCCGCTGAAGACCACGTGAGCACCGAGTCTTTTGCAATGCGCCCTCGATTACAAACCCCACGATAGCCAAATGGCTGCCCGAGACGGCGATAAGATGCGCCGTCCCCGTCACCGAAAACCAATCGCCCGCCGGCTGGGCGCGCAGCTCGGCCGAACGACCGCAGGCGACACCGGCTATGAGCGCACGCGCCGGGTCGGTCGCAGGCGCAATGGACGCAAGCAGCCCATTTCGCAGCCGAAGCAGCGGCCCCGGAGAGCCCTCATCGACCGGCACAATCCGAACGGCTTGAACCTTGCGCACCTCGCCTCGGAGCACGCGCGATCGTCCATATGCATCGTTCTCAAAACGTGAAACGCGACCGATAACACGCACGTGCGCCCCGACCTTGAGCTCGCGGTCACACGATAGGCGAACCGTTGCCAAGTTCTTACCGTCCGCGCGTGCCTCGCAGGTATAGGAATACACGTCGTCGTTTATGGATGGATCACCCTGCACGACAAACTCGAGGCTGCTTGCCGCTCGACCGTCGAGCGCCTTCGAGGCGCCTAGCGTGCCCACAGCCCACCACGCCGAGACGACCGCTCCCGCCACGAGACCGACGGACGCGGCATACAGCCACCACTTCCAAGGGGCAAGCCACGCACAAGATTGAGCCAGCACAACGAATACCGCCGCCGCAACGGGAATGGCCCATAGCAGCCCGACCGCCGACGCCTGCTCCCTCAGCAGCGCATCAGCGGCCACGTTGAGCACCAAGGCGCAGCTCATGCACATGCCGGCACACAGGGCCATCGTCCATGGCATCAGGGGCCGCGGAGGCATCACATGTTCGCGCTCGGTCGCACTCATACGCAGATGCAATCTTTGATTTTGGCAAGCTTCTTCTCGCCGATTCCCGACACACGCATCAGATCGTCAACCGAGGCAAAAGCACCGTTCTTTGTCCGCTCATCGATAATCGACCGGGCCATGGAGGGACCGATGCCCGAAAGCGTCTGTAGCTCTGCCGAGCTTGCCGTATTAATGTTTACTAGGCCTGTTGCGCTACTCACGCCCGATGACGCGGAAGCCCCACCATCAACATCGGCTTCCGCAATGGGCGCCTGCTGCTCCCCTTCCGTTGGAACGTGGATTTTTTGTCCATCGACGACCTTGGATGCCCGATTGAGCCCCGTAACGTCTGCCTCGGGCGCCAGCCCGCCGGCGGCATCAATCGCCTGAGCCACCCGCGCGCCGTCCTTGAGACGATATACACCGGGCGACACAACGGCGCCATCGACATCGACATAGACCTCTGCCGCGGCAGAAGCCTTAGTCGAAGAACCTTCGGATGTCTTTCCGCTCGAGGCATCACCGGATCCCGGCTCCACCAACGAGCCCGAACCGTCAGTGCGCTCAAACGACACGGCGCCGGCACCGCCGCCAAGGTTCGCCATCGCCAAGCCGCTCGACATCGCAATGACGACCAGTATCGCCATCACCACTGCCTTATGACCGAGCAGCTTGTCCGCCAAGCGGTCCATCTTTTTGACCCGTTCGTGTTGTTCGCGCTGCGCCATAGCAAAACCTCCCAACACCATCGTGTCAGGAAAGGAGCCCTGTAACAGCCACGCCCCAAAACCGGTTTTAGCGGTCAAACCAAAAGCCGACCAAAACCTTGCACAAATCCGTCCATTTATTCAGGCACACGTCAGCAAATGAACACTTAGCCACAAAATGCCCAGATAGCAAAAGACCGACGATGCAGACGCATCGTCGGTCTATGCACAAATTTACTCGTGATCTTGGTAAATCTCACGCGGAGCAAGCTCCGAATGTTTGCGTTTTAAGGTCTTAGGGGCCTTATACGTGTTGCTCTCAAAGTCGATGTACTCGGTCTGCTTGAGCAGGCGCTCGATCATCTCCTCGTGATCGAACAACTCCCAGGCCTCATGCACGGCATCGAGTTTAGCGTGCGTCTCGGGACGGCGCGGCATAAACAGCGTGCAGCAGTCGGGAGCGGCCTCAGTCGAGATATCGAACGTACCGATCTCCTCGGCGCGCGCGATGATCTCCTGCTTGTCCGAACCGATGAGAGGACGGAACACGGGGATCTTCACGGCCTCGTTGACGGCCATGATGTTCTCAAGCGTTTGGGAGGCAACCTGCCCAAGTGATTCGCCCGTAACGATAGCCTTGGCACCCTCGATGTGTGCAATGCGCTCGGCAACCGAATACATAATGCGGCGATACATAATCACGCGCAGGTTGCTGGGACAGGTGACCGAAATCTCACGCTGGCAGTCGCCAAACGGCACCACGTACAGGCGGCCGATCTGGACACCTGGCTCAAGCGCACGGATGATGTCCTGCACCAAATACTCGCTCGTATCGGGCGTCTGCGGACGACCGGAGAAATGTACCGGCACGCACACCGCGCCGCGACGCGCGAGCATCCAGGTCGCCACCGGAGAATCGATACCCGACGACAACAGCGTCACGACCTTGCCGGCAGAACCCACCGGCAGACCGCCCACGCCACGCTCGGAGCGCGCATACACGTAGACGCTACCCTGGACCACCAGTACGTGCACCATCGCATCGGGGTCGTGCATTTGAACCTTTTTATCGGGGAAGGCCTCGCACAGTACCTCGCCCACCTGACGATTGATATCAATCGAGGTGAGCTCATAGTCGGTATTGGAGCGCTTGGCGTGCACCTTAAACGAATCGAAGGAACCAAACTCGCGCAGCGCCTTGACGGCGGCGGCGCAGTACTCCTGCGGGTCGCGGTTGGTGTGATACGCCAAAGACACACGAGCAACGCCGGGAACGGTGCGAATGACACGCGCCGCCTCGTCGGCCTGATGCTCGTTAAAGGTCACGAGGATATAACCGGAAATTCGAGACACGGCATTCACGGAAAAGGCGGCCAAGGCCGCCTTGATGTTATCCATGAGGATATGCTCAAAATGTGCGCGGTTCTTGCCCTTCAGTCCAACCTCGTGATAGTGGACCAGGCAGACGCGAGCCGCCATTTAGGCTTCAGCAACCTTGTGGCCGAGAGCCTTCTCGTAACGGGCCTCATCGTAAGAGATGTCGCCGTCGACAATCTCGTCCATAGCCATCGAGATGGTATCGGCACCGGAAAGCCCGATGGTGATGTCATCGACATCCTGGACGGCAAGCACGCGGTTGTGCTGGCCACGCAGCATGCTATTGATGTCGCAGGCGCGCTTGGAGGCAAGCGAAGCGAGCAGGAAGCGGTTGTGATCGGTCTTCTCCAGAAGATCGTCAATGCAAGGCTTTACAACGGACACGGACCTCAGATCCTTTCATGCATATCGAGAACGCGAACGAGCTCATCGGTCGCGCGGTCGAGATCGTCATTCACCACGACGTCGTCGTAGCGGTCGGCAAGGGCAAGCTCATCGGCGGCGTTTGCCATACGCAGCTCAATCGTCTCGGGCGTCTCGGTACCGCGACCGACTAGACGCTCGCGAAGCACCTCGAGCGAAGGCGGCTTGATAAAGATCAGCACGGCCTCGGGGAAACGCTCCTTCACCTGCAGGGCACCCTGGACATCGATCTCCAGAATCAGAGACGCGCCCGAGGCGAGCTTGGATGTGACCTCGCTCACCAACGTGCCGTAGCAGTTACCGTGGACCTCGGCCCACTCAACAAACTCACCGTTTGCCACGCGGCGGTCGAACTCCTCGCGCGTCAGAAAAAAGTAGTTGACGCCGTCGACCTCACCTTTGCGTGGTGCTCGCGTGGTAGCCGAAACCGTCAGGCCCAGGTTAGAGCGACGCTCGCGCACACGAGTGACGAGCGTACCCTTGCCTGCGCCTGACGGTCCAGAAATCACAAAGAGCTTGGAATCCTGAGCGCTCACTTATTTGGTCAGCTGCTCGAGGAGCTGCTCGCGCTGACGGACGCCGAGGCCCTGGACGCGACGGGTAGCGGAGATACCGAGCTCCTCCATGATCTTGGCGGCCTTGGCCTTGCCATAACCAGGGAGAGACTCGATGAGGGTGGAAACCTTCATGCGGGAAGCGATGGGGTCATCGGAGTTGAGCACGGACTCGAGGGACTTCTCGCCCTTCTTGATCTGCTCGCGAAGCTCAGCGCGGGCGTGACGTGCGGCAGCAGCCTTCTCAAGAGCCTGCTTGCGCTGCTCGTCGGTAAGCTGAGGGAGTGCCATTCGTACCTCCAAATAGTTTGGTTATATCTGATTCAATAATTGGCATTTTAGCACGTAGAACGTACAAAATGCCCAATCGCGGCTCCATAGGTTAGACGATACCCGCAAAAAGTGCAATATACTGCGACCAAAGTTAAGCCCCTGACCTGCGATTCCACACAAAGGATGGGAAAGTTTACGCAGGCACAGGGGCTATTTTGTGCTAATGAGACCCAAAAGTGGTGACTTAGGGGAATCTTTTACGCGACGTTTTCGACCAGCTCGGCGACGATGGCGTCAAAGGCGGCAACCGGGTCGTCGGCACCAGTGATGGGACGGCCCACCACAATGTGGCTTGCGCCTCGCTCGATAGCCTGGGAAGGCGTCGCCACGCGAGACTGATCACCAAGGGCGGCACCCACCGGACGCACACCCGGAGTCACGATCAGGGCATCGGGACCCAGCAGCTCACGCATGTCGTGAGCCTCCATCGGCGAGCACACGATGCCATCGATGCCGTTGGCCTGAGCGAGCTTTGCCAGGCGGGCGGCCTCCTCGGCCACGGGCGACTCGACGCCGATCTCGCTCAAAGAATCCTGGTTCATGCTCGTGAGCACGGTGATGGCGACGAGCTTGGCGCGGTCCTCGCGCGCCTCCTCGGCGCCCTCGCGGCAGGCAGCGAGCATGGCGCCCGAACCCAAGCCGTGGACCGAAAGCAGGTCGGCACCGGCAAGCGAGGCCGAGCGGGCGGCACCGCGAACCTGATGCGGAATATCATGGAACTTGAGGTCAAGGAAGACCTTAAAGCCCAGGTCCTTAAATGTCTTGACGATCTGGGGACCCTCGGCGTAATAGAGCGTCATGCCAACCTTGAGCCAGGCGGCATGGCCCGAAAGCTCGTGGGCGAGCTCGAGCGCACGCTCACAATCGCAGTCGAGGGCGACGATAACACGGTCGCGGGCATCGGTCTCTAGCATTCGAACGCACCTACCAGTTCGTTGATGTCCTTCACACCCTGGGACTCGGCCCAGGCCTCGAGCTCATGCGCGATCTTGAGCGAAGCGCACGGATCGACGAAGTTGGCCATGCCGACCGACACGCAGGTGGCGCCGGCCAGGATAAACTCAGCCGCATCCTCGCCGGTCATGACACCGCCGACACCGTTGATGGGGATATCGACAGCCTGAGCGACTTCCCAGACCATGCGAACGGCGATGTGGTGGCACAGCGGGCCCGAAAGACCGCCCTTGGGCTTAGCCACGCGGGACTTGCGGGTATGGACGTCGATGGCCATGCCCTGGATGGAGTTGATGACCGAAAGGCCGTCGGCGCCGGCAGCCTCGAGGGCCTTGGCGATCTCGGCGACGTTGACCGGTGCCATCTTCACGAACAGCGGTTTATCGGTCACCTTGCGGCAGGCAGCCATAACGGAAGAGGCGCCCTCGGGCGTGGAGCCCATGGCGGCACCGCCGGCGGCGATATTGGGGCAGCTCACGTTGATCTCATAGCCGGCAGCCCAGGGGCACAGCTCGACATACATCTCGAGTGCGCGGACAAACTCGTCAACGGAGTGGCCGGCAACCTGACAGATGACCTGGCAGCCGTCCTTGGACAGCTGTTCGAGCCACGGACCGGACTCGCGAGCAAAGGCGGCCACGCCGGGGTTCTGAAGGCCCACGGAGTTGATCATACCGCCGGGGATCTCGGCCATGCGGGGCGCGGGGTTGCCGGGCCAGGGCTCGGCAGCGCAACCCTTGGTGGTGATGGCGCCCAGCTGGGAAACATCAAAGAAGTTCTGGAACTGCCAACCGTAGCCAAAGGTACCGGCTGCGGTGTTGATGGGGTTCTGCATCTTGACGCCGCCGAAATCGACGGCCATGTTCACGGTACCCACTAGAAGACCACCACCTTGGAAGCATCGAACACGGGGCCGCACATGCAGGCGCCCTTCATACCGTCGACCGTCTCGACATTGCAGGTGTTGCAGGCGCCAAAGCCACAGCTCATCATGCGCTCGAGCGACACCTCGCAGTACGCACCGGCCTCGGCAGCAGCGGCGGCGACTTTCTTCATCATGACGGCGGGGCCGCAGCTGGCGACGTAGTCGTAGCCGCCCTCGCCGAGCAGCTCGGCTGCCGGGTCGGTGCAAAAACCGTGCGTGCCCAGCGTGCCATCATCAGTGCACACGTTAACCGTGGCGCCCAGCGCGCGGAACTCATCGACACCCACGGCCTTGGAAGCGGTGCCAAAGCCCAGGCACACGTCGACATCCACGCCCTGCTCGGCAAGCTTGCCGGCGAGGCAGAGCACTGGCGGAACGCCGATGCCGCCCGCCACGAGCAGCGCCTTCCTGGTGCCCTCGGGAACAAGCCAGCCACGGCCGCCAGGGCCCAACAGGTTGGACTTGGAGCCGGGGGCCATCTGCGACAGGCGACGGGTGTCGTCACCCACGACGGCGTACCACAGCTCGACGGTGCCGGCCTCGGCGTCGGCGCGGTAGTAGCTCAGGGGCACGCGAAGCAGCGAGGACGCATCGCCGGGCACGGCGATGTTCACAAACTGACCGGGCTTGAGCGCACTTGCAAGCTTGGGGGCCGAGATGACGAGCGAGAAGATGCCGTCGGCGATCTCCTGGTTCGAGACGACCTCGAAGTCGTGCATGCGTGCAGTGGAAGGTGTGGGCATAGACGCTCCAATCCCCCATGCGATTGCATGGTCAAAACGAACAGAAAGCGCGGCACCGCAAGGGCGCCGCGCACAAAAGCGATAAGGCTATGCTAGCAGATGCAGCCGTCGGCAAGCGTCTGCTTACCGCCGACAAACACATCGGTGGCACGACCGGTGAGCGTGCGGCCGGCAAAACCGGAGTTCTCGGCGCGCGACTCGTAACCGTCCTCGCCAACCGTCCAGGTGGCGGACGCGTCGAACACGGTCAGGTCGGCAACGGATCCCGCCTTGACCTGAACCTGGTCGAGACCCAGGATCTCACGCGGCTTGATGGCCATGAGCTCGACCATGCGGCCCATGCTCATCTTGCCCGTGTTGACCAGCTCGGTGAGTACGAGCGACAGCGAGGTCTCGAGGCCGATCATGCCAAAGGGCGCAAGCTCGAACTCGCGGGCCTTCTCCCACGGGGTGTGGGGAGCGTGATCGGTGACGATAGCGTCCACGGTGCCGTCGATGACGCCCTGACGGATGGCCTCGGCATCCTCCTCGGTACGCAGCGGCGGATTGACCTTGAGCGAGGTGTTGTAGGTCTCGTCCAGGTCGTTCTCGGTCAGGAACATGTGGTGCGGGGTGGCCTCGCAGGTAACCTGAACGCCAGCGGCCTTACCGGCACGCACGATCTCCAAGCCATGGGCGGTGGAGATGTGCTGGATGTGCAGCTTGGCACCAGTCAGCTTGGCGATCTCGATGTCGCGGGCGATCTGGAGCTCCTCGCCGGCAGCCGGCCAACCCTCGAGAGCCAGACGGGTCGAGACCTTGCCCTCATTGATCTGGCCGTGGCCGACCAGGTCCTCGTCCTGGCAGTGGCTCATAAAGACCTTGCCGAACATCTTGCCGTAGTCCATGCAACGACGGAGCATGCCCGCGCCCTGCACGCCGCGACCGTCGTCGGTGAAGGCGACGGCGCCGTGGGCGACCATATCGCCCATCTCGGACATGGCCTCGCCCTTAAGACCGCGGGTCATGGCGCCCGACGGATAGACGCGGCAGTGACCGACCTCGGCAGCACGGGACTTGACGAACTCCACGACGGTGCCGTTATCGGTGACGGGATCAGTGTTGGGCATGGAGCACACGCCGGTAAAGCCGCCCTTGGCAGCTGCGCGGGTGCCGCTCTCGATGTCCTCTTTGACCTCGTAGCCGGGCTCGCGAAGGTGAACGTGCATATCCACCAGGCCGGGGACGAGGTACTTGCCGGAAAGGTCGCGGACCACGGCCCCCTCGACGGTGAGATTCTCGCCGACCTCGGCGATCTTGTCGCCATCAATCAGGACGTCAACGACACCGTCAAGCTCGACGGACGGGTCGACGACGTGGGCATTCTTAAGAAGCAAGGCCATTATCGGCACCTCCAAGCAGCAGATACAGGATAGCCATACGCACGCAGATACCGGCGTAGACCTGCTCCAGGATGACGGAGCGTTGCGGGTGGTCGGCCATATAAGAGTCGAACTCGACGCCGCGGTTGATGGGGCCCGGGTGGCAGATGATCGCGTCGGGCTTCATGAGCTTCTCGCGGTCCTTGGTCAGGCCGAAGAGTTTGTGGTACTCGCGAATGGTCGGGAACGGGGCACCCTCGAGGCGCTCCTGCTGCACGCGCAGCATGTAGACGACGTCCAGCTCGGGCAGGACGGAATCGAGGTCGCTCGTCACGTGGTCGCAGCCCAGAACCTCGGGCGCCGGCGGCAGCAGCGTGCCGGGGGCGACGGCGTAGGTCTCGCAGCCCATAATCTTAAGGGCGGGAATCAGCGAGCCGCAGACGCGGGAGTGGGAGATGTCGCCGACGACGGCGACCTTCAGACCGTGGAAGTCACCCTTGTGCTGCCAAATGGTGTACAGGTCCAGCAGGGCCTGCGTGGGGTGGTTGTGCTTGCCGTCACCGGCGCAGATGACGCTTGCGGGCGAGTTCTGCGTGACGATGTAGGGAGCGCCGGCGTGCTTGTCGCGCACGACAATGCAGTCGATCTTGTAGGCGTTGAGGGTCTCGACGGTATCGACGAGGCTCTCGCCCTTGACCGTGGAGGTCGAGGAGCCGCCAAAGTTGAGGCTGTCGGCCGAAAGACGCTTCTCGGCGAGCTCGAAGGAGCTGCGGGTGCGCGTCGAGGGCTCGTTGAACATGTTGACGATGGTCTTGCCCTTGAGCGTGGGGACCTTCTTGATCGCACGCTCGTTGACCTCGGAGAACGCCTTGGCGGTCTCGAGGATGAGCTTGATGTCCTCTTCGGAGTACTCGGTAATGTCGATCAGGTGCTTATGGTTGAACGCCACGGTACTACTCACCTCCCAGCGGCGCAGAACCCACATGGGAGCCCGGCGCGACGTCGTTGATCTCGACAGCGGTACGGCCGTCGACTTCCTTCATATATAGGTGCACGTTCTCCTCGTGCGACGAGGGAACGTTCTTGCCGACAAAGTCCGGCGAGATGGGAAGCTCGCGGTGACCGCGGTCAACGAGAACTGCCAGCTCAATGCGGCTCGGACGGCCCAGATCCATGACGGCGTCCAGAGCGGCGCGAATGGTACGGCCCGTGTACAGGATGTCGTCCACCAGCACGACGCGCTTGCCGTCGACGCTGAAGGGAATGTTGGTAGCGTGGATCGCGGGAGCGAAATTGGTCGCATAGTCATCGCGGTAGAAGCTGATGTCGAGGCTGCCGAGCGGAACTTCGACGCCCTCAATCTCCTTGATCTCCTCAGCGAGCTTCTTTGCCAGAAGGTCGCCGCGCGTGACGATGCCGACCAGAGCGAGGTCTTCACAGCCCTCGTTGCGCTCGAGAATCTCGTGCGCGATGCGGGTCATCGCTCGATTGACGGCGGTCTCGTCCATGATGACCGCCTTGGGGGAAGTCGTGCCCATCGATCTCCTTCCTCACATGTCTTGACTGCTGACACAGTCAAAAAAATAGATGCCCGACCGCTCAAAGCGGACCAGACACCCACAGGAAGGGCTGCTCATTGGCAGCTATGTAATTCCATGTGGGTATCTCGTACCCCTTTAATGGTCAAGGGATAGTGTAGCCAACCTCGAACTTAATTGCGAGCATAAATACAGAGCAATCCGTAAACGGAGCCCAATGCTCAATAAACCTATATATATTTGTGGGACAAGCTTGAAAACGTACGCACGAGCTGGCATAATCCCCTCTGCTGCACGCAAATCGGATCTACGTCCAGGGCCGTGGCGTGAGCACTATCGCCAAAAGAGAAATATCTCTGTGTAGATTACGCACAGGGAGTTGCTTCTGTGCTATAGTTCAGGCTTGTTTGTTAACGCGACATGTTCGTTTGTCGCCCAAGGAGGGTCAGTTATGTCCAAAGTTTGCGAAGTTTGCGGTAAGCACCCCGTTGCCGGTCGCTCCATCAGCCACTCTCACCGCGTCACCAACCGTAAGTTCCGCCCCAACATCCAGCGCGTCTACGTCGTCGTCGATGGTCACCGTCGCAAGATGAACGTTTGCTCCACCTGCCTCAAGTCCGGCAAGGTTGCGCGCTCCTAAATAAGGTCTTACCAACAAGTACCTCGGACTCTCCGGGCCAAAGACCTCGCGTTCACATAGAACTTACCAAAGGCGCCCTCCCCTACGGAGGGCGCCTTTTTGTACTCATTGGTGACAGACTTACATGAGTGAAAGCACTCATGTAAGTCTGTCCCCAATGAGCGGGGCGATGCGCAGGGCAGATAGATTTAGTTGAAACGGTTCATTTGATTGAAGCGTTTTAGTTTGTCTTTTACGGGAATCTGCCCGTTCACAGAATTATTTCTTGCTATCATGCATCTTGTAGGGTAAATCTCCGATCGCAAGGAGACACAAATGGTGAAAAAGTCACCGGAAAACACTACTCCCGCCATCGTGGACAACGTGGAGGCGCTTGAGGCCAAACTCAAATCTATGCGTGAGGCCCAGGCTAAATTCGCTGAGTACACTCAGGAGCAGGTAGACAAGATCTTCTACGAGGCTGCTATGGCCGCCAACAAGGCTCGTATTCCTTTGGCCAAGCTCGCCATCGAGGAGACCGGCCGTGGCGTTCTCGAGGACAAGGTCATCAAGAACCACTACGCCGCTGAGTACATCTACAACGCTTACAAGAACACCAAGACCTGCGGTGTCATCGAGCGCGACGACGCTTACGGCATCACCAAGGTCGCCGAGCCGATCGGTATCGTTGGCGCTGTCATCCCGACCACCAACCCGACCTCCACGGCCATCTTCAAGACGCTCATCTGCCTGAAGACCCGTAACGCCATCATCATCTCCCCGCACCCGGCAGCCGCCAAGTGCACCATCGCCGCCGCCAAGCTCGTTCTCGACGCAGCTGTCAAGGCCGGTGCTCCTGAGGGCATCATCGGCTGGGTCGACAAGCCGTCCATCGAGCTGACCAACATGGTCATGCGCGACGTCGACATCATTCTCGCAACCGGTGGCCCGGGCATGGTCAAGGCTGCTTACTCCTCCGGTAAGCCCGCACTCGGCGTCGGCGCCGGCAACACCCCGGTCATCATCGACGATACCGCGGACATCAAGCTCGCCGTCAACTCCATCATCCACTCCAAGACCTTCGACAACGGCATGATCTGCGCTTCCGAGCAGTCCGTGACCGTCATCGACACCATCTATGACCAGGTCAAGGCCGAGTTCCAGAAGCGCGGCTGCTACTTCGTCAAGCAGGGTGCCGAGATGGAGGCCCTGCGTGCCGCCATGTTCAAGAACGGCGCTCTCGATCACCGCATCCCCGGCATGGCTGCCGCCAAGATCGCCGAGCTCGCCGGCATCGAGGTTCCCGCCAAGACCAAGATCCTGATCGCCGAGGTCACCTCCACCGATCCCGAGAAGGAAGAGTTCTCCCACGAGAAGCTCTCCCCGGTCCTCGCTATGTATCACGCCAAGGACTTCCAGGAGGCCGTTGACAAGGCAGAGCACCTCGTCCTCGCAGGTGGCCCGGGCCACACCGCCTCTCTCTACGTGCACCCGGCACAGAGCGAGAAGATCGCTAAGTTCCAGCACGTCATGAAGGCCTGCCGCATCGTCATCAACACCCCGTCCTCGCACGGCGGCATCGGTGACCTCTACAACTTCGGCATGAAGCCGTCTCTAACCCTGGGCTGCGGCTCCTGGGGTGGCAACTCCGTCTCCGAGAACGTTGGGGTGAAGCACTTGATCAACGTCAAGACCGTGGCAGAGCGCCGCGAGAACATGCTGTGGTTCCGCGCACCCGAGAAGGTCTACTTCAAGAAGGGCTGCACGCCCGTCGCACTCGACGAGCTCGGCACCGTAATGGGCAAGAAGCGCGCCTTCATCGTTACCGACCAGTTCCTCTTCAAGAATGGCAACACGCGTGCCATCGAGGCCAAGCTCGATGAGATGGGCATCGCTCACGACTGCTTCTACGACGTTGAGCCCGATCCCTCCCTGCAGTGCGCACGTCGCGGCGCCAAGCAAATGGCTCTCTTTGAGCCGGATGTCATCATCGCCGTTGGCGGCGGTTCCGCAATGGACGCCGGCAAGATTATGTGGATGATGTACGAGCACCCCGAGGCGAACTTCGAGGACATGGCCATGGACTTCATGGACATCCGCAAGCGTATCTTCACCTTCCCCGAGATGGGCAAGAAGGCTTACTTCGTCGCCGTCCCGACCTCTTCGGGCACTGGCTCCGAGTGCACGCCGTTCGCCATCATCACCGACAAGGAGACCGGCATCAAGTGGCCGCTCGCCGACTACGCGCTGCTCCCCAACATGGCAATCGTCGACGCTGACAACTGCATGACCGCCCCGAAGGGCCTCACCGCAGCTTCCGGTATTGACGTCATGACCCACGCCATCGAGTCCTACGTCTCCATCATGGCTTCCGATTACACCAAGGGCCTCTCCGAGCGCGCCGCAAAGCTCGTCTTCGAGAACCTCCCGAGCTCCTTCACCAACGGTGCAAAGGATCCGCACGCTCGCGAGGAGATGCACAACGCATCCTGCATGGCCGGTATGGCATTCGGTAACGCCTTCCTGGGCCTCAACCACTCCATGGCCCACAAGCTCGGCGCTTTCCACCATCTGCCCCACGGCCTCGCAAACGCAGTCATCCTGACCCGCGTCATGCGTTACAACGCCGCCGAGGCTCCTGTCAAGATGGGAACCTTCTCTCAGTATCCTTACCCCAACGCGCTGCACAACTACGCCGAGATGGCTCGTTACTGCGGCATCGACGGCAAGGACGACCGTGAGGTCTTCGAGAACTTCATCACCAAGCTCACCGAGCTCTGCGACTTCATCGGTGTCAAGCACACCATCGCTGAGTACGGCGTTGACGAGAAGTACTTCCTCGACACCCTCGACGAGATGACCGAGCAGGCATTCAACGACCAGTGCACCGGCGCTAACCCGCGCTACCCGCTGATGAGCGAGATCAAGGAGCTCTACCTTGACGCCTACTACGGCCGCGAGCCTCAGGACTACGCCGTCTGCTAGTTTTAGCACGGTTTTTAACGGCGGGGGTGCACGGGTGTTTCACACACCCCCGCCGTCGCTTCTATCGCATCGTTGAAAGGATGCAACCATGCTGCTACCCGATTCCAAGACCGAGCTCGTCCGCCGTGGCAACAAGGTCGTTTACGACCTGGGCGACAAGATCGTCAAGGTCTTTAACGAGACCAAGCCCGTCTCCGACGTGTTCAACGAGGCTTTGAATCTTGCCCGCATCAATGAGTGCGGCATCCGCAGCCCCAAGGCTCTCGAGGTTTCCCAGCTCGAGAACGCCAACGGCTGGGCGCTCGTGACCGAGAAGGTTCCGGGCACTACCCTTGCCGAGAAGATGACTGCCGAGCCCCAGCGCTTTGGTGAGTACCTCGAGATGTTCGTCGACCTCCAGATCGAGATCCACGGCTACACCTCCCCGCTGCTTAACCGTCAGCGCGACAAGTTCGCCCGCATGATCGACAGCCTTGATCAGCTCAATGCCACCACGCGCTACAACCTTCAGGAGCGTCTGGACGGCATGACCAAGGAGTTCAAGGTCTGCCACGGCGACTTCAACCCCTCCAACGTCATCGTCGGCGACGACGGCCAGCTCTATGTGTGCGACTGGGCACACGCTACCCAGGGCTCCCCTGCTGCCGACGTTGCCACCACCAACCTGCTCTTTGCCCTCAACAGCAAGGACCAGGCCGAGGCCTACCTGGAGCTCTACTGCGACCGCGCCGACATGCCCATGCAGGTCGTGCGTCAGTGGACGAGCATCGTCGCCGCTTCCGAGCTCGCTCGTAAGCGCAACGTGAACGATGAGTTCCTGAAGAACTGGATCGACGTCGTCGATTATCAGTAATATCTGAGCGATTTATTTCGCATCGGAGGCACAAAGAAAACCCCGCAGCTCATTTGGGCTGTGGGGTTTTCCTTTTAGCGATTGAGCACGACGGCAAGATAAAAGGACGGCCTCGCATCTCCCCAATCTGGAGAAATGCGAGGTCGTCCCGCATATCGAACTACAAGCGAAATCGTAGATTAACGGCGTGCTGCCTTCACAAGCTCGGCGACCTTGGCGACGACCTCATCGATCGCCACATCCTCGCGCTCGCCCGTGGCACGGTCCTTGAGCTCGACGGTGCCGTTCTTAAGACCACGCTTGCCGAGCACTACCTGATACGGGAAGCCCATAAGGTCGTTGTCGGCAAACTTAAAGCCAGGACGCTCATCGCGATCGTCGACGACGACCTCGATACCCTCGGCGCACAGACCATCAACAATCTGCTCGCAGACGCTAGCGCACTCCTCCTTCTTGGGATCGAGCGGAATCACCGCGACCTCGTACGGAGCAACGGAGACCGGCCAGACAATACCGTGCTCGTCGTTGTGCTGCTCCACGACGGCAGCGAGCGAGCGAGACACGCCCACGCCGTAGCAACCCATGATAAGCGGCTTCTCCTTACCATCCACGTCCATAAAGGTGGCACCCATGGCCTCGGAATACTTGGTACCGAGCTGGAACACCTGAGAAACCTCGATGCCGCGAGCAGCAGAGAGCGGCTTGCCGCAGTGCGGGCAGGGATCGCCGGCAACGACGGTGACCAGATCGGCCCACTCGTCGACGGTAAAGTCGCGCTCGGGGCAGGCACCGGTAAAGTGATAATCGACCTCGTTGGCACCGCAGGCCCATTGCTTGGACTCGCGCAGACTCTCGTCGCACACTAGACGGATACCCTCGGGTAGGTTAACCGGTCCGATAAAGCCCTTGTGCAGACCGTAGGTCAGGAGTTCCTCGTCGGTCATCATGCGATAGCCCTTGCCAAAGACGTGCTCGGCCTTGCAGTCGTTGAGCTCATGGTCGCCCGGAACGATGGCCACAACCGGCTTGCCCTCGGCGTCGATGAGAGCCAGGGACTTGCGTGTACCGTTCTCGGGGAAGCCGAAGAACTTGGCAACAGCCTCGATGGTGCCCATGCCCGGAGTCTCGACCTTGGTGAGTGTGCCGTCGCCGGGGCCCTCGGTCACAACGACCTTGGTGCTTGCAGCCTCGTCATCGGCAGCAAAGCCGCAATCGTCGCAGTAGACCAGCGAAGCCTCGCCGGCGTCGGCCAGCGCCATGTACTCGACGGAGGTATCGCCGCCGATCTCACCGGAGTCGGCAACAACGGGCAGGGCCTTGATGTAGCAGCGCTCGCAGATGTTGGCGTAGGCCTGCTTCATCTTGTCGTACTCCTCCTGCAGACTCTCCTGCGTGGCAGAGAAGCTGTAGGCGTCCTTCATGATGAACTCGCGACCGCGCATCAGGCCAAAGCGGGGACGGAACTCGTCGCGGAATTTATCCTGGATGTGATAGAGATTCACCGGCAGCTGCTTGTAGGAACGCAGCTCGTTGCGCACCAGGGCAGTCACGGTCTCCTCGTGCGTGGGGCCCAGCACGAACTCGCGTCCGTGGCGGTCATCAAAGCGCACGAGCTCCTTGCCATAGGCATCGATACGGCCGGACTCACGCCACAGCTCGGCATCGACCATGATGGGCATCATGAGCTCCTGGGCGCCGGCAGCGTCCATCTCGTCGCGCACGATGTTCTCGATCTTGCGAATCGAGCGCCAAGCAAGCGGCAGATAGGAATAGAGACCGGCGGCCTCCTTGCGAATCATGCCGGCACGAAGCAGCAGGCGATGGCTCGCAAGCTCGGCGTCGGCCGGATCCTCTTTGAGCGTCGGAGCATACAGCTTTGACATATACATTGCTCGAGTCATTTATTTCTCCTCAATAAGCTTGTCGACCTCGGCCATAAGCGCGTCGACAATTTGGTCCTCAGCTACTTTACCAATGATCTGGCCGTGCGAAAAGAGCAGGCCCTGACCTCGTCCGCAGGCAACGCCCAAGTCGGCGTCAGAAGCCTCGCCGGGGCCATTGACCGCGCATCCCATAACGGCGATTGAAAGCGGCGCGGAGTAGTTCTTAAGCCGCTCGGTGACCTCCTCGGCGATAGGAATGAGGTTGACCTGGCAGCGAGCGCACGTGGGGCACGATACGATCTCGGGGCCACGGCGGCGAAGACCCAGTGACTGCAGGATACCCCAGGCGACCGGCGGCTCCTCGACCGGATCGGCCGTGAGCGAGACGCGCATGGTGTCGCCAATGCCCTCGGAAAGCAAAATTCCCAGGCCCACAGAGCTCTTAATGGTGCCCTGGAGCTTGGTTCCGGCCTCAGTCACGCCCAAATGAAGCGGAACATGGGGGATTTCGCGCGACAGGGCACGATAGGTGTCAAGCGTCGTGGACACGCTATGAGCCTTGGCGGAAAGCACGATATTGGTAAAGCCGCGATCCTCAAAATGTTTGACGAAACGCTCGCTCGACATCACAAGCTTTTCGGGCTGCGTAAGGTCATCGCGCTCGGCGATATCCTGCTCAAGCGAGCCGGCGTTCACGCCAATGCGAATCGCGCACCCAGCGGCGCCCGCGGCATCGATCACGGCATCGACCTTGGCCCAATCGCCAATGTTGCCGGGATTGATGCGGAGCTTAGCGGCACCGGCCTCCACGGCGCCAATGGCGAGCTTATGGTTAAAGTGGATATCGGCAACGATCGGCACCGGAGACTCCGCACAAATCGTGCGAAAGCCCTTAAGCGCGGCCTCGGTAGGCACACTCACGCGCACAACATCACAACCCGCCTGGGCAAGCGCACGCACTTGCGCAAGCGTTGCCTGGGCGTCGGCGGTATCGGTACAGGTCATGGACTGAACCACCACCGGAGCGCCGCCGCCTATCTGCACGTCGCCCACAAATACGGGGCGCGTCATCTCGCGCGGCAAAGGATGGGACAAAGACAATCCAAACACTCCCCTACAAAATAAATCGAAGGACGTCGGAACGAAGCATATAGACAAACAGCAGCGCAAAGAGCGCGATGCCGACATAGCTCACGATCGTCTGCACCTTCAGCGGCAACTCGCGACCGGCGACCTTTTGGATGATCTCGATAACCAGCTTTCCCCCGTCGAGCGGCGGAATAGGCAGCAGGTTCATAAAGCCCAGCGAAAACGAGATGAGCGCGGCAAACGTCAAGAACGTCGCAGGGCCGGCTGCCGCCGCCTGAGAAGACATGACACTGATGCCCACAATCGAGCTGGACTGATCGAGTATCTCCATCGTATGCTGCGGCTGCAGCAGGCGCATCACGCCCTCAGCTGTCTGCTGAACATAGGAGAACGACAGGCGCGCCGACGTAATGGGGTCCAAATGGACCACCTGCGTAGAGGCATAAACGCCCAAACGATCGCCCTCCTTGAGCGCGACAGAGGTCGAAAGATTCTTACCGTCGTGCTGATACTCAATGGCGATATCGTTCTGACCGGCAGCCTTGCCGATGGCATCATACACATCCATCCAGCTGGAGCAGGACACGCCATCGACACTAAGAATTGCGTCGCCGGCCTCGATGCCCGCCTTAGCGGCTATCGAGCCTTCTTCGACCTGACCGATCACATTGCTATCGACCGGCGCCGATACGCCGGCGATAGAGTAGATGCTCATAAGCAGCAAAAAGCCCGTCAGGATATTGACGAGAATGCCCGCGAGCAGCATAAAGGCACGCTTGAGAAAACCCTGGCCCAGATAGGTATGCGAACGCTCCTGCTCAAGAAACTCCGAAGCAGTGACCGGCAGCTCCCACACATCGCCCTCGGCAGTCGCATGCTCTCGATCGAACTTGCGGCCGTCAAAGGTGGTATATCCTGCAGCATCGCGCGGCAGCGTCTGGTACCTAACCGGATAGTAACTGGGTGAAGGCTTCTCCCCTTCCTCGTACCAAGGCGCAATGGAACCCCAGCCCAAAAGCAAGGCACAAGCCTCGAGAACATCCTCCTCGGGCAGCTCCAGCTCGACGGAAAGGTCTGCAACCGAAACGCGACCATGACGATAGATCGCCGCAAGCACACGGTCGGCGCACGAGACATCGGTCGGGTCCATACCGCAGATAGCGGCATAACCACCCAGCAGCAGCGGCGTCACGCCAAACTTGGTACCAATGCGACGCGACGTATGATGAATGTCGAAGCGACACGGCAGGCCCAAGAAAAACTCGGTGACGCGCACGCCGCACGCACGAGCCGCTAAAAAGTGGCCGCCCTCATGTAGAAACACGAGGACGGATAGCATCAGCAGGCCCCAAAAGACCGAGGAGAGAACGCTCAGAACAGTATCCATAAAACGAAAAGCAATCCTTACGATGAGGAGCGGGTTGCAGCGAGCACCTTGGCGGCCTTGGCGCGAGCCCACGTATCGATATCGCGAAGCTGCTCAAAGGATGCAACCGTCTGCGCATCGTGTGCATCCATACAGGACTCAACGATACGATCGATATCGGTAAAGGTGCAGGCATCGTGCAGGAAGGCATCGACGGCAACTTCGTTGGCGGCATTCAACACGCACGGCATGGTGCCGCCTGTCTTGCCGGCACGCTCGGCCAGCGCCAGGCAGCGGAATGTGTCCGTATCGGCCGCATCGAAGGTGAGCTGCCCGAGCTCGCGGAAATCGATTCGAGGAGCTGGGGTATCCCAACGCTCGGGATACGAGAACGCGAACTGGATGGGAATGCGCATGTCGGACGCACCGAGATGCGCCATCACGGAGCCGTCGGCATACTCGACCATCGAGTGGATCTTTGACTGGCGCTGAACGACTACGTTGATAAAGTCGAGATCGCACCCGAACAGGTGCATCGCCTCGATACGCTCCAAGCCCTTATTCATGAGGGTCGCAGAGTCGATGGTGATCTTAGCACCCATGGCCCACGTGGGGTGTGCCAGCGCATCGGCGCGCGTCACGCAATTGAGCTCGTCGCGCGTACGGCCAAAGAACGGACCGCCCGAGCAAGTAAGCCAGATGCAGTGGGCCTCGCGCGGATTCTCCCCCAGATAGCACTGGTAGATGGCGGAGTGCTCGGAGTCGACCGGAATTAGCTGACCCGGTTGCGCCAACGGCATCAGCAGGTCACCGCCGACAACGAGAGACTCCTTGTTGGCAAGTGCGAGACGCTTGTTCGAGGTCAGGGCCGCATGGCTCGCTTCGAGCCCGGCAGCGCCCACAATGGCAACAAGGACACAGTCGACGTCATCGCGACGCGCGAGTTCACAAACCGCCTGCGCACCAACACCGAGCTCGGTGCCCTCGGGCAGCTCCTGTAGTACAGCGTCCGCACCGTGGGTGGTGTCGGCCACGGCAACGGCCGGGACCGAAAACTCGCGGGCGGCGGCAACGAGCTCCGAAGTGCTGGAGTTAACGGACAACGCCGTCACCTGCAGTCGATCGGCATGCTGACGGCATACATCGAGTGCCTGCGTGCCGATAGAGCCCGTACAGCCCAGAATGGCAACGCGAAGACGCCCATCGGGCCCGTACGTCGTCTGAAAGGCCATTACAGCACGCCTCCGATCATCAAAAGCAGCTGCGCGGTAATGCAGCCAAAGATAAGCGAGTCGCTACGGTCGAGCATGCCGCCATGGCCCGGGATAAGGTTGCCGGAATCCTTGACGCCCACGCCACGCTTGATGCGTGACTCAATAAGGTCGCCGATAACGCCCAGGATGGACACAACCACGCCGCACAGCAGTGCGTAGGGCAAACTCAGCTTATAAAAATGCGTCGCCCACAAAATGAGCCAGATAAGAACCGAGCCCAAGATGCCGCCGACAAAGCCCTCCCAGCTCTTTTTGGGAGAAATCTTAGGGACCATCTTGTGCTTGCCGATACGGCTGCCCACGATGTAGGCAAACGAATCGGAGACCCAGAGAGACGCGCAAACACCCACCGAAAGCAGGGCGCCGGCGAAACCGGGCACGGCATCGCGCAGCAGCACGATGGCCGACAGCATAAAACCGGTGTAGATGGGACCCATGAGTGTCACAGCCACATCGGATATGCGGGTACGCGACGAACAGACATACCAAATGCCCACCGCAAGCATCAGAGCAAAAAGCAGGGCATTCAACAGCAGCGAGTCGCCCAGTGCCGAGAGCGGAAAGAGCACGGCGGCAGCGATACCCAGGCGCTCGTTGGCCACCTTGCCATCGAGCTTCGTCATGCGGAAAAACTCAAAGCAGCACAGGCCGCTCATGACGGAGACGAAGATGGCGGTGGGAACGATACCCAAAACCAGGCAGAGAATAAATACAACGGCGTAGACGATACCTGCAGCGGCACGGGTAATAAAGCCGGCCAGCCACGAAGTCGCAGCCGCGCCGCTTTTGGCGGCAGGCGCCTTGGGAGTTGACGCCTTGGGAGCAGACGCCTTGGGACGATCGGACACGATTAAGCCTCCTCGGTCTTGCTCAGTCCACCAAACCTACGGTCGCGGCCCTGATAGGCCAAAATGGCGTTGACAAGACCCCAACGATCAAAGTCGGGCCAATAGGTATCGGTGACATAAAACTCGGAATAGGCAACCTGCCACAGCAGATAGTTCGAAAGGCGAAGCTCGCCGGAGGTTCGAATCACAAGCTCCGGGTCGGGCAGCCCAGCGGTGTACAGGTGCGAAGCAACCATATCATCGTCAATAGCGGCGGGATCGATCTTTCCGGCAGCGGCATCGAGCGCGATCTGACGGACAGCGCGGGTGATCTCGGCACGGGCGCCGTAGTTGACGGCAAGCGCCAGCGTCATGCCGGTGTGGTCGGCACACTCGGCAAGACCCCGCTCAAAGACATCGCGGGTCTTCTTGGGCAGTGCGGAAATATCGCCCAAAAAGACAACGCGCACGTTTTCGCGCTTAAGCAGCGGCAGCTCATCGATAAACGTCTTGGCAAACAGATGCATTAAAACGTTGACCTCATGCTGCGGACGATTCCAGTTTTCGGTGGAAAACGCATAGGCCGAAAGGACGTCGACGCCCAAGCGCACGCATGCGGTAATGATCTCGCGCAGGGAGACGATACCGGCCTTGTGTCCCTCGGTGCGGGCAAGACCGCGCGCCGTGGCCCAGCGACCGTTACCGTCCATGATGCACGAAATATGATGCGGGATCTTATTGAGGTCAAGGTCGGAAAAACCGACGCCCGCAGGGGCGTCGGCAAAGTACTCGACCAGTTTGTTCTCGTCGTATTGCACCTTAGATCTCCATGACCTCGGCTTCTTTTTCCTTCAAAAGCTCCTCGACCTTGGCAACATACTCATCGGTATGCTTCTGGACCTTGGCCTGCTCGCGACGGACATCGTCCTCGGTGAGCTCTTCGTCGCGCTCGAGCTTGTTGTTAAAGTCACGACGAATGTTGCGAATGGAAACCTTGGCCTGCTCGGCATACTCGCGGCACTCCTTGACGAGCTCGCGACGACGCTCCTCGGTGGGAGCCGGGAACGGCAGGCGCACGACGGTACCGTCAGAGTTGGGAGTAATGCCCAGATCGGAAGCGCTGATAGCCTTCACGATGGCGTTGACGAGCGCCTTGTCCCAGGGCTCGATAAGCAGCATGTGAGCCTCGGGGGTCTTAACGGCGGCAACCTGGGTAACCGGCGTGGGAACACCGTAGTAATCGACCGAAATGTCGGACAGAATGTTAGCGTTGGCGCGGCCCGTGCGAACCTTGGAGAAGTTGTGCTTGAGGGACTCGAGCGACTTGTCCATGTGGGCGGTGATGTTCTCTGCCATGCTTAATCCTCCTGATAGACGAGCGTGCCGACGGGCTCACCCGAAAGCGCGCGTTTGACGGTGTCCTCGCCATCAATGTTGAGGACCAAAATCGGCATACGGTTATCCTGGCACAGTGCCGTGGCCGTGGAATCCATAACCTGCAGACCGCGGACGAGAACCTCGTGGTAGGTAATCTTGTCAAAACGGACGGCATCGGCGCACTTGACAGGATCCTTGTCGTAGATGCCGTCAACCTTGGTGGCCTTAATCAGAATCTCGGCACCGATCTCGCAGGCACGAAGAGCCGCGGCAGTGTCGGTCGTAAAGTACGGATTGCCCGAACCGGCGGCAAAAATAACAACGTTGCCCTTGGAAAGGTGGTTGATGGCGCGACGGCGAATATAGGGCTCGCAGATCTCGTTCATCTGGATAGCACTCATCACGCGGCAGGGAACATCGTTGTGCTCGAAGGCATCCTGCAGAGCGAGCGCATTCATAACGGTTGCCAGCATGCCCATGTAGTCGGCCTGGGCGCGCTCCATGCCACCGGCAGCGCCGGCCATGCCGCGGAAAATGTTGCCGCCGCCGACAACGACGCCGACCTCATGGCCAACGGCGAGCAGCTCCTTGACCTGCTTGGCAAGATGATCGGTAATCTTGGGGTCGATGCCATATTGGCCGTCGCCCATCAGTGCTTCGCCGGAAAGCTTCAGAAGCACGCGTTTATATCGGATGTCGGACAAAGCGATCCTCCTTTAATTAGACTCTCAATATGATAGCAAAGGCTCTGATAAGAGCCATGAAAAAGCAGGCTGTGAGTAAAACCCACAGCCTGCTCATTACCAGCTACAAGAGCTTATTTACTCGCCACGGACCAGACGGTCGAAGGCAACGACGGTAATGGTATCGCCGAGCTCCTTGGAGACCTGCTCAGCGTACTTCTTGATGGTGAGGGAGCTGTCCTTAATGAACTCCTGCTCAGTGAGCACGGACTGCTTGTAGAACTTCTCCAGACGGCCAACAGCCATCTTCTCCTGAATGGCCTCGGGCTTGCCGGACTCGGCAGCCTGAGCCATGTAGATCTGCTTCTCGTGCTCGACGGTCTCAGCCGGAACCTGATCGCGGGTAGCGCAGATCGGGGCGACGGCGGCAACCTGAAGGGCAACGTCGTGAGCGAAGGTCTTGAAGGACTCAGCCTGAGCGGTCTCGGCCTTCTCGAAGGCGAACTCGACGAGGACGCCAATCTTACCACCCATGTGGATGTAAGAAGCAAGAGCGCCGTTCTCGGCCTTGCGGGCGGCGAAACGAGAGATCTTCATGTTCTCGCCCATGATGTGAATCATCTCGGTGAGCTCGGAGGAAACGGTCTCCTCGCCCATCGGCTTCTCGAGCAGAGCGTCGACGTCAGCCGGCTCGGTGGTGGCGACAACCTCGGCGACCTTGGAAGCAAAGCCGGTGAACTTGGCGTTGGAGCCGACGAAGTCGGTCTCGCAGGAGAGCTCGAGCAGAGCGCCGGTCTTGCCATCCTCGGAGACGAACGCGGCGACAGCGCCCTCGTTGGTCTCACGGCCAGCCTTCTTGGCAGCCTTGGCGAGGCCGTTCTTGCGCAGAACGTCGACGGCGGCGTCCATGTCGCCGTCAGCCTCGACGAGAGCCTTCTTGCACTCCATCATCGGGGAGTCGGTCATCTCGCGGAGCTGCTTGACCATAGCGGCAGTAATCTGGGCCATTGTGGTTCCTTTCAAAGAGATGAAAAAGACTTAAATAGGACTGATTTACTCGGCCTTGGGCTCGGCGGCCATCTCGGCCTCGGAGACCTGCTCCTTACCGGAGCCAGCGAGGCAGGCGTCGGCCATGAGCTCGCACATAAGGGTGACAGCGGAGATGGCGTCATCGTTGCAGGGGATGCCGTACTCGACCTCGTCGGGATCGGAGTTGGTGTCGATCAAGGCGACGACGGGGATGTTCAGGCGCTGGGCCTCCTTGATGGCGTTCTCCTCGCGCTTGGTGTCGATGACGAAGAGAGCCTGGGGCAGACCCTTCATGTCGCGGGCGCCACCGAGGTTGGTCTGGAGCTTAGCGAGCTCCTTGCCGAGCACTGCCTGCTCCTTCTTGGGCAGCACTGCCATGCGGCCGTCCTCGACCATGGCCTCGAGCTCCTCCATGCGGTTGATGCGGGAGCGGATGGTGACGAAGTTGGTCAGCATGCCGCCGAGCCAACGCTGGTTGATGTAAGGCATGTTGGCGCGCTCAGCGGCGTTCTTAACGGCCTCCTGAGCCTGCTTCTTGGTGCCGACGAACAGCACGTTGCCGCCCTTGGCGACGTTCTTGACGAAGGTGTAGGCCTGGTCGGCGTCAAGGATGGTCTGCTTGAGGTCGAGGATGTAGATGCCGTTGCGCTCACCGAAGATGAACGGCTTCATCTTGGGGTTCCAGCGACGGGTCTGGTGACCGAAGTGGCAGCCGGCCTCGAGCAGGGTGCGGATATTAATCTTGGTAGCCATATTAAACCTCCTGTGGTTTGCCTCCGCGCGGGGTCATCCTCCAAAACCAACCCGGACATGTGCTACCAAAGCCCGGGCACCACGGTATGAAGTAGCCGCGCGTGCGTGATAAAAACCTGTTGCCGTGAAGCAACCCGATGAATGATAGCAGGATTGCCTCTTCCTGCCAACCCGCAATCAAAACCACACACCTCGGTGCGGCGCGGGAGGCCCTTCTCCTACTCGCCGCGGGGATGGGCCTGACTCACGGCGCGTTTGAGTCGGTCGGGCGTGAGATGCGTATAGATCTGCGTCGTGGACAAACTCGCATGCCCCAGCAGCTCCTGAACCGAGCGCAGATCCGCGCCGCCCTCGAGCAGGTCAGTCGCAAAGGTGTGGCGCATCGCATGCGGAGCGATGTCGGCAGGAATGCCGGCAAGTGTCGCAAGCATATGGAACCGCCTCCTGAGCATGGCGGCACTCATGCGGTTTCCGCGCGCCGAGATAAACAGCGGATGCACGCCGTTCGCATCGTCGCTGCGCTTTGCCTGCGCAAGGAGCTGTAGCCTCCCTTCCTCAATATAGCGGCGGGTAGCCTCGAGAGCGCGCCGATAGAGGGGCACGATCCGCTCCTTGCTCCCCTTGCCCCAAAGTCGCAGCGTTCGCTCTGACCAAGCAATGGACTCCACGTTGAGCGCCGCGAGCTCCGAGATTCGCGCGCCGGAGGCATAGAGCAGCTCGAGCATCGCCGCATCACGCAGCCCCGCAGGCGTCGAGGTGTCGGGGGTCTTGAGCAACGACTCGACTTGCCGGGTCGTCAGCACACCGGGAAGATCGCGCGGCAGCTTGGGCGAGGATATCGCCGAGACCGCATCGCCCTCAACGATTCCCTCGGCAGCCATCCACCGATAGAGCGAGCGAATAGCAGACAGGTGTGCCGCAAGGGTCCGAGCCGCCACCTGGCCACGCGACAGCTCGGCCAAATAGGAGCGAACGGTCCGTACGTCGGCGACGCGAGCGTCGATGCCCTCACGGTCGCACCACGCGGCGAAGCGCTCGAGCCGCGAGGCGTAGGCGGTTACCGTATTGGGAGCGAGCCCTTCGACGCGTGCAATGTAGGCGATGAACGAGTCGACGGTGTCGTACAGGTCAAAGGCTATGACCGGTCGCCTCCAAACAAGTCGGAACGCGTGGCCAAGTAGGCATCGAGGGCCTCGAGCGCACGGTCCGCATAGGCCTGATAGCGGTCGCGCTTGCTGCGGCGCCTACCATCCTCGAGTGGCGGCACCAGGCCAAAGTTGACATGCATAGGCTGATAGCCCACGGTGGCAGGATCGGTCGCATAGCCCACGAGCGCACCCAGGGCACCCACACGCGGCAACTCGACGCCCGCGGCACCGATAGCCTCGGCATAGGTGTTGAGCGCCGCGAGCAGACCTGTCGCCACGGCTTCCATGTACCCCTCGGTGCCGGTGATCTGACCGGCCAGGCGCACGCCGGTACCGGGCACGGCAAAGGTGCCATCGAGCACGTGCGGAGCGTCGACAAAGGTATTGCGATGCATGACACCGTAGCGGAAGAACTCAGCGTTCTCCAGGCCCGGCACCATATGGAAGACGCGCTTCTGCTCGCCAAAGGTCAAGTTGGTCTGGAAGCCCACCAGGTTATAGGCGGTCTTCTCCTTGTTCTCGGCACGCAGCTGTATCGCCGCCCAGGGGCGACGTCCGGTACGCGGGTCGGTGAGGCCAACGGGCTTCATGGCGCCAAAGCGAATGGCGTCCTTGCCGGTGCGCGCAACTTCCTCGGCAGGCTGGCAGGCCTGGAACAAATCGCCGCCCTCAAAGTCTTTGAGCACCACGCGGTCGGCCGTGGTAAGCGCCTCGATAAAGGCCTCGTACTCCTCCTTATTGAGCGGAGCGTTGAGATAGTCGCCGCTCCCCTGCTCCTCATAGCGCGACTGCGAGAACAGCACGTCCATATCGAGCGTGGAGGCATCGACGATCGGCGCCGCGGCATCGAAGAACGCAAGGGCATCGCCACCGACGAGCTTCATAACCTCTTCGCTCAGCGCCGGTGAACACAGCGGGCCCGCGGCTATGACCACGTGACCCTCGGGAATCTGCGTGACCTCGCCGTGCACGACCTCGATATTGGGACGGGCGGCAACCTCGGCCTCGACAAGCTCGGAAAACTTGACGCGGTCGACCGCCAAGGCGCCACCGGCGGGAACAGCCGCGCGATGGGCGCAATCGAGCAGGACTGAACCCATGCGCTCAAGCTCGGCTTTCAGCAAACCAGCCGCGGAATCCGGACGGGTCGACTTAAACGAATTGGAGCAGACGAGCTCTGCCAGGTGATCGGTATGGTGGGCCGGGGAGCTCACCTGGGGGCGCATCTCGCACAGCTTTACGGCAAACCCGCGATCTGCCAGCTGGATCGCGCACTCCGAACCCGCCAGACCGCCACCGATAACTGTCACCTGATCGAACTGCATCTGCAAACACCTTTCTAATTGACACGTTTTCCATTGTGACCGAAGGGTGTCTGGGCGTGAAGGGCAAACTTGGAGGGCGCATACCTTCCATCCATCATGCGCTCGATAAGGCCCTCGAGTTCAAGCGAACCCAAGAGTTTGAGTACGCCGACAGCATCGAGTGAGACGAGCGCCGCGATGTCGTCGACCTTGAGCGGAGAGGCGATGAGCGCATGCATCACGGTCTGCTGTGTTGGATTCAGGTCGGCAATGCCGGGAGCATCGGGGCGCGAGTAGCGCAGGGTGCCGTATATGCGAGAGATAGCCATCTCGATGGACTCCTCGTCGACAATGCAGCAGGCACCGTTCGCAATGAGGTAATTCGTGCCACGCGACTCGGGCGATAGGATCGACCCCGGCACGGCAAGAAGTTCGCGCCCCAAATCCATAGCAGCCTCGGCTGTAGAAAACGTCCCAGAAGGCATACCCGCCTCGGATACAAAGAGGGCTTGCGACAGGGCCGCGATCACGCGATTGCGGCGCGGGAAGGCGAACTTGCGCGGACCCATGCCCCACGGAGAGATCGACACGACCGCGCCACCCGTATCGAGCGTGCGAGTAATAAGCCCCGCGCTCGAACGCGGGTAGACCACGTCGGCGCCCGTCCCCAGCACCACGACGTGTTTGCCGCCGGCGTTGACCGCAGCCCAACCCGAGGCCTGGTCACAACCGACCGCGCCGCCCGAAACTACCGTCACTCCCGCATCAACCGCCACCTTCGCCGTAAGCTCTGCCACGGCAAGGCCATACGGCGAGGCCTTGCGCGCGCCGATGATGGAGAGCGCGGGCGTCGAAAGCACCTCGGGGTTGCCGCGCACATAGAGCGTCTGGGGTACATCAGATAGCTCCAAAACGCTCTCGGGATACAACGCATCACCTGGATGCAGCTCGAAGGTCCCCTCAGCTATCATTGGTCCCTCCTTCCCTGGTACATCGCCGCCTCGAGCACGTGGTCCTGCGTCACTTGCTCGCTCTCGGCGACGTCAGCGATTGTACGCGCGATACGCACCAGGCGTACGATGCCGCGGCCCGTGAGATGCGTGCGTTTGGATAGGCCGAGTACGCATTTCTCGGCAGCATCATCGAGCTCGAAGGTCGAAACGACGCCGTCAATGGACCGCGTCTCGTCATCCTCGGCCTCGGCATCCGCATCGTCCATACGGGACTCGCGCCAGGCGCGAAAGGCACGACCGCGCACAACGTAGTCACGTAACTCGGCCGACGACATACCCTCCGCACCCTCGATAATCACTTGAGGGTCGGGACGGGTCACATCGATCATCATGTCGATACGGTCGGCCAAGGGACCGCGCAGTTTAGACCGATAGCGCTCGACCATCGCCGCCGAGCAGCGACACGGTACCTCGCGATCGCCCAAAGAGCCGCAGGGGCAGGGATTGCTCGCAGCCAGCAGCTGAAAGCGCGACGGGAAGGTAAAGGCCCCGTCGACGCGTACGATCCTCACATAGCCGCGCTCGATAGGCTGTCTGAGCGTCTGCAGCACACCCGTGGGAAACTCGGCAAGCTCGTCCAAAAAGAGCACGCCGCCATGAGCAAGGCTGATCTCACCCGGGTGCACCGGGCGCCCGCCGCCAATGAGGCCAGCCGTTGAAATACTGTGATGGGGGCTTCGAAACGGCCGATGACCTGCCAATAAGCCATCAATGTTCTCACCCAAAACCGAATGGATGCACAGCGCCTCTTGTTGATCCTCGAGAGAAAGCTCGGGCAAAATGCCCGTCATGCGCCGCGCAAGCATGGTCTTGCCCGAACCGGGCGAGCCGATCATGAGCAGGCCGAGCTCGCCGGCTGCCGCAAGCGCCATGCCACGTTTGGCGACCTCCTGCCCCAGCACGTCGGCATAGTCGAGCTCGGGCTCAAAGGTCGCCTCGACGCCCTCGGAATCCAAGTAGTGCCGCGCGGCATCGCCCATGCCATGGGCAAGCTGAGACAAATGATCGATAAAGCCGCAATCCACGCCCGCGAGCGGCACATGTTGGTCGGACCTGCCGGCGATAAAGGACAGCCCCATGTCGCGAGCCAATAGCTGAAACGCCACCTCGCCCTTGACAGGAAGCACCGCACCGTCCAAGCCAAGCTCGCCAGCGATAAGGCAGCGATCGAGGTTGTCGCGGGGAATCTGACCATCGGCCGCCAATACCGCGATGGCGATGGGAAGATCAAAGCCACTACCGGTCTTGCGAATATCGCCTGGTGCCAGATTGACCGTAATGCCCGAGCGTGGGATCTCGAACCCGGCGGAGCGCATCGCACAGCGAATACGACCGCGTGACTCCATCACCTCCATACTCGGGATGCCGAGCATCTGGATGCCCGGAACGCCGCCGGCAAGCGATACCTCGACCGTGACGGGAATCGCCTCGACGCCGCGGATGCAGGCAGCGTGAACAGCAAACGTCTCGAACGCCATCACGACACCTGCCAATCGAACGCGTTGTACTGGTGCTCGATCTCGGCGATATGCCCGCCGCGGATGGTGACGCCCACGGCATCGAAGCGGATCGCCTTGAGCGGATAGTGCTCCATGAGATAGCAGCTTGCGATGCGGCGGTAGCGACGTTGCTTTTGGGCGTCCACGGCCTCCTCGGGAAAGACCCGCGTGGTGCAATCCAGGGCGACGCGTCTCGTCTTGACCTCGGCCATCACAACGACATCGTCGAGCTCATCGAGCAGCACCAGATCAGCCTCGCCCTCGGTGCAACGATAACCCTGCTCCAGCAAGGTGTAGCCGCGCTCGTTAAAGTAGTCGATGGTGATCAGCTCGCCCAGCATACCCAGCTCGCGGGGACTGAGTCCCTTGATAAACTCGGGCGTCATCGCCCCGCAGTCGAGCTCGCCGTTTTCCCAACGCTCCTTGAGCTGCTGTGTCTTGCTCTTTTTGCTTGCGGCACTCATGGGGTCTCCTTTCCCGCACACTGCATTGCCCCGATGATGAGGGCACCTTTCATGCGGGTAAGTACCGGAAGCAAACCAAAAGCTGACCAAATGCCGACAAAAAACGGGCCGTACGCAGCAATGGTGTTGCATACGGCCCGCTACCAGCAGGTTTATAAAACCCCAGGGGTCCCTATCTCCACAATTGACCTAGAAAAGGCGCTCAGTCTGCAGAAAGTTTCCGCAAAAGCTCACGCGGTGCAGCGGACAAAGTCCATGTTTGCGAATGGCCTCGATATGCTCGGGGCTTGCATAGCCCTTCGACTCGGCCAGATGGTACTCGGGGTACTCGGCGTCGTACTCGACCATCATCTCGTCACGCGTGACCTTGGCCATGATGGACGCCGCGGCAATGCAGGCGATTTTGGCATCGCCCTTGACCACGTCGCGCTCGTTGGGAACGGCACCCAGAGGGTTACCGTCCATGAGGACGCAGTCGGGTTCAAGCCCCGTATCGGCCACGGCACCCGCAACGGCAGCGCGGATGGCACGGGCCATACCCATCTCATCGATATCCTTCGGCGCGATATGGCAAAAACCGATCGCCGTTGCCACCTCGGCAATCTTCACTGAGAGCAACTCGCGGCGCGCGGGCGTAAGCTTTTTGGAATCGTTGATGCCCCAGACGCGCGGCTCCATAGGAAGACAGACGGCGCATACCGTCAAAGGACCGGCCACCGATCCGCGACCCACCTCGTCGACACCAACGACCACCCCATCGCCGCCAAGCTCATGCATAAGCTCGTACATGCCATTGACGCGCTCGCGCTCGGCAACCTCTTTGGAATGGCGTTTGAGGGCACGCTCGCAAGCCTTGATCACCTGCTGACGCGGGTCCTCGCGATAATGCTCCACGAGGGCGGGGATCTCCTCAAACGTTGCGCTCGCCAGCTCTCCGGCAACCTGCGATGCCGAAACCGAGCTCGTCATATTGGCCATACCAGGCCCTCCTTGCATGCAAATCAGATAAAAAGAAGGGCCACCCGAAGGTGACCCTTGTGTCCAAACGAGTGGACAGACGCTGCGATCTTCTTAGCGCTTCTCGGGGATGCGAGCAGCCTTGCCCACCTTGTCGCGGAGGTAGTACAGCTTGGCGCGACGGACGCGACCATGACGAACGACCTCGAGCTTGGCGATCTTGGGGCTGTGAAGCGGGAAGGTACGCTCAACACCAACACCGAAGGACATCTTGCGGACGGTGAAGGTCTCGCGGGCACCGGCGCCGGCCATGCGGATGACGTCGCCCTGGAAGACCTGGATGCGCTCGCGGTCGCCTTCCTTAATGCGGTAGTGAACCTTGACGTTGTCGGCGACGCGAACCTGAGGAATGTCCTCGCGGATCTGCTGACGCTCGATTGCGCGGATGTAATCCATGTGCAATTCCTTACTCTTCTAGAGGTGCCGTACCACCATGGCCGGCACGTAGTTGAACAAACGTATTCGAGTATACACGCGCGGGTTTCTGCTGCAAGAACAATTTTTTACGCAGACAAAAAGACAAAACCAGCACATGAATAACCGCCCGTCTCACGAATGAGACGGGCGGCATGAAGGGGGCTACGTTAGGCGTCTAAACCCAAAACGTTAGGCGGAACGCTTCGCCTCGAGCTTGGCCTGGGCGGCAGCCAGGCGTGCGAGGGGCACGCGGTAGGGCGAGCAGGACACATAGTCCACATCGGCCACGTTAAACAGGCCCTTGATGGACTTGGGGTCGCCGCCGTGCTCGCCACACACGCCAAAGTGCATGCCGGGGTTGGTGGCGCGACCCTTCTCGACGGCCATGCGCACCAGCTCGAGTACCGCAGAGTCGATGGTCTCGAAGGGGTTATCCTTCAAGATCTTCTTGTGCATGTACAGCGGGATGAACTTGGCCTCGGCATCGTCGCGGGAGAAGCCGAAGGTCGTCTGCGTGAGGTCGTTGGTGCCAAAGCAGAAGAAGTCGGCATGATGGGCGATCTCGTCGGCGACCATGCAGGCACGCGGCAGCTCGAGCATCGTGCCCACGGGAATATTGAGCTCGACGCCTTCCTCGGCGGAAACCTCGGCGATCACGCGCTCGATGACCTCGCGGGTCTGGACATGCTCCGCCGTGATGGAGACGAGCGGGACCATAATCTCGGGACGCGGGTCGACGCCTTCCTTGATAAGGCGGGCAGCAGCCGTTGCCACGGCACGGACCTGCATGAGCGGCAGATCGCTAAAGACGACGGACAGGCGCACGCCGCGTAGGCCGAGCATGGGGTTCGACTCGACCATGCCGTCGATACGACGCAGGCGGGTGCGCAGGACGGCAAGCTCTTCCTCGCTGGCGCCAGCGGCTTCCTTCTTGGTGATGGCGACCTCGAGCTCGCGAGGATTATCCAGGAACTCATGAAGCGGCGGATCGATCAGGCGAACGACCACGTCGCGACCGGACATAGTCTTGAACATCGCCAGGAAGTCCTCGGTCTGAACCTTGAGCAGGTCGGCCAGGGCCTGCTGCTTCACGGTCTCATCGTCAGACAGGATAAAGCTCTGGATGATGTTCTTACGGTCGCCCAGGAACATGTGCTCGGTGCGGCACAGGCCGATGGCCTCGGCACCAAACTCGAGGGCGAGCTCAGCGTCCTCAGGGTTGTCGGCGTTGACGCGCACGTGGTTGGCGTGGCCATCGGTCTCGTCCAGACGAATCTCGTCGGCCCAGGACAGGATGGTGTCCAGGTCGCCGGTGAGCTCAGCCGAAACCAGATCAACGGCGCCGTCGACGACGATGCCCTGAGTACCGTCGATGGAGATGATGTCGCCCTCATGCAGCACGCGGTCACTGCCCTCGATGTGCACGACCTTCTCGGCGGCGTCGATGTGGAAGCGTTCAACGCCGCAGACGCAGGGCGTACCCATGCCGCGGGCGATAACGGCGGCATGGCTCGTCTTGCCACCGTGACTGGTCAGGATGCCCTCGGCGGCGACCATGCCCTTCAGGTCATCGGGGTTGGTCTCCCAACGAACCAGAATGACCTTGTGACCCTCGTTGGCGCGCGCGACGGCGTCATCGCTCGAGAACACGACCTCGCCCACGGCGGCACCGGGGCTGGCGTTAAGACCGCTGGCCAGCGCCTCGTACTTCTTGGAGGCGTCAAACTGCGGGTGCAGAAGCTGGTCGAGCTGCGCGGGATCGATGCGGCTCACGGCCTCCTCGCGAGTGATCAGGCCCTCCTCGACCATTTCGATGGCGATGCGCAGGGCGGCGGTGGCAGTGCGCTTGCCCACGCGAGTCTGGAGCATCCAGAGCTTACCCTGCTCGATGGTGAACTCGATGTCGCACATGTCGCGATAGTGATCCTCGAGCGTCAGGAACACGCGCTCGAGCTCCTCACCTGCGGACTCGAGGCCCGGGGTGGTCTTGAGGTCGGCGATGGGCTCGGTATTGCGGATGCCGGCGACGACATCCTCGCCCTGGGCGTTGACCAGAAAGTCGCCGTAGAACTCCTTAGTGCCGTCGGCCGGGTTGCGCGTAAAGGCGACGCCGGTCGCGGAGGTCTCACCCTTGTTGCCAAAAGCCATAGCCTGGACGTTGACGGCAGTACCGAGCTCGTCGGAGATGCCGTGCTGTTTGCGGTAGATGCAGGCGCGCTCGTTCATCCAGCTGCCAAAGACGGCCTGGATGGCAAGGCGCAACTGGAGCTCCGGATCATGCGGGAAGACGGGCTTGCCGCCGGTGACCTCGAGCTCGGGATACAGGGCGGCCTCGACGTTATCAGAGAAGATGCCCTTGAAGGTCTCGACAAGCTCCTGAAGGTCCTCGGCCGAAAGCTCGGAATCGACGCGAACACCGGCGACCAGGCGGGCCTGGGTCAGGGCGTTCTCGAACAGGTCGGCATCAACACCCATAACGACGTTGGAGAACATCTGGATAAAGCGGCGGTAGCTATCCCAGGCAAAACGCGGATTTTGCGTCTGGGCGATGAGCCCCTGAACGGAGTCGTCGTTGAGGCCCAAGTTGAGGACCGTGTCCATCATACCGGGCATGGAGAACGGAGCGCCCGAACGAACCGACACGAGCAGCGGATCGGAGGCATCGCCGAGCTTCTTGCCGCAGCGGGCCTCGAGGTCGGCCTCGGCGGCAACGATCTCATCGAGTGCGCCTTCGGGCCAGACGTTGCCGGCACCGGAGTACTCGACACAGGTCTGGCAGGTAATGGTAAAGCCACCGGGAACCGGCAGGCCGATGCGGCTCATCTCGGCAAGGTTTGCGCCCTTGCCGCCAAGCACGAAGTTCATGGACTTGTCGCCCTCGGTGACACAGGTGCCCTGGGCGTCGGTTCCAAAACGGTAAACCCTCTTGCAATCGCTCACGATACTTCCCCTTCCATGCGCTTACGCACACGACCGTGGTAACGAATCGACCCGCCGGATGCGGGCCGTGTGGGTACTATACGGCGGGCATTGAACGGGCTTGCGTAGAGGGCGCGGGGTTTGGTAAACGTGGTAAATGTGACGGTAAACGGTAGGTAAAGGTGGTTACCTTATGAAGATACCAATGCAAGAGAATTGCAGGTCAAATGCAAGTTCTTTGCTAAATCGCTTTACCAATATCGTGCATTATTTTTAGGTAGTCTTTTGAGACGGTGCATTTTTAGCTACCGAAATGAGTTAACTTTGCTGGGCTCGACGGGCGGCGCGGCAGGCACGGGCTTCTTGGATTTCCTCCAAGTGGCTAATGATCTCGGAGGCGCTTTCCTCGATGGCCTTGCCGTCGGTACGCACCACAAAGCAGCCTAGGCGCTTCATGAGGGCACGAGCTTCCTCAAGCTCGCTGCGCACGCTCTCGGGCTCGGCATAGGAGCCGGCAACGGCACGAGCGTAGTCATCGCCCAAGCGGCTATCGCGAATTTCGGAAATCACATCGACGGTCGAAATCAGGCCGAACAGGCGCATCGGGTCAACCTCGTAAATCGACTTCGGCGGCTCCATGCCATGGGCCAACGGAACATTGGCAACCTTGTAACCTTGATAGGCCAGATACATCGACAGCGGCGTCTTGGACGTGCGCGATACGCCCAGCAGCACGATATCGGCACCCGACAGATCGTCGCAACCGCGCCCGTCGTCGTGCTCAACGAAATACTCCATGGCCTCGATACGATGGAAATAGCGGTCATCGGTCCTGTGAATCACGCCCGCGACGCCCTTGGGCGACACACCGATAAGCGACGACAGCACGGCGAGCGTCGGGCCGATCAGGTCGACCGAGCGAATATGCAACATACCAAGGTAATCGAGCACACGGGCGCGAAGCGCCGGATCGACAATGGTATGGAACACGGCAATATCGCGATGGTCCGCATCGACACGCGGACCCACAAACGACTTGACCTGCTCCACAGAGTTCACCTTGGGCAGGCGCAAGAGACGAAAAGCCCCTTCATCAAATTGCCCGGACGCCGCAAGCACCACCTCACAAGCGGTATCGCCGAGAGAGTCGGAGATAACGATAACGGTGGGACGAGCGGTGACCGGGCAATCCATGCGGGGCTCCTTTTGCGCTTATGCGCAGGCTGGCTTACTTTTTGCGGGCAAGCTCACCGATGTTGGCGATGCCGGAGAAAACGGCCTCGAAGCGGTTGAGCAGCTTAAGGCGATTATCGCGGAGCTGCTCGTCCTTGTCCATGACCATGACCTCATCGAAGAAGCGGTCGATGGGCGCGCGCAGGGCGGCGAGGGCAATAAATGCGGCCGGGTAGTCCTCGGCAGCAAGGGCGGCATCGACAGCGGTCTGAGCGGCCTCGGAGGCATCGGCAAGCGCGAGTTCGACCTCGCCCATCAGGCTGCGGTCGTACTCCGCACCCAGCTCGGGCTTGGAGATGTGCGCGGCGCGGGCATAGGCGGTCGCCAGGTTGTCGAAGGTCTCGGCGTCGTTCTTGCGGGCCTCATCGAGCGCGGCGCAGCGGGCGAAGAAGACGGACGGGGCGATGATGTGCACCGCGGAGACGGCGGCGACGGTATCGGCCGGAATCTTCTCGTCGCGGGCCATGCTCACCAGACGGCCGTGGAAGAAGTCACGGACCTGCTGAGCGACCTCGGCGGCGTCGAACTCAATGCCCTGCTCGCTATAGAGCTCGAGAGCGAAGTCGATGAGCGACGTGGGGTCGATCGGCAGACGATCGCGCAGGATGTTGATGATGCCGATAGCGGCACGACGCAGCGCGTAGGGGTCGGAGGAGCCGGTCGGGGGCTCGCCGATGGCAAAGATACCGGCGATGGTATCGAGCTTGTCGGCGCAGGCCACGATGCAGCCAGCGGTGCCCTCGGGCAGCTCGTCACCGGCAAAGCGGGGACGATAATGATCGCGAATGGCGTGGGCGACCTCGTCGTTCTCCCCCATCGCGGTCGCGTAATAACCGCCCATCACGCCCTGTTGGCTCGTGAACTCGACGACGGCGTTGGACACCAGGTCTGCCTTGCACAGGTGCGCGGCGCGAGCAGCGTCGGCGGCAAGGTGGGCACCAAGATGGGCCTCACGGGCAATAGCGAGCGCGAGCTGCTCAATGCGCTCGGACTTGGCGAGCACGCTACCGAGCTTCTCCTGGAAGGCAACCTTGGCCAAACGCTCACGGAACTCGTCGAGGGAGATCTTCAGGTCCTCCTCATAGAAGAACTTAGCGTCGTCCAGACGGGCGCGCACGACGCGCTCGTTGCCGTCGATCACGCGCTCGGCGTTCTCGGGCTTGCTGTTGGAGACGACCACGAACTCACGCGTCAGCTTGCCCTCGCCGTCATAGATCGGGAAGTAGCGCTGGTTGGTGAGCATGGACTCGCAGATAATCTCGTGCGGGACCTTAAGGAACTCCTCATCGAAGGTACCGACGAGCACCGTCGGCCACTCGCAGAGGTTGATGACCTCCTCGAAGACCTTCTTGGGCGTGTCGACATGGCAGCCGGGGCGAGCGGCCTCGACCTCGGCGATACCGGCAAGGATGGCCTCACGACGACGCTCGGCAGAAAGCACGCCGGCGTCCTCGAGCACCTGCTCGTAGACGGCGGGGCTGGCGACCACATGGTCACCGGGGCCAAGTACGCGATGACCGCGCGTGGTGTTGCCGCTCGTCACGTCGGCAAACGACACGGGCACAACATCCTCGCCCAAAAGGCAGCAGATCCAGCGGACCGGGCGAACAAAGGTCGCATGCTCGTGACCCCAGCGCTGGCTGCGGTAGTTGGGCCACTGCAGGCCGGCGATGGTCTTCTCGCACAGAGCGGTCAGAATCGGCGTAGCCGGTGCGGAGGGAATGTTCTTCTCGGCGAACACATACTCGCGACCGTCAGTGTCCTCGCGACGGACCAGGTCCTCGGCAGCCACACCGCACTTGCGGGCAAAGCCCTGGGCGGCCTTGGTGGCGCTACCGTCAGCGTCGAAGGCAATGTTGGCCGCGGGGCCACGCTTGACCTCGTGAACCTCATCGGTCGCGGTGGCGACGTCGGCAACGAGTGCAGCCAGGCGACGCGGACTCGAGATCACGCGGACCTCGCCGTGGGCCAGACCGGCCTCGTCGAGACCCTTGGCGATCATGGTGCCAAGCTGCTTGACGGCATTGTTCAGCGGTGCAGAGGGCATTTCCTCCGTACCGATCTCAAACAGGAAATCCTTAGCGTCTGCCATGGCTTACGCCACCTCGCCTTCCTGGTCGGCATTCTCGTTGACTCCGGCGACCTCGGCCATGTAGGCCTCGCAGCACGCCTTGGCGACGGCGCGGACGCGCAGGATGTAGTTGGCACGCTCGACCGCGGACAGCGCGCCACGGGCATCGAGCAGGTTGAAGGCGTGGCTGCACTTCATGACGCAGTCGTACGCCGGCAGCGGCAGCTTGCGCTCCAGACAGGAGTGGCACTCGGCCTCGTAGTCGTCAAACTTCTGACGCATCATCTCGACGTTGGCGACCTCAAAGTTGTAGGCGCTGAACTCGCGCTCGTTCTCGAGGAACACGTCGCCATAGGTCATGGGCGTGCCGTCGGGCAGGTAGCTCCACACCAGGTCGTAGACCGAGTTGACGCCCTGGGCGTACATGGCGATACGCTCCAGGCCATAGGTGATCTCGACGGGCACGGGGTCGACCTCGATGCCGCCCACCTGCTGGAAGTACGTAAACTGCGTGACCTCCATGCCGTTGAGCCAGACCTCCCAGCCAAGGCCCCAGGCGCCAAGGGTCGGGCTCTCCCAGTCGTCCTCGACAAAGCGGACGTCATGGTCGTTGGGGTCCAGACCGATAGCGGCAAGAGACCCCAGGTAAAGCTCCTGGGCGTTGACCGGCGAGGGCTTGATGAGCACCTGGAACTGATAGTAGTGCTGCATGCGGTTGGGGTTCTCGCCGTAGCGGCCGTCGGCGGGACGGCGGCAGGGCTGCGCATAGCAGGTGCGCCACTCGGCGGGACCAAGCGAGCGCAGCGTGGTCGCGGTATGGAAGGTACCGGCACCGACCTCGGAGTCATAGGGCTGCATAATGACGCAGCCCTGCTCGCCCCAGTACTGCTGGAGGCGCAGGATGATGTCTTGGAAGGAAAGCGATGAAGCGTTCATGCCTCTAATATCCCCTCGTCGAAACGATTACACGGTTAGGTACTGTACTATAGCGGTTTTTAGTCGATAGCGCCGATGCGGTTGAGCGGCCAGTAGCGCACAAGCGCCACAGCGATCAAATCAGAGCGATCGACGGGACCAAAGTAGCGTGAGTCGGCAGAGTTTTCGCGGTTGTCGCCCATCACCCACACGCACCCGTCGGGAACGGTGTAGGGATAGCTTACCTGAGCGCCGGGCGCTTGGACCGAAAGTGGCCAGCTCATGCCCGTCGTATAGTCCTCGTCGAGCGCCTGGCCGTCAACGACCACCTTGCCATCCTGCAGGTCGACCGTCTGGCCGGCCGTGGCAATAACACGCTTGACAAGAACATCATGCTCGGAGGTGCCATCGGGGTTGTGAAACACCACGATATCGCCCTGCTTGACGGGCTGACCGAGCTCGAGGCTAACCTTTTGTGCCAGGATCTGGTCGCCAATCTCGATCGTGGACTCCATGGAGCCGGTGGGCACCACAAAGGGCTCGACCACAAACGAGCGAATCAAGAAAGTGGCCACGAGCGCGATCGCGATGACCACGATCCACTCAAACGCACCCTTAAGCACGGAATGCTGCGATGGGACCATTCTCACTCCTCGCTCTGCGAATACGAAGCGTCCAAAATCTCCTGCGCGTACGCACGCTCCTGGGGCGTAAGGCGCGCCGTCTCGATCAGATCGGGACGCCAGCGGCAGGTGCGCTCGATGGCGTTCTTGCGGCGCCAAGCGTCGACCTTGGCGTGATCGCCACTCACGAGCACCGGCGGCACGCCCTCGCCGTTGAACTCGGCGGGACGGGTGTACTGCGCGTACTCGAGCAGGCCTCCGTCCTCGGCGGTCGAGAAGGACTCGTCCACGTTGCTCATCTCGTCGCCCAGGGCGCCGGGAATGAGACGTACGACGGCATCGGCAACGACCATGGCGGGCAGCTCGCCACCCGTAAGCACGTAGTCGCCGATCGACAAACGCTCGTCGGCATACGCATAGGCACGCTCGTCGACGCCCTCGTAACGGCTGCAAACAAACAGCAGGCGCTCACTTTTGAGCAGGCGCTCGGCCACATGCTGCGTAAAGGGTTCGCCACAGGGGGTAAAGAACACCACAGTGGGCTTGGGACCCTCTGCGCTAATAGCCTCGATGGCCTCGGCAATAGGCTCGACCTTCATGAGCATGCCCTGCCCGCCGCCGTACGGCTCGTCATCGACGGTGCGATGGCGGTCGTGCGTCCAGTCGCGCAGGTTATACGCCTTAAAATCAAAAAGGCCGGCCTTGCGGGCGCGGCCCAAGATCGATGTGGACATGACGGGCTCAAACATCTCGGGAAAGACCGAAAGGGTCTCAATCAGCATGTTGTCCTCCCTACTTGTCCATATCGATCAGGCCGTCCATAACGTGGACGGAAATTGTTCCTGTGTCGGGAAGATCGAGCACGACCTGCTCGATCACGGGAATCAGTACCTCGCCGTACCGATCGCCCTCGACAACCCAAACATCGTTAGCGGGCGTCGACATGATCTCGACGATCGTGCCGAGCGAACCGAAGCGCTCGTCGACCACCTCGCGACCCATCAGGTCGGTATAGGCAGCGTCGAGCGAATCGAGCTCAAAGTCGTCACGATTTGCCAGCACGTAGCATCCCGCGATGTCCTCGGCGGCCGTCAAGTCTTCAATGCCCTCAAACGAGACCAGATCGCCATCGCCCGTATCGGTGACGGACACGACCGTGCAAAAGCGGTCGCGCTTGAGCGCCGGCGGCGTCAGGGCGACGCGCATACCCGGCTCTAATACAGAAGGAAGCCCCCGCAGCGGCTGCGCGAGGACCTCCCCCTTCCTTCCGTGCGGCTTGACCACACGGGCGATGTTTTTGTACTGGGACCTCAAGGTCCTAGCCCAGAACCTCTACCTCGACAGCAGTGTCGAGGCGAGCGGCCAGCGCACGGGCGAGCGTGCGAATGGCCTTGATGGTACGGCCACGACGGCCGATGACCTTAGCGACGTCATCCTCGGCAACCGAAACCTCAATCGTAGAGGCGTCGTCACCATCGATGACCTCAAGGCTCACGGAATCCGGGTCGTCGACGATCTGAACAACGAGATATTCGACGAGATCGGCGATGCGATCTGAGAGCATTGCCTCACCCTCGAGCTGTGCAGCGTCAACCTCAGGCACGATTTACTCCTCGGCGCCCTCAGCGGCCTCAGCGGCAGCCTTAGCGGCCTCGGCCTCTTTGGCGAGCTGCTTCTTGGACTTCTTGACGACGGTCTCGGTCTTCTCGCCCTCGTTGGCGGCCTTGACCAGAGCGGCGACGGCGTCGGTGAGCTGAGCGCCCTTGGACTGCCAGTCGGCGATCTTCTCGAGGTCGAGGTTGATGGTCTTGGGGGCGGTCATCGGGTTGTAGCGGCCAACCTCCTCGATGATACGACCGTCACGCGGGGCGCGGGAATCGGCGACGACGACACGGTAGTACGGACGCTTCTTAGCGCCGTGACGAGCAAGGCGAATCTTGACTGCCAAAGGAAACTCCTCCAACCAAGCAGCTTTAGGCTGCAACTACAAACAAACAGTTGAACATAATACGCCATCGACGCGGGCAGGTGAAGTCCGTGAGACCAACTTCTTCGGTGTAGTCGAGGGCAAATCCATATCTTAGACAAGAATTCGGGATTTGCAAGCACATACACGCGCCCCACATGAGCTGCGCGGTATACTCATGACATGGAAAGACGCGAACATACATACGGTTATGAGGATGCCATGGGCGTCACGCCGCCTCCCTGGACGGGTCCGGCGGTGGGCCTCATGGACCTCGATGCGTTTTTTGCGAGCGTGGAGATGCTCGATCATCCCGAATGGCGCGGAAAGCCACTCATCGTGGGCGGAGACGCCGATTCGCGTGGCGTCGTGTCCACGTGTTCGTATGAGGCGCGGCGCTTTGGCGTGCACTCTGCCATGGCCTCGGCCGAGGCGCGGCGCTTGTGCCCGCAAGCCATTTGGACGCACGGGCATTTTGATCGCTACCGCGAGGTGAGCGCGCAGGTCATGGCGATTCTCGCCGACGAGACCCCGCGCGTCGAGCGCGTATCCATCGACGAAGCCTTTATCGATATCACACCGGGTCGCTTTGCGCCCGAAGACCCGCTGCTGGTTGCGCGGCGTATAAGCGACCGCGTGGCAGGGCTGGGAGTGACCTGCTCCATTGGCGTGGGCTGCAACAAGACGGTCGCAAAAATCGCAAGCGAGCGGGATAAGCCGTTTGGGCTGACCATCGTGCGCCCCGGAACCGAGCAGCGCTTTTTGGCCGCGCTGCCGGTATCTGCCATGAGTGGCATCGGGCGCTCGGCCGAGGAGCGACTGCGCCGCATGCGCATCTACACCCTCGGCGAGCTATCACGTGCACCGGAATCCACCTTAGCCTCTATTTTTGGCGTCAACGGCGAACGCATGCGCCAGCGTGCGCTGGGACTCGAAATCTCCGAAGTCACGAGCCTCGATGAAGAGCGAGAGGTCAAGTCGGTCAGCAATGAACGCACCTTTGCTAAAGATCTGACTGAGCGTGGGGATATTGAGGCGGCAATTGCGCTGTTGGGAGAGTCAGTGGGACGCCGCCTGCGCCGTCAGGGGCTGACGGGCGCCACGGTAACGCTCAAGCTTAAGTATTCGTATGGCAGCGGGCGTACGGCACAGCGCCGGCTGCCTCATCCGACCGACGATGAGAACATCTTCGTGGCGGTTGCACTCGAACTGCTCGACAACATCTGGCAGGAAGGCATGCATGTTCGCTTAGCGGGCATCGGCATGAGCGACTTCGACCACCAAGGCGGCATCCAGACCGACCTGTTCTGCGAAGTCGATGATCGCGGAGCCCAATCCAGCGACCGCCGCGACCTCTCCGTCGCCATCGACGCCGTCCGAGACAAATTCGGCGACACCGCCCTATCCTTCGGCCGCCAATCCCGCTTCAACGATTAACCGCCTTTGGGTAAAAAGAAAGCCGGGCAGGTGCGGAAAACCGCACCTGCCCGGCGATATGCGTGAGGATAGCTAAAACCCCGTCTCAAATGAGCTACTAGAGGAGGTTGAGGGGGAGCTGGGGGGCGTCGCCCCAGAGCTTCTCGAGACGGTAGAAGTCACGTGCCTCGGGGGTGAAGACGTGGACAACGACTGAACCGTAATCCATGAGCATCCAGGTCTTCTGCTCGCGGCCCTCGATGGAGAACGGGTGCTCACCGCAAGCCTCGGCGACCTTCTCCTCGATCTCGTCGACGATAGAATCGACCTGACGGTTGTTGGTACCGGTGGCGAGCACAAAGTAGTCGCACACGTCGGAGAGCTCAGTCAGGTCGAGCACCTGAACGTCCTCGCCCTTCTTGTCGTAGGCAGCCTGCGCGGCGGCGCGGGCGACATCCTCGGCGGCGACACCGCTCGTGGACAGCGAGGCGGCGGTACGGTCGGACGTGGCAACGAAGCTCTTGTGCTCCACACCTTCAAGAATCTGCTCGTCGGTCATGGTCTCGTCGGCCATGGAATACCTCTTTCTAGACGCACCCGAGCTAGCGTAGCTGGGCGTAATGGTTGTAAATCGTAATAGCCGTGGGATAAAGATAGCGCCCGGACTGGATCACGTAGACCAGACCCTGCGCAAAACAGGAGAAGAACAACTCGTCAAGCGTCGACTCCCCCACCATCTTGCGCAGCGCGTGGGCATAATCACCATGGCGGTTGGGTTCGATGGCATCGGCAACAAAGACCACCATATCGAGCGGCGTCATGTCGCAGGCGCCCACGGTGTGACGGTCGACAGCCTGAAAGACCGCCGGCGACAGCTCGGGAAAAAGCTGCGGAAGCTCATAGGCGGCAACCGGGCCATGCAAAAGCGGCGTCGCGGCAGACGGAGAGCCGGCAATCTTAATGCCGTAATGCAGAGCGCGCGTGACCAGCTCGTCGTCGGAGAGCACCTTGTCCCAGTCATGAATCAGGCCGGCGGCGGCAGCATCAAAGCGGTCGACACCGTATACCTCGGCTAGATGCAGCGCAGTCTCGGCAACCCCGAGCGAATGCACGTAGCGCTTACGTTTATCTTTCATACGCACATTGAGCAGCTCTTGAATGCGCTTGAGGAGCGCGCGCTCATCGCCCTCAAACTGATCCTCTACCGACAACGTAGACCCCCATCACTCAAAATCTTCTTGACCCAGATCGGCATACAACCCGCGTTTGCGAATATAGCCGAGAACGGACTCGCTCGTAAGATAGCGCACGCTCATGCCACGGGCAACTCGCTTACGAATGTTGGTCGAGCTAATCGCCAGCGCCGGAATCTGGATATAGCGCACATCAAACGGCAGGCCCGACTCTTTGATTCGGGCACGCGCCGTATCGATATCAAAGCCCGGTCGCGTCGCCGCAATAAACGTGGCAAGCTCGGCGATTCGGCCGGCATCATGCCAGGTCACAATATCGATAATCGCGTCGGCGCCCGTAATAAAGTAGAGCTTTACCTGAGGCGGGTAAAAATCGCGAAGGGCATGCAGCGTATCGGCCGTATAGGTCACGCCCGGACGGTCGATCTCGAAACGGCTCGCCAAAAAAGCCGGATTCGCAGCGGTGGCGAGGACCGTCATGGCATAACGGTCCTCGGCAGGCGTCACCGGTTTGTCGAGCTTAAAGGCGGGAGAGCCGGCCGGCATAAAGAGCACGGCGTCCAAGTCGAGCGACTCGCGCGCCTGCTCAGCAGTAACCAAGTGCCCGTAATGAATCGGGTCGAAGGTGCCACCCATAATGCCAAGCCGAAACTCCTGCCCATCCTTGATAGGCAGCTCAGGCAGACCAATTCCACCGCGCAGCGACATGACTTACTCGCCCTCCGGGGTCTCGACATCGTCCGCGACTTCTGCCGCATCGACAATCTCAACGCCATCGTCCGCAGCATCGGCTACGTCAATAACCTCAACGTCTGCGTCCTCGAGATCCTCCTCGTACTCCGAGAAGTCCTCGGCGCCCTCAAAGTCAAAGGCGCGCTGGCAAATGCGGACCTCGTCGCCCGCACGGCAACCGGCCTTCTCGAGCGCGTCGTCAACACCCATACGCGCAAACTTATGCTGCAGGTAAATGACGGCTTCCTCGTTTTCCCAGTCGGTCTGAATGACCATGCGCTCAATGGCACGACCGACCACGCGGAAGGCACCGGGCTCTTCCTGGACAATGCGGAAACGCTTCTCACGCTGCAGGCGGCGGCGCTCCCACTCATCGTCGCGCAGAACGACCGGCTCATCGGAGACAGCCAACTCGGCGCGCAGCTTAGCCACCTGCTCGCCCACGGCAAGCATCAGCGTGTTGAGGCCGGCGCCCGTAACAGCAGACACGGCAAAGAACATATGTCCATCGTCGAGCGCTGCGCGCTTGAGGTCGGCAATCTTGTCGGCCGTGCCCGGCGCATCGCACTTGTTGGCAACGACGATCTGCGGACGCTCCGAAAGCTCGGCGCCATACTGCTCGAGCTCGCGGTTGATGATGCGATAGTCCTCAACCGGATCGCGATCCTCAAAACCGCCCGTCATGTCGACGACATGCATGATCAGGGCCGTACGCTCAATGTGACGCAAGAACTGGTGACCCAGGCCCTTGCCCTCGCTCGCGCCCTCGATAAGACCGGGGACGTCGGCAACGACGTAAGAATATTCGCCGGCACGCACCATGCCCAGATTGGGCACGAGCGTGGTAAACGGGTAGTCAGCAATCTTGGGGCGGGCGGCACTCATGCGCGCAATGAGCGATGACTTACCCACCGAGGGAAAGCCCACGAGTGCGGCATCGGCCATAAGCTTCATCTCGAGCTCAATCCAGTGTTCCTCGGCCGGCTCGCCTAGCTGGGCAAAGGCCGGAGCGCGGCGCACCGACGTCACAAAGTGCGTATTTCCCAGACCACCGGCACCGCCGGGCGCCACGACAACGCGCTCGCCATCGTGAACGAGGTCGGCAATCTCGAACATCGGGGTCTGCGTCTCGGGGTCGAGCTCGCGCACCACGGTACCCATAGGGACCTTGAGAATCAGGTCCTCGCCGCTCTTACCGTTACGACGGGCACCCTGCCCGTGCGTGCCGCGCTCGGCGCGGAAGTGATGCTTAAAGCGGTAATCGATCAGCGAAGACAGCTGAGCATCGGCCTGGATGACGACATTGCCGCCACGACCGCCGTCGCCGCCATCGGGGCCGCCCTTGGGGACAAATGCCTCGCGCCTAAACGACATGCATCCGGCTCCGCCGTCGCCGCCGCACACGTTAATGCGGCTGATATCGGTGAACTGTGACAACAGAATCGCCTCCTACAAAAAAGAGGGAGACCCTTGAATCCTAAAACTCAAGTGCCTCCCACATATGTGCTCTATGAAGGGTGAATTACGCGTTCGCGAGCGGGCGTACGCTGACCCTGTGCTTGATACCCTTGTGGAACTCAACGGTACCGTCGACCAGCGCGAACAGCGTGTCGTCCTTACCACGGCCAACGTTCTCACCCGGGTGGATGTGCGTGCCGTGCTGACGGACGAGAATCGTGCCCGTGGTTACCGTCTGGCCGGCATAGCGCTTCGTGCCAAGGCGCTGACCGCGGGAGTCACGGCCATTACGGGAGGAACCGAGTCCTTTTTTGTGTGCCATTGTGTATACCTACTCTTTCGTTACGAGTGTAATCTACTCGGCGACGGGAGCCTCGGCAACAGCCTCGGCCTCTGCCTTGACAGCCTTCTTGGCGCGGGACGTAGCCTGAACCTTCACGATCTTCAGCTTGGTGAGCTGCTGACGGTGACCCTTCAGACGACGATAGCGCTTGCGCTTGTGGAACTTGAAGACCAGCTGCTTCTCGCCCTTGAACTGCTCAACGATCTGAGCGGTAACCTTGGCCTTGGCCAGCTTGTCGGGATCGGTGACGATCTTCTTACCATCGTTGAGGAAGATAACCGGCAGGGTGACCTTGTCGCCCTCATTGCCCTCGATCTTCTCGACGGTGATGACATCGTCGGTGGCGACCTTGTACTGCTTGCCGCCCGTGTTAACGATTGCGTACATGTTTACTTGCCCTTCATGCATCAGTTAGTGCAACAGCCGAATATAGTAGCAGGCGAAAATACCCCCGTCAACGAGTATGTGGAGCAAATCCACAAGTTCGCACAGGTATGGGGCTGACGAGTCGGCCCTCGTCGTCCTCGCATGCTTGATTCTGACGCTCGACATCGTAGGAGCAGATGGTCACGAGGTCTTGCATACCGGTGGAAACAATAGGTGCATCCACGCCCGGGGTCAAGCCCTGCAACAAAACATCAGCAGCGGAAAGCAAAATTTCCGGACGCATGGAGCCCTCGTTGTCGGCATGGGTGTCGAGCATGAGCACCAAATGGTCCGGGCGCTCCCCCGCCGTGAGCTCATAGCCCACGAGCGTGTGATCCAAATCCAAGCGCTTGCTCTTTTTTCCGCGCGCGTAGTCGATGCCATGGTCCGCGCGCAGCGTGTCGAGCGCATGACGCACCTCGTCGGCGCTTACGGGCGCCTCGGGATCCAAGTGCAGGTCGATGCGATACGACAGGCGCGTGAGCTGCGCCGTCAACGCCGGCGTGCGCACGTCGATGTACGCCGCCTCGATGGGCGCCAGATCGGCCGGAGACGCCGCAGCCAGGCGCCCAAACGCCTCGTCGAGCGCCACGAACTCGGTCATAAACAGGTCATACCACTCGCAGGTCGACGACGTACCCACCGGTAGCGCCGAAGAGAAGCCCACGCGCATGTGCGGAGAAAAGCCCTGCGTGACGGCATAGGGAAGTCCCGCACGGCGCACGATGCGCTCAATGGTATGGATCACTTCGAGATGGCCCAGGTACTTAAGGCGATCGCGCTTGCCATAGCGAACACGAAGTCTAAAGAGCGAGGGGTTGTCGGTCAGGCGCTCACTCATGCGCGATCACCCATCAATACATTCTTGGCGTGGAGCGTGGGGCAGATCCCGCAGCCGGTGCACGACGTGCGGGTGCAGTCGGGAGTCGTGACGCCCTCGAGCGAGCGACGGTACTCGCGCTCGAGGAAGCCGCGCGTACAGCCAGGGCTCACATGCTCCCACGGCAGGCGCCAATCCAACTCGTAGGGCAGGTGCACGAGCTCATTGAGGTCGATGCCGTTTTTGGCAGCAGCTTCCTTCCAGTTATCGAGCGAGAAATGCTCTACCCAGGCGTCAAAGCGAGAGCCCGAGCGCCAAGCGTCGATGATGACGGGCGTCATGTCACGACCGGCGCGGGACAGCGCAGCCTCGATGAGCGAGGTCTCGGCATCGTGGTAATGAACGCGGACGGCACGGTTGCGAACGCTCGTGATGAGCAGCTTCTGGCGACGCTTGACGTCGTCGTAGTCGAGCTGCGGGCACCACTGGAACGGCGTGGCAGCCTTAGGGATAAAGACCGAAACCGAGATCGACACCGAGATCGAGCCGCGACGAGCCTTGGGCACCACGGAACGACCGAGCTCCAGCACGTGATCGGCCAGATTGGCGATGGCCACGATGTCCTCGTCGCGCTCGCCGGGAAGGCCCATCATAAAGTAGAGCTTCATGCGGTTCCAGCCGGCCTCGAAGGCCGCCTTGGCCGCACGGTCCAGGTCCTCCTCGGTCACGTTCTTGTTAATGATGTCGCGCATGCGCTGGCTGCCGGCCTCGGGCGCGAACGTCAGGCCGCCCTTCTTTTCGCCGGCAACCGACTCGGCTATATCCACGCCAAACGAATCCAGGCGCTGCGACGGAATAGACACGCGAATACCCGTATCCTCCAGGCGACGGTTGAGCCTGCCGAGCACGTCACGAATGCAGGAGTGGTCGGTCGTGGAGAGCGAGGTCAGCGACACCTCGTCATAGCCGGTCTTTTCCAGACCCTGAATCACCGACGAGACGATCTGGTCGGCCGAGCGCTCGCGCACCGGACGATACGTCATGCCAGCCTGGCAAAAACGACAGCCGCGGGCGCAGCCGCGCAGGATCTCGATAGACAGGCGGTCGTGAACCAGCTGTGCATAGGGCACGCACGACTGCGACAGCGGATTCGTGGCGCCGAAATCCTCGACGACGCGCTTGTAGACCACGGTCGGCGCATCCTTGCCCTCACGCGGCACGGTGTAGCCATGCGGCGAGCAGGGCTCGTCGTGACGAACCTCATAGAGCGACGGCACGTAGTTGCCGGCAATGGATGCAAGCTGCTCGACAATCTGCGCGCGCGGGACCCCTTCGTCACGCAGGCGGCGATGCAGCTGGCAGGTCTCGAGCAGCGATTCCTCGCCCTCACCGATGAGGATGGCATCGAAGAAGGCCGCGTACGGCTCGGGGTTGTACACCGAGGGACCGCCGGCGATGATGATTGGGTCGTCTTCACCTCGGTCGGCCGCTAACAGCGGAATGCCAGCGAGGTCCAAAGCCTCGAGGAAGTTCGTCACCGCCATCTCGTGCGGCACATGCAGACCGACGATATCAAACGAAGCGACCGGCGCTGCACCCTCGAGCGATAGCAGCGGAATACCCGCCTCGCGCATGGCGTCGCCCATATCGGGCCACGGCACATAGCCGCGCTCGCAGGAGATGCCCTCGGCCTGGTTAAGGATGTTGTAGAGGATGGCGATGCCCTGGTTGGGCAGACCGACCTCGTACACATCCGGATAGATCAGGCAGCAACGGTAGTCGGCATCGGCCTTGGAAAGCGTGCCCCACTCGTGATCGATATAGCGGCTCGGCTTCTCGACCTTGGCGAGCAACGGCTCAATTAAATGAAAACAGTCTTGGTATGCAACGCGCAACGGAAAACCCCTAAGCAGCGAGATCGGATGCGTCTTGGTAGGACGCCATAGGACGGGTAGCGCCCGCGACCGTGGTCACCAGATCGCGAACGCGGGAGAACGTGGCAGTGACCACCTCGTTGGCACGGCTGTAGTCGACATCGCGCTCGTAGAGCGAAACAAGCGCACGGCCCATGCCGTAGGTGCCCGCGGCAGCAGTGAGCGCCTTGACGGCAAACCCAATATGCGGCGTCTGTTTGACGAGCGCGCGGGTGACCGCGCGGATCACAAGACCGCCGGCAAGCACGCCCGCGACCTCGTAGCCGCGCTCAGGCTTAATGCCGCGTCCAAAGACGGCAGCGAGCTCAAAGAGCATGCCCACCTGCGCCAGCGCCATAACGGGATAATCGGCGCCTGGCAAAAACACCAGTGCACCGGTCGCCATATTGGTGAGCGCGCACGAGGTGATGATACGATTGGCCGCCGCGATGCGCATGAAGGCAAAGTTCGCCGCAAAAGCCGTTTCCTTGTCGGTGCGGTCGAGAATCCAGCGGGCAAGCGTCTCGAGCAGATACGTCTTATCGGTTGCCGCTACCACGCCGAGCATGGGCGTAGACTCCTCGATAAACGGCACCTCCACAGCAGACTCGGCAAGCACGCACACGGGTGCGCCGGCGATCACGAGCTCCTGCACGGCACTCTCCAAGCGATCGGAACCACACGAGAGCACCAGTACCACATCGGTATCGGTCTTTGGAGCAATTCGCTCCTCCCCCAGACGCTCGACGCGCACAATGCCCGAGGTCGTCTGCGGCACAAAGGCGTCACGCACCGTCTCGGCCAGAAAGCGCGAGGCGGACGAATCCAGATAGACCGAAACGCGCACCGGCGTATCGGAATCCCTCTTAACGGACGCGCCCATCTTAAAAGCGCGGGTCAGCTTATCTACGGGAATTTTCATAGCAAACCCCTCCAGCGGTTACGCGGCGCCCGAACGATGCCGCCATATGGATTGTACGATACCCACCGTCAGCAGCTGAATCATCATCGAAGACGAGCCAAAGCTAATAAACGGTAGCGGAATACCGGTAATCGGCATCATGCCGATGCACATGCCGATGTTTTCGAAGGTCTGGAACGCCCACATGCCAACGATGCCCACACACGAAAGACGTAAAAACAGCGACTCACACTTAAAGGCGACGCGAATCGTCGAAAAGATCAGCAGCACGTAGAGGCACAGGAGCAAAAAGGAACCACAAAAGCCAAAGGTCTCGGACAGAAAGGCGAAGACGAAGTCGGTGTGGAACTCAGGCAGAAAGCCGCCGGCTGACTGCGTCGCATGGCCCAAACCCTTACCAAAGAAGCCGCCCGAGCCAACGGCGATAAGCGACTGCTGCAGGTTGTAGGCATCGTCCGAATCGGCATTATCGGGGTCGATAAAGACCGTCAGACGGTTCATCTGATACTGCTTGATGAGCACATCGTGGCCGAGCAACGAATCAAAGACCGAATCAAGCGCCAGGACGAGGGCCACCAGGCCCACGAGCAGGGCCAGGGTCGACAGCACCCATTCGCGGCGTGCACCGCTCATGCAGATGACGATGGCGCCCGAAACCAGCACGACCAGGCCCGAGCCCAGGTCACCCATGGCAACGACGGCCAAAAACGGAATGGACAGCATGCCGCAGAGCTTGACGTAGTCGCGAACGGTATCGATGCGACCGTTATACTGCGAGCCAAGCGTAGCAATAAAGAAGATGGTGATGAGCTTGGTAAGCTCAACCGGCTGGAACGTCAAGCCGATACCGGGAATCTTGATCCAGCCCGTCATGCCCAGACCGCCCGTATAGGACAGACCCGGAATCTTGGGCGAGAAGATCACGATCAGGTCGATGACGAGCAACGCCGTCGAGAAATTGGAAATACCGCGCAGGTCGGAGCGCCAGACCAGCACCGCCAGCACCGTGCCGATGCCAATTCCCAGCAAATGGCGCGAGAACGAAGCATCGGCCTTAAACTGCGAAGCCGACCAGATAATGATGGCACCGTAGGCGACGAGCGCCACAGTAGCCACGAGCACACCGATATGCACCTTTTGGCGAAACGTGCCGCGCGAGGCCGAAAGTTGCTTGTTGACGCGGTCCAGGCTGCTGCGAGAGCCGGTCTTGGTTGAACGGAACAGATCCGCCGGAGAAAAATCCATCGCAACCTCCTATCGAACCGAAGAATCGCCCGAGGCCGAAGAGGTATCGGGCTCGTCATAAATCACGCCGAGCACGTCGCGCACGACATGCATCGCGGTATCTGAGCCACCGCCGCCCTGCTCCAGGACGGTAGCGATGACATACTTGGGATCATCGGCCGGTGCATAGGCGCAGAACCACGCGTATTCGTCCTCGCCACTTTTCTCGCCCGTGCCCGACTTGCCGTATACCTGCGGCGTCAGGGTGCCAAAGTGCGCCGCCAGGGACGTCGATGCCGTGTAAATCACGTCGTGCATGCCGTTGCGAACAAGAGCCAAATCCGAATCGCTGTTGATCTTGGCCTCCAGGCGCTTCTTCTTGCCCTTGCCATTGTACTTATAGGCATCGCCGTCGCCATCGCGCGACACGGCAGACAAAAATACGTGAGGCACGTACTGTTTGCCGCCGTTGGCAAGACCCATATAGGCGCACGCCATCTGCAGGGGCGTCACCAGGATGTCGCCCTGGCCGATAGCAATGTTGGTCATATCGCCGGCATTCCACTTGCGGTCCTCGGCAGAGGCGTCGGTGAAGTATGACTCTTTCCACTCGGCATCGGGAATACGACCCGCGCCCTCACTCGGCAGATCGATACCGCAGGTCTTGCCTAGGCCCCAGCGACGAAAGACCTCCTGCAGGCCCTCGGGATGTTGCTCGTCATAAAAGAACGCCTTACCCATGTCGTAGAAGACGGGGTCGCACGAGTTGGCGATACCCGACTGCAGCGTCATGGTGCCGTGGCCAGACGTCAGCCAGCAGCGCTTGCCCCAAGCCTTGCCCAGACCCGTCCAATAACCCGTGCAGTTGGTTGTCTGCGTTGAAGTGTAGGTTCCAAACTCAAGACCGGCCAGTGCCGAGAGCGGCTTGATGGTCGAGGCCGACATGTACTGTCCGCTAATGGCGCGGTTGAGCAGCGGGTGCGAACCCTTGTCATCATTGAGCTCGGTCCACACGTCATTTGAGACGCCGCCGATAAAGACGGACGGATCGAACTTGGGCTGGCTCGCCATGCCCAGGATCTCGCCATTGTTGGGATCGAGACACACCACAGCGCCGTTGCCGGCATTGCTGTAGCCAGTGGTCTTGGCAAGCTCGATAGCGCTCGCCAGCGCCGCCTCACAGGCCTGTTGGATCTTAAGGTCGAGCGTGAGCTTAATGTCGGAGCCGGCCTTCGCGGGCACGGCGCCGGCCTGACCGGTCACATTGCCCGAGGCATCGACCTTGACGGTCTGCTCGCCACGAATACCCTGCAGCAGGTTTTCGTAGTAGCTCTCAACGCCCGCCTGGCCCACGATATCGCCCGACTGGTACGTAATCTTGCCAGCAGAAGCATCATCATCGCCAGAGGTTTTCTTATTCTGGGCCTCGAGCTGCTCGGAGGTAATGGTGCCGGTATAGCCCAAGATATGGCATGCCGTCTCGCCGTATGGATACTGGCGCTCGGTACGCTCGGCAATCTTGACGCCCGGGAACTCGCCGGCGTGTTCCTTGATATAGGCAACCGTGGAGCGACGGACGTCCGTCGCGATGGTATGCAGGCTCTGAGCGCCCTCTGTATTGTCCTGAATATTGCGAAGGACCGCCACATAAGGCATTCCAAGCACGTTGGCAAGATGGCGAACCAGAACCTCATCCTCGGCAAGGTCGCGGTAGGCCACGACAGCAAGTGAGGGACGGTTCTGGACAAGCGCCACGCCATTGCGGTCGAGGATGCGGCCGCGCACAGCGGGTGTGGTAACGGTGCGAGTCTGATTACTATTGGCCTGCTTCTCGTAATAGTCCGACGAGACCATCTGCATGCCCCACAGCTTGACGGCAAGTGCCGCAAACATCGCGCCCACACCCGTGGTGAGGATGGAAAAGCGGCCCTTAAAGGCGGTCGCCGCGGTATTGCCCTCGCCCTCGGTGGCGCGCGGGGCCGTTCCATGCTGTGTATCGTAGGTAAAACGGGAATCGCCTCGACGCATGATGACCAGCGCGACCACGATGGCCACAACCAGCACGATACCTGCGATAATAACCGTCATCTGGGAAGACATCTACGGGCCTCCCCTATTTGAGCTTGCGGGTCTTGGGCTTAAAGCGCATACCCGTCTGGCGTCCGCCACGTGCGGAGAATCCATAGCCGGACTGCGGCACGACGCCGGACATCAAAAACGGAATGGCAACCAGACCCGTCAGGATCGAGGACGGCAGCGCATGGCCGAAGATCGCCACGACAAAGCTCGTCTCCAAACCCATAAACAGCAAGATGATGCTGTAGATCACATTAATGACGAGCGCAAAGGCGCCCACGGTGACGCCGCGCGCACTCGGGGTACCGCCCGTCTGACCGACGGCGCTGTGCACCAGGGCAAAAGAACCCACGGTCAGCAGGAGCGACATAACGCCCACCGGCACGGCAGCGGACAGGTCATAAAACAAGCCGCTGCAAAAACCGCACACGACGGCACGGGTCGGGTCGCCCGAGAACACGCTTAGGCACACCAGGATAATCATGAAGTTGACGCGACCTCCCGCAATGGAGATCTGCGGTGCCAGGCCTGCCTGCAGCAGCACACACACAATGGCGGCGATCACAAACGTGCGGGAGCTCATCCCCTGCTCGTGTAGATCCATGGACATGCCCCCTATTCGCTCGAGCCAGAATCGGTCGTCTCGGACGTGTCGGAACTGTCATCCGAGCTCTCGTCCTTCGTCTTGGTCGCAGCATCGCGCGACGTTCCCTGCGGCGTGCTGTTGGCCGTGCTCACGTCCTCATCCGAGGCCGACTGTTCGTCGGTCAGCGAGGTGATGACCAGCACTTCCTCGTTGTTCTCGGCCGTGGTCTGGGCGCGCACCACAATGGTGTAGTACACGTCGTTTGCCGATTTCTCGACCGACGAGACGGTGCCGAGCGGTAGACCCTTGGGGAACACACCGCCAATGCCCGAGGTCACGATGATGTCGCCAACCTTAACATCGGAGTCGACGCTCACGTACTCAAGACGCAGCGTGCCGTCAGCCTGACCCTGCAGCATGCCTTGGGCGCGCGTGTCCTGCACCATAGCGGACACGCCCGAGTTCTCGTCGCCAATCAGGCGCACGGTGGACGTCTTGGCCGAGACTTCGATGATCTGGCCGATAACACCGGCCGAACTCGTCACAGGCATGTTGATGGTAAGGCCGTCGGCAGAGCCCTTGTCGATGGTGACGGTCGAGGTCCAGGCATCGCCCGAGGCACCAACAATACGAGCTGCGGTCGATTTGAGGTTATAGGTCGACTGCAGGCCGACCAGCCCCTCCAGACGCTCGGCGGTCTTTTGAGCCTCGGAGAGCTCAGCAACCTTAGAGGTCAGTTCCTCGTTTTGCTTCTTAAGATCGTCAAGCGTGTCCTGCGACGCCGTAAGGTTAGAGAACACGTTGCCGATCGCATTGAAGGGAGCCGCCACGGCCGAGCCCACAAAGCGCACCGGCGAGGTAATCGTCGTTACGCCCGAACGCACGGCATGAATCGGCCCTGCCTCGCCCTCGCGGATGTAAAACGTGAGCAGCAACACCGAAATCAGGCTGAAAACAATCAACGGGCGCATACCCGTTGATTGTCGCTTGGTATTCAGATTTGTGGAGAAACCCGAAGATCGTGCCAAATGGAATCCACCTTTTGGAAATTAAGCATTGGTCTGGACGAAGCCGCCATCAAACGCATTGGCCTCGAGCACGCGGGCGCAGCCGTTAACGACATTATCGAGCGCCGTGGGGCTGACGTTGACCGAAACACCGGTCTCATCGCGCAGGCGCACGTCGAGACCGCGCAGCAGCGCACCGCCACCGGTCAGCAAAATGCCGTAGTACATAAGGTCCGAGGCAAGATCGGGAGGCGTAGCGTCGAGTGCGTCCTTGACGGCCTTGGCCATCTCGTCGAGTGGCTTGTTGAGTGCGCGACGAATCTCCTCGCTCTCGATGCGCACGGTCTTGGGCAGACCGGTGATCACGTCGCGGCCGTTGACCTCGACGTCGAGCTCGTCCTTGAGCGGCACGGCGGAACCGACCTTGATCTTGATGTCCTCTGCCGTACGCTCGCCGATGGCCAGGTTGTAGGCATCGCGAACGTGCGTGAGGATGGCCTGGTCGAACTCGTCACCGGCAATACGGATGGACTGCGAGACGACGATGCCGCCCATAGCGATAACAGCGACCTCGGTGGTACCGCCACCGATGTCGATGACCATGGAGCCGGTGGGTTCCTCGACGGGCAGGTCGGCGCCGATAGCGGCGGCCATAGGCTCTTCGATCAGATAGGCCTGGCGGGCACCGGCCTGGATCGTGGCCTCAAAGACAGCTCGCTTCTCGACCGACGTGACGCCGGAAGGAACGCAGACGACAACGCGCGGACGCGGGGTCCACGGATAGCGCTTCTCGGACGCCTTATCGATAAAGTAGCGAAGCATGGCCTCGGTAACATCGAAGTCGGCGATGACGCCGTCCTTCAGGGGACGAACGGCCACGATGTTGCCGGGCGTACGGCCGAGCATGCGCTTTGCCTCGATACCGACCGCCAGGATGCGCTCGTCGTTCTTGTCGATGGCGACAACAGAGGGCTCGCGAATGACGATGCCCTTGCCGCGCACGGAGACAAGCGTATTTGCGGTGCCGAGGTCGATGGCAAGATCGCCCGCATAGCTACCGAAGAACATATCCATCAAAGAAAACAACGCAACTCCTGATGTGTTGGATGATTGCTGGAAAACTACTAGATCATCATACTAGCGCAAGCCCGGCACCTCACTTGCGGTGAAGCGCCGGGCAAAGCTAAATCCCATAAGGTCACTACTGGTTGTCAGCAGCCGAGAAATCCATATCGAGCGAGGAAACGGCCCAGCCGATATGGTTGTCGGAGCGCACGAATTTGACGGTGTACTCCTGCTCGCCGCCCTTGGACAGCGATGCCTTCACCTTAGCGGTCGTCTCGGTCATGGACTGATCCATGCCCTCGACGGACACGGTGGCACCCTGCGGAATCGAGGAGATGATCATCGACTTAGCGTCCTCGGACAGGCTCGATGCCAGGCAAGACTCGGCCTTTGCGGTGTCACCGTCCCCGGCAGCCTGGAACAGATCGGTAACGACAGACTCCTGGGACGGGAAGCCAAAGCCGCGCGTGTAGGCAAAGCCCAGACCGCCCGCGGCGATCAAAATGAGCAGAAGCAGCACGATGAAGACTTTGAGACCCGTGTGGCGATGGCGACGACGGACCTTGGCCTGCTTACGATCCTGACGGTCCTGCTGGACCATCTCGGACTCGGACAGCGTAAAGAAGCCGGTGTCCGAGGGATCGGGCATAAACTGACCGGTCGCGCCCGTAGGATCGAGCGGATCGACGGCAGGAGCGTCCATCGCGGGCGCCGGAGCCGTGGCCATAGCCGTCTGGGCAGACAGCGCGGCAAGCGAATCGTGCACGCGGGCAAGCTCATCGGCCTGCTCGGAGGTGAGCTGGTAGATGCCATCGGCAGTAGCGGCGTTAAAGGCGTCGAGTGCGTCGGAGGGACGGCCGGCGGCAGAAAGCGCCTGACCCATGCCGGCGTTGAGCGCACGCGTGTCGTCGCGGGGGCCGGCAAAGTCGATAGCCGTGCGGTAGGTCTCCACGGCATCCGCCGGACGGCCGAGCTTGATGAAGCAACGACCGAGCTCGCCGAGCGCGGCGGCAGGAGCCGGATTGGCGCCATCGATGGCAGCCTGACGGAAGGCAGTACCCGCGTTGGCATAGTCGCCCGACTGGAACAGCGCGTTACCCAGGCCCAGATAGGCCTTGAACGGCGTGGCATAAGAAGCGTCCTGCGTAGCAGCAGAGAACGCCTGAGCGGCCGTCGTGTAGTCGCCCACGGCGGCGAGCGCCTTGCCGCGGTTGGTGAGCAGCGCGCCGCGCTTGCCATAGGTGCCGTCGTTGAGGGCGGCGGCGTAGGCCTCGGCGGCCTCGGCATACATGCCCAGGTGCATCAAGGCGTTACCACGAAGGTGATCGGCCTCGCCCATAATCTCATCGGGAGTCTTTGCCGCCCCAAGCATCTGGGCTGCAGCGGAAAAATCACCCGCGCGGTAAGCGGCGCGGCCCTGTTGGATCAGCTGGCTATTCAAGGAAATCCCCTTTACTCGTGAACGATCTCGACATGGACGATCTCGTCGCCGGCACGCAGCTGCGAAATCACATCGAGACCCTCGACCGTGGTACCAAAGACGGTGTAACCGGAATCGAGGTTATGCTGGGCGCCCAGGCAGAAGTAGAACTGCGAACCCGCGGAATCGGGGTCCATGGAGCGTGCCATGGCAAGGGCACCGTCGACATGGCTGTTGCGCGGATTGGTGGCAAACTCGCCCTTGATGCAGTAGCCGGGGCCACCGGTACCGGGCATGCCGTCGGGGCCCTCAAGACCGGCAGCAACGTCGGCGCCGGACATGTCGCGGGTATTGGGGTCGCCGCCCTGGATGACAAAACCGGGCACATAGCGATGGAACTTAAGGCCATCATAGAAACCCATCGTGGAAAGCTCGCAGAAGTTCGCGACATGAATGGGAGCGCCCTCGCCGTCAAACTTGACCTTGATGGTACCCTTCGACGTCTCGATAACGGCGCACTCGTCGCCGGCAAGCTGATACTCGGGCGTGTAGAGCTCTTTCTTAAAACCAAACATGTGGTTCCTTCCTCGTGCGTTTAAAGCATATTTGTACGAATTGTAGCAATAAGCATGCGCTTACATCAATTGCGCACGTAGGTTATGCCGACTATGGCGAACTAATTTTGGGAACGCTGCTGCGGCTTCCAGGAGCCCACATTGGCGTCGTACTGGTTCAGCGCGCTGTTGCCGCCCTGTGCGATGGGCGCCAGGATCTCGCTTTGGTGGGAACTCATCGACTCGCCATCGGGAATGGCCAGCGAGATATCCCAGCTCTGGCAGATCACGTCGACACGCTCGTACATCCACTCGGCAAGCTGCTTTAAGTGGGCGATGTCGTCCGCATAGACCGTATCGTCCTGATACTTAAGGTTGTTAAGCTCATCTTGCGTCTTTTTGATCTGGTCGCGCAGGGCGTAGGCACTCTGCGACAGCTCCTGGCGGGTGGACAGCGGCGTTCGGAGATAGCCGTTGTTAAAGGAATCGATGACCTCGCCGATCTGGTCCTCGTCACCGTAGGACACGATGGCCTGATACAGACCGTCGAGCCTGGTATAGAGCTGATCATCGGTGAGCACGGTTTCTTCCTGGACCACCTCGGCAGAATCGTCTTGCTTGGTATCGTCCTCAGTCGCCTCGCCCTTTTGGCGCGTAGGGAAGGTCGTCTGCGCGGCCTGGCCAAACTGGTCATAGAAGTCGGGCATAACACCCATGGGATCGGCCGTCACGAACCAATAGGCACCGCCGCAAACGACGGCAAGAACCGCGATGACGATGAGCGGCTTGGGGATATGACGCTTGTGCTTGTGATAGGCGTCCTCGTCGGGGTGCACCTTGCGCTTGGGTTTTTGAGGATCGTCGTGCAGGGAAACCGGCGTGGGAATATCGACCTTGGGAATACCGAAATCCTTATCGAAAGCCGGCAGCACGCAGGTCTCGTTAGGATCGGCGGCGTCCGAAAGCACCGCAGCGGCAGAGGCCGGCGCATGAGGCACCTCGGTATCGATCTGCTCTTGCGTTAGGCGCGGAAAGCCCGCCGTGCGGCCCGCTGCCAGGTCGGATGCGGCCGCGTCCTCAGAGAGGATACCCGGAGCGGGGCGTCCGCATTTGGGGCACGTACGATCATGCGGAGAAAGACGGGCACCGCAACCCTCACAGAACACGAACTCGGTGTGCTCGGGACCATCGCCCGGACCCACATAGGCGTTGCAGTAGGGGCAGAACGAGGCGCCGTCCTCGATAGTCTTAAGGCAATGCGGGCAAATCACGGCATCCTCTTTTCGAAGCAATTCAAACAATCGAGGTTAGAGCATAACATCGCCACGGCCCCACAGGAACAAGGCACCAATTCAACATCGCCAGGGCGCGTAGCTACTTCTTCTTTTTGCTTGGCATCGAGACTTTGATGCCTTGGGCGGACTTCGTCACGCGGGAGCGCTTGGCTCCGGCACTCCTCTTTTTCTTGGGCTGGGCCTGGGCCACGCCCTCGAGCGCGCGGGCCTCGGCCTCGCGAACGGTGCGATCTTCGCGGCGCTGCGCCATGTCGGCGGCGAAGCGCTTGGCAAAACGCTCGGCCGTCGAACCCGTCGAGCTCACCTTGCCGCCACCGCGACCCAGGCGGACGCGCACACCGCGGCCAAAACCAGTTGCGGCATGACGACGACGCGGCTTGAGCGAATCCATCATCGTGGCGAGCTTAAAGAACACCGAGCAGGTAAAGACCACGATGACAGCCAAGATAACCATCTGGCCCATCGACAGGTTGGCAATAGACAGCAGCTCCGGGAATCCGATAACGCCCACCAAGATGCCGGCGACTACAAACACAAAGAGCACCACACGTAAGGGCGTGAGCGGCTGCGAGATCCGCCAGATCAGGCTGACGCTCGCCGCGCACGACGTAAGCAGGCACATCGTAGACAGCGTGAGCTGGCTAAAGCCAAACACGCGCGCCACAAAGATATCAAGCGCCGCAGCCAAAATGACCGCAATCGACGCTGGCAGTGCACGCTTGAGCACGTTGGTCAAAAACGCACCCTTCACGCGAGCATTGTTGGGCTCCAGGCCCAACACAAAGCCCGGCGCGCCGATGCAGAAGAAGTTGATGAGCGTCATCTGGATGGGCTCGAAGGGGTACGGCGGCAGCGCGATGCACAGCGCCGCCAGGCCCATCGAGAACAGCGTCTTGGTCAGGAACAGCGACGCCGAACGCTGCAGGTTGTTGATGGAGCGACGGCCCTCGGCCACCACGGCGGGCATCGAGGCAAAGTCGTTGTCGACGAGTACGATCTCGGCCACGTTGCGCGCGGCATCGGAGCCGGCCGCCATGGCCACGGAGCAGTCGGCCTCCTTAAGCGCCAGCACGTCGTTGACGCCGTCGCCCGTCATGGCCACGGTGTGCTCGCGGCGCTTGAGCGCCTGCACGAGCTCGCGCTTCTGCTGCGGGGTCACACGACCAAATACATGGTAGCGGTCCACTGCGGCATCGAGCTTGGCCGGCGTATCGAGCGTCGTGGCGTCCACATAAGCGTCCGCCCCCGGCACGCCCACCACGCGCGCGATCGACGACACCGTACGCGGGTCGTCGCCACTGATCACGTTGAGGGTCACGCCCTGCTCGTTAAAGTAGCCGATGGTCTCGGCCGCCGAGGTACGAATCTCGTCGCGGATGGTCACAAAGCCCACGGGCTCGGCCTCGCCCACCATATCGCCATCGAGCGTAAAGCCTTCCACGCGCGCCACCACGAGCACGCGGCAGGTATCGGCAAGCTCGGCGACACGGTTCTCGACCTGGGCAAACGCACGATCAGAGAGCACAAACTGCGCGGCGCCCATCACATAGGAGCCCTGCGCAAACGAAGCGCCACTCCATTTTTTAGACGACGAGAACGGAATGACCGACAGCGGCTCAGACACCTCGACCGGGCGATCGGCGTAATAGTTGAGCAGCGCCTGGCAGGTCTCGTTGGCATCGGCCGAAGTCGCACGTGCCACGTTAGCCAGCGCAAAATCGAGCACCGTGGTATCGACGGGAACAGCCGCCTCGTCCGGGCCGGCGCCTAGGCTCACGCCCTCAACCGGCAGCGGATACGTGCCCTCGACCTCCATGCGGCCCGACGTGATGGTGCCCGTCTTGTCCAGGCACAGCACGTCGACGCGAGCGAGCGTCTCGATGCAGTAGAGCTGCTGTGCCAGCACCTTGCGGCGGGCCAGACGCACCGTGGCGATGGCGAGCACCGAAGAGGTCAGCAGTACCAGGCCTTGGGGGATCATGCCCAGCAGGGCGCCCACCGTGGACAGCAGCGCCGACGAAGGAACATGACCAGCCAACAACTCGGAGAAGCACCACGAAAGCGCGCTATCACCCGGGGTTCCCGCGGCATCCCACAGCTCGCTCACACTCGAGGCAAACAACGCCAAACCGAGCGGGATCATGATGATGCTCGCAAAGCGCACGATGGCGTTAAGCGCGTTCATGATCTCGGAATTGACCTTTTTGACGTACTTGGCCTCGTTATTAATTTTGGCCACGTAGTTGTCGGCGCCGACATGGATCACGCGGGCGCGCAGCAGGCCCGAGTCGATAAAGCTGCCGCTCATGAGCTCGGAACCGGGCTGTTTCTTAATAAGGTCGCTCTCGCCCGTCAGCAGGCTCTCGTTCACGAGCGCCTCGCCCGATACCACCACGGCGTCGGCCGGAATCTGGTCGCCGCGCCCCAGGCGGATGATGTCGTCGAGCACGATCTGGTCCAGGTCGAGCTCCACCTCGGCGCCGTCGCGCACCGCGATGGCCTTCTTGGAGGTCAGCAGTGTGAGCTTATCGACCATCTTCTTGGAACGCATGGACTGGATGACGCCAATAGCGGTATTAAGGAACACCACGAACAGGAACGTCAGATTCTTAAACGAACCGGTCAAAATGACCAGGAACGCCAAGATCACGTTGATCAAATTGAACAACGTGCAGAGGTTCTCGATGATGAGCTCTTTGACCGACTTGGTCTTGAGCTCCATGTTGCGGTTGATCTTACCGGCGGCGATGCGCTCCTCGACCTCGGCGGTCGAGAGTCCGCGCTCGATATCCGTTGCTGCCATACCACGTCCCATCACGTCGCGTCGGTATAAGAAAAACCGCCCGGACCATGCGAGGTTCGGACGGTCTTACGTTCGATGGTGCCCCATGTTGGATTCGAACCAACGGCCTTCTGCTCCGGAGGCAGACGCTCTAATCCCCTGAGCTAATAGGGCGAACGACTGGCATTATACCCAAGTGCGCCACGGGCTATCAAAATAAAAGAAAAAGCTTTGCAATTCCGAGGAAGACGCGGCGCAACGGCCCACTTTAGAAGGCAAAAGCGAGTCAGATAGTATAAACTCTCATGCACCATATATACACGGCTCGCGATGCGGGCCGTTTTTGCAAAAGTTATCCATCGAGGTGAGAGGCACACCATGATTGCAATTTTAAAGCAGAGCGCCAGCGACGAGGCCGTCGGCCATATCGTCAGCTGGATTGAGAAAAAGGGCCTGAAGACCGATGTCTCGCGCGGCGAGAACGAGACGATCATCGGCCTGGTGGGCGATACGACCAAGATCGACCCGTTCCTGCTCGAGTCCATGGATGTCGTCGAGCGCGTGCAGCGCGTCTCCGAGCCGTTCAAGCGCGCAAACCGCAAGTTCCACCCCGGGGACTCCGTCATCGACTGCGGCCACGGCGTCAAGATCGGCGGCGACCAGTTCCAGGTCATCGCCGGCCCGTGCTCCGTCGAGGGCGAGAACCTCATCCGCATCGCCCGCCGCGTGAAGGCCGCCGGTGCCACGATGCTGCGCGGCGGTGCCTACAAGCCCCGCACCTCCCCCTACGCCTACCAGGGCATGGGCCCCGCCGGCCTCGACCTGCTGTGCGAGGCGTCTGCCGAGCTCGACATGCCGATCGTCACCGAGATCATGGATCCACGCGACGTGCAGGTCTTCTTGGACAAGAAGATTGACGTCATGCAGATCGGCGCCCGCAACGCCCAGAACTTCCCCCTGCTCAAGGAGGTCGGCAAGACCCAGACCCCGATTCTGCTCAAGCGCGGTATGTCCGGCACGATCGACGAGCTGCTTATGGCAGCCGAGTACATCATGAGCGAGGGCAACGACAACGTCATCCTGTGCGAGCGCGGCATCCGCACCTTCGAGACCCGCACCCGTAACACCTTCGACCTCAACGCCGTGCCGGTGCTGCACCACCTGTCGCACCTGCCCGTCGTTGCCGACCCCAGCCACGCCACCGGCTACACCCGCTACGTCGAACCCATGGCGCTCGCCGCGACCGCCTGCGGTGCCAACGGCCTGGAGATCGAGGTCCACGACGAGCCGAGCCGCGCCTGGTCCGACGGCGCCCAGGCCCTCACCCCCGATCAGTTCGACGACACCATGCGCCGCATCCGAGCCATCCGCGAGGTTGTCTGCCAAGAGACCATGGAGTAGCCCATGGGTACGGTGAGAAACGCGCGCGTTAACCAGGGCGGCCCCAAGTGCGCCGGCATCGTCGGCCTTGGCCTCATCGGCGGTAGCTTTGCCCGCGGCTATGCACAGGCGGGCGTCCGCGTGCTGGCCTGGGACCCCGATGACGATGTCATGACGGCCGCCAGCATGGGCACTGTCGCCGGAGAGCTCAACGACAAGACACTCGGCGAATGCGACATCATCGTCCTGGCTTGCTACCCCGAGGCATGCATCGAGTGGCTCGAGACGCACGCCAAGGCGCTCGCCGACGCCACCGACACCGACGCCATCATGGGCCCCGTGGTAATCGACACGGTGGGCGTCAAGGGCATCGTGTGCGAACGCGCCTTTGAGCTTGCCCGCGAGCACGGCTTTTACTTTGTGGGCGCGCACCCCATGGCGGGCACGCAGTACTCGGGCTATGCGCACTCCCGCGCCGACCTGTTCCAGGGCGCTCCGCTCGTGCTCGTGCCGCCCGCGGTGGACGACGCGCTCAAGCTGGAACTTTTGGGCCAGGTGCGCGAGATGGTGCGCCCCTTGGGCTTTGGCAAGTTCAGCGTGACCAGCGCCGCCGAGCACGACCGCGTCATCGCCTTCACGAGCCAGCTTGCGCACGTGGTGTCCAACGCCTACGTAAAGAGCCCGACCGCCCAGGTCCACCACGGCTTTTCAGCCGGTAGCTACCGCGATCTCACCCGCGTGGCGCACCTCAACCCGCAAATGTGGTCCGAGCTCATGATCGACGACGCCGACGCGCTTGCCTTCGAGATCGACCACCTGATCGAGTCGCTCGGCGCCTACAGCCGTGCGCTCAAGGACCGCGACCAGCGCTATCTGGAGATTCTCCTTGCCGAGGGCGACCGCATCAAGCGCGCACTCGACGACGAGGCCTCCCACTAGACCACCCATCACGCCAGGTCGAAAGGACCGAAGCTTATGGCGATTACCATCGATATCGACACTGCACGCCCATACCAGGTGCATGTTGGCACGTTTTTGCTGGAGCAGGCGGGACCGCTCGTGCGCGCCACTGCCGGCGGCACCAAGGCCGTCATCGTGACGGACACCAACGTGGGCCCGCTCTACCAAATGCCTGTCAAACAGAGCCTGGAAGCGTCAGGCTACGAGGTAAGCATCTACACCTTCGAGGCCGGCGAAGCACACAAGCGCGCCGAGACCTACATCAACATCTTGGAATTTGTGGCCGAGCACGAGCTTTCGCGCTCCGACGTGATCGTGGCGCTCGGCGGCGGCGTCGTGGGCGATGTGGTCGGCTTTGTTGCCGCCACCTACATGCGCGGCTGCAAGTTTGTACAGATTCCCACGAGCCTGCTCGCCATGGTGGACTCGTCGGTGGGCGGCAAGACGGCCATCGACCTGGCCGCAGGCAAAAATCTCGCCGGTGCCTTTTGGCAGCCGAGCGTGGTTATCGCCGACGTGGGATGCCTTGCCACCCTCACGCCCGAACAGTTCGCCGACGGCTGCGGCGAGGTCATCAAGCACGCCGTCATTGCCGATCCGGAGCTTTTCGCCGAACTGGAGAAAACCCCGCTCACGCTGGAGCTGCTTAACCAGGACGTGGCCCGCGTGGCGCTCATTATCGCCCGCAATATCGACATCAAGCGCGCCGTGGTCGTTGCCGACGAGCGCGAAACCAACCAGCGAAAGCTGCTCAACTTTGGGCACAGCGCCGGACACGCCGTCGAGGCCTGCGAGCACTTTGAGCTGGGACACGGCAACTGCGTGTCGATCGGCATGGGCATTATCACGCGCGCCGCGGCCCTGCACGGCATTTGCGACGCCGAGCTGCCCGGCCGCATCGAAGAGCTCTGCGCCCGTCATGGCCTCAAGACTCGCTGCGAGCTTTCGGCCGACGCCGTCTTTGCCGAGGCGCTGCACGACAAAAAACGCGCCGGTGACACGATCGACTTGGTGATTCCACACGGCATTGGCCGCTGCAGCATCGACCGCACGCCGCTTTCCACCTTCCATGATTTAATTGCCGAGGGCCTCGGCCAGAAGGGAGACGCATCCGCATGCTAGCCCGCATAACCCCCTCCCCGCTCAAGGGCACCGTTCCCGCCATCGCGTCCAAGTCGATGGCGCACCGCCTCATCATCTGCGCCGCCCTTGCCAACGGAGAGACGCATGTGACCTGCAACACCACCTGCGCCGATATTGAGGCCACGGTCCGCTGCCTCACGGCGCTCGGCGCCCGCATCGAGACCGTCGAGGACGGCTTCCAGGTCCACCCCACCATGAAGAGCATTGAGTTCGGCCTGCTCAAGGCCCTTGCCGGCGGCACGCTCGACTGCGGCGAGAGCGGCTCCACGCTCCGCTTTATGCTGCCCGTCGCCTGCGCGCTGGGGGCAGAGGCAACCTTTGTGGGACAGGGCCGCCTAGGCGCACGCCCGCTGCCCCCGCTCTCGGACGAGATCATTGCCGCCGGCTGCGACCTACAGGGTCTGGGCGGTTTTCCGCTCAAGACAAGCGGGCGCATGCGCCCGGGCACCTTTGTGCTGCCGGGCAACGTAAGCTCGCAGTACATCTCGGGCCTGCTGCTGGCAGCCCCGTTGCTCGCCCAGCCCTCCTGCGTGCAAGTAACCGGCCTTATCGAGAGCCGCCCCTATATCAACCTGACCATCCAGGCCATGAAGGCCTTTGGTGTCGAGGTCAACGTCGAGCGTATTCCGGCCAAGGACGGCCAGCCCGAGGTCACGAACTTCCGCGTAAACAGCGGATCGTACCGCACGCCCGGCAGCGTAGCCGTCGAGGGAGACTGGTCCAACGCCGCCTTTTGGCTGTGCGCCGGCGCCATTGACACCGACCCCATCACCGTCGAGGGCGTGTCGCTGAGCTCCGCACAGGGCGACCGCAACGTGCTCGCCGCGCTTTCGCGCTTTGGCGCCCGCATCGTGCGCTCCACGAACGCCGCCACTGTGCAGTCCGACAAGCTCGCCGGCTTTGAGATGAGCGCCCACGACATTCCGGACCTGGTGCCCGTCATCTCGGCCGTGGCATCGCTGGCTCAGGGCCGCACGTTCATCCGTGACTGCGCACGCCTGCGCATCAAGGAATCTGACCGTCTGGTCACCACCACCCGCGAGCTCACCGCGCTGGGAGCGCAGGTGCGCATTGCCGGTGACGACCTCATCATCAAGGGCGTCGATGCCTTCACCGGCGGCGAGGTCGATTCGCACAACGACCACCGCATCGCCATGATGGCCGCCATCGCCGCGAGCCGCGCCACCGGCGAGGTCGTGATCCACGGCGCCGAGGCCGTCAACAAGTCCTATCCCGATTTCTTCGACCACTACCGCCTGCTGGGCGGCAAGGTCACACTCGAGGAGGAATAGCATGGCCTCGACCTTTGGCAACGTCTTGCACTTAAGCATCTTCGGTCAATCGCACTCCCCCGCTATCGGCTGCTCGCTCGATGGCATCCCGGCGGGCATCGCCGTGGACCAGGAGAAGCTGCAGGCCTTCCTCGACCGTCGCGCCCCCGGACGCGACGAGACCGCGACCAAACGACGCGAGGCTGACGCAGCCCACATCATCGCCGGTGTTGTCGATGGACATACCACCGGCGCGCCCATCGCCGCGATTATCGAGAACACCAACACGCGCTCCAAGGATTACTCCGAGCTGCGCAGCAAGCCCCGTCCGGGACATGCCGATTACCCGGCGCGTGTGAAGTATCACAACATGCACGATGTCGCTGGTGGCGGGCATTTCTCCGGCCGCCTAACGGCACCCTTATGCATCGCCGGCGGCATTGCGCTGCAGGCACTCGAGGCCCGCGGCATTCAGGTCATGGCACACGTCGCGCAGATCGGCGGCATCTCCGACCTGCCGATGGACGATATGGTCTATCGCGAGACCGACCGCAGGGCAATTCTTACGAACGACCTGCCCTGCATTGACGCCGCCGCTGCCGGTCGCATGCGCGAGGAGATTCTGGCCGCGCGCGATGAACTCGACAGCATCGGTGGCATCGTGGAGTGCGGCATCTACGGACTGCCTACGGGCATCGGAGACCCCATGTTCGACGGCATCGAGAACCGCATCGCGCAAATCGCGTTTGGCATTCCCGCCGTAAAGGGCGTGGAGTTTGGCATGGGCTTTGCCGTGGCCGCCATGCGCGGCAGCGAGAACAACGATCCATATCGCATCGATGCCGAGACCGGCGAGATCAAGGTCGAGTCCAATAACGCCGGCGGCATCCTGGGCGGTATTTCGACCGGCGCGCCCGTCATGTGGCGCATGGCCGTAAAGCCGACGCCCTCAATTGGCCGCGAGCAGCAGACCGTAGACATGGACGCTATGGAAAATGCCGAGCTCTCGGTCCACGGCCGCCACGATCCCTGCATCGTCCCCCGAGCCGTCCCCGTAGCCGAAGCAGCCGCCGCCCTCGCCATCTGGGACGCCCTCCTCGAAGACGCAGGCCAGCTCTAACCCGACTCACCTGAGTTGCCCGTCAACTCTGCCATTACGTGAAAGGGGCCTCCATGGACCTTGCCGATATTCGCCAGGCCATCGATGGCATCGACACCACGCTCCTCAACAGCTTTGTCGAGCGCATGGACATTGCCACCGAGGTCGCCAAGTCAAAAATCGAGATGGGCAAGGCCGTCTTCGACCCCGCCCGCGAGCGCTCCAAACTCAACAGCCTCGCCAGCCGCGCGCCCGAGCGCTACGAGGCGCAGACCATCACCCTGTTCCGTCTCCTCATGAGCATGAGCAAGGCCGAGCAGCAGCGCTACATCAACGAGCTCAAGGGCATCACCGTCTCGCAAAAGGCCCACGCCACGGCTGCAGCCTCCGACACGGCCTTCCCTCAAACGGCCACCGTTGCCTGCCAGGGCGTGGAAGGTGCCTATAGCCAGATCGCCGCGTGCAAACTCTTCGACGTGCCCGACATCGCTTTTTTCGAGACCTTCGAAGGCGTCATGCGCGCCGTGCGCGACGGCTTCTGCGAGTTTGGCGTACTGCCCATCGAAAACTCAACCGCCGGCTCGGTAAACGCCGTCTACGACCTGCTCGCACAGTTCGACTTCCATATCGTGCGCTCGCTGCGCCTCAAGATCGATCACAACCTGCTCGTCAAGCCCGGCACCAAGCCCGCCGACGTGCGCGAGGTCTACAGCCACGGCCAAGCCATTGCCCAGTGCGCCGGCTTTATCGAGTCCCACGACCTGCACGCCACCAAGTACCCCAACACGGCTATGTCGGCCGAGATGGTGGCAAATTCCGAACGCACCGACGTCGCCGCCATCGCTTCGCGCAGCTGTGCGGCGCTCTACGGCCTGGAGGTGCTGGAGCCCAACATCCAGGACTCGGACAACAACTACACGCGCTTTGTCGTCATCAGCCGCGAGCCGCGCGTCTACCCCGGCGCCAACCGTACCTCGCTCATGATCACCACGGCCAACGAGCCGGGTGCGCTCTATCGCGTACTCGAGCGCTTCTACGCGCTCAATATCAACCTCATCAAGCTCGAGAGCCGCCCCATACCCGGCCGCGACTTTGAGTTTATGTTCTACTTTGACCTGGACTGCCCCTTTGGCAGCAAGGCCCTCGACGACCTACTCGACTCAATCGACGACGTATGCGAGAGCTTCACCTACTTTGGCAGCTACACGGAGGTGCTCTAGATGACCGATACCGCCGCAACCCGCCCCTACGGCGTACTGGGCCGCGTGCTGGGCCACAGCTACACCCCGACCATCTACAAAGAGCTCGCTGGGCTCGAGTACGTGCGTTTTGAGCGCGAGCCCGAGGACCTCGCGACCTTTATGACGGGCGACGAATGGGAGGGTACCAACGTGACCATCCCCTACAAGCGCGCCGTCATGGAATACCTGGACGAGCTGAGTCCGCTGGCCGAGCGCATGGGCAACGTCAACACCATCACACGCCTACCTGACGGTCGCTTGCGCGGCGACAACACCGACTACTTTGGTTTTCAGTGCCTGGTCGAGGAGCTGGGGGTTGAGGTTGCCGGCAAAAAGGCCCTCGTGCTCGGTGCCACCGGTGGTGCCGGCACCACGGCAAGTATGGTGCTGGAAGACCTGGGCGCCACCGTTGTGCCCGTGGGTCGCACGAGCGAGGTCAACTACGGCAACATCGCTCAGCAGTCCGATGCAACGTTGCTCGTCAACTGCACACCTGCCGGCATGTTCCCCCACTGCCCCGACGCGCCTTGCACGCTCGAAGGGCTCGATGCGCTCGAAGGCGTTATCGACATTGTCTACAACCCCGCCCGCACGGGCCTGATGCTCGAGGCCGAGCGCCGCGATATCCCTTGCATCGGCGGCCTGCTGATGCTCGTGGCCCAAGCGGCACAGGCCGTCGAGCGCTATACCGGCCGGGTCACCCCGCGCAAGCGCATCCTGGACGTAACGGAGCGCTTGTCCCGCCGCGAGCAGAACATCGCGCTGATTGGCATGCCGGGCTCGGGCAAGACCCGCGTGGGCGAGCAGATCGCCCAGCTCACGGGACGCGAGCACATCGACCTCGATCGCGCCCTCGAGAAGCGTCTGGGCATGCCTTGTGCCGACTATATCGTCGAGCGCGGCGAGGCAACCTTCCGCGAGCAGGAGACGGCGGCGCTGGCCGACATCTCCAAGCGTAGCGGCCTGGTGCTCTCCACCGGCGGCGGCGTGGTCACGAGGGACGAGAACTATCCGCTGCTGCACCAGAACAGCCAGATTGTGATGCTCAACCGTAAGCTCGACGAACTCGCCCACAAGGGACGCCCCATCACCGCCCGCGACGGCATCGATAAACTCGCCGAACAGCGTATGCCGCGCTACCGCGCCTGGGCCGACCACATCATCGACTCACGCGACTGCGCCGCCAACACCGCCCAAGCCCTCCTCGACACCCTCCCACCCGCTCTCTAACCAAAACCACCACAAAGGGGACAGGCACCTTTGTGGTGGTTTTCCAATCGCAAAGGAAGCAACCATGAAAGCACTCGTCATCAACGGCCCCAACCTCAACATGCTCGGCATTCGCGAGCCGGGCATCTATGGCAGCGACAACTACGACCGCTTAGTGCAGATCTGCCAGGAAGCGGGCACCGCTCAGGGCTTTGACGAGATCGAGGTCTTCCAGTCCAACCACGAGGGCAGCATCGTCGACAAGATCCAGGAGGCCTACGGCAAGGTCGACGGCATCGTCATCAACCCGGCGGCCTACACGCACACGAGCGTGGCCATCTTGGATGCCCTCAAAGCCGTCGCCATCCCCGCCGTTGAGGTCCACATCAGCGCTGTCGAAACACGCGAGGACTTCCGCCAGGTAAGCTACGCCCGCCTGGCCTGCTTCGCCACCATTACGGGCGAAGGCCTGAAGGGCTACGCCCACGCGCTGGAGCTGCTGAGGGAGCATCTCGAAAAGTAGCCTCGCGATCAAATCCATCAGCGCCGATTCATACGCCAATAAAACCAATGCCGGCAGTAGCACCTCGCTGCTGCCGGCAATTTATTACTGGCATATAATCGTTGCAGTCACACAACGTCTGGAGACCCACATGCTGAGCATTCACCTGGGGGATTACCCCGGTTCCATCTACGATACCGAAACCTATTTTAGGAACTCGTACCTGGATTCCTGGTTCGAGGACCCTCTGGCAGCGCAGATGATTAAAGGTGTTGACGGTTCAGAACTCATCGGCCCCCACAACATCATCAGCAAACAGCTCGGTTCGATTACGCCCCTCGAGCTTTCCGGCGGCGTTAAGACGCTGCTGCTGGTGCACAATCTCCCAAACATGGTGTTCAATGCATCCACCTGCGGAGACAACTGTGCCCGCTGGCTACTCAAGATCGGCAAAGAGCAGGATGTGCTGGTGACCTTATACCACATCATGAAATTCCCCTGGAAGAGCTTTGAAATCCGCATTGAAAACGACGGCCGCATCGTCAGGAACATGCAGGAGTTTGTCGGTGCCACGAATGACTTTTTGGATGTTGATGAGTAATGAAGGGAACGCATACCGTTGTCGTAGAGCGCGCAAAGGTCAAATACACACTCACGTTTAAGCGCAATATTTCCTTTATACGCGGCAACAGCGGCACGGGCAAAACGACGCTCATCTCGATGATTCGCGACTACAACGACCGAGGATCGGAAAGCGGCGTTGCTCTCAGCTGCGACGTACCTTGCGAAACGCTTTCCGGCAGACGCTGGGAGCGCGAGCTGTCGATCATCGAAGATTCAATCGTCTTTCTAGATGAGGGCAACGAGTTTATCTACTCAAAGGACTTCGCCAAAGCCGTAAACGGCTCGTCCAACTATTTTGTTCTGATATCTCGTCGCGATGCCAACGAGCTCCCCTACAGCGTTGATGAGATCCTGAAGTTAGTCAACACGACGAGTAAAACAATCAATGGCCGCAAGAGCGACAGGCGCTTCTACTCGGTGACCAAGCCGCTATATGACCACACGGCAAGTATGCTGTATCAGGATCTAAATGTTGGATTCGAGGTACCCGACGCCGTAGTTGTCGAGGATAGCAAATCTGGCTATCAATTCTACAACGCTCTTTGCAACCGGCTCGGGATCCCCTGCTATACCGCCACCGGCGTAGCAAATCTAAAGCGGACAATTCACGAATGCCCCGAGCAAAACGTTCTTGCCATTGGAGACGGCGCGGCATTTGGTCCCTACATCGAAAAGGTGCTCGGACAGCGCGTTTACAAGAACGTTCGCTTGTTTCTCCCGGAATCATTCGAGTGGACACTTCTGCAATCTGGCCTCATTCCCAGTAACGACATTCCAAAAATCCTCAAGGATCCTTCGAGCTATATCGAAAGCCGCAAGTACCTAAGTTGGGAGCGATTCTTCACCGACGTATTGATCAAGTACTCGACAGACACTCGCTACGCCTACAGAAAGGCAAAGCTCAATGAGCAGTACCTGAGGCCGCAGGCGATGAATGCAGTTGCAAACGTCTTGCCCGAGTGCCTGAAGGCAGACTAGATACAGCGGGGAGGGCCAAGTTGGTCCTCCCCGCTTTTGTTACGCCTTCTTGATCACGTACGCCAACCCTATGTCGCACCCGCAGCGCACAATCGACGCAAACAGCCATGGTACTGGCAGCGTTAAAAGCAACGGCATCGTCTGCCAAGGGATAAACCAGTCAACCGCATGAAAGGCAAAGACGGCAAGGCTTGCCTGTCCGCAGAACGTTCGCACCACCGCTTCGGCCTAAACGTATACCCGGCAAGAATAAAGAACACCGGCATGTGAAAAAGCCCAGACCACCAAGCGGTCTGGGCTTAATAAACGATGGTGCTCCATGGCGGATTCGAACCGTCGACCTTGGGATTAGAAGTCCCCTGCTCTATCCAACTGAGCTAATGGAGCAAATAACCGCACGCCCAAGCAAGCGCAAGCCTGTCAGGCGCAAATAATTATAACCTAGTTGAACTGCTCGCGGTACGCCTTGCAGACCTCATCGACCGGGCCGTCCATGCGAAGGTCACCCTTCTCAATCCAAACGGCACGCTGGCAGATGCGCTCAACCTGCTCCATGGAGTGCGAAACGAACAGAACCGTCACGTCGCCGCTCTGGATAAAGTGCTGGATGCGGTCCTCGCACTTCTGCTGGAAGAACACGTCACCGACGGACAGCGTCTCGTCAACGATCAGAATATCGGGCTCGGTAATCGTCGCGATTGCAAAGGCGATACGCGCCACCATGCCTGAGGAGAAGTTCTTAAGCGGCATGTCGACAAAGTTCTGAAGCTCAGCGAACTCGATAATTCCGTCAAAGTTGGCGTCGATGAACTCCTTGGTATAGCCGAGCAGGGCGCCGTTCAGATAGATGTTCTCGCGGGCGGTCAGCTCGGGGTCAAAGCCGGCACCAAGCTCAATCAGCGGCGCGATGTTACCGTGCACCTTAACGCTGCCCTCGCTAGGCTCAAGCACGCCAGCGATAATCTTGAGCATCGTAGACTTGCCGGAGCCATTGGTGCCAACCAAACCGACAACTTCGCCGCGATGAATATCGAACGAGATGTGCTTAAGCGCCCTAAACTCCTCAAAGAACAGCTCGTGCTTGGCAAGCTTGATGAAGTACTCCTTGAGGTTGGTCAGCGACTCGGACGCCATGTTAAAGATCATGGTGACGTCGTCGACCTCGACAGCCAGAGGCTGCTCGCTGTAATCAACAACAGATTCAGTCATCACAGCACTCCTTAGATGTAGAGGATAAATTTGCGCTCGGACTTATGGAACACGGTATAGCCAATAATAAGCGCAAGAACCGCCCAAGCGACGCACATACCAAACGTCATAAGCGAGGGCGTAGTCTGGAACAGGAAGATATCGCGCATAAACTGCAGGTAGTTGAACATGGGGTTCGCATACATCAAGATACGCACGAGATGCGGCATTTGCGCAATATAGTCAGTCGTCCAGAAGATGGGCGTAATGTAAGTCCACGCCGTAATGACGACGCTCCACAGATGCATAACGTCACGGAAGAAGACCGTAAGGGCAGAGAGCATCATGCCCAGGCCCATGCAGAAGCACATAAGCAGCAGCAGGCAAACCGGCAACAGAATCAGGTGCCAAGAAGGCATAACGCGGAACCACAGCATGACGATGGCGACGGCAACCAGCGAGAAGGCAAAGTTGACCAGCGAGAAGAGCACCTTCTGCACCGGGAAGACCCAGCGGTGCACCTTAACCTTCTTGAGCAGAGGGGCAGCGCCCACGATCGACGTCAGGGCCTGGTTAGTAGACTCAGACATGACGGCAAAGGTAATGTTACCCACGATCAAGTACAGCGGGTACATCTCGGGCGTCATTGAGCCATTGCGGCCCTGGCCAAAAATCGTCGAGAACACGATGGCCATGACGATCATCATCAGCAGCGGGTTGAGCACCGACCATGCGACGCCCAGAACGCTACGGCGATACTTGATCTTAAAATCCTTGGTAACCAGCTGACGAAGGATAAACGCGTCCTTCTCAAATTCGTTCTTAGCAAACGTCGCAGGCAGACTGCGAGTTTCTTGTTGCTTTGTCTGATCCGACACGGATGCAACTCCTTTACTCGTAATCGTTGACAAACGAACAGTATAGACCCGACGGCCATGCAAACGATTCGCGCAACAAAACTGGAGAACTAACCCACATCTTAGGATGCCAGGCCCAAACGGCTATACTTTCTAGGATTGAATGTATAAGGAGCATTAAGTGAATTCTGAATCCATCGCCGTCATCATCCCTTGCTACAACGAAGCGCTCACGATCGGCAAAGTCATCGACGACTTTCACCGCGAGCTTCCGCAGGCGACGGTCTATGTCTATGACAACAACTCGTCGGACGATACCTCACGCATTGCCACCGAGCACGGCGCCACAGTCTGCTTTGAGCCCCGTCAGGGAAAGGGCAACGTGTGCCGCCAGATGTTTCGCGATATCAACGCCGATTGCTACCTGATGGTCGACGGAGACGACACCTACCCCGCCGAGGCGGCCAAGGCCCTCTGCGAGCCCATCCTTAACGGCACGGCCGACATGACCGTAGGCGATCGCCTTTCCAACGGCACCTACGCCGAGGAGAACAAGCGTGCCTTCCACGGCTTTGGCAATAATCTGGTCCGCGCCATGATCAAGTGGATCTATGGCTACAGCTTCGATGACGTCATGACAGGCTACCGCGCCATGAGCCGCCCGTTCGTTAAAACCTTCCCTGTGCTTTCCGAGGGCTTCCAGATCGAAACCGAGCTCTCGATCCACGCCGTCGACCACCGCTGGCGCATCAAAGACGTGCCCATCGAGTACCGCGACCGTCCGGAAGGCTCCGAGTCCAAGCTCAATACCGTGAGCGACGGCATTAAAGTCGTTGCGATGATCGGCACGCTGTTCAAGGACTATCGCCCGCTGAAGTTCTTCAGCCTCGTCGCGCTTCTATTCGCGATTATCGGCCTGGTTTTGGGCATTCCTATCTTTGTTGAGTACTTTCAGACCGGCCTGGTCCCGCGTTTCCCCACTGCCATGCTTGCTGCATCGTTTATGTTCCTCTGTGGTCTGAGCCTTGCAACCGGATTCATCCTGGATTCTGTGGCAAAGGTCGAAAAAAAGCAGTGGGAGGTCAACGTGTACAGCAAATACGCCTACGATGACCAGCCCGGCAAGTCCGCCACCGAGACAAGCGAGAGGTAGATCTTCCGCAGAATACTATTGGCACCACTGCGCAGATAGCCACCAACAAGAAAAGCCGCCGTTAACGAACGGCGGCTTTTACTCTCGCAAATTCTATAAACACTAGAGCGTCTTAAGGTACTCCCCCAGCTCTTCCTCCCAGTCGGGCATGTGGAAGCCGACCGACTCGAGCCTGGACAGGTCGAGTGCGGAGTGGACCGGGCGCGGGGCGATGGGGCCCTCGGCGCTCGCGTAGTAGTCGGCGGTCGAAACCGGCACGACCTTCTCCCCGTTGCCGTTGGCGGCCTCGAAGACGGCGCGGGCTATGTCGGCCCAGCTCTTGACCGCACCGGAGCCGGTGCAGTCGTAGGTGCCGTAGGGGGCGCGCGTCCCCAGCACGTGGAAGATGGCCTCGGCCATGTCGCGCGTGAAGGTCAGGCG